>NZ_OZ388079.1:2045928-2727904 GCF_977993705.1 Pacificispira sp. HM-600
CCGTAAGCCCGTGCTCCGGATGATGGACGTTCGCGGGCAGCCGATTGCTTTCGCCAAGCTGGGCATCAACGACCTCACCTGCGCCCGTATCCGCCATGAGTCCGCTGCTCTGAGCGCGCTCGAGTCGATCCAGCCTTCGCCGCTCGTAACCCCGTCCCTCATCGACGTCGGGGTGTGGAACGGGCTGGACTATCTCATCATGAGGCCGGTGGGGAACGACTCCACGCGGACGCCGGCGAGAACCCAACGCCTGCAGGGAACCCGGGAACTGCGGTCCGCGTTCCCGACCACCACGACCGTGCTTGGACATGCGTCGTGGTGGACGCGTGTCCATGCGGCACTAGAGGAAAGTGATGATTCGGCGGAGGCGCGGCGATTGAGTCACGCTGCACATCGATTGCGTGACCGCTATGGCGCGCTCGAGATGGAACTGGGCGCGGGTCACGGCGATTGGTCGCGGTGGAACATGAGCGCCGATGATGCCGCGCTTGTTGTGTGGGATTGGGAGCGCTTCGCGACCGACGTGCCTGCAGGATGGGATGAGTTGCACTTCGTGATCGGGTCTCATCCTCAAGGCGTGGCCGCGGCGCTCGCGGATCCGGATCTGCTGCTGCGCGAGGCCCTCCCCGAGGTCCCGCGAGATTACGCGTGGGTGCTGCTAGGGACGTACCTAGTGCAGCGCGGTGCCGCCTACCTATCGGATCGCCAGTTCGAGGCAGGTGCTCGCACCGGCGCGCTCGGCGCCTGGTTGCTACCGGCGCTCGAGCAAGTCGTTGATAGGGACACGAAACAATGAGCGCAGAACGATCGATCGTGCGCGGGGGGAGTGGATCTTGGGTCTGAAATCGTCATTGCCGGCGCCTGTCCGGAGCGTTGTGCGCAGCGCCTACGTCGGATGGGGGGCACTCTCGGCAGACTCGCGCCTGGCGCCGGACTTCCTCGTCATCGGAGGTCAACGATGCGGCACGACGTCGATCTTCCGGGCGTTTGAGCAGCACCCGGATATCGTGCGGCCGACCCTGAACAAAGGGGTCAACTACTTCGACATGAACTATCACCGGGGCACCCGTTGGTACCGGGGGCACTTTCCCCTCGCGCGAGGAATTCGGCGGACTCGCCCCGAAGGAACCACTGTCGCAACGTTTGAAGCAAGCGGCTATTACATGTTCCATCCTCTCGCCCCGGAGAGGATCGCGCGTGACTTTCCCGGCATCAAGATCGTCGCGATGCTGCGCGACCCGGTGGAACGCGCATATTCGGCCTGGAAGCATGAGTCGGCTCGGGGATTCGATGACTGGTCGTTCGAGCGGGCGATCGCAGAAGAAGCGGAACGCACCCGGGGTGAACGGGAGCGCATGATCGCGGACCCGCGCTACCAGAGCTTCAACTATCGGCACCACTCCTACACTGCCCGCGGGGACTACTCCTCCCAACTCGAGGAGTACTACCGACTCTTCCCCGCGAAGAACATCCATGTTGTCTACAGCGAGACCTTCTTCAGCGATCCCGAGGCGGAGTTCGCGCGTTTGACGGACTTCCTCGGGGTTGCGCGCGCGAAGGACATCCAGTTCGATCAACACAATGCGCGGCCAAGCGGCCCCATGCCCGGAACCACTCGCGAGGTGCTGTCCGAGGTTTACCGTGGGCAGGCCGAACAGCTCACATCGCTCACTGGACGCCGGCCTCCCTGGGGATCACTTTCCTCCGAGTCTGAGAGCTAGCGCGCCAGGATGCGCGCGCAGCTCAAGGCACCGCGGACCGGTGCCGCTTTCAACCCGGCGTGGCCGTTCACGGTGCCGCTCGTTGGCTTGCCCATCTGGTGGCTTCTCGGTATCTGGCAGCTCATGTTCTTCGCCATGGCCGTTCCGATGGCCGTGTATCTCCTGAAGCAGCGCAGAATTCTGATGCCGCGCGGATTCGGTATCTGGCTCCTATGGATTCTGTGGCTTCTCACTGGTCTTCTCGTTATGCAGGTCGATGCGCCGGGAACGGTATCCGGAGTGAATACGAACCGATACCTCAGCTTCGGGTTTCGGTTCGGTTGGTACCTTGTGGCAACGATCGCCGTGCTCTATGTGGTGAACACGCGTCGTGTCCTGAGCTCGGACAAGATCATGCAGGCTCTGGCCTGGTTTTTCGTTGCGCTCGTCGGCGGCGGGGTGCTGGGGCTGGTCGCCCCCGGCATCGACTTTCCGTCCGCTTTGCAGGCTGTCCTTCCGGACAGCATCGCCAGCAATCCATTCGTCAACGAACTCACGCGGGTCCAGACGGCGCAGATCCAGGATCTCCTCGGCGAGCCATCCGCCCGGCCGAGCGCCCCGTTCATCTACACCAATGAATGGGGTTTCGCCACAGCAATCAGCATGCCCTTTTTCGTCGCTGCATGGTGGGTGCGGGGACGAGCGTGGCGCATCGCGATGTCTTTCGTGCTCGCCGTTGCGGCCTTCACGATCATCGCGTCCCTCAATCGCGGGGTGTGGATCGCCATCCTCGCGGGCGTCGCGCTCGCAATCGTGCAAGCCGCGCTCCAGGGCCGACTGAAAGCTATTGCTGTCGCGGGTGTCATTGCCGTCGGTGCTTCAGCCCTCATACTCTTCTCTCCGTTGGGAGATATGGTGCTGGGACGCCTCGCCAATCCCCGCAGTGACGATGTTCGAGGCGATTTGGCGGGTACGGCGGTCGAGACTACGGCCCAGGGGTCACCGCTCTTGGGGTTCGGGACCACCCGCTACGTCTTGGGAACCTTCAGCTCCATCGCGGGGGGTGCCACGGACGCTTGTCCCTCCTGCGAACCGCCTCCACTCGGTACCCACGGCCAGTTGTGGCTCGTCATATTCGGCGCCGGGTTCATTGGAGCCGCACTCTACGTGGGCTTCATTGCGAGCCAGTTCCTGCGGCATGTCCGAGCGACGTCGGCTTACTCCATGGCAGCTGCCACGGGGCTTCTTTTGCTGCTCGTGACGCTCCCGCTTTACAACGCCGTCGGCATACCTCTGTACATCGGGCTCATCGGGATCGGCATCCTGGCGAGGGAATCGCCCAGACCGTTGCCGTCGCTGCAAGAGAGCATTCGGCCATTCATTCGTCGGAGTCCGGTACTGCTGCTCTGCGTCCTCTTGGGCGGCTTGGCGGGTATGGGCTACAACCTTGTCGCGGGCGTTCCGGTCGTCGCGACGCAACGGGTGCTCGTTCCCGCGAGTGAGCTCGTTCCGGTGCCAGGCGTACGCACATCTACGCTCGATTCGGAAGCAGTGCTGGCAGGGTCATCTCGGGTCGTCGGTGCGGTCGCGGACACCCTCGGGGTGCCGTTCGATGAAGCGCAACGCGGGCTACGCATCAGCGCGGAACCCAACACCCGCGTTCTGCTCATAACGTACGAGGCAACCACCCAGGCGCAAGCGCAGCTCGGCGCCGAGACGGCAGTGGGTGTGTTTCTCGATGAGCGAGCGGCGCTTCTCGAGGACGCGGCGGCGGATGTCGCTGAGCGCTATAGATCCCTTCAGGAGCAACTCGACGTCATCTATGGCGAGACTCGTCCCATTGCACTAGAGGCCCAGCGCGGTCACCTCTGGGACACCCTCGGCGAGATCACCAGGCAGCGGAACGAAATCGCAGACGTCCTCGCGCAGCTGAACGAAGCGGAGGAGGCGCGAGCGATCTCCGGTGCCGTCATTGTTCAGGCGGAAAGCACGACGACGGTCCGAGTGGCGAGCGGAATGGCCCTCGGTTTACTCGTCGGACTGGCACTCATCTGGATCTACGACCGCAAATTTCTCAGGATCGGCGATCGCCCCTCCCGCCGCGCTGAGATCGGGGTTCCCGTCATCGCCGGATACTCAGGCGATGGCACGGCCACGATCCAGACCATCGAAGCTTATGCGCCGATCGCAGGCGTGATCGCCGACGCTGCAAGTGCGCGTGCACGCGATCTTGCAGCACGGCTGGAACGTTCGCTAGAGCTCGATGACCATGCCGGGGCGCGAACCATTGTCGTCGTCGACTCTCGTTCGCGTGCTGATGACCTACGGAGACTGATTCACGAGATCGAGAGTGCGGGGCTGAACCCTGTTGGTCTCGTTCTGTGCGGGAATCCGCCGCTCGCCCTGCCGTGGTGGCTGGAGAGTTCCAAGGAGAGGGCGCGATGAGCCAAAGGGGAGACCTTCCTGTTCTGTTCCTCGGCGGGATCGGACGCAGTGGAACCACGGTGTTCGAGTTGAGCCTGGGAACCGACCCGCGCGTGGTCGCCCTCGGCGAGGTGATTCATCTCTGGCAGCGGAGCCTCGTGGACCGCGAATCCTGCGGGTGTGGGGTGCCCTTGACCGAGTGTCCGTTTTGGGGTCCGGTGGGTGAGCTTGCGTTCGGCGGCTGGAGTCAGATCGATCCCGATCGGGTCATCGGGTTGAAGCGGCGGATCGATCGGACGGTGCGTACGCCCCAGCTGGCGTTGGGTTGGGGTGGCGCGGCCTGGGACGCCGACGTGCGGGAATATGCGGACTACTACGCACGGCTGTACAAGGCGGCGGCGCAGATCTCTGGCCGTCGCGTGATCGTGGATTCGAGCAAGCAGGCATCGCTTCCGTATGTGCTGGCACATGCTGAGGGGCTGGACCTTCGCGTGTTGCACTGTGTGCGGGACAGCCGTGCTGTCGCCTACTCGTGGACGCGGAAGGTGGCGCGACCCGAATCGCAGAACAGCGAGGGCCGTCTCATGACCCAGTATCGTCCTCCGGTGCTTGCTCTGAAGTGGATGCAGCACAACGCGGTCATCGAGATGCTGCGGATGAAAAACGTGCCCATCCAGCGGGTGCGCTATGAAGATTGGGCGGCAGCGCCGGTCGAAACCGTGCAGTCTGCATTGGCGTTCGCAGGACTCGAACGAGAAGAAAACCGACACCTCGATGATCGGTGGGTGGATCTGCCTGTGACGCACACGTGCAGCGGCAATCCGATGCGGTTCACGCAGGGCCGGGTTGATATCCGCCCGGACGAGAAGTGGCGTAGCGCGTTGCCTGCCTCGAGCCGACGAGTGGTCTCAGGTCTCACCGCCCCAGGGCTGTTGGCCTACGGCTATCTGAAAAAGGGAAAGTGAAAATGATGTCAACAGTCAGCGTCGTCATTCCAGCCCACAAGCGTCCGGTCGAGTTGCGGCGGGCTATCGCGGCGATCAGGGACCAGGATTACCCCGGTCCTGTCGACATCGTCGTCGTATACGACCGAGCAGAGCCGGACGAATCTCTGGCCATCGACGACAAACGCCCCGTTCGGGTGATGCGCAATGAACGAACGCCCGGGCTCTCGGGTGCTCGAAACACGGGCATCATGGCGAGCTCCGGAGCGCTGGTGGCATTCTGTGACGACGACGACGTGTGGCTGCCCGACAAGCTCTCCCGGCAGGTCGAGCTGATGAACCAGAACGGCGCCACGCCTCTTGTCACCACTTCCATCGTTGTCGACTACGGGGATCGCTCGACCGTGCGATTGGCTGGCACCACCGAGGTGACCCGTGACATGTTGCTGGGGTCTCGTATGTCCATGCTCCACTCATCCACTTTCCTCTTCCGCCGTGAGGCACTGGAGGGATCCCTCGGGCTGATCAACGAAGAGATACCGGGAAGCCAGAAAGAGGACTGGGACATTCTGCTCAGAAGTGCAGCTATTCATCCGGTCGTTCACCTGGACGAACCTCTGGTGAGAGTTCAGTGGGGACAGGCATCGTATTTTTCGCGGCGTTGGGATACCAAAATCGACAGTTCGATCTGGATGTTTGAGAACTACCCCGACATGGCACGGCACCGATCGGGAGCTTCACGGCTCAGGGGTCAAGTAGCTTTCGCCTATGCCAGTTCCGGCAATCGGCCCGAGGCATGGCGTTGGGCGCGACGATCTATCCGGGGCAACCCAATGCAGTGGCGAGCGTGGGTGTCTCTCGGCGTCGCGGTGGTGCCGCGCTCCAGCGAACTTGTACTCGGAACTCTGCACAGGTGGGGGCGGGGCGTATGAGCGCGCTCGTCGCGATGGTCGCTTCGCCGGGCGGGCACATCGACCAGGCCTTCGAGATCGCAGACCGGTTTGCCTCGCGGGACAACCGCTTCTGGATTACGGCGCGCACCCCACAGACCGAGGCACTTCTTGCGGGGGAGCGGGTCGAGTGGGTTCCGCAGGTGCGCTCCCGCCAGGGTCTACGAGCGGCCCGCACGTTTGGGCTGGCGCGTCGGATCATGCGAGAGAATCGTCCCGATCGTGTCGTCTCGACCGGAAGCGCTCTCGCCGTCCCGTACATGCTCGCGGCACGATCATCGGGGGTCGCCGTCACCTACGTGGAGAGCGCCACACGTTTGCTGGGGCCATCGGTAACCGGGCGAATCGTCGAAAGAGTGCCCGGCATCGAGCTCTTCTGTCAGGGACGCTGGGAACGGCCGCGCTGGGCGTACTTCGGGAGCATCTTCGACGGCTACAGCGCGCTTCCGTCGACTCCGGCACCCGTGAAGAGTGCTTTGGTTACCATCGGAAGCGAACAGTTCCCATTTTCCCGGGCGCTTGAGTCGGCCCGTGATGCCACTGCGGGCCTTACCGTCAGCTGGCAAACGGGGACGACACCGGCTGAGTCCCTGGACCTCTCAGGGCATTCGCGTGCATGGTGGCCGGGCGACGAGCTGGCGTCGCGCGCGAGGGACGCGGATATCGTGATCACTCATGCAGGCGTCGGTTCGATTCTTATGGTGCTGCGCACCGGATCATGTCCGGTGGTGATCCCCCGTCTGCAGGAGCTGGGCGAGCACATCGACAATCACCAAATGGAACTCGCAACCGTGTTGGAGTCCCGCGATCTGGTGGTTGTCGCGCGCCCTGAGGATGACCTTCTCGACTGTGTGCGGCGTGCCGCTGCGAGACAAATTACGAAGGCTGAGCCAGGCGACGCCGGTAGTCGTTGACGAGGTGCAGTATCAAGGCGACCAGGAGCACACCGACGAACGACTCATGAATGCGTCCGAGGTAGGTGAGCGTCAGGCCAAAGGGGCCGTCTTCGGAGCGGATGTCTGTGCCGAGGGCTGAGACGACGATGGGTTCCAGAATCATGAAGACGTACCATGCCCATCGGATGGCCCGAGGGGACGGGGCTCCCGGGTCCAAGAGACGCCGGTCAAAGACATCGAACGTGAGCATGGCGAGTACCACGAAGCCGATCGTTTCTGCCTGATCGATGATCCACGAATCCGGAGACCAGATCACCGCCCAGATCGTCAGCGCGATCAGTGCGGGCGCAGCTGCGAGCATCCACCGACGTGTCGACCGGTGGAGGGCGACGTAGGGGATCAACAGGGCGAGGGCGAGTGCCGGCTCGTTGAGCGTCTTGATGCGCGAGGGCAGGTCGGTGATAGCTAAAGTCACGCCGATCAATGCCCACACGGAAGCCAATGCCAGAGCCCAGCGAAGAAGACGCTGCGGTCGCAAGCGGGGAAGGCCAAACTGTATCCACGCTCCGAGAATGAGTGCGAACAAGTAGGCCTCGCTGTTGTACGCCACGCGACGGGCGATCGATGGGGCTAGCAAGTCGAGCGCGCCCGATACAACCAGCAGCAGCAATAGCGCGAGTCCCCCGTAGAAGAGCCAGAGAACGACCCGTTTGCTCGTCTTGCTCAATTCTTGTCCTTCGTTGGAGTCGGTTTTGGGTGTCGGGCGCTATGGACGTCCGAGACCGTAGTAGGTCCATCCCGCCGCGCGCCATTCGCCTGGGTTGAGGCAATTGCGCCCATCGACGATGATTGTCCCGGCAGTCAGAGAAGCCGCGTGTTCCGGCGTCAGCTCGCGACGATATTCATCCCATTCCGTGACGACGACGACGACGTCCGCGTCCCGCAGAGCGTCGTCGCGGTCGTCAACGTAGTTGAGCTGCGGATGCTTGATTCGGGCGTTGGCCAGTGCCTCCGGATCGGTGACGGTGACGTGCGCACCAAGGCCGTGCAACCGAATCGCGACATCCAGCGCGGGAGAGTCGCGAATGTCGTCGCTATGGGGCTTAAACGCGGCTCCGAGGACTGTCACGTTCTTTCTGAATACGGAGCCACCGACCGACTCGATCACAAGTTGCACGGCCCGTTCTCGACGCCTCAGATTGATCTCGTCGACCGCCCGCAAGAATGTCACCGACTCGCCGCGTCCGAGTTCCTCGGCGCGTGCAGCGAAAGCACGGATGTCTTTAGGGAGGCAGCCGCCGCCGAAGCCGATTCCAGCTCCGAGGAATCGCCGGCCGATGCGCGCGTCGTGGCCGATCGCATCCGCCAGTTGCGTGACGTCAGCGCCGACCACTTCCGCTATCTCGGCCATCGCGTTGATGAAGCTGATCTTTGTCGCGAGGAACGCGTTCGCCGCGACTTTGACAAGTTCGGCGGTCGCCAGGTCGGTTACGAGGAACGGCGTCCCCTTCTCGACTGCCGGGTGATAAACCTCGCGCAGGACGTTGGCAGCGGACTCTCCCTCGGCTTCCGGGGGAACACCGACGACGATGCGGTCGGGGTCCACCGTGTCGCGAACGGCGAACCCTTCGCGAAGGAACTCCGGGTTCCACACGAGGGTTGCGCCTGCGGCCTTGACCTTCTTACCCATGTCAGCGGCGGTGCCGACCGGCACGGTCGACTTGCCCGCGACGATGTCGCCAGTGGTGAGATTGGGGATAAGTGCGTCGAAAGCGGCGTGCACGTAGGTCAGGTCTGCGGCGTAGCTGTCTCGCTGTTGTGGTGTGCCCACCGCGATGAAGTGGACCTTGGCGCCGCGAACCTTTGCGATGTCCGTTGTGAATCGCAGGCGACCCGTCGCGAGCCCTTCGGCCAGGATCTGCTGGAGGCCGGGTTCGAAGAAGGGCGCGTCGCCCCTCGAGAGTGCGGCGATCTTGTCTGTGTCGACATCAATCCCGATGACATCGTGGCCGGTCGACGCCATCGCTGCTGCATGGACGGCCCCGAGGTATCCACAACCGATTACTGAGAGACGCATGGCACTCCTTGCGTGCTGAAAACTAGAGGGAGGAACGTGACGTGTCGCGGAGGCTCTTGCGCGCTCCCCGGCCGAGCAGGTCAGTCACGCCAAGTCGGCGACGCCAGCGCCACAGCAACGCCGCGTACACCAGCGCAGCCGCCGCGAAGCACACGGCTCCAGTGATGATGCTGCCGTCGATGAGCTTAGCTACACCGGGAATAACGCCGAAAAGGAAGGCGGCTACGGCGGCCGCGAGGAGGGTGACGCGTCCGAACGGATGCACGCCCAGAGTCACGCGAACCTGGACGAGCGGGACGACGTTGGTGGCGAGGATGGCGGCAACCCATGCCACCGCTGCGCCGACGATTCCGATCTGGGGGATGAGCCAGATGTTAAGCCCGATGTTGAGTGACAGCGCTACCCAAGAATTGATCATCGTCAGGACGGAGCGACCTGCCATGAGCAGCACTGCGTCTACGACGCCGCACCCGGTGGCTACGAGCATGGCTGCGGCCAGGATCTGCAGCACTACCGCTCCCCCCTCGTACTGGTCGCCGAAAACGAGCATCAGGAGATCGGCGTGGATGAAAAAGGTGAGGTAGAACGGCCAGGTGGCGAGGATTATCCACGCGGTGGACGTTCGGTAGAGGCGCTGAAGTGCGCTGAAGTCGTTGCGCGCCGCAAGAGTGCTGAAACGGGGTTGCACCGCCATGCCGATGGCGTGGCCCGCCAGTTGTCCGAAGACAAGAAAACGAGTCGCTGCCGCATAAACGGCGGCCTCTGCCGGGCCCGCCCACAACGCGACCAAGATGATGTCGACCCGCTGAATCCCGGTCTGCGCGATCTGGCCGACGGCGCGCGGCGCGGTGAACCGCCAGAACTCAGCCATGATCGCCCGATTCGGGATCCAAGCCTTGCGCTTCGAGCGCGTCTCCCGGGGGTATTTGCGGAGGAGTTTCGCGAGCCAGGGCACGCCAATGACGACGACGGCCACAAATCCGACAATTCTCGTCCAGATCAGTTCGTCTCCGCCGGTCCATCCGGCCAGCGCGAGCAGCACGAGCGCCAGCAATTGGATAGTGGGACTCACGAACTTGTCGGCGACGACAGTCGGTCGCATGACCCCCATGCCCCGCGTTGCACCGAGAACACTATCCGCGGCGATGGCGATGAGAAGGCAGGAGGCCAGAACTGCGACGATTGTGCCGCGACCAACGATGTTGGATCCGAACAATAGCGTTCCGAACGGCGCATGGAAGACGAGAGCGACCACGCTGAGCACGATTCCGAGGGCGGCGACAGGTATGGCACCCGCGATCAGAATCTTTCGAAGACCGCCGACTTCACCCAAAGCGCGGTAGCGGGCCAGGAAGTAGACGTAGCCGACAGGGGTGCCCAGTTGGCAGAGGGCGACAGCTATGAGCAGAACGGACACCGCGGAAAAGTAGACACCGGCGTCTGCGATGGAGGAGATGCGGGTAACGAGCACCGTGATGGCGAAGGAAGCGAGGCCCGCATAGCCCGCGCCGACGAGGTTTGCGAGGCCGCCCCGTGCAACGCGACGCGTGCCCGCGGCGTCGTCTCGGGCGGACTCGGCGTTCACAGCCAGGGATTCCCCTTCGTCGGGACCACCGCCTGGACGGTATTCAACGTACCCATGCGTCCTACCCATCTCCGCGGTCTCCCAGTAGCTTCCCATGGTGGTGGACCTTGATGATCCCCGATTATCTGTGTCGAGACGGGCCCCCTGAGTCTCACGCCTGACGCCCGCCCTCGACTGAGTCCCGTAGATGGTGGGGCGAGAGAATCAGTAGGCGCCGCTCGGACTGATCATGACCTTCGCAGTTCGCCACATGATGCGCAGATCATCGGTCAATGACCAGTTCTCGACGTATCGCAGGTCAAGTTGCACGCTCTCCTCCCACGAGAGGTCACTGCGCCCGCTGATCTGCCAGAGTCCGGTGATGCCCGGGTTGATGTACAAGCGACGGTAGACAGTTCCGTCGTATGCGGTCACCTCGCTCGGCAAGGGCGGTCGAGGCCCGACGATGCTCATGTCACCCACGAAGACGTTCCAGAATTGCGGGAGTTCATCCAGTGAGAACTTTCGCAGAACGCGTCCGATACGGGTCGCGCGCGGATCGCTCTTCATCTTGAACAGAGGACCGGCGCCCTCGTTCGAGGCGACCAGAGACTCCCGCTGCCGCTCGGCATCCGTGCACATTGACCGAAACTTGACCATGTGGAACTCGCGTCCGTCTCGTCCTACACGAGACTGACGGAAGAACACTGGGCCACGTGAGTCCAGCTTGATCGCAATCGCGATGAGCGGCGCAATCACGCTGATCGTCACCATCGCCATGCTGGACAGCACAATGTCGAATGCGCGCTTGATCAGGTGCTGCCCGCCGCTGAAAGTGGGGATGCGCACTGAGATCAGAGGGAGGCCGTCTATCGGCCGCAATGAGATGCGGGGACCCGCAACATCGACGAGACGGCTGGAGAGAATCAGCTCGGATGCAGCACCTTCGAGCTGCCAGCTGAGGCGCCGGACGAAGTCCGGGTCATCAGTCGGTGTACTCGCGATGATGATCGAGTCGGCGCTGAGCTCGCGAGCGACCTGAGCAACGGTATTCACGGTGCCGCTTACGCGATAGGTCAGCCCATCCACGACAATGGTGTCCTCATGATCGCTCTCCACGAGAGTCGTCCCCACGATGATGTAGCCCCGGCTGCCATGACGTTGCAGTCGTGACACCACGTACTCAACATCCGCTGCGCTCCCGACGACGAGCGTGCGCGAGGCGAAGTGACCGAAAGCGCGCTGACGGAGCAGCCACTTGCGCCAACTCCACCGGCCGACGAGAAGTGCGAAAAGTCCCGTCGGCAAAGCGACGATGAGTTGCCAGCGCAGACCATCCCACTGGAAGATGATGAAAGCAATGGCCAGCATCCCGAATGCCAGCCCCGAGGCATGTGCGACCCGCTTATACTCCGTCGTCCCTGCGCCGATGATCTGCGGAGACCGCGTGAGGAAGCCGGCGAGCATCACCAGCCAAAGGAGTCCTGCCACGACGGGGACTCTGGTCAGGATCCACGGATCCTCGCCCAGCAGCCCCGGATGCAGCACCGTGAGCTGTCCCACAGCGGTGAGCGTTACAGCGGCAATGACGATCGCGCTGTCGGTCCAGCGAATTCGCCTGGCATACCGGCGTTCCCAGAGTTGCCGGTTTTCGAGACTCGGCTGCACTCGTGGTGCGACGACCGTTTGAGGTGCAGCATCGTGTGATGAGTATGCCGACGTGCGTTCGCGTGCCTCCCCCGGCGCGCTCCGTAGCACCTCTCGCGGTCGAACTGCGGCGATTGGCGCGTACGCCGAGAGTGGCGTTTTCGCCGACGCACGAACCCGAGCGTCATCGACGGCGGTCATCCCAGATCCGCGGTTGCCCGCGCGTACAGAAGTACGTCCCCAATTACCATGTTGTCCCCACAACTTTTCGGATCACAAAAAAGGATCCATCCACCCCAGTGCGTTCGGTCAACCCCAAATCGACCGTTCCCGGCTGCAAAGCCGCCAGCGCAAGGCCTACTTTACCCATAGACAAAGGTGAATAGGAAGCTTCGGTTCACCGATCGTTCACCGTGTCGCGAAACTGAGGACCAAACTGTCCTCCGGGTCCGCCGTGAGCCATGATGATCCTGCGGCGGTCCGAAAGGCTCGTTGGCTCACCCTGGAGGAGTCGAGATGACGGATTACGTACTCACGGCCGGTTCGGTCCTCACCATGGATCCGAAGAAGCCGCGCGCCGAAGCCGTCGCGGTCTCGGGCGAACGGATCGTCGCGGTCGGCTCGCTCGACGAATGCGAGGCGGCCCTGCCCGATGCCGAGGTCCGCGACTCGGGCGCCGCCGTCCTGATGCCCGGCTTCATCGACTCCCACTCGCACCCGGTGCTGAGCGGCATGGCCACGATGCCGCCCGGGTACTACATAGCGCCATGGGTTGCGCCGACCTGGGACGCGGTGCTCGAGATCTTTCAGCGGGCCATCGACGGGACGCCGGCGGGCACCGCACTGTCGTTCTTCGGATACGACGGGCTCCTGCAGAACCACGAAGCGCCGACCGCGGCATCCCTCGATGCCATCTTCGGCGACCGGCTCGTGCTCGTCTTCGGGAACTCGGGACACACGGCCTACGTGACCTCCGCTGTGCTGCGCGCCCTCGACTGGATCGACCACCCGCCCACAGACCCGCCCGGAGGCCGCTACGGGCGCCTCCCCGATGGCAGCCTGGATGGCTCGGCCACCGAGGTCCCGGCATGCCTGACCCTGGCGCATCCGGTGCTCGCCGCCCTGCCGGGCAAACCGTTGCAGGGCGCTGTCGAGTACTACGCCTACATGTCGCGCGCGGGCATCACCTCGACGTCCGAGCACACGTATCAGACGAGCCTCAAGCCCGCGTACGAGGCTCTCGCGGCTCTGCCGAGTTCGCCGCTGCGGGTCGCTTTGTACCACATGTCCACCGAGGCCGACTGTGGCGAACCCTTTGTTTCCGACGTGCCCGCGACGATGCTGCACAAGCGCGGAATCAAGCTCTGGGCGGATGGTTCGCCCTGGGTCGGCAACGTCGCGATGTCGGAGCCGTACCTCGACTCTCCATCGACCCGAGCGGCCGGAATCGCCCCGGGCGTCGCGGGCGAGAAGATGATGAACTACCCGCGCGAACGCCTCGACGCGCTGCTCGACGAGCACGCGCCCGAAGGTTGGCAGATGGCCTTCCACGTCAACGGCGACATCGGTCTCGACATCGTCCTCGACGCCTTCGGCCGCGCGCTCGACAAACACCAGCTGCTCGGCACCGATCATCGCTGGCGCGTCGAGCACGTCGGCGGGGCTCGCGGTGCGCAGTTCCGCCGGGCCGCGAGCCTCGGCGTCGTCGCGTCGATGGGCCCCTTCCAGTACTACTACTGGGGCGACCTGCTCGACGGCGAGCTGTTCTCGACCGAGACGGGCGCCGGCTGGCAGCGCTTCCGCGACGCATTCGACGCGGGCGTGCATCCGTCATTCCACAACGACGGCAGCGTCTCACCGCCGACGCCCCTGCTCAACGTGCAGACCGCGGTCACGCGGCGCACGAGCTCGGGGGCTGTGCACGGAGCGGATCAAGCCGCGACGTTGTGGGAGGCGCTCTGCGCGCAGACGATCAACGCCGCATACGCGCTCGGCACGGACGGTGACGTCGGATCGATCGAGCCCGGCAAGCTCGCCGACTTCGTCGAGCTCTCGGCTGACCCCTACGCCGTCGCGCCCGAGAGGATCGCTGAGATCCGCGTGCACGGCACCTGGCTCGGCGGGCAGCGGATCGACGTGACCGAGTTCGTCGAGGCATCCGGTCAGGTCGATCACGCATCATTCGAGAAGCTGCGCGCGATGGGGCCACCGGCCTGCTGCCACCACGCCGCGCACCCCGCGCACGTCTGAAGAAGAGGATCGCAGGATGTCCCGGATGCTGGCGCACGTCGCCGATCGCACGCTCACCCCGCGCGAGGCCTGGGGTGACGAGCTGTTCGAGTCCTTCGCCGACCTGGCGCGGCTGCACGCGGACGGGTGGGGGTCCGCGTGGATCGGTCCGTCCGGCGACCTCGCGGGAGAGGGAGGAGTCCAGCCCTTCGTCCCGTCGGATCTCGACGGAGCCGAGTCCAGCACCGCGCGGCTGCTGTACCTGCGTTTCGCAAGCAAGGGGTCGCCCGCCCTGCCCGAGAACACACAACCCTTCGTGCGAGATGGGCTCGCGTTCCAGCACAACGGGTTGCTCGCGCCTCGTGACCTTTCGCTGCACCTGCTGGCGCCCGCCGATGTTGCAGAGCTCGTTGGCACGACCGATAGCGAGGTCTACTTCGGAGTGGTCCGGCGGCACCTCCGCGCTGCAGGCCCGGCTGAGCCGGAGCGTCTTGCGGCGATCGCCGCGGCCGTGAACGAGGTGCGGGCCGTGTACCCCGACGCGTGCCTGAACGCCTTCCTGCTCGACGCGTCCGGTCTCTACGTGGTGCACTCGGCGGGCCGCGCGGCCACGCCCTCGGCTGCGTTTGCGGAGCGCGGCTTCACGCCCCGGGCCCTGCCGCCGGGGCACGGACCGGACTACAACGCGTTGCGCGTTGTGCGCGGGGCATCCGGAGCGTTCGTCGTCGCGACGACCGGGGTCGATCAAGCCGGCTGGGATGTCCTGCCGGCCGACACGGTCTCGAGGATCGATGCGGCGGGAATCCGATCTGTTCCGATCGATCCCGGCATCGCGGGAGCCGGGATACGCTCGGTCTCGATGACTCCCTCCGAGGCCGTGGACCCGACGCTTGGCGCCGTGGCGACGCTCGTGGTGCAGGTGGCGCTCAACAAGATCGACGCGCTGGGCGTGATCTCGTTGTCCGCCGACAGCCCGGTGCTCGCCGCGGGTTCCGCGCGGCCCCGCATCGAGCTCGACGGGGGAGCGTGGGCCGAGGTCGACATTCCGAAGTTCGGCGAGCCGCCGCCCCTCGCGATCGATGTGCGTTCGCCGCTCGGGCTCGACCACGCGCGGTTGTCGGCGCTCGGGCTCGCCGCCGCGTTGGAGCGCGAAGCGGGCTGGAGTGTCTACCCGGACTTTCCCGTCGCCGCGCGCTGAGCAACTGCCGGCGTGGAACGTCAGCCGACGCGACCGCGGATCGGGTCGAGTACGGCCTCCGCTGCCCACGCGGCGGCATCCGCGATGCCGCGCCGGTCCATCCCGAGTTCGCGGCGGAGCGTGACCCACGTCGCCGCGGAATCGATGTGCGAGAGCGCCGCGACGATGGATCGGCGGTCGGTGTCATCCAACGAGGGAACCTCGGCGCGGAGCAGTTGTTCGAGCCGTTCCCGGCGAGGGGTAGGGGCCGTCCCGTTCACTCCCCGCATCGTCGTCTCGGCCACGACGTGTGCCAGCTCGGGGCGCCGGTCGTACGCGTCCATGGCCTCGCGGATCGACAGGGGCGTATCGAAGACCGACGGAGAATCTTTACGGATGAAGATGCTCCGCTCGATCCACGCGGCGGTCGCGAGCAGCAAATCGACGCGGGTCGCGTAGTTGCGGAACACGGTCCGCTCGCCAACACCCGCGCGACGCGCGATGAGGCGAAACGAGACGTCGTCGGTGCCGAGCTCTTCTATCAGTTCGGCGTAAGCGGCGAGGATGGCTTCCTGTGTGCGGTTGAGATCCGCGGCCGAGGTGGTGTCTTCGTCACCATCGGCGGCATTCACGCGGAGCTCTTCGGGTCGGTCGTGACAGTGAGGCCGACCGCCCGGCTGCCCGGGGGCAGGCGTTCGAGGGTCACGGCCGCGGTGCGGTCGAAGACATCCGCGATATCGTGCGCGCTCATATCGAAACCGGTCCGCATGCGCGCCCAGAACTGCGCTGACGAAAAGTACCGGAGTGTCGCCGCGGCGCGTCTGAGGTCGCGGGTGTTCAGGGTCGGGTGGCTCGTTTGCAGCACGGCCTCAACAGTGCGGGTGAGGAAGGTCGGTTCCGACTCGCCCGTCGGCGAGATCGACGCCGCCCGGGCGCAGACGAACGCGAACGCCGGTGACGCATCGAACTGGGCGAAGCGATCGCGCACGGCCATCTGGAACTGCGGGATCGTGACGAATGCAGGCAGAGGAAATTCGTCCTCTTCTATCCACGCTGCCAGGCTCTCAAGCAGGTGCGACCGGGTCGGGAACTGCCGGTAGACGGTCCGCTCCGAAACTCCCACTGCGTCGCCGAGCGAGCGGTACGAGATGTCGTCGAACGGGTGCTCGCGGAGCATCGCCGCGGCGCTCGCCAGGATCGCGGTCGGTGTGTCCACCGTCTCCGCCATCACGGCCTTCTTTCCCTCTCGGCGTCTCGATTCGCCGCCGAACCCGTTGCGGCGGTCTCTGAGGGAGCGCTGCGCGGTGCTTTTCTTGATCTCGCTGGTGGCGGTTCTGGTGGAAGGACATACCTGTCCGAGTCGTCCAACGTGAGCGCCAGCGAAGAGACGTATTGTGTCTCGCCGTGGGGGCCGCGTTCCGCCGAGACCAGCATATCCGGGCGTTCGAACGTATAGCCCGTGACGTGGCAGCGAAGTCGTTCACCCGAGGGGTTGCCGTCGGCGTCGACCATCGGCGACGCGATGCCGTCGCTCTGTCTGCGGAGGTAGAACCGACCGCGCGTCGCGATCGCCATCGCCGGTGTCGTGATGAGAGCGACCCCGATCGCGATCAGGACTGAATACGGTCGGATGTCTGCGCCAAAGATGCCCGCGAACGCCGACAACGACAGCAGGGATGCGAGTCCCACCGAGACGAGTCCGACCGGGTTCCAGTCGTGCAGCATCCCGCGACGAAACTCCGGGTAGCGCGGTGAGATACGGAGCAGGTGTTTGTTGATCACGATGTCGGCGGCGATCGTCACGAGCCAGGCCATGACGACGTTCGCGTAGAGGCTCAGGACGAAGGAGATGAGGCTGAAGACATCCATCCACATCAGCGCCAGCGCGATCGCCAGATTGAAGAACATGAATACCGAGCGCCCCGGATACGTCTTCGTGAGGCGGGTGTAGACGTTCGACCAGGCGAGCGAGCCCGAGTAGGCGTTCGTGACGTTGATCTTGACTTGTGCGATCACGACCAGGATCAGGGCCAGGCCGATGGCGAGCCACTCGGGCATGATCGAGGAGTAGAGGCCGACGAACTGCCGGACGGGCTCGGTGGCGAGGTTGCCGAGGTCGGGGTCGATGCGCGTGAACAGGTACACCGCGAGGAACACTCCGACCACCTGCTTGATGCCGCTGAAGAGCACCCAGCCCGGCCCCGCGAATAACAGTGACGTCCACCACGTGCGGCTGTTGGCGCGCGTGCGCGGGGGCATCCACCGGATGACATCGATCTGCTCGGCCAGCTGCGGGGTGAGGGCGAAGCAGACGGCGGCGCTCGAAACGATGGCGCCGAAATGGATGTCTCCATCGGAGTTGCCGGTGAACGACACGAACGCGCGCACGGCATCGGGATCCGACACCAGTACCCAGAGCAGCGGGAGAAGCGCCAGGGCCAGCCAGAGCGGTGTCGTCCAGAACTGCAGGCGTTCGAGCGCTCGCATCCCATAGATGACGATGGGGATGACGACGACGGTCGAGATGAGGTACCCGATCGGGAGCGGGATACCCGTGGCCACCAGCAGCCCCTGCGCCATGATCGCGCCCTCGAGCGCGAAGAAGATGCACGTGAAGACGGCGAAGATCACGGTGGTGATCGACGATCCGTAGTAGCCGAACCCCGACCCGCGGGCGATCAGGTCGAGGTCGAGGTTGTAGCGGGCGGCGTAATACGCGATCGGAAGCCCGACGATGAAGATCGTGACCGACGCGAGCAGGATGCCGAGCACGGCGTTGTTGGTGCCGTGCTCGATGCCGATGCTGGCGCCGATCGAGAAGTCCGCGAGAAAGGCGATGGACCCGAGCGCCGTGATGCCGACGGCGCTCGCGCTCCAACGGCGGAACGAGCGCGGCACATAACGGAAGGCGTAGTCTTCGAGGCTGTCCTCGGCCGCCGCCCGTGCGTTGTCTGCCCTGGTCATCGTCGAAACTCCCTGCGCCGCACGCGTGCGCCCATTGTGGCCGCACCGTGTTACAACCGCATTGCGGCGCTCCCGATCGCCCATAGGCGGGGCGTTTCGTCTCGCCTGCGGCTCGCTCAACGACCAAGGTGCTGGGCCGCCGCATCCGTCTCCGACGCTAGATGGCCATGGCCGCGCGCACGCCCTGGGCGGCAGATGCTCCGCCCTCGCCCGTGCTCGACGCGAAACCGCTCGCGAGCACCAGATACTTGTCGGCGGCCTCGAGCGCGAAACCGATGTGCTGCTCGACAAGAAGGACAGACAGGCCCTCGCTGGCGAGTTGCATGATGGTGTGTTCGATTTCAGCCACGATCGTCGGCTGGATGCCCTCGGTGGGCTCGTCGAGGATCAGCATCTTCGGCTCGGTGATGAGCGCACGCGCGATCGCGAGCTGCTGGCGCTGACCGCCCGAGAGCAGGCCCGCCTTGCGGGTGGCGAACTTCTCGAGCGCGGGAAAGCGCGTGAGCTGCTGCTCGATCAGCGCTTTGCCGCCCTTGCGACCATCGGCCACGAGCTGCAGATTCTCCATCGTGGTGAGCTGTGCAAAGGCCTGTTGCCCCTGGGGCACGTACGCAAGGCCACGAGCGACGCGCTTATTGGGCGAGAGCTGTGTGATGTCTTCGCCGTTGAAAAGCACGCGGCCGCTTCGCGGCTTGATCAGCCCGATGGCCACCCTGAGCAGCGTCGACTTGCCCGCACCGTTGTGACCGAGCACGGCGACGACGTCGGCGCTCGGCAGCGTCACTCCGTGCAGGACGAGAGTGCGGCCGTAACCCGCCTGGATGTCGTTCATCTCGAGCATGTCAGGCACCTTCCTTCGGGGAGCCGGCATCCGACGTCGAGTGCACCGACTCGATCGTGGGGTCGGCCACCGCCATCATGCCGGTCGTGGTCGGGGCAGCCGCGGTGCCGAGGTAGACCTCCTGCACCTTCGGGTCGGCCTGCACCGTGGCGACCGTGCCCTCCGAGAGCACCTTTCCCTGGTGCAGCACCGTGACGCGCGAGGCGTAGCGGCGCATGAAGTCCATGTCGTGCTCGACGACGAGAACAATGCGGCGCTCGGCGATGCGTTGCAGCAGTCGGCCCGTGGCGGTGCGTTCGTCCTGACTCATGCCGGCGACGGGCTCGTCGAGCAGCAGGGCCCGCGGGTCCTGCACCAGCATCATCGCGATCTCCAACCACTGCTTCTGGCCGTGCGAGAGGATGCCGGCGGGCGTCTCGCGCTCTTTGCCGAGCCCCGTCTCTTCGAGCGCCTGCTCGATCGATGGCTCGATGCCGTGGCGCGCTCGCAGGAGTGACAGTGGAGAGCGGTGCAGGCCCGCGGCGATATCGAGATTCTGCAGCACCGTGAGTTGCTCGAACACGCTCGCGGTCTGGAAGGTTCGGCCGACACCGAGTCGCACGATCTTGTTGACGGGTCGGCCGAGGAGTTCCTGATCTCCCAGCTTGACGGACCCCGTTCCCTTCGACAGCCCGGTAATGGCGTCGATGCAGGTGGTCTTGCCGGCGCCGTTCGGGCCGATGAGAAAGCGGACTTCGCCCGGGTGGGCGTCGAACGAGACACCGCCGACCGCGACGAAACCGTCGAACTCGACGTGCAGATCGGTGACGATGAGCGAGCCATCCATTCCGGTCATTTCTTCACCTCGTCGAGTTCGGGTGCCGCCTCGGCGGGTGCGGTTTCGGCTGGCGCCGAGCGAGAGTGCCAGAGGGCGTCCTTTGCCTTCCCGAACAGGGACGACAGCCCCATGGGCAGGAAGAGGGTGACCAGGATGAAGACCAGCCCGAGGATGTAGACCCAGCCATCCGGCCAGCTGGATCCCAGGCTCGACTGCCCCCAGCCGATCGCCATCGCCCCGAGCGCCGGGCCGAAGAGCGAGGCGCGTCCCCCGAGCGCCACGCCCGCGATCATCAGGATGGACGCGGATGCCCCGATCTCGGCCGGTGTGATGATGCCGACGATGGGGACGAACATCGCCCCCGCGATGCTCGCCATCACCGCCGCGACCACGTAGGCGACGAGCTTGATGTTCGCGGGGTCGTACCCGAGAAAGCGCACGCGCTCTTCCGCATCCCGCGTCGCGATGAGCAACTCCCCGTAGCGACTGCGGTTCAGTTGCCACACCGCCAGCAGGCAGAGGATCAGGAGCGACGACGCGATCATGAAGACCATGAGCTTGTTCGCGTCATCGGTCAGGACGAATCCGAAGAAGAACTTGAAGTCGCTCAGCCCGGTATCCCCGCCGGTCTCGCGGATCGTCGAGCTGATGAGCACGGCCAGCGCCACGGCGAGGGCCTGACTCAGGATGGCGAAGTACGCACCCTTCACGCGACGCTTGAACAGCGCGTAGCCGAGGATCGAGGCCACGATCACCGGCAGCGCCACGATGGCGATCAGGGTGAAAACGGGGCTGCGGAACGGCTCCCAGAACGCAGGGAGTGCCGCCGCCGGGTCGTACAGGATCATGAAGATCGGCAGGCTGTCCGGCCCGGCGGACTCGAGCGTCAGCTGCATCGCCATGGCATACGCACCGAGACCGAAGAACACCCCCTGGCCGAGCACCAGCATGCCCCCGCGTCCCCACGCGAGACCGATTCCCACGGCCGCGATGGCCCAGCAGGCGTACTTGCCGAGGTTGTTGATCCAGTGCATCGACAGCACGGCCGGTGCGACGACGAGAAGGAGGATGGCGAAGACCCCGATGCCGATGAGGGGCAGCCATGGCTTGATCTTGGTCATGACGGTCTTGGTTTCCGTGGCGTTCGTCCCGCTCATGTCAGCCCCCTGGTGCGTACGGTGAACAGGCCCTGCGGGCGGAATTGCAGAAAGACGACGACGAGAACGAAGGCGAGAACCTGCGCCATGCTGCCGGTCGTCCAATCGGCGAAGTAGGCCAGGGCCACGCCGACGGCCCAGGCCGCGATCACGGTGCCCTTGATCTGGCCGACGCCGCCGGCGACGACCACGAGGAACGCCGGGATGATGTATTGCGTGCCCATCTGCGAGTTCGTGCCGCCGATGAGGGAGGCCGCGACGCCAGCGACGCCGGCCAGGCCCGAACCGACGAAGAAGGTGATGCGGTCGACGTTGCGCGTCGGAATACCGCTCGTCTCGGCCAGGTCGCGGTTCTGGACCGTGGCCCGAATCCGTCGGCCGAACGAGGAGTACTTCAGCCAGGCGGCGAGGCCAGCCAGGCACAGGGCCGCGAGCAGGATCGTGAAGACCTGGCGCATCGGCCATCCGTAGCCGAAGATGTCGATCTGACCGTCGAGCCAGCCGGGGCTCACGACGGGGACACCCTGCGCCGGGAAGACCTGCAGCGCAACCTGCTGCAGGATCAGGCTGACACCGACGGTGACGAGCAGGGTGTCGAGTGGTCGCCGATACATCCATTGAATGATGCCGATCTCAAGGAGGAGACCGAGGAGACCCGCGCCGAGGAATGCGAGCGGCAGGGCGACGAGGATCGAGATGTTGGTGGAGGCGACGACCAACTGCGTCACATAGGCGATGAAGGCGCCGGCCATGATGAATTCGCCGTGCGCCATGTTGATCACCCCCATCTGACCGAAGGTCAGGGTGAGCCCGAGCGCCGCGAGCAACAGCAGCGCACCCTGCGCGGAGCCGTTCAGAAGCGGGGGGAGGAGTGCATCCACGTGCTGTCCCTCTCTTCGAGGTTGGGGTACTAGAGGAGGAGGTGGAGCGCGGGGCCCCGTTGCGTTTCGGCAACGGGGCCCCGCGCTCTGGGCGATCAGCCCGCGGCGGCTACGAGAGCGTCGCGGACGTCAGCGGGGAACCAGTCGTACTGTTCGAGGTACGGATCGGGCTCGATGAATCCGTCGGACGACCAGACGATGTCGAACTGGTTCTCGGCGTTGATCCGCCCGATGTTCCCGGGCTTGGAGATGTGATGGTTCTCACCGTTCAGCGTGACCACACCCTCGGGCGCATCGACGGTGATCTCGTTCTCGAGCGCCGCAGCGTTGATGTCGTCGACCTCGAACGAGCCGGCCGCCTCGACGAGAGCCTTGTAGAGGTACAGCGAGATGTACGCGGCCTCCATCGGGTCACTCGTCACTCCGCTGCTGCCCGGCCAGGCCTGCCAGCGCTCGATGAAGCCCGGGTTGTTCGGAGTATCCATGGACTGGAAGTAGTTCCACGATGCGTAATTGCCGGTGACCTCGCGGCCCATGGCGGGCGCTTCTTCTTCGGCGATCGAGACCGAGATGATCGGGTTTGTCTCCGGAGTGAGGCCGGCGTCGTAGTAGGCCTTGATGAAGCCGACGTTGGACGAGCCGTTGATCGTGTTGAAAATGAAGTCCGGGTCGGCTTCGACGATCTTGGCGACCTGGGTCGTCCAGTCGTCTCGATCGAGCGGCACGTACTCTTCGCCGACGATTTCGATGCCGAGCTCGGCCGCGTAGAGCTTGATGATCGCGTTCGCGGTCCGAGGGAAGACGTAGTCGGATCCCGCGAGGAACAGCGTCTTCACGCCCTGCGAGGCGAGGTAGTCCATGGCCGGAATGATCTGCTGGTTGGTCGTGGCGCCTGTGTAGTAGATATTCGGCGACGATTCGAGGCCCTCGTACTGCACAGGGTAGAAGAACAGGCCGTTGTTCTCTTCGACGACCGGCTTGACGGCCTTGCGGGAAGAAGAGGTCCAGCCGCCGAAGATCGCGCCGACGCAGTCCTGGGTGAGCAACTTCTCGGTCTTTTCGGCGAACGTCGGCCAGTCGGTGGCGCCGTCCTCCTGGATGTACTCGATTTGCTTTCCGAGGATGCCACCGTCCTCGTTGATCTCGGCGGCGGCCATCTGCAGGACGTTTGAGACCGTCTGTTCGGAGATGGCCATGCCGCCCGTGAGCGAGTTGAGGAAGCCGAGCTTGATCGTGTCGCCGGAGGTGTCGATGCAGCTTTCGGATGCCGCGGCCGATTCGGTCGTTTCGGCGTCGCCGGCTCGGGAGCCGCAGCCCGCGAGAACCAGCGCCGCGGTGGCGAGTATGGCGGGGATGGCGAGGGTGGACCTCAGCCGTCGTGTTCGGATGGTGCTCATGGGACTCTCCGTTTCTGTGTGGTGCAGGGATGGTGCGTTCGGGTGAACGTTTGCGCGGGCACGCCGAATAGCGGTGTCGCTCCGCGAGGGATCCGGACACGCCGAATGGCGGTGCTGAATGGGCGGTGCTGACCCGGAAGGGAGCGGAGCAGGCTGATCTGGTCAGATCAGTGCGTGGAGCAGGAAGTGCCGATACTGCGGAAGTGGCCGCCGACTGCTGCGGTAGTTGTCAGCATGGAGCCATGACATTGCTCTGACATTTCTCGATTGTTCCGATCTTGTTAACCGTCTCGGGGCGCGTGCGCCTAGTTGCCCGTCATTACTGGCAACTAGGCGCAACCCGGGTAGTCGGAGCAGGATTCGGGCCTCTTTGGGAGGTGCCGTTGTGGCACACTTCTGACATCAACCTGATGCCGGAGGGATGCGATGCACTTCACCCCAGCCGAGACCGAAAAGCTGCTGCTGTCGGTGGCCGCCATGGTCGCGCGCGACAGGCTCGAGCGCGGGGTGGTACTCAACCATCCCGAGACCGTCGCACTGCTCTCGAGCTGGGTGATCGAGGGCGCGCGCTCGGGGCGATCCGTGGCTGACCTCATGCAGGCCGGACGAAGTGTGTTGACCCGCGACGAGGTCATGCCGGGTGTGCCCGAGATGCTCGCCGACGTGCAGGTCGAGGCGACGTTCCCGGATGGACGCAAGCTCGTCACCATCCACCATCCGATCGACTGAGTCGAACCGCGCGAAAGGGGATGCCGTGGCATCCGTGTCGAGTGAAGGCCCCGGGGCCTTCCGAATCCGTCCGGGCCAGATCGAGCTCAACGCCGATCGCCGCGAAGATGAGCGCCTTCGTCTCGTCTTCGTCAACACGGGCGATAGACCGATCCAGATCGGATCGCATCTGCACCTGCCCGACGCGAATGCCGGGTTGGAGTTCGACCGGGCAGCGGCACACGGGTTTCGCCTCGACATCCCCTCGGGGACGTCCCAACGATTCGAACCGGGTGCCTCGCGAGAGTTGGATGCGGTCGCCATCCGTGGTCTTCGCCGTGTTCCCGGTATCCAGCTGAAGACCGAGGGCGAGGGGTATCTCGATGGTGTGGATTGATCGGCAGCGATACGCGGCGATCTATGGGCCGACCGTCGGCGACGAGGTGCGCCTCGGCGACACCGACCTCTGGATTCAGATCGAGCAAGACCTGACCGTGGGCGGCGAGGAGGCCGTATTCGGCGGGGGCAAGTCGATTCGCGAGTCCATGGCGCAGTCGACCGTGAGTCGGGCGGATGGTGCCCTGGATACCGTCATCACGAACGCGATCATCCTGGACTGGTGGGGGATCGTCCGCGCGGATATCGGCATCCGCGACGGCAGGATCGTCGGGATCGGCCATGCCGGAAACCCCGACATCAGCGACGGCATCGACATGATCATCGGGCCCTCGACCGACGTGATCGCGGGCGAGGGCCGGATCGTCACGGCGGGGGCGATCGACTCGCACGTGCATCTGCTGTCGCAGTCGCAGATCCACGAGGCGCTCGCGACCGGCATCACGACGATCGTCGGGGGCGGCACGGGGCCGTCGGAGGGGTCGAAAGCCACGACGGTGACCCCCGGTGCCTGGCATCTCACGAACATGCATCGCGCGCTCGATCCGTTGCCGATCAACATCCTGCTGCTCGGCAAGGGCAACACCGTCTCGGTGGCGGCGCTGAGAGAGCAGGCGCTCGCCGGAGCGGCCGGGTACAAGGTGCACGAGGACTGGGGATCGACACCCGCGGCGATCGGCGCGTCATTGCAGGCCGCGGATGACTGGGGTCTGCAGGTTGCGCTGCACTCCGACTCACTCAACGAGGCCGGGTTCGTCGAGTCGACGATTGCGGCCATGGCGGGCCGATCGATCCATGCGTTCCACGTCGAGGGCGCGGGCGGCGGGCATGCCCCCGACATCCTCTCGATCGCGGGGCTGCCGAACGTGATCCCCGGCTCGACCAATCCGACGCTGCCGCACACGGTGAACACGGTCGCCGAGCACCTCGACATGCTGATGGTCTGCCATCACCTGAACCCCGCGGTTCCCGAAGATCTGGCGTTCGCCGAGTCCCGCATCCGGGCAACGACGATTGCGGCGGAAGACATCCTGCACGACATCGGCGCGCTCTCGGTCACCTCTTCGGACGCGCAGGCGATGGGCCGGATCGGCGAGGTGATCACGCGCACGTGGCAGGTTGCACACGTCATGAAGCACCGCCGCGGGCCGCTCGGGGGAGGGATGCCGGCCGACAATGAGCGGGCCCGCCGGTACGTCGCGAAATACACGGTCAACCCCGCGGTCGCGCACGGCATCGCCTATGACGTGGGGTCGGTGGAGGTGGGGAAGGTCGCCGACCTGGCCGTCTGGGACCCGAAGTTCTTCGGCGTGCGCCCTGCGATTGTGGTGAAGGGCGGCGCCATCGTGTGGGCGGCGCTCGGCGACCCGAACGCGTCGATCCCGACGCCCCAGCCCGTCATGATGCGGCCCTCGTTCGGTGACACGATCGGTGCTGACCTCTCGATCACGTACGTGTCGCCGGCAGCGCTCGACGACGGTCTGGCCGAGACCCTCGGTCTTCGGCGGCGATTGGCGGCGGTCGAGCCGACCCGGCACATCGGCAAAGCCGACATGAAGAACAACGACCTGCTCCCCTCGATCCGCATCGAGCCCGACACGTTCGAGATCGCGATCGATGGCGAGCGCGTCGAGCCGGCGCCCGCGGCATCCCTCCCCCTCGCACAGCTGTACAACCTCTTCTGAGTTGCTTGCTATGAACCCCACCGCGCACACCATCACGATGCTGCTGGCCGATGCTCGCCTGCCCTCCGGGGGCTACGCGTTCTCGTCGGGGCTCGAACCCGCGCTCCAGGGTGGGCTCGAACCGGCGCAGGTGGGCGCGTTCCTGCGAGCTCGGGCCCGGACGACGACGATGGTGGATGCCGCCACCGCCGCCGTGGCGCGTTCGGCCGGGCTCACCGGAGGGCCCTACGCCCCCGTGGAGCGCGCATGGGCGGCGCGGACCCCGAGTTCTGCGGCACGCAAGGCCGTGCGCGAGCTCGGCCGCGGGCTGCTACGGCTCGCGAGCACCCTGTGGCCCGATTCGCCGCCGATCGCGGCCCTGGTGGCCGAGGCATCCGGTGCCTCTTTTGCGCCCTCCTTCGGATGGTCTCGTCCGGTCGTCTTGGGGGCGATCGCGGCTCACGCTGGCCTGTCGGCCGAAGCACTCGTGCGCCTCGCGGTATACGACGACATGGCGTGTGCCGCCGCGGCCATGCTCAAGCTCGAGCCGGGCGACCCCGTGGACGGCGTGCGACTGGTGTTGGATGCGTGCGCCACCATCGGCCCCTACGTGCCGCAGCTCGCGGCGCTCACCCTGCCCGATGCGATCCCCGCGTCGAGCGCTCCCCAGACCGAGGCGTGGACCGAAGTCCATGCCCAGAGCAACAGGAGGCTCTTTCGTGCCTGATTCCCCCGCGCCCACCCGCGCCCTCCGACTCGGCGTTGCTGGCCCCGTCGGCACCGGAAAGTCGTCGCTCATCGCCACGGTGTGCCGCGCACTCGGCGGCGAGCTTCGCCTCGGCGTCATCACGAACGACATATATACGGACGAGGATGCCCGCTTCCTCCGCTCCGCGGGGGTGCTCGAGCCCGAGCGCATCCGTGCCGTCGAGACGGGGGCGTGCCCGCACACGGCGATCCGCGACGACATCACCACCAACCTGCTCGCGGCGGAAGACCTCGAGCGTGACTTCTCGCCGCTCGATGTCGTGCTGATCGAATCGGGCGGCGACAACCTGACGGCGACCTTCTCGCCCGCGCTCGTCGATGCCCAGATCTTCGTGCTCGACGTGGCCGGTGGGGGGGATGTCGCACGCAAGGGCGGGCCCGGCATCGGGCGCGCCGACCTGCTGGTGGTCAACAAGACCGACCTCGCTCCGTATGTCGGCGTGGACGTGCCGCAGATGGTGGCGGACGCTATGGCGGCGCGCGAAGGGCGAGCGGTGCTGGCGCTCTCGAAGCACGACGAGGCATCCATCGCTTCCTTGCGTTCGTGGGTGCTCAGCGTTCTCGCGTCGCACCGTTCGGGCAATCACGTACCGCAGGATCCGGGGCCGATGGCGCCGCACTTCCACGCCGACGAAGAGCACCCCGAGGGTGGCTTCGTGCACGCGCACGACGAGCACGAGCACTCCCACGACTATTCCGACGACGAGCACTCGCACGCGGGCGCGGGCGCGGGGACGCACTCGCACGAGTGATCCCCACCCGCATCGCCGTCGCGGCAGGCGACCCCCGAGCGCGGGTCGACCTGCGCGTCGGCGCGCTCGCGCCTCGGCTGATCTCGCGCCGCGAGCGGTCGGCGCACATCGCGCTGGCGTCCGCCGGCATGATTCTGCTCGGCGGCGATCGCGTGCACGTCGAGGTCGATGTCGGCGCGGGCTGCGTGCTCGACCTCGAGGATGTCGGCGGCACGATCGCGTACCGAGCCGATGCGGAACGATCCGCCTGGACGCTTTCCGCGCGGGTTGGGGTGGGGGCCACGCTGCTTTGGCGGGGTCTTCCCTTCGTCGTGTCCGAGGGCGCGGATGTCGAGCGTCGCACGTCGCTGGAGTTGGAGACGGGTGCGCGGGCGGTGATCCGCGAGACGCTCGTGCTCGGGCGTCATGGTGAGCGGGGCGGGCGCGTCGAGTCCTCTTTCTCTGCGCGGGATGCCGGGGGCCCCGTGCTCGTCGAGCAACTGGCGCTCGACGGCGTCGCGCCCGAGCCTGGCGTGCTGGGTGAGCACCGGGTGCTCGACGCGGTGATCGCGCTGGGCTTCACGCCAGACACCACGCCCGGCGATCTCGTGCTGGAAGAGCCCGGCGCGATCGCTCGGCACCTGGGTATCGAGACGCATACCTCGCGCCTTGACCGCGTGTGGGATGTCTGGTCGGATGTGGCGCGACAGAAAACGGCAGGGCACGTCGACGAACGAGCGAACGAAGTCGTCGAAAGGAACCGAAGTGACCTCATCGCCTGAACCGGGCACGCGGACGGGGCCCCAGCGCGGCACGATCGCGGTCATCGCGCTGATTGTGCTGCTGCACATGCTCGGCTGGGGTGTCCTCGTGCTGATCGTGATCCCGGCCGATATTCCGCTCGGTGGTGGGGGTGGCGCACTCGTGACCCTGGGGGTCGGGCTCACGGCCTACGCGCTCGGAGTGCGGCACGCCTTCGACGCCGACCACATCGCGGCGATCGACAACACCACCCGGCGGCTCGCAGAACGTGGACGCCCCGCGACGACGGTCGGCTTCTGGTTCTCGCTCGGGCATTCCACGATCGTGGTGGTGCTCTGCATCCTTCTCACTCTCGGGATCGCCGCGATCGGCTCGTCGCTTGCAGACGATTCGTCCGCGTTGCGCACGTGGACGGGGATCATCGGCCCCACGGTCTCAGGCGTCTTCCTCCTCGCGATCGCCGCCATCAACATCGCCTCGCTGCGCCATCGCCACCAGGCGGTGGGAGGGCCCGTGCTCCGGTTGCTCGGACCTTTCGAGAAGGCAGTCGATCGTCCATCGCGCATGTACATCGTCGGGTTGCTGTTCGGACTCGGCTTCGACACCGCGACCGAGATCGGGCTGCTCGCTCTCGCGGGCGCCGCCACCCTCGTGGCCGTCCCGTGGTGGGCGGCGCTCACTCTGCCGGTGTTGTTCGCTGCTGGGATGAGCGCTTTCGACACGACGCAGGGCGCGGTGATGCGTCGCGCGTACACCCTGCAGCCCGGCCGTCGCCATATCGGTGCGGCGTACGCGATCGCGATGACCGTACTCTCGGTCGTCGCCGCGGTGCTGATAGCGATCGTTCAGCTTGCGGGTGTCCTCGTCGACAACCTCGGGCTCGGCGGCCCACTCCCCTGGCTGGCATCGTTCGGCATCGACGACCTTGGGTTCATCTTGACCGGCGTGCTCGTGACGATGTGGGCCCTGGTCCTGGTCCTCGCGCGCCGACCGCGGGTGCTCGAGAGCTGAGCCGTTGACACTTGGCCTCCATGACGTAAGCTCTTCAACGAAGACCCCGGAACGATCACTGGCTTAGCCACATCGCCGGGGTTTCGTCTTGCCCGCAGATGACTAAGCGATCGGCGGGGTGCACGGCATCCATCGAGCCGAGTAGCTCCGCGTATTCCGCTGCCCGAGCCGAGTGGGCGCCGGTCACGTCAGTCACAGAGCGAGGCTACCGGCGTGTGACGCGGAGTGCCCTCGCACGCACTTTTGTGGCTCCGACCGGTCCCAGACCGGCCCAAGCGCTACCGATGGGTGCCTGGAGGGCATCCGACTGGAGCGTTTCGTCTCGCTTTGCTCGCTCAACGCCCGGGACTTCGCTCGCTCGCGAACGGCACAGAAAGCCAACCTCACCAAGGAAAAGCGAAACCCCCGCCATGTAGAAGCTAGACGAGGGTTTCTCAGGTGACTGTAATGATCACCCTGTGGCTCCGACGGGCGTCGATCCCGTGACCTCACGATTTTCAGTTGTGTGACACGGGTTTGTGGGTGTCAGTTGGTGCTCGATTGCCGCGTGATTCCGCGGAAGTCGTGCTCGTTAGTGATGACTGGTTCTCGATGGTTTCAACCGAGTTCCCGGCCCGGGACCGGCCCCTCTTCCGCAAGCCCTCGGCTCTGCCACTCGCCAAAGTTCATTCCGGTGGAGGTGTCGATCCAGGAAGTCCGGCCGTTCGCGGAGCGACCCGCCACGACAGCGGCCGCAGCGGAGGGAGAGGAGAAGACCACGTCCTGGACGAAGCGAGCGAGTCCTGCTTCTTCCCGGTGGAGGGTCTCCTCGCTGAGGAGGGCGGTGTGTTGTTGCTGATATCCCGGATGGCGATGCGTTCCAACCCAATCCGCGCGACCGATCGACCCCTCCAGGACGGTGAATTCTCCGTCGATCTCCTGGGCTAGTGCTGCGATACCGTGACGCGGGACCTCGAAACGAAAGGTCGGGGACGTGCGCTCGCTCACCGGAATCGTGACGGCCGTGGCACTGTCAGGAGCGATCGTCGCTCGCGTCTGACGGAACTCGGTGATACCGAGCACGGGGAGCACGATCTGCACCTGGCTCAGGTAGTACTCCATGTCAGACACGTCAGCCTCTGGGAGGTGAATGGGAACCGGTGCCGTCCCGTTCATGACCGTTGCGCGCTTGGCGGTTGTCGCCGCGCTGATGAGACGGGCCTCCAGGTACCGCGCATGGGCTTTGGTTACATTCGCGTCCTTCGAAGTGAGGACAACCACGCGATCCCAAAAGTCTTTGCCGCCGGCCTGCTCAGCGCGAGCGTGCTGCCGTAGGCGCACGGCAATGTCGTCCCCTTCCCCCACATAGACGGCCTTCCCTGATGGCGACTGGGATTCAGGATCGTCGCCCAACAGGAGGTAAACGCCTGTTCGGCGCACCTCCTCACGGGCCAGCAGGTCGGCGATGTCAGACCGCGGTGCGGCGACGACATGACCGGTCCAGTTCATGATTTCCGCGGTCAGAAGCCCTCCGGGCGTGCCGTCTACGAGATAGACACGTATCTGTTTGCCGCTCACCAACGATGCCTCCCAAGGCCATCGTGCAGAGTTGCGCCGTTGGCTGTCTCCACCTTCCCACGATGGTGCGACCATCGCAGTTTCTGCGCCGACGCGGGCGACACCTCGTCGCGCCTTGCATCGCTGTTGGTATATGGTTGTGCATAACGAGCCCTTGCCGTTGACCGCCCAACCGATTGTGGGCAGGCCGATGACAAGGGTCTTTTTTGTACAAGGGAGTAGCCGAATGGCAGCTGGACGCCAGCGCAATGGGAACCTGACGCCGGTCACGGGCCACACGGATTCCGCGCCAGTTCCCGTGCGCGCGGAACAGGTAACAGCGATCCTCGTCGATGGCGGCTTCTACCGTCGACGAGCTGCGCGTCTGTTTGGCCACAAGGAGCCTGAGCAGAGGGCCGACGAACTGCTCGAGTACTGCCGGCGGCACACTCGAAAAGCGAAGTCGCGTCTCTACCGCATCTTCTACTACGACTGTCCTCCGTCGGAGAAGGTTGTTTTTCATCCGCTCACGCGGACGAGCGTCAACCTGGCCAAGACCGCGGACCACGACTGGATGGTGGAGTTCCACAAGGCGCTAGTCAAGCGCCGGAAGGTTGCCTTGCGGCGGGGAGAACTTCTCGAGACGCAGTCTGGCTACCAGCTCAAACACGACAAGCTGAAGAAGCTTCTCGCCGGCTCGATCGTGCTCGCCGACCTCACTGAGTCGGACTTCACGCTCGACATCACGCAGAAGGGCGTAGACATGCGGCTAGGGCTGGATATCGCGACTCTGGCTGCCAACGGGCAGGTAAACCAGATCATCATGATCGCGGGTGACAGTGACTTTGTGCCGGCCGCCAAGCACGCTCGGCGAGCAGGGATCGATTTTGTGCTGGATCCGATGTGGGCGCAGATTTCGGAGTCCTTGCACGAGCACATCGACGGTCTCTGGGAATGCGTGAGCCGTGAGCCGCGAAACCTCGACGATCCGCTACACGTGAACAACCTCGCAGACCGTGGGGCAGGCTCACCGAGCGAGGACGAAGCGGTCGATCTCTGAGTTCCACACCGCGCTTTCGAGCAGCACCGCCGACTAGCCGCCAAAGCTCTCGGGGATAGACGCAAACCTGACGCCATGGGTCTCGAAGAGGTATTTCATGGAGTCACTGTCAGCGGCCGACTCATATACGGCTCGACGGACCTTCGAGTTCTTCATATCGATCCCATACAGGACGCTGTCCTTTTCAACCCCGACCGCCACAATCCGGTCGAACCGCTCGCCGTACTCGTCGGCATACTCGGCGAGTGCCTTCAGCTTCGGCGCGGAGTCGCCTTGGTGGACACTGTGCGGGTCGATGATTGACGGCAGAAGTGCACCGTCGACTAAGTGCACGAAAATGAAGTCCGGCTGGACGGACTTCCAACTGTCGCCAGCTTTATGCGGGATGCGCAGAGAGTTCTTCCCCGCGGCTGACGGGTTGCGGTACCAGCCCTTCAGCGTACCGAGCCCCTGCTCATGCCTGAGTGTTGCGCGCTCCCAGCGGTTCTTCGCCACCTTGGCATCGAGCGGGTAGTCACCGTCGGCGGTCGACAGCAGGTGCTTCGTCTCGATTGGCAGCGCGTTTCGCTCGGTATCGACGCTGTCAACGCGATCGTCTGGCTTGATTTCGATTGCGGTCGGCTCGGGCTCGCGCGCCATTTCTTGGATCGCCACGTAGGTTGGATGACGAGAGTCAGGTAGAGCCGCGATGGCCTTGACCTTCGTCGCAAGCCAGGTACGCGTCAGCGCATCGGCAGCGTCTTCCACCCCCGATTGGACACCGAGGTCTGCCAGCGCCAGAGCCGCTACCTTCGCGCGGATGTATGTGATGTCGACATCCCACGGGCCGTCTCCACGCTCCGTTGCCTCGTTTATGGCAACGGTGATGTTGCGACCAAGGTAACCGTTGACTACCGACTTTGTGATCAACTTGTTGAGATGCCGCAACGCATCGTCGACGGTGGAACCGTCGGCATCCCTGGTCACCGTGAAGTCGACAGTCGCCCCCTTTCCGCGCTCAACGACGATTCTCCGGATATCGGCGGTCATGATCAGCTTCGCCTGTTCCTCGATCGCGCTCTCGTGCTCGGCGGCGATCCCATCCAGCACCGCAAACATCGTTTCGTGCGCGATCTTGTCGGCGCCCGGGACGAGCTCGTCCTGAGCCAATGCCTGTGCGGCCTTCAGGATGCGCTTGACCGGACGGGGCACGGCGGCCGGCTTGGCAAAGGAGGGCAAACCCTCGATCAAGGTGAAGACTTCATCCGGAACGGATGGGTTCCGTCGCAGCGAAACTGGCTTTAGCATCACCTTGGCGACGGCAGCACCTCGTTCGCCTACTCGCGGCTCTCGCTCACCCATAATCTCTTCGGCGATACGGGTGGCGTCGTCCTTATTGAAATAAGGGAGGTAGCAGGATGCCTCGTTGAGCCGTTCGACGCTTGTCTGTTGTGCAAGCGGTGTACGCACCATCCGGCCCAGTAGCTGAGTCACATACGTGTCGTTCTTACCTGGGCGCAGTGATACGAGGACCTCGGCTCGAGGGCAGTCCCACCCTGTCGATACCGCGTCTTTAGCAAGAAGCACTCGTATGTGGTAATCGTGTTGCACGTCCTGGGGTGGGACCTTCGGGATCGTGTACGCTCCAACTTCGATGGCCCCTCGATCGCCGAGCACGTGCGCAACACAGTCCGCCGGCATATCCGGCCAGTGCTTGCGAATCGTCTCGAGATAACGGTGAATCAGAGCATCTTCGTCGCGCCGCCCCTTCTCTGAGTCCTTGTCCCCGGCCACCTTGTTGGGAATCTGAACGACCATCAGCGGCACGACCGGTTCGATCGCTTGCTGCTCGCAGTACTTAGCCCACTGGTCGCTGACGTCCACGAAGTCAAGCGTTGCGTCCCGAACCATCGTGGTGGAGAAGTCGCCCTTCTCGTCAGGGATGTCGAGAGTGATGGCGTTCTTTAGGAGGCCGGAGTCTTGGACGTCTTTCGGATCGATGATGATGTTTTTCTCTTTGGTGAACGCAGAAGCCTTTGTCATCGCTTCATCGAATCGCCTGACTGTCGCCGAGATGCCCCACACCACAGGCATCGCTGGATTGACGCCGTTTCCGTTGATCATCTTCTGGACGATGGTCTGCTCAGCGTTGGTGGGCTTCCTCATCCCTTCATGCGCTTCATCCAGAACCATGTAGAGCGTCTTGGTCGGGTCTTCGATGGTGTTCTTGACGATCTCCCAGAACGTGACACTGCGGAAGTTGCTGTGCTTGACAAAGTCGGCGCCCTCGCGCAACTTGTCGGGGTTGATGAAGTACACCTTTCCTGACTCCAGGGCAGCCCCTGAGTAGTTTTTGTCGAGCAGGACGAGATCACTCGAAGGGATCTTGTCCGCGCACTGGCGGAATCGGCTCTTCGTCTGTTCGTTGAGAGCAGGATCTTTCGATACCCAGAGCACGACGGCTGAGGGGTCCGAGTCAACCTCGAACTCGTCGCTCCCATGCAAAAGCGCCTCAATTGCCGCCGCCGCAATCACTGTCTTTCCCGAACCCGTCGTCGAAGAAAGGGCGAACGCTGTACGGCGTTGCCGACGGTGCCAATCCTCTTTCGCATATCCGAGCGTTGTGAGGATCTCTCGTACTGCGACCTTCTGATAGCCCATCAACGTGAACAGCATCGCTCAGACCCTCCCGGCATTGATCTGGAACGTGTGGAGGTAGGACTCGTACAGGCGAACGGCTTCAACCCCGTCGGGTAGTTGTCCTGCAACGGCCTGGAACTGTGTTTCGTCGTCGGTGACGATGAAGGCAAGCCTGAGGTCATGATTCTCAACGGTCGCGAGAAACAGCCGCGACGCGTCCACGTCGAAGAGCACTGCATATGTGTCAGCCACGTCGAAGTCATCGCTGCGAACGTCGATGCACCTGCCTTCAGACCCTGCTCGCATCCAAAGAAGTGGCGCGACGCGTTCAAAAGCCATGTCCAACTCGACAAGTGACGGGTTCTCGTACGTCAGTCTGAAGAACTCGACGTTGGAGGCTGTCTCCTCTGCCGCGTTCATCAGGCGTGGCGTAGTGACGGCCTCGCACACTCCCGTAGCTTCCCAGGTCGCGTCGCCGGGTCGGAGGCCCTTCATAATGTGTGCCGATGAAGCCTCCTTGCTCACCTCGTTGTTGGTGATGAGAATGGAGCGGCGTCGACCGTTGTCGTCTGCATTCATCGCCATCACCGCGTGAGCCGTAGTTCCCGAGCCGCCAAAAAAATCGAGGATGACTGCGTCGGGCGAGTTGTTTGCCCACTTGATGAGCTGGCGGATGAGGCGGATCGGCTTCTTACCGTTCGCAAAGCCGACACCGCCTTCGCGGGAGACGGTGCCCATGTCCTGGTGAAACCCTCGCCAGAGGTCGCCCCTGATCACGGTGCGGCCAAGGGTGCCGCCATTCTCGTCGGGGACGCGATAGTTCCGGCGAAGTGTGTACACCTGATTGATCGTGCCGCTCTTCAGCCGGGTGACAAAGTACGTTCGATGATCTGCCTCGACCTCAACCCAGCCCCGCACCGGTGCGTCGACTCCTTTCACCGATACAGGAGGTGTGTCGCGCCGTGCGATGTGATCGAGGTTTGCTTCAATGAAGGCATTTGCAGCGTCAGAGAACGCGAGGAGACGGTCCATCGCGCTTGCGCCGACGAATCCTCCGTCTTTCCGCAAGAGCTTGGCGGCGACAATGTCAGCGTGAACGGCTGGATCGGCCGCAAGCTCATCGTAGAAGCTGGTGATCGTGCCATCGGTGTTCAGCCATAGCGAGTAGTCCTTGTCCCACCCCCTCACCGAGTCGTAGAGCGGTGTGTGCTGCACCTCGGTGTCGAATGCGGCCGACTTCCGGTAGATCAGTACGTACTCTACGTTCTTGACGATCGTCCCCTGCTGCGCGTTCGTTGTCTTCGGCCCCGAGGTGGTTGACATCTCAACAGCAAGCTGAGCTACCTGGTTCTCCGCGCCAAACACTTGATCGAGGAGCATCCTAAGTCGGTGTTGCTCGTCATCGCCGATCGAGATCATGATCGCGCCACTTGGTTTTAGGATCTCTCGTGCTGTGCGAAGTCGGCGATCCATAAAAGCAAGCCACTTGGAGTGCCGGTAGCCGTCTTCCTTGTCAACGAACCGATCGTTGTACAGCCATGACGTCTTTCCGCCGGTGTTGTAGGGCGGGTCGATATAGACGAGGTCCACAGTGCCGTGATGTGTGAAGAGCAACGCCTCCAGCGCATGGTAGTTCTCAGCGTTGATGACAGTGTGGACGGGGGCATCGCTATCGCGCTCGACTTTGCCGGTAGAGACCAAGCCGGGGTAGATCGGATCGCGAAAATCTGCCACAAATACGAGATCCGTGAGCGTGCGGCTCGTCTCTTCTCCGGTCCTTGGTTCAACCAATTTCGCCACCCGTTCACCGGGGACGCCCGAGATGCCAGTGACGAGCCAATTGTCACGCGACTCTACGTCAGTTTCGCCGCGCGGTGGCAGGAATCGAACCTTGTCGCCTACTGAGATGGGGCGCCCGTCGAGGGCGACTGACTCGGGAAGATGCTGCTCAAAGTTCAACCCGAACTTTCGGCGACTCTGTAGCACGTCGATATGGCGTCGGAGCTCGCGGGCGGTGTCGGGGTCGATACTCTCCACTCGTGCGAGCAGCGCGCGGAGTTCATTACTCACGAAGCGACCTTTCGTTTCCATAGGACGTCACGTCGAGTTCCTTTGCGACGGGCTCGTATGAGGCCTGTGCCGCCGCAGGTAGTCGTCGGTGGATGGGCGCAGCCGAGGAGCGCCCGGACCGCAGCGGAGCGAGGACCGGACGCACCGCAGTGCTGCGCGCATCCAGCCGGCCGGAGGCCGGCCTTGAACGAGTAAGGAAAGTTCTCACAGGTCCTCGCGACTGCGGGCCTTGGTGTCGCGGATGCGTCGAGCCTTTGCGTCCCATTCGCCGGAGTCGAGCAGACGCTTCGCCTCGGCGCCGACCGTCCCACCGAGGTCTACGAGATCGGCAATCGAGACAGATGGGAACGCGAGCATTATGGGCTCGATGTCTGGCTTCGGTGACAGGAGCGACGCGACAGCATCCACCGTCCCCTCGGAGTAGCGCCGGATGAAGCCTTGCGAGCTTGTTTCCTGCGCTCGAGCAAGGTCTGAGATCACTGGGCGCGGATTGTGAAACTTGTGCGCGTAGGCCGATAGCAGCGCGCGGACGTCATTCGAGGCCTTCGTGGTCTTGTGGGCGGCTCCGATTGCCAGCCGGAGCTCCTCCTGCACGTCTCCCGGACCGTCGGGCCACTTCATGCGCTCGACCCGGCGCGCGTTCTCAGAGGCGCGTTTTGCGAGGACTCTCGCGAGGTCGATGATCACCGTCGGGACTGTTCCCCATGACAGCTCCAGGTTCTCGTCCACGGCAGCCTCCTCTCACCCGAGATTACAGCGGCCGTTGGCATCATTCCGGCTTGAGCAATTCGGCAACGTCTGCTTAGGCAATAAACAAATGTTGACAACCGTAACGAAAGTGATGCAGACTGCTGCTAACAGTTCCAATTGAGAGGAGCCAGAAATGGCACTGCAGTCAGCAATTCCGGTCAACTTTGAAGCGTTCTTCCCGCGCGGCGCGTTCGTCGTCGGTGAGGTCGAGCGAGTCATGAAGTGGAACGACGACGGCACACTCGGCGGTCAGGACGCGGATCGCAACAGCGGTCACCCGCTCTGGCAGGTTCGAGTGATCGACGCCGATCCCGAGGCGCGGAAGGGGCAGGGCGAGGTCACCGTCAAGCTCATCAGCATCGTGGAGCCGCAGCTTCCGCCCGAGATGAACGGCCTGCCGTTCCGCCCGGCGATCTTCGAGGGGCTGACGGTCACGCCCTACGTGAAGGAGAACAACGGCCGGCCGCGTGTGGCCTACTCGCTTCGCGCCAGCGAGATGAAGCCCGCCCCGAAGCAGCGCGGCGGCGAGTGATGGCTACCACCACGCCGCGCGGCCTGCGCACGTGGGGAGACGAGTTCGGTCTCCTCTGGCGACGCGGCTGGTGGGTGCTCGTTGTCCTCTGGGGCATGTGGTGGTTGGCCTTCATCCCAGCCGTTCAAGCGTTGTTCAGTTGGGCACTCGCCATCGTGGCGGGCCTCCTGGTCGTCTGGGTGGTGGTCACCTACAAGCGGATGCCCCGCGTCGACGCCGACAGATGGCGGCGTGATGTGTCGCGGAACATCGTCGCTTCGTGGCCGGACATTGCGATGCGTCTCGGGCTCTCTGCTCGCAGCATGTCGGGTGGTGCGGTCTTCGCGAGCGTCGGCTATCCGAGGTGGGAGGGGTGGACCTGTGTGGTGCAGGTCTCCCTTCCTCAGGGGCTCGGGCGCGAGCACCTTCAACTGCATACCGGGCTTCTAGCGCAGGCTTTCGGCGCGCGCGAGGCGATCGTTCAGGGCTCCCGCATCGGTGAGCTGATGCTCCGGCTCGATTATGCGGATGCTCTGGCGCAGCCTTTCAGCCTCGCTTACGGCGAAACGTGGGACGGGCGGACCGTCGTGATGGGTCGCGACAACACGGGCGCTGCATGGCGGCTGCGGCTCGGACCACACACCCTTGTTGCTGGCGCATCGGGCAGTGGTAAAGCATCCCTTGTGTGGGGGCTTCTGCTGGGGCTCGCGCAGCCTATTCATGCCGGCATCGTCGAGATCTGGGGGATCGACCGCAAGGGCGGGATGGAACTGGCTATGGGTCAGGCCCTGCTGACCCGCTTCGCCGCCGACGCGCAGCGCTCCGTCATTCTGCTCGAGGAAGCCGTCGAGGCCATGCAAGCTCGAGCGCGTGAGCTCGCCGGGCGCACTCGGCAGCATGTGGCCGCACCTGGTAGTCCAACGGTTGTCATCCTGATCGATGAGCTCGCCGCCCTCACGGCGTATGAGACCGACCGAGAGCTGATGCGCCGCGCGAACTCCGCGATCGCGACGCTCGCCTCTCAGGGACGCGCTGTCGGCTTCATCGTCTTCGCCTGCCTTCAGGACCCACGCAAAGAGACGCTGCCTGCGCGAGGCCTGTTCACGCAGACCGTCGGCCTTCGTCTCCGCGACGGGTTGGAGACAGCCATGGTTCTCGGCGATGGGGCGGTCGCAGCCGGTGCTCTCTGTCACAAGATCTCACCCGACTCTCCCGGCGTCGCCTACGTGCTCCCTGATGGCGGCACGCCTCCCGAGCGGGTGCGCGCTGGGTTGATCACTGACGACATGATCCGTGACGCGTCCGCCCGCTTTCCCGCACCGCGGCAGATCCCTGTCGTCATTCCCGAAACGCCCGAGGCTCCGGAACGTCCGGCCCGCGCACCGCGGCAACCACGTCGCGCCCCACGAAAGGAAGCATCATGAACCGGTCCGCAACTCTCGTCACGGCCGCCGCCGCGATCGTCCTCGCCGCCTCCCTGTCCGGGTGTGGTGCCCACTCACCGAGCGAATCGGTCGCTTCAGCGGCACCCGTCGGCTACCCGCAGCCAGCGTTCCGCACAGCTCCGTGCAACCTCGGCGAGTACTGGGACAGCAGCGCGAAGGTCAAACGGGCAGAGTTCACGGCCCCGACAGTAGACACTGACGAACTCGAGCTCTACGGCCCGATGATCGCGAACGACACATGCTCGGATGCCGAGATCCTCAAATGGCAAGAGCTGCGCCGCGTCCTGGGGGAGAGCGACGAGATCTGTCGGATCGTCTGGTACGACGACTATTTCTCTGCCATCACGTATGACAACGGCTGCGCGGTTCCGGTGGTGGTGACGGATGCCTCTCGCTGAATCTGTCGCTCGTCGTCTGCGAAGCCCCGACTACGACCGTTGGATGGGCAACGCAGCGGCCACCGGCTACTGCCACAACCCCGTGCGGCTTGTCGGTTCGTCCACGACGCTGCACGAGCCGACGGGCGAGATTCTCGCCGACTACGCCTCGTCGCGAGAGCCGGATGGAATCACGTTCACCCGCTGCGGCAATCGCCGCGCAATCCGCTGCGCGTCGTGCAGTCACGAGTACAAGGGCGACACGTGGCACATGATCATGGCCGGCGCCGCGGGCGGGATGAAGGAGGTGCCTGAAGCGGTCGCGACCCACCCGATGGTGTTCTTGACGCTGACAGCGCCATCCTTCGGCGCGGTTCACACGACCGCCACTGATCGTCGTGACAGAACGTGTGAGCACGGGATGACGCGGGGTTGTCGCTGCACCCATGCCGAGGATGATCCGCAACGCGGCGACGCCGTCTGCCCTGACTGCTACGACTACGTCGGACAGGTGGTCTGGCAGTACCACGCGCCCGAGCTCTGGCGCCGGTTCACCATCCGTCTACGTCGCGAGCTGGCGCGTACCCTCGGCGTCACTCAGCGGGCCGCGTCGCGAGTTGTGCGAGTCCAGTTCGCGAAGGTTGCGGAGTTTCAGCGCAGGGGAGTGGTGCACTTCCACGCCATCATTCGACTCGACGGTGTCGACCCGGTCGATCCGTTTCCGCCGGCTCCGGCATCCGTCACGACAGCTCACCTCATCGAGGCGATCGGCGCCGCGGTGAAGAAGACTAACGTCGTTGCCGCGCCGGCTCCTGGCGATGACAGTTCGCGAGAACTCCGGTGGGGCAAGCAATTCGATGCCCGCGTGATCGTTCGCCACGACGGACTTGACGGTTCTCTCTCCGATCGTGCCGTCGCTGCGTACATCGCCAAGTACGCCACGAAAGCTACCGAGGATCTCGACTCAGCGAGCGGTGGTCGCGCTCATATCCAGCGCGTCAAGCAAACCGTGCGGCATCTCGCAAAGTTTGTTGACGCACAAGGGCCATACGCGCAGCTGCACAAGTGGGACGGGATGCTCGGATTCCGCGGTCACTTCTCGACCAAGTCGCGTCGCTACTCCGTAACTCTGGGTGCACTCAGGGGTGCTCGACGCGCGTGGCGTCTCAGCGCACTGCTCGACAAAGTCAGGCCGACGGAAGACGTCACTCCGGATGAAGTGCTGGTCATCGGCTCATGGTCCTACGCCGGGATGGGGTGGCTCACGGACGGCGACAAAGTTCTCGCGACCGAAGCAGCAAACGCCGCGCGCGAGTGGCGCAACGACAGAGCACGTGCCCGATACCAAACCCACGAAAGGAGAACGCCATGACCATAGGAGCCACCATCGTCGCCGAATCCGGGGCGACGCCCGAGGTAGATGCCACGGGATACCTGACGCGTAGAGAGGCCGCCGCTCGATGCCGTGTACCGCTGTCGACGTTCGACTCTCTGCGTCGGCAGAACAGGTTTCCGTTCCCGGATGCGCACATGGGCAAGCACATGCTGTGGCGTTCGTCGACGGTTGACGACTTCCTCGAGGCGGGTGGTACGCGTGGGTGAGGGTGAAGCCGCTGGCGGGCGGATCGATCCGAAGACTCGTCGCGCGCTACCCGCCGGCATCCGATACCGCGAAGACCGCAAGAAGTACCAAGTGCGCGTGTGGGCGGTGGGGATGAACGGCGAGTGGCGGGAGCGCAGCTTCTACGTCGCAACGCTCTCGGAGGCAAAGAAGCTCCGAGTCGAGACTCAGGCGCAGCGCTTCCCAGATGGCAGCCTGACTTTGATCGGGTGGCACGCGCGCTACTGGGCTGTCATCGCCGACAGCATCCGCCCGTCTACTTCCCGCGCCTACGAGCGGGCATGGCGGCTGAGGGTGAAGCCATGGCTGGGTCACGTCAAGCTCGAGAAGCTGACCGCCGGTGAGATCGAAGCGGCGATGGCGGAATGGTCGGGAAGTAGCTCGACGCGGATCGATGCGCTCTCTGTGCTCAGCCGACTTCTCGACGGCGCCGTGCGGGCGCGCATCGTTCCTCTGAACCAAGCTCGGCTTGCCCGTCGGCCGCGCAACGATGCTCCGAAGAGTCTGCGTTCACGCGCGCTCACGGCCTCGGAAGTGCCGCTGCTGCTGGCGGCCATTGCGAGCGAGCCGCACCGTCGCTACATCGCCGGTCTTGTCTATACAGGGATGCGCGCGAACGAGGCCACAGCGCTGCGCGTGGAAGACATCGATCTCGGCCAACGAACGATTCATGTGCGGCGCTCCTTCACCATTGGCAACGACGGCAAGACGCTCGAGGTGACGCCGAAGAGCCACAAGGAGCGGGCAGTGCCGATTCCTGCGGCGCTCGTTCCCTATCTCGCGGCCTCTGTCCTCGGCAAGGGTCGCAGCGACCTCGTCTTCACCGGACCTCGAGGTGGACGACTGAACGCGTCCAACGTGCGGCGTGCAATCGATTGGGGTGCTCTGCGCAAGGAGCTGCACCGAACCGATCTGCGAATCCATGATCTGCGCCACACGCTCGCCACGTTGCTCTTCGATGCCGGCGCCTCCGCGAACGACGTTCAGGCGATCCTCGGGCACTCGAGCATGCAGATGACTGAGCGGTATAGCCACGCCCGCTCCGACGTCGCGCAGCGCGCCGCCAACGCGATCGACTCGCTCTTCGAGGAGCCTGAGCGATGAACGGCAACGAGCGTCTTGTGGCGCTGCTCGAGAATCCTGAGCTGTTCGCCATCCTCGCTAACGCCGTTGATGACTACCGCGCGGCGCTGCTGGACCATCGCGACACGTTCGCTGACGGTCCAGAGGCTCACTACTTCTCCCGTTCTGTCGATCAGATCGACGAACTGCGCGCTGCGCTCTGGGAATGAATCTCACGCTTCCATGTCCGCGAACGCTGTGATCGGCGGCCTATATGCAGTGGGCGAATCCGCGCCTCACACAAGAAGGGAATGTCATGACCGACACTTCAGGAGCGCTGACGCGTCAGGAGCAGAGGTACTCGCCGCTGAGCGACTACTTGAGCGGCGTGAGTCCGGATCAATGCGCCGTCATGTCGTTCGCCGAGGTTGAGAAGGTCATCGGCTGCCCCCTCCCGACGCATGCTCTCGCGAACGTGGACTGGTGGCGCCCCATACCGAAGACCCCTCAGGGCAGGGCCTGGTTGCGTGCCGATCGTCGCGCGGACGTCGACCTCCCCGCCGAGACCGTGACGTTCGTGTTCGAGGTATTCACGCGCGGTCAATCGCTGGACGAACTGAAGCTGATGCGGGACTCCTGGCTGGCCTTCGCGCGGCGCGAGTTGGCTGCTCCGGGCAACTTCTTGAATGTGGAGCGTGGGTGGTGGGAGCCGCACCTGGTCTACCTCATTCACTTCGCCGCCGAGGCGACGTTCAAGGTGGGTCTTACCCGGATCGGCAGCACGCGCGTCCACCGCTTGGCTGGCAGGCGCGGGCACCTGGTTGATTCCATCGAGGTCGCAAATCGGTGGGCTGCGCTCGTCGTAGAGCATCACGTTCTCGAGCTCGCTTGGGGTGCCTGGAAGCGGCCCGATCGCTTCGCTACCGGTGATCAGGGGGAGACGGAGCGTTGGTCGGATTGGCTTGTGCCGCCGCCACTGTCCGTGGTCCGTGATTCCCTCACCGAAGATCAACAGTCACCTGGCTGGGAGCTGAGCGTCTTCAGGAAGGAGTCGTGATGCGCGTCGAATATGACGAGGTCGTCAGCGTCAAACGGCTCGACCGGCCTAAGAGCACGCCGACCGTAGAGCGCGCGAATGGCTTTGGTGTTCGCCTCGAGGAGCAGTGGTTCTGGTTCTCCGATTTGGAGGCGGCATACACGTTCGGTCGCGCGGGACGCACGTCCGTTCAGGTGCGGAGCTGGAACCTTGTCGAAGCGGCCACCGAAGCGCGGTTCGATCGCAATCTCGGACGGGAGGTGTTCACGCTGTACGTCGTGGATCACTCCGGACTGGAGGCAAGCTTGGGCAAAGGTCGAAAGCTCATCCGACGCTTCGCCGACGGCGCGACTCCGCAGAGCGCACACTGGAACGCCTGAGATCGAAGGGAGTGGATTGGATGCCCGCTGAACGTGGATGGTTCGACTTCGACGCGGTCGACTTCGTCACGAGCGACCACCACTTCGGCCACTCTCGCATCAGTGAACTCGCCGGCCGGCCCTTTTCGACTGTCGATGAGATGGATGCCGCGCTCATTGACCGGTGGAACGCTGCCGTTCCTCCTGATGCGGTCGTCCTTCACCTCGGCGACGTCGCGCTCGGGCCGATCGATGCCAGCGTGGCGTTGACCGCTCAGCTCAACGGGCTACGGCTTCTGGTGCCGGGAAACCACGATCGAGTCTCGTCGGCCACGCAGTCGCGGAAAGCGATCGAGAGATTCGCGCCGATCTACGAGGCTGCGGGCTGGGTGATCCTGCCTGAGATCATCGAGGGCACACGCCGAGACCACCGGGTCATGGCATCGCACTATCCGTACCGGGGTGACTCTCAGGAAATCGATCGGCACAGCAAGCATCGCCCGACCGATGAGGGCATCCCGCTGTTGCACGGTCACACGCATAGTCGGGATCATGGACCAGACGGAAACCAGTTCCACGTCGGCGTCGATGCCTTCGATTTCCGCCCCGTCGCGATGGACGTTATCGATCGGTGGCTCGGAGGCGAACCCTCGTTCGCGCGGGTGCAGATTCCGAGCGAGGTCGCGGCGCTCCTCCATCGTCTCTACCGGCCTGAGGCGGCCGATGCTTGGCTCCGCGGCCACAACTCCCACCTGGCCGGCGCCCGTCCGATCGATCTCCTGACGCTGAACCTGGTTTCTGAGGTAATTGACGCGCTCAATGTAGAGACGCAGGGCGGATTCAGCTGAGCCCCTGGTCGCATCTCGGGATTCCTGAACGGGCGGGCGGTGAGCGGCTCGGTTGCCTTTGCGTGCCGTTCCGCGGACAAACCTGAGACTTGCGAACCTCTGCGACTCAGACGTGCTTTCGGCGAGTGTCAACCGCACGAGGTGTGGTCCTTTAGCCGCTAGTGCATCCTCCAGATCCGCAGGGCCTCGGCGCCTTGGTCGCGAAACTGAATAGCACCGCCTTTGCTTGGATGCCTGACGCGAATTGCTCTGCTACCGATGGCTGCGTCCTCGACTGTAGGGATCGTGTGACCAAGGATCCGCGCGACCTGACGTTCAGCCTTCCGGCCCACGCAAAGGACCCGCCGCCCAGCAATCGCCAGGCGGAGTGCACTTACCCCAGCATCGAGCTCGATTTGGGTAGGTTCGCGATTGGTCCGTGGCTTGTCTAGCTCGTGGGGATGAAGTGGATACGCATTCCACAGCAGCGTGCCGCTCAGGCGTCCGGTCAAAGTAAGGAGCCCGCGCACGGCGTTCGCGCTCGGCTCCGTGGTACCTACGAGTCCGACTGACGCCGGTGAGGTGAATGCCACTCCTGACTGTCTCGCGCCCCGCCAGCCGGCAGCTTCGCCCACCACGACAAGCTCGCCACCTTCGACAGACTGGAGATGCGCGACTAAAGAGTCTCGACGTTGCTCAGCAATAGTGTCGAATGCTTCCTCAGTGTCGAACGCCTCCTCGAGATCGCTCTCATCCAGGTAGAAGTTCGTCGCGAGGCGACTTGGCTGAATCCTCAAGACGGCATCGCCCAATCTGCTTTTCACAGGCGCTGCTCCATCATGTGAGCGATCGAGGCTCGCTCCGGATCTGCGTGGGCTGCCCCATGCACCCCTTGAGACCGCTTACCAGCTCGGCGTCGAGGCTCACCGCGGCTGCTTCGCTCATGCATCGGCGCCTAGCCCCCGGGCGTACGAAAGCGCAACCTTCCCGTTGGCAAGCTTCCATTCGTACTCCGTGCCGTTCGCGATCAGTCTGATCTGCACATCGGCAAACCCCGGCACTCGCTCCGCGACGACCTCCAGCAGAATCGCCACGTCGTCGCTGCCTCTGAACGCAAGAGTGAGGTTGGATCGATCACCGAATGGGCTGTGGCCGAGCATCTGTTCTGGCTTCGCGGCGCGTAGTTTTGACAGCGGCACTGGAGGCATGCCGTCGTCGTGCTCTCGGAACGGGTAACCCGACTCGGGATCAATGTGCTCCCTCCACTGCAGGCCCTGCTGCTCCACTAGCTCGAGCAAGACGCGCAGCCATCCCACTCCGTCGACTTCATCAGGAGCTTCACCAATGGTCGTGGAAAGCGGCTCAAGGACTGCACGCGGACCCCAGAAGGTAATCTCGTAGGCAGGCGTGTTGTCCTGCTGCAAGGCGTCCCAGTATTCCCGGACCGCCGCCCGATCATTCTCCCGGACGTCCGGCCACTGCCAAAGACCTTCTTCCGCAGGCACGCCGGGCTGCTTGAGCGCTTGTACCCTGATGAGTCGGCGGACTTCAGCTTCTTCCACGTCGAAGCTCGCTGGCCCGTCTGAAATCTGCACAGATGCCTCCTCAACGCCAACCGATTGGTCGGGTCAGCATGGACTGTAATACAAGCCCGGGTCGGCCGAACATCAGTTCTGAGTAGCTCCCGGCCCATTCCCGGCCCAACTGCCCTGCGAGCTCGTAAAGCCGGCATGCCATCGACCCGTTCGCGTCGCTGCGCTCGCCGGACGACCGGGCAGCGCAGCCTCATGCGCTCGCTACAAAAACCGTCACTGACCAGGGCAAAGCAAAACCCCCGCGGATAGAAGCTCCGCGAGGGTTTCTGGGATGACGTAATGATCATCCTTGTGGCTCCGACGGGCGTCGATCCCGTGACCTCACGATTTTCAGTCGTGCGCTCTACCAACTGAGCTACAGAGCCTCGCGGCATCCGCTTCGAAAAGCGAAACTGTCGCGATCTAGACGAAAGGCCCTCTCAAAAGAAAGGGCCCGTCGCTTAGAGCGACCCTGACGGGACTTGAACCCGCGACCTCCGCCGTGACAGGGCGGCACGCTAACCAACTGCGCTACAGGGCCATGCTATTTAGTTGTGGAGTGACCCCAACGGGATTCGAACCCGTGCTACCGCCGTGAAAGGGCGGCGTCCTAGGCCGCTAAACGATGGGGCCGAATGAACCCCAGGGGCTCACGCTTACCGACGCTCAAGCATACGCATTCCCCGACCAAACCGCCAATCGCGGGCGCGTCAACCGGTGCCGATCGCGACGACGAGGGATGCTAAGGGTCTACGTCTACATGAGTTGCGACCGGTATGGGCTGGGAATCGCCCCGAACTGGGCGAATACTTGCAGTGACAACGCATCGCATGTTGCCAATGTTAAAGATGTTGTTAGCGTGATTTATGTTACTGGCGGAACGATCGCGAGGCGACGTGTCAGCTGTGCACGGCGATGCCTTGTGCGCGACGCTTCCGAGCCGGAACCGGACTGCGGATGTGCCCCGACGCCCGCCGAAATGCGGGCGAATGCCGCGATCGCGAAACGCTCCGTGTCCCGTCGCTGGCTGCTGGGCGCCGGCGCGCTCGGTCTGGTCGCCGCCGGTGCGCTCGGCGGCCCGATGCTTCCCGCCGCGTTCGCCGCGACCTACCCCTCGTGGGACGACGTCCAGCGTGCGAAGGGGAACGAGGCATCCAAGGCCAGCGAGGTCACTCGCGTCGAGGGCCTCATCAATCAGCTCCAGTCCAACGTCGCAGCCACACAGGCCGCCGCCGAGCAGGCCTCGATGGAATACTTCGAGGCCGAAGAGGAATACCTCAACTCGGTCATGATCGCCGACGATCTGCAGGCGCAGGCCGACGCCCAAGGTGCAGCGGCGACCGCAGCATCGCAGCGTGCGGGCAAGGTCGCCTCGCAGCTCTACCGCAGCGGCGGCGACGACACCTCGCTCGAACTGTTCTTCGCTGGGTCCGCGTCCGGAGCAGACGATCTGCTCGGCCGCCTGGGCCGCATGGACCAGGTGCTCGAGCGCAACAAAGACACCTTCGCCAGCGCCGTCACGGCCCCGAACTCGGCGCAGTCGCTGAGCGACCAGGCATCCGTCGCCCGCGATGAGCGTGACCGCCTGAAGCAGGTCGCCGAGCAGAAGATGGTCGAATCCCAGGCGGCAGCGGATGCCGCCCAGGATGCGCAATCCGAGCACCTCGTCGTGCTCGAGGCGCCGCTCGCTGCCCTGAAGGACCAGACCGCGCAGACGATCGCTGGGTATCAGGCGGGCGTCGAAGCCAAGCGCAAGGCCGAAGAAGAGGCTCGTCGCCGCGCGGAGGAAGAGGCGCGTCGCCTGGCCGCAGAAGCCGCTGCGGCAGCCGCTGCGCACGGTGGCGGAGGCGGCGGTGGCGGCGGCGGCGTCGTGACGCGGTACTCGCACATCCAGAACGGCGAATTCATGGTCGGCTACGGCGCGAACGTCAGCGCCGGGCAGCTCATCGGCCGTGAGGGCATGTCGGGCCTGTCGTACGGGTGCCACCTGCACTTCGAGGTCGGGATCGACGGCGTTCGAACCAACCCCGAGGTGTTCATGCGCGCCCGGGGCATTTCGATCTAGCTGGGCAAAGCCTGACGAGACCGCTCTGGGTTTGCGTCGAGTCGGGGGGTCGTGCCTAGCCTGGGAGAGTCCCGATGGGAGATCCCGTGCCCGAACCCTGGTCAACGCTTCTGACCTTTTCTCTCGCCCTCGTCGGCGCGCTCATCGCTGTCCTCATCATTTCGGCGGTCGCGTCCGTCATCGTCCGGACGACGTCCCGCCACCGGCAGTGGGCGATCACGCTCATCACGCGCGCGCGGTGGCCCTTCCGCGTCACCCTGCTCATCGTCGGGGTGCGGATCGCCGTGGCGATCAGCTTTCCGGGAGCCGGATGGCGCGAGGTCGTTTATCGTGCACTGCTGATCGCGCTGATCTCGTCAGGCGCATGGCTCGTCTGCCAATTGCTGCTGTTCATCGCCGACCTCAGCCTCAGCCGGTATCGGCTCGACGTACCCGACAACCGCGTCGCACGCCGCCTGCATACGCAGCTCCAGATCGTCCGTCGACTCGTCGTCGTCATCGTCGTGATCATCGCGATCGGGGCCAGCCTGCTGACCTTCGACGGGGTGCGCGCCGTCGGAGCGAGCGTCCTGGCATCGGCCGGTATCGCCTCGATCGTCGCCGGTCTCGCCGCCCAGTCCGTGCTCGCGAACGTGTTCGCGGGTGTGCAGCTAGCGTTCTCAGAAGCGATCCGCGTCGACGACGTGGTGGTGGTGGACGGGCAGTGGGGCCGCATCCACGAGATCACGCTTACGTACGTCGTCGTGATGACCTGGGATCAACGCACGGTTGTACTCCCCTGCAACTACTTCACCTCGACCGCGTTCGAGAACTGGACTAAGTACGGCAGCGAGATCGTGGGAGCGGTCGAGTTGGACGTCGATTGGCGCGTTTCGACGGATGCGATGCGCGCCCGCCTCGAGGCGGTGTTGGCCGAGTCATCGCTCTGGGATGGCCGCACGCAAGTCCTGCAGGTGACCGACGCAACGGGTGGCATGGTGCGCGTGCGTGTGCTGGTGAGCGCGGCGGACTCGGCCGCGCTCTGGGATCTGCGCTGCGTTGTGCGCGAATCGCTCGTAGAGTGGGTCCGCGATGAGGATGCTGCGTCCCTGCCGCTGCAGCGCGTGCTGATCGGCGATCCCGGTCAGCAGGGCTCGTCAGCCATGAAGACAGCAGAGCCCGCCGAGGCACGCGACCGCGCGGGACTCTTCTCGGGCAATGCCGACGGTGAAGCCCGGGCATCCGAGTTCACCGCGGCGATCCCCGTTCAGGAGGACGCGCGCCAGAGCCGCGAGCATCCGTTGCTCGAGCCCGCCCGCGACGACGACTGACGCGCCGACGGGCTCGGGACCGGATCAGACGGACTTGGGCGCTTCGCCCTCACCCTGCGTCTTGGTGCGACCCTCGTGCTCTTCGAAACGCACGATGGACTCGGCAACGAGGCGCTCGGCCTGGGTGACATCGCCCCACGCGTCGACCTTGACCCACTTGTTCGGCTCGAGGTCCTTGTAGTGCTCGAAGAAGTGCGCGATCTCCTTCTTCGTGAACTCGGGGATGTCGTCGACGTCCTGGATGTGGGCCCAGCGCGGATCCTTCGCCAGTACGGCGACGAGCTTGTCGTCGCCGCCGGCCTCGTCGCTCATCTTCAGCACGCCGACCGGGCGCACGGTGACCATGACACCCGGGAAGAGCGTGACGTCGAGCAGCACGAGCACGTCGAGCGGGTCGCCGTCTTCGCCGAGGGTGTTCTCGAAGAACCCGTAGTCGGCGGGGTAACCCATGGGCGTGAACAGCACACGGTCGAGGAATACGCGGCCGGTGCCGTGGTCGACCTCGTACTTGACGCGGCTGCCGCGGGGGATCTCGATGACGGCGTCGTACGCGCCCATGCGTGGCTCCTCGATATAGATGGTGCGAAAAAGTGAGTGGCGGACCTGCTGCTCGCCGCGTTCCAGCCTAGTCAACCGGCGCACGGCGTAAATCTGAAAGGAATCTCGAGGGCTGCGGGTCCCGATCGGCTGGATTCTGGGCGTGCACGGGCCGTTCTTCCTTTCAGATTTACGGCGAGCCAGTATGAACCGGCCCCGGGTACGGTGGGGGCGTGCCCGAGACTGCCGAACACAGCGCCCACCGCGGACGCCTCGACCCCGCCGTTGCGGCCGTGCGGTCCGCGGTTCGTGCGGCCCTGGCGCCCCTGCAGGCTGAACCCGGCGCCGCGGAACGCCGCGTGCTCGTGGCGCTCTCGGGCGGTGCCGACTCGCTCGCCCTGACCGCGGCGGTCGCATTCGAAGCCCCTCGGCTCGGCATCGAGGCCTCCGCCGTCGTGATCGATCACGGGCTGCAGGATGCCTCGGCCGCACAGGCCGCGGTGGCAGCGGGGGCCGCACGGTCCCTCGGCCTCACCGCGACGGTCATCGCGGTCGAGGTCGCGGCGGAGGGTGGGCCCGAGGCAGCAGCCCGGGACGCACGCTATGACGCGCTACGTGCCGAGGCCCAGCGCATCGGCGCGGGCGCGGTGTTGCTCGGCCACACGCTCGACGACCAGGCCGAAACCGTGCTGCTCGGCCTGGCGCGTGGTTCGGGTGGCTCGAGTCTCATGGGCATGGCGCCCGTGCGGGCGGACGAGGCATCCGGTGTGCTGTGGATGCGCCCCCTGCTCGCGGTGCGTCGCGAAGCAACCCGTGCGGCCTGCGCGGCCGAGGGGAGGGCGCCGTGGGATGACCCGCACAACGTCGACCCCCGGTTCGCCCGTGTGCGCGTCCGTAACCGGGTGCTGCCGCTGTTGGAGGACGAACTCGGGCCCGGCGTCGCCGAGGCCCTCGCGCGCACAGCCGAACAGTTGCGCGAGGACACCGAGGCGTTCCGCGACATGATCGACGAGACGATCGAAGACATCGTGGAGCATGCCGAGGCGGGCATATCTGTCTCGGTCCCGGCGCTTGCGGCGAACCCGGCCGCGCTTCGCAATCGCGTGATCCGCCACGTCGTGCAGAGTGAATTCGGCGTGAGCCTGACCCGCGCCCAGACCCTCGAGGTCGCTCGGCTCGTCACCAATTGGCACGGCCAGGCGCCTATCGACCTGCCGGGGTGTGCGGCCGAGCGCCGAGGCATCCGATTGGTCTTCACCGCCCGCTCGTGAACGACGGATGCTTCGGGCCACCCAGACCCGGAGCCTAGACTCGAGCCCATGCGCGCCGCCGATATTGCCGATGATCTGACCGATGTCCTCGTGACCGAGGAGCAGATCCTCGCCAAGCTGCAGGAGTTGGCCGCACAGGTCGCCAAAGATTACGAGGGCAAAGACCTGGTGCTCGTGGGTGTGCTGAAGGGCGCGGTCATGGTCATGGCCGATTTTGCCCGTGCGCTGCCGATGCTGGTGCCGATGGACTGGATGGCCGTCTCCTCTTATGGGGCCGGCACCAAGTCGAGCGGTGTCGTGCAGATCCGGAAGGACCTCGACACCGACCTGCACGACAAGCACGTACTGATCGTCGAGGACATCATCGACTCGGGTCTGACGTTGAGCTGGTTGCTCGACAACTTCCGCGTCCGCGGTGCTGCGTCGGTCGAGGTGCTCGCGCTCCTCCGCAAGCCGAAGTCGGTCAAGGTACCGGTGGACGTGCGCTACGTCGGGTTCGACATCCCGAGCGACTTTGTCGTCGGCTACGGCCTCGACTACAACGAGAAATACCGCAACCTGCGGGATGTCGCGGTGTTGGCGCCCCACGTCTACTCCTGATCGCTGTGTGTCCCACTCCTACCGGTGTGTGTCCCACTTCTGACCGGTAAGGGGTCGCCAAACAGGCAGAAAGTGGGACACGGTCGGCTGGGGTACGGCTGTACGCCGTGGGCGAATGCACAGCCGGTGCAAAGCGGGGGAGCGATACCCTGGCTGAACCGCCCTGGTGCGGCACGTCGACGAAAGGCTTCGGGCTCGCCCCGCCACCATGGACTTCAAGAAGATCTCCCGCAATCCCCTGATCTATGTGCTGTTGATCGGGGTCTTCCTCATCGTGGGCTTCACGCTGATCTCGAGTCTCGGCGGAGCCAAGCAGATCTCGACGCAACAGGGACTCGAGCTTCTCGGCGGAGGCACCGTCACCGAGGTCGTCACGACCGACGGCGACCAGCGCGTCGACATGACCCTGTCCGAGGCCTACGAGGGCTCGACGGACGTCCAGTTCTACTACGTGACAGCTCGCGCGGAAGAGGTCGTCAACGCGATCAACGCCGCGGACCCGTCCGACGGCTTCAACGACGTCGTGCCCCAGGCATCCTGGTTCGACGGCTTCCTCTCTCTCATGATCCCGCTGCTACTGCTGGGTCTGCTGTTCTGGTTCCTGCTCTCGTCGGCGCAGGGCGGAGGCAGCAAGGTCATGCAGTTCGGCAAGTCCAAGGCCAAGCTGGTCTCGAAAGAGTCGCCGACGGTCACGTTCGCGGATGTCGCGGGCGCTGACGAGGCGATCGAAGAGATGCAGGAGATCAAGGACTTCCTGAAGGACCCGACCAAGTTCCAGGCGGTCGGTGCCCGCATTCCGAAGGGCGTGCTGCTGTACGGCCCTCCCGGCACCGGAAAGACCCTGCTCGCCCGCGCCGTTGCGGGGGAGGCCGGTGTGCCGTTCTACTCGATCTCGGGTTCGGACTTCGTCGAGATGTTCGTCGGCGTCGGCGCGAGTCGCGTGCGCGACCTGTTCAACCAGGCCAAGGAGAACTCGCCGGCCATCATCTTCATCGACGAGATCGACGCCGTCGGGCGTCACCGCGGAGCCGGCATGGGCGGCGGACACGACGAGCGCGAGCAGACGCTCAACCAGATGCTCGTCGAGATGGACGGCTTCGACCCCAAGGTCAACGTCATCGTGATCGCGGCGACCAACCGCCCCGACATCCTGGACCCGGCCCTGCTGCGTCCCGGCCGCTTCGACCGTCAGATCGGCGTAGACGCACCGGATCTGAAGGGACGCCAGCGGATTCTCGAGGTGCACGGCCGCGGCAAGCCGCTCGCCGACGGTGTCGACCTCGAGGTCGTCGCTCGCAAGACCCCGGGCTTCACGGGTGCCGATCTCGCGAACGTGCTGAACGAGGCGGCGCTGTTGACCGCCCGCTCGAACGCGCAGCTGATCGACAACCGCGCGCTCGACGAGGCGATCGACCGCGTCATCGCCGGACCGCAGCGCCGCACACGCGTCATGAAAGACAAGGAACGGCTCATCACGGCGTACCACGAGGGCGGTCACGCGCTCGCCGCCGCGGCGATGAACCACACCGACCCCGTGACGAAGGTCACGATCCTGCCGCGCGGCAAGGCCCTCGGCTACACGATGGTGCTGCCGCTCGACGACAAGTACTCGGTCACCCGCAACGAACTCCAGGACCAGCTGACGTATGCGATGGGCGGCCGCGTGGCCGAAGAGATCGTGTTCCACGACCCGACCACGGGTGCGTCGAACGACATCGAGAAGGCGACCAACATCGCCCGCAAGATGGTCACCGAGTACGGCATGACGATGCAGCTCGGGCCGGTCAAGCTCGGCGCCGCGAGCGGTGAGGTCTTCATGGGCCGCGACATGGGCCACGGCCGCGAGTACTCCGAGTCGATCGCCGAACGCGTCGACGCCGAGGTGCGCGCCCTCATCGAGCAGGCGCACAACGAGGCGTACCAGGTCATCAGCGACAACCGCGACGTGCTCGACAAGCTCGCGCTCGAACTGCTCGAGAAGGAGACACTCGACCACTTGCAATTGGCCGAGATCTTCACCGAGGTGCGTCGCCTACCCCCACGTCCGCAGTGGCTCTCGAGCGAGAAGCGGCCCGTGTCGGCCCTACCTCCGGTCGAGGTTCCGAAGCAGACGCTTCCCGAGGGTCTCGCCGCCGATGTGCCGGCCGAGGCGGTTGTCGCGGAGAAGCAGCCGCATCGTCGTCCCTCGGGTCAGGCACGCCCGGCTACGGCGTAGCCCATGGCTGTCGACTCCGGGCGCGTCGAGGCGCTCGTTCGTGAACTGCTGGTCGCCATCGGCGAGGACCCCGATCGTCCGGGGCTGAAGCGGACGCCGCAACGCGTCGCAGAGGCCTACACCGAGTTCTTCTCAGGGCTGGATCAGGATCCTGCCGAGGCGCTCGGCAACCCGATCTCGGTTGCGCGCGGACCGGAACCCGAGACGGTTGCCTCGGGCGCGGTATTGCTGCGCGACATCGCCTTCCGCTCGGTGTGCGAGCACCACCTGCTGCTCTTCCGGGGTGTGGCGCACGTCGCCTATCTGCCGGGCGACACGGTCGTGGGCCTCGGCGCCCTGCCCCGGGTCGTCGACATCCTCGCGGCACGCCCGCAGGTGCAGGAGCGGCTGGGCGAGCAGATCGCCGACACGATTCAGAACGAGCTCGACGCGCGCGGTGTTCTCGTTGTGCTCGATGCGCGTCACGGATGCGTCACCATGCGCGGCGGTCGGCAACCGGATGCCTCGACCGTCACGGTTGCCGCGCGGGGCGAACTCGCCGAGCCCGCAGCGCGCGCCGAACTGATCGCCTTGATCGGCGGCGTCCGCTCGTGAGCGGCGCGGACAAAGAGGGCACCCTGATCATGGGCATCCTCAACGCGACGCCCGACTCGTTCAGCGACGGCGGACAGTACCTCGACCCCGAGGTCGCCATCGCGCACGCGCTCGAGCTCGTCGCCGACGGTGCGGGCGTGATCGACGTCGGAGGCGAGTCCACCCGGCCCGGCGCGGAACGCGTGCCCGTCGCCGAAGAGATCCGGCGGATTCTGCCGGTCGTCACCGCCCTGGCGGGGCGCGGCATCGTGGTCAGCATCGACACGATGAACGCCGAGACGGCCGTTGCTGCGGTCGAGGCGGGCGCCCGGATCGTGAACGATGTTTCCGGTGGGCTCGCCGATCCCGAAATGCTCGCGGCGGTGGCCGAGACATCCGCAGACTTCGTGCTCGGTCACTGGCGCGGGCCCTCGTCCGACATGTACGCACACGCGGCCTACACGGATGTTGCGCGCGACGTCACGGCCGAACTCGCCGAGCGACTGAGCGACGCGGCGCAGGCGGGGATTGCGCCTTCGCGCGTGGTGCTTGACCCGGGTATCGGCTTCGGGAAGACGCCCGAGCAGAGTTGGGCGATGCTCGCGGGCCTTGACCGCCTCGTCGCGCTCGGGCCTCGCGTTCTGGTCGGCACGTCGCGCAAGCGGTTCCTGTCCGCGGCGCTGGGTGGGGCATCCAATGACGAACCCTCGACCGAGCGCCGCGACGCGGCAGAACCTTCGATCGAGCGCCGCGACGCGGCAGAACCTTCGATCGAGCGCCGCGACGCGGCGACCGCCGTGACCAGCGTGCTGGCCGAGCGCGCCGGCGCGTGGGGCGTGCGCGTGCACAACGTCGCAGCGACCCGCGATGCCCTCGCGATCGCTGCGGCATGGCGAGAGGGGGCGCCGTGGACGGCCTAGACGAAATCACGCTGACCGGTCTGCGGGTGTTCGGGCGACATGGGGTATTCGACTTCGAGCGCGAGCGGGGTCAGCACTTCGTGATCGATGTGGTCCTGAAGCTCCGCACCGCCGAGGCGGCACGCACGGACGACGTACGCGACACCGTCCACTACGGCGAGGTCGCCGACGCCATCGTCGCGATCGTCGCGGGCGAGCCGGTCAACCTGATCGAGACGCTCGCCGAGCGGATCGCGGTCGCGGTGCTCGCCGATGGGCGGCTAGCGTCCGTCCGCGTGACCGTCCACAAGCCGAGCGCGCCCATCGAGGCCGAGTTCTCGGACGTCTCCGTCAGCATCGAACGAGCCGCGATCGACTTCCCCCGGAGCACCTCATGAGCCGCCGTCTGGCCGAAGAACTCCCGCCTCGCGACGCGCGGCCCGAGAACGAGACGACCGTGGCCGTCGTCGCGCTCGGCAGCAACCTCGGCGACCGCGGGACCACGCTCGAGGATGCGGTGCGTGAGATCGCCCGCCTGCCTCTTGTCGATCACGTGCGGGTGTCGCCGACGCGCGAGACGGTTGCCCTCCGCCCGGATGGTCCGGATGCCTCGGCGCCCACCTACCTGAACGCCGTCGCTCTCGTCTCGACCCGGCTGGCACCGAGTGTCCTCCTGGCGCTGCTGCACCGCATCGAGGCCGAGCATGGACGCGAGCGCCACGAGAAATGGGGCGACCGCACTCTCGACCTCGACCTGATCGCCTATGGCGACGTGCAGTCGGCCGACCCGAATCTGACGCTGCCGCACCCGCGCGCTGTCGAGCGGGACTTCGTGCTCGAGCCGTGGCTCGAGGCGGATCCCGATGCCGTGCTGGTGGGTTACGGTGCGGTGCGCGATCTCGTTGAGCGGCTCCGCGCGCAGGCGGCGGACACGCATCCGGATGCTTCGGGTGGGGACCGCGCGTGAAGCGCACCAGTCCGCTCGTCCTGGTGTCGGCCGCCGTGCTCGGCGCGCTCGTCGGATTCCTGTTCGATCACCTGCTGACGGTCTCGGGGCGTCCGACTTTCACCCCGTTCATCTCGTTGCCGATCATGCTTCTGCTGCTCGGCGCGATCGTCGTGGTGCTGGCGTTGCCCATCCGCCGGGCGATCCGGGGCCCGCGCGGCGATGGCGCGGTCGCGGCCGGATCGCAGCCCGCATCCGGCCCCCCGGTCAATCCCTTCCGCGCTTTGCGGATCGCGATTCTGGCCAAGGCGTCGAGCATCGTGGGCGCGGCGATCGGCGGAGCCGGCGCCGGTCTCGCCCTCTACCTGCTGACGCGCCCGGTGCCGCCGCCGTTAGGCTCGATCACGGCGGTCGTTGCCACCGCCGTCGCGGGGGTGATCCTCGTCGCCGCGGCACTCGTCGCCGAGAACATGTGCATCATCCGGAAGGACGACGATGACGAACCCCCAGAGCCCGCCGCCGGAGGCGACACCCACCCCTGGTGAGGACGCCGGTCCCTTGGCCCCCCAGAGCACGCTTGCTGCGGCGCCCGTTAATGAGATCCGCGTCGATGAAAGCCCGGTGGCTGAGGGCGATACAGATGCGCTCGACTCCGACTCGCTAAACTCCGGCACCTTCACCGCGCTCGTCGAGCCGCGCTCGCCCAGCCGGCTCGAGTTGGACGGCGGCGAATGGCACCAGATCTCGCCGAAGTACGTCTGGGTACAGCTCATCTCTGGCGGCGTGCTGATCGTCCTCGTCGCTGCGGCCATGCTGTTTCTGACGCTGTTCCTGAACCAGACCTGGGCCTACATCCCGGGCGGCATCATCTTGGTGATCTCGATCTGGACCACTGCCATCGTCCCCCGCCAGGCACGCTCGATCGGGTATCGCTTGCGGCAAGACGACCTGGTGTTCCGCCGCGGCATCCTGTGGCAGCGCCTGGTCGCCGTGCCGTATGGACGGATGCAGCTGATCGACATCACCCACGGCCCCCTCGATCGCGGGTTCGGTATCGCGCAACTCAAGTTCGTCACGGCCGCCGCCGCGACGGGGGTGACGATCCCCGGCCTCGAGCAGAAGACCGCCGAGCACCTGCGTGACCTGCTGGTCGAGGTCGCCGAGTCGCGACGGACGGGGCTGTGAGCGAACCCGCCGCGCCCGGCGGGACGCCTGAGGTGTCTGCGCCCATGACAGACGCGGCCGTGACGGATGTGCCCGTGCCCGGTGAGCCGTTCGAGGCGCGCAGCGAACTGAGCGACGGCGAGTGGCACCGGATGCATCCGCTGTCCCCGATCTTCCGGGGTGGCCTCTTCCTCGTCGTGGTGATCGGCATCGTGATCGCCAACCTGCGCGACAGGCTCGTCGCGATCTTCCTGCCTTCGCTGTTGCCCGAGCTTCCCGACGGAGGTGAGTGGAATTCGGGTGATCCCGTCGACTGGGTGCTCGACAACGGGCTCCTGCTTCTGGCGAGTCTCGCCGTTCTGGGTGCGCTCGTGTTGGTCGTCGGCGGCTTCTACCTGTCGTGGCGGTTTCACACCTTCCGCATCACGGAGGACGACGTCGAGGTCAAGCAGGGCATCCTGTTTCGCTCGCAACGCCGCGCACCCCTCGACCGGGTTCAGGGCGTCAACCTCACGCGGCCTCTCGTCGCGCGTCTGGTCGGACTCGCCAAGCTCGAGGTCGTCGGTGCGGGCACGGACGCGAACGTCAAGCTCGACTACCTCTCGACGAGCAACGCCGAGCGCGTGCGCGCCGACATCCTGCGCCTGGCATCGGGTCGTCAGCTCGCCGAGGCGGCCGGGGCCGCCGCATCCGGAAGCCGCGTTCGCGGCGTCTCGAGCGCGGTCAGCCAGGGAATCACGGGACTCATCGCCGGGGCCGAGGGGCCGGCGAGCGAGCCCGAGAGCGTCGTCCACATCCCGACCGGGCGACTGATCGCCTCGCAGGTGCTCGGGGGCAGCACGGTGGCCCTGCTCGTGATGACGGGCGTCGCGATCGCCGGCGGGATCTGGGGATCGCCGTGGGTGCTGCTGGGCATCGTGCCCGCGCTCCTCGGTTTCGGTGCGTACTGGGTGTCGCAGATCGTGAAGTCGCTGCGGTACTCGATCGCACCCACGCGGCACGGTTTGCGCGTCACGTTCGGACTTTTCACGACGGTGACGGAGATCATCCCGCCGGGACGCGTGCACGCGATCGAGGTGCGGCAGTCGATCTTCTGGCGCCCCTTCGGGTGGTGGCTGATCAAGATCAACCGCCTGACGGGGCGGAGTTCGGTCGACACCTCGACCGACCAGTTCACGACGGTCCTGCCCGTCGGCACCCGTGCCGATGCCGAGCGCGTCTTGCGTCTGGTGTTGCCGGGGACCCGTGATGCGGAGTGGTCGCAGCTCTTCGACGACGGCATCCTCGGACCGCGTGAGGGTGACCCGTTCTCGCAGACGCCACGGCGCGCATGGTTCCTTCGTCCGGTGTCGTGGCGACGTAACGGATTCCTCGTTTCGCCGCACGCGCTGCTGCTCCGGCGCGGGCAAATCTGGCGTTCGCTCGCGATCTTCCCGTTGGCCCGCATGCAGAGCTTGGGACTGCAGCAGGGTCCGCTCGATCGCTCGCTGCGCGTCGCGTCGCTGCGCCCGCACACGGTCGCCGGTCCCGTCTACGGCTCCGTCGCCGCCCTCGATCGGGACGATGCACTGGCGGCCTTCGCGGACGTCACGGCTCGAGCATCCGCCGCCTCCACCGCGGATCGCAGCCACCGGTGGGCGGAAACGGTCGTCGCAGAGACGCCGGACCACCCACCGGAGCCGACAGCTGATGCGCAGTCGACAGGTGAGCCGCAGTCGATGGTGAACCAGGCGCCGGAGGCGGCGTCCAGCCAGGCGCCGGAGGCGACGTGAACCGCGCGGGGCGGCTCGGCGTCGGGATTATCGGCGCCGGACGCGTCGGCCCGATCATCGGTGCCGCGCTCGGCGGGGCCGGGCACGCGCTGACGGGTATCACGCCTGGGTCCGACCCGGACCGGGTCGAAGCCATCGTGCCGGGTGTTCCGCACCTGGATCCGCCCGAGATCGCGCGGCGCAGCGAGCTCGTCGTCCTCGCGGTGCCGAGCGATCAGCTCGCCGAACTGGTCGCGGGTCTGGCAGCGGTATCGGCCTGGCAGCCGGGCCAACTCGTGCTGCACACGGACGCGCGGTTCGGCACGGACATCCTCCGTCCGGCCGTCGAGCAGGGAGTCATCCCGCTCGCGGTCCACCCCGCAATCACCTTCACGGGCACGAGCATCGACCTGCGTCAGCTACAGGCGGGCTACGCCGCCGTCACGGCACCCGCGGCCGTGCTGCCGATCGCGCAGGCCCTCGCGGTCGAGTTGGGTTGCGAGCCGATCGTCGTCGCGGAGGCGGATCGTCCCGCGTATGCCGAGGCGATCGCGACGGCCACGGAGTTCTCGCGCGCCGTCGTGCAGCAATCCACCTCGTTGTTGCGCGGCATCGGGATCGACAATCCCGGTGGGTACCTGTCGGCGCTCGTCCGATCGACGGTCGACCAGGCGCTCACCCTCGAAACCACTCCCGATTGGGATGGCGTCGTGCGCGGCGGCACGGGGGATGCCGGATGGGTCAGCCGCGACGGTTTGGGCGACGGCTGGGGCGGCGGCCTCGACGGCGGTCCGGATGACGGCCTGGACGAGCCGGATGTGCTGCCGGGGTAGCATCCAAGGATGATCAGCTCCATCGCCGAGCTGCGCACCCGACTGGCAGAAGCCAGAAGCGCAGCGCGGACGGCGGGGGATGCGGCGCGAGACACATCCGCCGCGCCCACCGTCGCACTCATCTCCACCATCGGCGCCCTGCACGACGGGCACATCGACCTCATCCACCGGGCTCGGGAACGCGCCGACATCGTGGTGGTCTCGGTCTTCGTCAACCCGCTCCGCTTCGCGACAACGAGCGCTTTCGAGGCTTACCCGCGCACGCCCGACGCGGATGCTGCGCTGCTCGAATCTCTCGGAGTCGACATCGTCTTCGCGCCGAGCGCCGAAGAACTCCTGCCGCACGGGTCGCAGACGACGAAGGTCACCGCGGGTGACCTCGGCCTGCGCTTCGAGGGACGGGCGCGCCCGGGCTACTTCGATGGGCTGCTGACGGTCGAGGCGCAACTCCTGAATCTCGTGGGGCCGGACTTCGCGGTCTACGGTCGCCGCGACGCGCAGCGCATCTTCCTCGTCCGACGCATGGTGCGTGATCTGTACCTCGATGTCGAGGTGCTCGAGGCAGACACCGTCCGCGACGATAACGGCCTGCCCATCTCGACGCGCATCGGATTGCTCGAGGAGCGCGACCTCAAGGCGGCGAGCAAGCTCGTCGCCGCGCTCGAAGCGGCCGCATCCAACGCCGACCGCGGGATCGACGCGTGCATCGCGGCCGCTCAGTCGTCTCTCATGGGCGAGGAGCGGATCCGGCTCGAGTACCTCAGCGTCGTTGATCCCGAGACCTTCCTGCCCGCCGACGAGGGACACCAGGGCACCGCTCTCGTGCTGATCGCCGCGACGGTCGCGGGGCATCGGTTCATCGACAACGCCGAGGTCTACATCCGCTGACACGCGTGTCGTTCCGTGGGCGCCCCCGCGGGCCGGGGCGCGCGGGGGCGCGCGGATAGACTTGTGTCGACTTTCGAGGAGCCCCCGCAGATGACCGATTCTTCCGTGCCGTCCGACGCTGCCTCCGAAGAGGACGTCTTCGAACAGAAGGCGGTGCGGCTCGCTAAGCGCGAGCGCCTGCAGGACGAGCGGACGGATGCCTCGGGCGGCGCCTACCCCGTCAGTGTTCCCGTGACCGACACGATCGCGGCGCTTCGCGAGGCATACGGCGAGCTCGAGGCCGACACCGCGACGGGCGTGCGCGCCGCGGTCGCCGGTCGCATCGTCTTCAGCCGCAACACGGGCAAGCTCTGCTTCGCGACGCTCCAGGCCGGCGACGGCAGCCGGATCCAGGCGATGGTCTCGCTGGCCGGTGTCGGCGAGGAGTCCCTGCAGCGGTGGAAAGAACTCGTCGACCTGGGTGACCACGTCTTCGTCGCGGGCGAGGTCATCTCGAGCCGCCGCGGCGAGCTCTCGATCATGCTCGACGAGTGGCAGATCGCGGCGAAGGCGATCCTGCCTCTGCCGAACATGTACTCCGAGCTCAACGAGGAGAGCCGCGTGCGCGCGCGCTACCTCGACCTGATCGTGCGCGATCAGGCCCGCCAGACGGTGCGGGCCCGCGCGGCGGTCAATGCGAGCCTGCGCGCGACGTTCGCGGAGCACGACTTCCTCGAGGTCGAGACGCCGATGCTGCAGGTGCAGCACGGCGGTGCGGCGGCTCGTCCGTTCGTGACCCACTCGAATGCCTTCGACACCGAGCTGTTCCTACGCATCGCGCCCGAACTGTTCCTGAAGCGTGCGGTCGTCGGGGGCCTGGATCGGGTGTTCGAGATCAACCGCAACTTCCGCAACGAGGGCGCCGACTCGACCCACAGTCCCGAGTTCGCGATGCTCGAGGCGTACCAGTCGTACTCCGACTACAACGGCATCGCCGACCTGACACAGGAGCTCATCCAGAACGCCGCGCGCGCCGTTTCGGGCTCGACGGTCGTGACGTGGGCCGACGGCACGGAGTACGACCTGGGCGGCGACTGGGACCGCATCTCGATGTACGAGTCGCTTTCGTCTGCCAGCACGCAGACGATCACACCCCAGACATCCGTCGACGAACTGCTCGCGCTCGCCGCGGCATCCGGTGTCGACGAGCCCGCTCATGTCACCCACGGCAAGCTCGTCGAGGAACTGTGGGACCACTTCGTGAAGGGTGGCCTCGAGCGCCCGACGTTCGTCATGGACTTCCCGGTCGACACGAGCCCGCTCGTGCGGGCGCACCGCTCGATCGAGGGTGTCGTGGAGAAGTGGGACCTATACATCCGCGGGTTCGAGCTGGCCACCGGCTACTCCGAACTCGTCGACCCCGTGATCCAGCGCGAGCGTTTTGTCGAGCAGGCGGTTCTCGCTTCGCGAGGAGATGTCGAGGCCATGCGCATCGACGAGGACTTCCTGCGGGCGCTCGAGCACGGCATGCCACCTTCGGGGGGCATGGGCATGGGAATCGACCGACTGCTGATGGCCATCACGGGCCTCGGCATTCGCGAGACGATCCTGTTCCCGCTCGTCAAGTAAGAACTCACTCGCGGGCGAACGCCCACTGCGTTCACTCGCGGGCGAACGCCCACTGCGTTCACTCGCGGGCGAACGCCCACTCTGGCAGATGTGAGGCTGTGCACATCGTCATCACGATCTGAGACAAGCCGTGCTCGGGGTCGATCTCGAGAGCCCGCTCGGCGTACCAGCCCGCGTGCGTCGAACCACCGAGTGCCCAGCTGATCCACGCCGCCGCGGCCAGGGGCCCCGGCCGTGCGTCGCGCGGGGCCGCCGCCGCGATGCGGCGCACCAGATTTCGAGCGCGGTGCAAGCGACCCGAATCGGGCCGCGGACCGTCGCCGCAGAAGCGAGCACCGAGTTCGGCCGGATACTCGTGGCCGGCCTCCCACCGCACCTGGGCAAAGAGGGCGAGTTCGCCCGCGTGGATGTCTCCGGCCCACTGCTGCAGTGCCACATCGCGCAGCGCGGGGCGACGCAGGCACCACAGCAGTACTGCGCCCGAGAACGCGTCCAGGGTGTCGGGGTCCCAGGTCAGGGCGTCCTCGAACAGTTCAGGTACGTCATCCAGGGCAACGACCGCCGCGAGCGCGCGCGGATCCAGGCGTGCCAGCGAGGGAACATTGGCCGTCTCGACGTTCGAGGGTGCTGCCAGCAGGGCCTCGGCCGCATCGTCGATCGTGAGGAGCGCGCGTGCCATCCGCTCCTTCTCGGCCAGATCGACCTCGGGCAGAAAAGCGCCCGCACCCTGATCCCCCGCAGGAACCGACATGGGCAGATCGGCCTCGCGCTCGCGTACCTCGGAGAGGGGTCGCGCCTCGCCGTCGGCGTACGACCCCCAGGCATCGCCCGCAACGCAGAGAGCCTCTACGACTCGCAGGCCACAGACATGCGCCCGCTTTTCCAGTGCAGTGACGAGATCTTGCCAGGCGATCGGGCCCGAGCCATCGTCGCGGAAACCTGCATCTGTGTAGACGACGATCGCGATGCCGTCGATGCGGTCGACCTTGCAGGCGAGTCCGATCGTGGTCGAGGCCATCGCTTCGACCGCGTCGGGCTCCGGCAGGTCGTAGCGCATGACGCCCGCCGTCCGCTTGCCGCGGAACAGCACGAGCGCGAGGCTCTGCCGAGGGCGATAGCCGGCCAGAGCGGGAACGAGGGCGAGGAAGTCTGCGGCGTCGGAGGCCTTGATGATGGTGGGCATGCGGCCAGCGTGGCCTGGACGCCGTCCTGAGGCCGGTGGGAAGGCGGAATCGGGGGACGACCGGCACCGGGACGTGCTGTGGAGGGAGCGTCCGAGTGTCCGGTATGCCCCCTCGGGGCGTATCCTGGAGGGGTGGAAGGCTACTGGGCGGCACTGATCTGGTCGATTCTGCCGACCCTTGTCGTCTCGGTGGTCTTCTTCTTCGTGCTACGTGGCATCATTCGCATGGACCGCACGGAGCGCCGCGTCTACGCCCAGATCGAGGCCGAAGAGCGCGCGAAGCGGGGCATGGCCCCCGCGCCGGAAGACCCGCGTCCCGCGGCACCCTGACCCACCCCGCTACGCTGAGCACGAGCCGGCGGAGGGAAACGGGTGCTCGTCCTCAATTTCGACATCACGTGGTGGCTGGTCGCCATCCTCATTTTCGACCTGACCATCCGCATCTGGGCAATCATCGTCATCCCGCGCAATCGCCGCCCGACAGCGGCGACGGCATGGTTGCTGGCCATCTACTTCATCCCGTTCGTCGGGCTTCTGCTCTTCTTTCTGATCGGTAATCCGCGGCTCCCGCGGGTTCGCCGTCGCAAGCAGCGGCAGATCAACGAGTACATCCACGACGCGACGGAAAACCTCGAGTTCGGTTCGCTGCGCCCGGATGCTCCGGCCTGGTTCACCTCGCTTGTCACGATGAACCGCAACCTCGGAGCAATGCCCCTCGCCGGTGACAATACGGTCACCCTGATCGCCGAGTATCAGGAGAGCCTCGACGCGATGGCGGATGCCGTTCGCGCAGCAGAGCACTACGCGCATATCGAGTTCTACATCCTGCAATCGGATGCCGCGACCGACAACCTGTTCCGGGCTATGGAAGAGGCGTGCGCCCGCGGAATCACGGTGCGCGTGCTGCTGGACCACTGGGCCAACCGCGGCAAGCCCAACTACAAGGCGACGCTGAAGCGGCTCGACGCGATGGGTGCACAGTGGCACCTGATGCTTCCGGTGCAGCCGTTCAAAGGCAAGTACCAACGTCCTGACCTCCGCAACCACCGCAAGCTTCTGGTCGTCGACGACAATGTCGCGTTCATGGGCTCGCAGAACGTCACCGACTCGACCTACAACCTGCCCAAGAATATTCGCCGCGGTCTGCACTGGGTCGATCTGATGGTGCGGCTGCAGGGGCCGGTCGTCGCGAGCGTCAACGCCGTATTCCTCTCGGACTGGTACAGCGAGACCGACGAAGAACTCTCGGCCGAGTTCGACGTCGAGAACCTCGACACCGGACCCGGCGATCTTGATGCGCAGGTCGTGCCATCCGGTCCCGGATTCGATTCCGAGAACAACCTGCGCCTCTTCCTCGGCATGCTTTACGCGGCCGAGCGCAAGGTCATCATCGTGAGCCCCTATTTCGTGCCGGACGAGTCGCTGCTGCTGGCGGTGACGACCGCGTGTCACCGCGGCGTGCAGGTCGAACTCTTCGTCAGTGAAGAGGGCGATCAGGCGATCGTCTATCACGCGCAGCGCAGCTACTACGAGGCACTCCTGCGCGCCGGCGTGAAGATTTGGATGTACCGCAAGCCCTTCATCCTGCACTCCAAGAGCCTGACGATCGATGACGAGACCGCCGTGATCGGCTCGAGCAACATGGACATGCGCTCGTTCGGCCTGAACATGGAGATCTCGCTGCTGGTGCGCGGCAGCGAGTTCGCCGATCAGATGCGTGCGGTCGAGGATCGCTATCGCTCGCTGAGCCGCGAGCTGACGCTCGAAGAGTGGAAGCAGCAGCCCCTCCGCTCGACGGTGCTCGACAACCTCGCGCGTCTGACCTCGGCCCTGCAGTAGAGGGCGTGCCCGTGTTCCGGGTTGCGCGAGCGTTACCGACTTGAGTGGTGATCGTTATCGCGCTGTCACCGTCTTCGCATGGTGGGTCTGGAGCGATCGGTCAGGATGGATGAGCGGACGACAGCACGTCCGCAGGATGAGGGACGAGGCATCCCGCCCGGAGAGGTTCCATCGTGGCTGTTCGCAAAGCACTCATCGCGCTCGGCGCCGGAGCCGTCGTGCTCCTCGGACTCGCGGGATGCACGGCCACGCCCGCGTCGCCGGGGAGCAGCAGCTCCGTACCCGCCGATGGCAGTGTCTCTGAGGTTGAGGTTGAGGTCGACGCGACCTGGCTCGACGACGGCCGGATGATCGGCATCATCACGTACGGGTCATCGACCTGTGTCCCGGTCGTCGAAGATGCCGCGCTGCAAGACAATGGCACGTTCGCGGTAATCCTCGCCGATGCCGACACGGACGAGGTGTGCACGACGGACATGGTCCCTCGCGTGACCCTCGTCGATGCGCTCCCGGACATGGACCCCGCAGTTGACCTCGAGATCACGGTCGCGGGTGACGGATTCACGGGCGACACCGACCTCGACGGTGTGCAGGGACTAGACCCCACCAACACGGCCTCCGAGTATGCGCCGAGTGCCGGATGGATCGACGATGACGACTCCTTCGTGCTCGTGACCTGGGGGAGCTCGACGTGCGTTCCCGTCGTCGCTTCCACGGAAGTCGTGGCGCCATCCGAGGTGACGGTCACGTTCGTCGACCCGCCGGCCGACCAGATCTGCACGATGGACATGGTGCCTCGCGCGCTGATCACCTCGGTGGCGGACCTCGACGAAGACGAGGGCGTCACGGCCGTGCTCGTCGGGGACGACTTCGACGGGCTCCGCGTTCCGATCTACGGCTCCAACTAGACCGCCACTTTTTCAGACCGCGCGCGGGGGAGCGGCAACGGCGCCGTCCCCGCGCGTCTCACTCTGCGCGCCCTTGTCCTGCACGCTTGTCGAGCGTCTATCTGAACATTCAGTCGTCGTGAATGGCTGTTGATTGTGCGAAAGCCCGCCATTCACGACGACTGAAACGGACGAATCCGAAGTCACTCGTCGTAAATGGCGGGTCAGGATGCCGGGGGCCCGCCATTTGCGCCGAGTGAACAGCCCTGTTCCGCCGGCGGGCGGCTCCGGTCGCGCCGCCGTGTGTGGACAACTTCGGCGCGACCACCGTGCGATGTGCGAGGGTGCCGGGATGCGCCGAACCGACCTGCCCCGCAGCCTGGGCGCGGAGTTCTCCGTCGCGCAGGCCGAAGCGGCGGGCGTCTCGCGTTCTCGGCTGCGGGCTCGCGACCTCGAGCATCCGTTCCACGCCGTCCGGTCCGTGTCGCACACGCCCATTGTCCAGACGGCGGAGTCGCGGATGCTGGCGCGTGCGCGTCAATTCGCCACGGTTATGCGGGACTCCCAGTTCTTCGGTCATGTGACCGCCGCCGTCATCTGGGGCGTGCCGCTTTCTGCCACGGTCATCCACGATGAGCTCGACGTGGCCGTCTTCGCACCGCGTCGCGCCCCGCGGGGTCGCGGGGTGAAGGGGTACGCGCTCGCGCCGTCGCACGGATCGGTTCGCGGTCACCCCGAGCTCGGCTGGCGCGTGGCAAGCCCCGCAACGACCTGGGCGATGCTCGGGGCTCGGTTGACGCATCCGTACGATCTCGTCGCGGCGGCCGACTATTTCGTGCGTATCCCGCGCAGGCCGGGCGGCTTCGCACCGCCGCCGCGTCCGGCGTGGGCGACGATCGACGAGCTCGAGTCGGCCGTCGGCGCGGGTCGTCGTCCGGGCATCGGCGCCCTGCGTGCGGCTCTTCCGCGGGTGCGAACCGGCGCGTCGTCGCGCCGTGAGACCTGGCTGCGCCTGATCCTGATCGACGCGGGGTTGCCTGAGCCGGTGCTGGACTACGACGTGCTCGATGATGATGGCCGCTTCGTCGCCTGCCTTGACCTCGCTTACCCCGCGCTGAAGATCGGGATCGAATATGACGGCGACCACCACCGCACCGATCCTGTGCAATGGGCGCGGGACGTGGACCGACTCGACCGGTTAGCTGAAGAGGGTTGGCGCGTCATCCGCGCGACGAAGCGGCACATCTTCACGATGTCGGGCGTCGTCGTCGTACAGCGGGTGCGCACGGCGATCGAGGCACGTCGTTCGCGCTGAGGTCTCCTTGGCGGTTCCCGGCTTTCGCTCGTCGCAGATGGCGGATGTTGGGCCGCGTAGGACGCCATTCGTGACGAGTCAACTGTGTCCAGCAACTTTCACTCGTCACATATGGCGGGTTCGGATACCTCACAGGCGCCATTCGCGACGAGTGAAAGATGGCCGGGCGGGCTGAGCGGGTCAGTCGGTGGTGACCAGCAGATCGCCGACCTCGCAGTCGAGCGCCCGGCAGATTGCCGAGAGCGTCGAATAGCGGATGGCTCGCGCCCGGTCGTTCTTCAGCACTGACAGGTTGACGATCGAGACACCGACGATCTCCGAGAGGCGGGTGAGAGTCATACTGCGCTCGGCGAGGAGCTCGTCGAGTCGGCAGTGGATGCCGCTCGGCCCCTCGTCTTCGGCGGGGGTCACACCAGGCCCTCGGTGTCGCACTGCATCGCGGTCCCGCGCCGGAAGGCCGCTGCGATGACAAGGAGGATTCCGCCGACGCCGTCGAGCAGCCAGTTCGTGCGTGTCAACACAACAGACAGCCGGTCGAACCTGTCGGGCCAGAGCGCTTCGGGGCTGTCGGGGTCGTCACGAGTGAACCTCTTATCGATAATCGTTGTTATCGAGAAACGATAAGCACGCGGGGGCCGCGCGTCAACCCCGCAAAGCCGTCACGCCCACGGCGAACACAGGCGTGAGGCATCCGTCCGCTGGTTACCCTCGATGTAACACGCGAGCCGTAGGGACGCGTGCGGCCGATGCCGAGGAGTCTGCAATGTTCGAGAGATTTACCGACCGTGCCCGTCGAGTGGTTGTGCTCGCCCAAGAAGAGGCGAAGATGCTCAACCACAACTACATCGGCACCGAGCACATCTTGCTCGGGCTGATCCACGAGGGTGAAGGGGTCGCCGCGAAGGCGCTCGAATCCCTCGGCATCTCGCTTGACGCCGTTCGTGAGCAGGTGCAGGACATCATCGGCCAGGGCCAGCAGCAGCCAACGGGTCACATCCCGTTCACGCCGCGCGCCAAGAAGGTGCTTGAGCTTTCGCTTCGCGAGGCGCTGCAGCTCGGCCACAACTACATCGGTACCGAGCACATCCTGCTCGGGCTCATCCGCGAGGGCGAGGGCGTAGCCGCCCAGGTGCTGGTCAAGCTCGGCGCCGACCTCAACAAGGTGCGCCAGCAGGTCATCCAGCTGCTCTCGGGCTACCAGGGCAAGGAGCCCGCCGCTGTTAGCGGTGCCGCGAACGAGACGCAGGGGGCGCAGGGCGGATCCGCCGTGCTCGATCAGTTCGGCCGCAACCTCACGCAGGCCGCGCGCGACAACAAGCTCGACCCGGTGATCGGGCGCGAAAAGGAGATCGAGCGGGTCATGCAGATCCTCTCGCGTCGCTCGAAGAACAACCCCGTGCTGATCGGTGAGCCTGGCGTCGGCAAGACCGCCGTCGTCGAGGGCCTCGCCCAGGCGATCGTCAAGGGCGATGTGCCCGAGACGCTCAAGGACAAGCAGGTCTACTCGCTCGACCTCGGTTCGCTCATCGCTGGCTCCCGCTACCGCGGTGACTTCGAAGAGCGCCTCAAGAAGGTCACGAAAGAGATCCGTACGCGCGGCGACATTATCGTCTTCATCGACGAGATCCACACCCTCGTGGGTGCCGGTGCCGCCGAGGGTGCGATCGACGCGGCGTCCATCCTCAAGCCGCTCCTCGCCCGCGGAGAGCTGCAGACGATCGGTGCGACCACGCTCGATGAGTACCGCAAGCACTTCGAGAAGGATGCCGCGCTCGAGCGTCGCTTCCAGCCGATCCAGGTTGCGGAGCCGTCGCTGCCCCACGCGATCAACATCCTCAAGGGTCTGCGCGACCGCTACGAGGCCCATCACAAGGTGCAGATCACGGATGGCGCGATCGTCGCCGCCGCGAACCTCGCCGACCGTTACGTGGCCGACCGCTTCCTGCCCGACAAGGCGATCGACCTGATCGATGAGGCCGGCGCCCGCCTCCGCCTGTCGATCCTGTCGTCGCCCCCCGAGCTGCGTGAGTTCGACGAGAAGATCGCCGCCGTTCGCCAGCAAAAGGAGCAGGCGTCGGAAGAGCAGGACTTCGAGAAGGCCGCCGGCCTCCGCGACGAGGAGAAGTCGCTCCTCGCCGAGCGGCTGCGGCTCGAGAAGCAGTGGCGTTCGGGGGATGTTGCATCCCACGCCGTTGTCGACGAGGGTCTGATCGCCGAGGTTCTGGCGCAGGCGACCGGCATCCCGGTCTTCAAGCTGACCGAGGAAGAGACCAGCCGCCTGGTCTTCATGGAGAAGGCGCTGCACCAGCGCGTCATCGGCCAGGAAGAGGCCATCGCCGCCCTGTCGAAGACGATCCGTCGTCAGCGCGCCGGGCTCAAGGACCCGAAGCGTCCCTCGGGCTCGTTCATCTTCGCCGGCCCCACGGGAGTAGGTAAGACCGAGCTCGCCAAGGCGCTCGCCGAGTTCCTGTTCGACGACGAGGGCGCGTTGATCTCGCTCGACATGTCGGAGTTCGGTGAGAAGCACACCGTCTCGCGCCTGTTCGGTGCCCCTCCGGGCTTCGTCGGGTTCGAAGAGGGCGGGCAGCTCACCGAGAAGGTGCGCCGCAAGCCGTTCTCGGTCGTGCTGTTCGATGAGATCGAGAAGGCCCACCCCGACATCTTCAACTCGCTGCTGCAGATCCTCGAAGAGGGTCGCCTGACCGATGGTCAGGGCCGCGTCGTCGACTTCAAGAACACGGTCATCATCATGACCACCAACCTGGGATCGTCGGCCATCGCCGGTGGACCGGTCGGGTTCCAGGTCGAGGGTGACGCGCAGACGAGCTACGACCGGATGAAGGGCAAGGTCGACGAAGAGCTCAAGCGCCACTTCAAGCCCGAGTTCCTCAACCGTCTCGACGACGTCATCGTGTTCCCGCAGCTGTCGAAGCCCGAGCTGGTGCAGATCGTCGATCTGTTCACCAAGCGCCTAGCCGACCGCCTGCTCGACCGCGACATGACGATCAAGCTCTCGCAGTCGGCCAAGGAACGCCTGATTGAGATCGGCTTCGACCCGACTCTCGGTGCCCGCCCGCTTCGCCGCGCGATGCAGCACGAGGTGGAAGACCGCCTCAGTGAGCGGATCCTGCACGGCGAGCTGAATCCCGGCGACCACATCAAGGTCGACGTCGAGAACGGCGAGTTCGTGTTCGAGACCAAGCCGCGCGGCGAGAAGGTGGCCGTCGGAGTGACATCGGCTGGCGAGATCTCGTCCACGCCCGACCTCGCGATCACGAGCGACTGACACTGCCGGGTTCGACCCGGACACACGAAGAGCGGATGCGTGAGGCATCCGCTCTTCGTCGTTTCGGCGGTTCGTTTCGTCTCGCTGCGCTCGCTCAACGACCGGGGCGCGGGTCGTTGAGGGGCAGCCGCGTTCATAATTCAGTCTGCGCGGGCAGCGGAGGTGGCGCGGCCCACGTAATTGCGGGCGCGGGCTGCTGTCGCCAAACTGCAGAGACTGAATTGTGAACCCCGGACGGTGGGTAACCGGGGGCCTACGCTGGAGGGATGGGCGACTTCACGGTGCGTGCGGCGCGGACGACGGATGTCGTCGGCATCCGCGACATGCTCGAGCCCTTCGTGCAGCGCCGGATTCTGCTCGGCAAGGACCTGGTCGTGCTGTACGAATCCGTCCAGCAGTTCGTCGTGGCCGAGGTCGACGGTCAACTCGTCGGCTGCGGTGCCCTGCACGTCATGTGGGAGGACCTCGGTGAGGTCCGCACCCTCATCGTGACGGATGACTGGCTGCACCGCGGAGTCGGCAAGGGGATAGTAGACGCGCTCGAGCAGAACGCCCGCCAGCTCAAACTGACGCGGCTGTTCTGCCTCACGTTCGAGGTCGACTTCTTCTCACGCCGCGGTTTCACGACCATCGGCGAGCAGGTCGTGCCGCCTGACGTCTACTCGCAGCTCTTGCGAAGCCCCGACGAGGGTGTCGCCGAGTTCCTCGACCTCGCGCACGTCAAGCCCAACACCCTCGGCAATACCCGGATGCTGAAGACGCTCTAGATGAGTGAGTCCGTTTGGCTGGGTCGGCGTGGATGCTGTTAATCGCAGGCGGAGGGTGTTAACCCCGGTGTGTGAAAACTGAACTCAACACCCTCCTGATCACACTCTACGTCCACCTCGATGACCGGATCCTGCCCGCGATCGGCTTCACCCGCGATCACCACCCGGGCCGCAAACCCGCCCTCAACGACGCGGAATTGCTCTGCCTGCTGGTCGCGCAACACCTGCTCGGGATCGCGTCGGATCGGAAATGGATCCGATACGCGCACGCTCACCTGAAGGGCATGTTCCCGAACCTGCCCGGCCAGTCCGGGTGGGGCAAACGCGTCCGCCAATCCACCGGGCTTCTCTCTGCGGTGATCACCGAGCTGGCCCGTGACACCCCGTCCTGGGGTGAGATCACCCGGCTGGTGGACTCGACCCCGTTACCGTGCGGGAAATCGCGGGAGACCGTGAAACGCTCAGACCTTGCCGGGCACGCCGACTACGGATACTGCGCATCCCACTCCCGATACTTCTGGGGCTTCCGGCTCTATCTGATCTGCACTCCCGACGGAATGCCCGTGGTCTGGGGACTCGCGAGCCCGAAGATCGGTGAACGCGAAGCCACCCAAGCGATGCTCGACCACGACCGACACCTCATCCAGCCTGGACAGGTGATCGTTGGCGACAAAGGCTTCGCTGGGAAGCAGTTCGAGGACTTCGTCACCAACGAACTCGGCGCGCACCTTGTCCGCCCCGACCGCAAAGACGAGACCCCCAGGTTCGGGAAACTCGGAGGCATCCGACAATGGGTCGAGTCCGTGTTCGACACCCTCAAAGGCCAACTCACCCTCGAAGACCACGGCGGCAGAACCCGGGTGTCACCACGGAGGGCGTGCCGTGCCGAGGACTGAGAGACCCACGCTTAGCCTGATTGCATGAGCAGCGAAGGCACGCGACGGCGGCGTCCGTCGCCCGCGGTGTACCGGCGGCGGCGGGCCGTCGTCTTGATCGGGTTGCTTGTGGTCGTCGCCCTCGTCGTGTGGTTGCTCGTCGCACAGCCGTGGCGCGGATCCGCCGAATCGACGACGCCGGCTGCAAGCCAGAGTTCCGCGTCGCCCTCGCCGAGCGACACGACACCGACGCTGCCCGATCCGGCTGCGACAGGCGGTTCCAATCCGGCGGATGCCCTCCCGGAAGAAGCGGCGACGGATGCTGCGGCCGAACTCACCCCCGAGGCCTGCGCTGCCGACAGCGTGCTCGTCGAAGCGTTGACCGACAAAGAGTCCTACGCAGCGGGTGAGGTCCCACAGCTCAGCATCCGTCTCACGAACACCAGCGCCACCCCGTGCACGATCAATGTCGGCACGACGCAGCAGAGTTTCACGATCACGAGCGGGAACGATGTCTGGTGGCGTTCGACAGATTGCCAGGCCGCACCGAGCGACATGGTCGTCACGCTCGCGGCTGGGCAGGTCGTCGAGAGTTCGGCGCCGATCGCGTGGGACCGCACCCGCTCGTCCGTCGACACCTGCGAGGGCGACCGTCAGCGTGCACCGGGTGGGGGAGCGTCGTATCACCTGGATGTCTCGATCGGCGGCATCCCGTCGCAGACGTCGCGACAGATCCTGCTCTACTGACGCCCCGGTTACCCTGGAAGGGTGGCGCGACAGAGCGGTAGACCCGGCAAGAGCGGCAAACCCGGCAAACCCGAGGGGCGCGTGAAGAAGGCGGGCGCCGCGGTGTTCCGATCCGAAGCGCTGGCCCAGGCGCTCGCAAAGCAGGACGTGGCCGCGGTCGCCCTCGCACTGCGAAACGGCAACACGGTCGTGCCCTTGATGGCGCCGACGGACCGCGACAACCCGCTCGATGTCGGCGAGGTGTGGACCTACCGCGACCCCAACACGGGCGAGATCGCGCTTCTGCTGTTCAGCGACGCGGCCCACAAGCCCGAGAACCTTCCGCCGGCGATCGGCCTGCAGTCGCCCGGCTGGCTGCTCGCGTTTCTGCGCACGCATCGCGATGCGATCACAACGGTGTTCCTCGACATCGCGGGTCCGCATCCGATGCAGGCGTCGCCCGCAGACCTGATCGACGCTCTCGCCGACTGACGCCGCCTGGCGCGGCTAGAACTCCGGAACGTCGCTCGGTCCCCGGCTCTGACGATCGAGCTGAGCGCGCCCGCCACGAGCTCCGCGGTCAGCGTGACCGCGGACAGTGTCCAGCGCCGCCGGCAGGTGCTTCGACCCGGCATCGACGAAGTGCACAAAACCGAGACGGGATGCCTCGCTGCGACGCTGTGACAGCTGTGCGACCGCTCGGATCTCACCCGAGAGGCTCAGCTCGCCAACCGCCGCGACCTGGTGCGGGATGGCGAACTCGCCGAGAGCGCTGGCGATGGCCAAGGCGATGGCCAAATCGGCGGCGGGTTCAGTGAGGCGGACTCCGCCTACTGTCGAGACGTAGACGTCGAGGGTGCTCAGCTTCAACCCGGCACGGCGTTCGAGGACCGCGAGGATCATGGCGACGCGGGACGAATCGACGCCGTTCACGACGCGACGGGGGTTCGGGGTCGAGCTCGGATTGACCAGGGACTGAATCTCGACGGGCAGGGCACGACGGCCTTCGAGCGCGACCGTGACGCATGAGCCACTGACCGGGGTGCCGTGCCCCAGGAACAGCCCGCTCGGGTCGGGAACTTCGGCGATGCCGTCGCCGGTCATCTCGAAGCATCCGACCTCGTCCGTCGGCCCGAAGCGGTTCTTCAGAACGCGTACGAAGCGCAACGCGGTCTGCCGGTCGCCTTCGAAGTGACAGACGACGTCGACGAGGTGCTCGAGCAGTCGAGGGCCCGCGATGGAACCGTCTTTCGTGACGTGACCTACGATCAACACCGGCAGATCGCGTTCTTTCGCGATGCGGACAAGAGTCGCGGCGACCTCACGCACCTGGCTCGGATGCCCCGCCAGTCCCTCGCTGAGCGAGGACGAGACGGTCTGTACCGAATCGACGATCAGAAGCGTGGGGACGACCTGGTCGATCTGGCCGACGAGTGTCGCCAGGTCGGTCTCGCTCGCGATGAACAGCTCGTCGTGGAGTGCACCGGTGCGCTCGGCACGGAGCCGGACCTGCGCGGTGGACTCTTCTGCGCTCACGTACAACACGCGCCGACCGGACCGGGCCGCACGGGCCGCGACCTCGAGCAGCAGCGTCGACTTACCGACGCCGGGCTCACCGGAGATCAGGATCGTCGCGCCCGCGACGAGTCCGCCGCCGAGCACGCGGTCGAATTCGCCGACACCCGTGGGGCGGCGAGGAGCCTCGATCGTCGCAACGTCGGTGATCGGGCGCGCGATGCGATCAGCGGTGGGTGCGTGAGGGGTGAATCCGCGGAGGATGCCCGTCTGCTCCGCGACCTCGGTGACCGTGCCCCACTGCTGACACTCTCCGCAGCGGCCCACCCACTTGACGCTCGTCCACCCGCATTCCGCGCAGCGGTAGGCCGTGCTGGGCTTTCGAGTTGCCATGGGCCCAGGTTAGGCGCCACCACCGACAGAGGGCGTCACCCGAGCGGCCAGTCCAGCGTCCGCCCCAGGGCGTCCTGCCACCGCGCGAGCATGTGTGTGCGCTCGGCCTCGGTCGATGCCGGCTCCCACCGGCGGTCCTCGCTCCAGAGACCCGTCAGCTCGGTCAGCCCCGACCAGTAGCCGACCGCGAGCCCGGCGGCGAAGGCCGCGCCGAGTGCGGTCGTCTCCACGTTCGCCGGTCGGATGACGGGAATCCCCAAGGCATCCGCCTGCATCTGCATGAGCGTGCCGTTGGCGACCATCCCGCCATCCACGCGAAGCTCGGTGATAGCAGAGCCCAGGTCTGCGCACGCTGCGTCCACGACTTCGCGGCTCTGCAACGCGACCGACTCGAGCGCCGCACGAGCGATGTGCCGCCGGTCGGCGAATCGCGTGAGACCGAGGATCGCACCGCGTGCGTCGGGCCGCCAGTGCGGGGCGAACAGGCCCGAGAACGCGGGGACGATGATGACACCGCCCGCATCCTCCACTTCGTTCGCGAGCGTTTCAACCTCGGCGGCCGTGCCGATGATGCCGAGGTTGTCGCGCAGCCATTGCACGAGCGATCCGGTGACCGCGATCGATCCCTCGAGGGCGTACGCGGTGGTGCCGTCGCCGAGACGGTAGGCCACAGTCGTGAGCAAACCGTGCTCGGAGATGATCGGGCGATCGCCCGTGTTCACGACCAGGAAGTTGCCGGTGCCGTACGTGTTCTTGCTGTCGCCCTGCGCGAAGGCCGCCTGGCCGAATGTCGCCGCCTGCTGATCGCCCATCATGCCCGCGATCGGCACCTCACGCAGCAGGCTCGACGGCTCAGCATGCCCGTAGACCTCCGAAGAGGAACGGATGTCGGGCAGCAGCGACTCCGGGATGCCGAAGGCCTCGAGCAGCGATGCATCCCACTCGAGCGTCTCGAGATTCATCAGCAGGGTGCGGCTGGCGTTCGTGACATCCGTCGCGTGCACGCCCCCTTCGGGGCCGCCGGTCAGGTTCCACAGCAGCCAGGTATCGGGCGTGCCGAAGGCGAGGTGTCCCTCGTCTGCCAGGCGTTTCGCGTCGGGCAGGTTCTCGAGCACCCACGCGATCTTCGTCGCAGAGAAATATGACGCCAGCGGAAGCCCGGTGAGCCCACGGAACCGGTCGACTCCGCCGTCCGCGGCGAGGCGATCGACGATGCCCTGGCTGCGGGTGTCCTGCCAGACGATCGCGTTGTGGACCGGCTGACCCGTGCGTCGGTCCCACAGGATGACCGTCTCGCGCTGGTTGGTGATGCCGATGGCGGCGATGTCGTGCCGCGTGATGTCGGCGCGCGCGAGGGCGACCCCGATCACCTCCTGCGTGTTTCGCCAGATCTCGGTCGCATCGTGCTCGACCCAGCCGGCGCGGGGGAAAATCTGGCGGTGCTCGAGTTGGCCGGATGAGACGGAGCGGCCGCGGTGGTCGAAGACGATCGCTCGCGTGCTCGTTGTGCCCTGATCGAGGGCGAGGATGTAGGTCATCGACGTGCGCTCCTTTGTCTGGATGACTTCCCTGTCTTCACGGTCGTCGAGCCTCGGGGCCTGGACCCAGAGTACGGAATCCCACTCGGCGGGACTCGTTCGTTCCGGGTCATCGGCCTATTCCTCACGATCGGCAACGTCGTCGTGCCGATAGTCATCGCGCGGGAGTTTCCCCGCGAGCGTGCGCACTTCATGACGGGGCTATACACCTCGGCGATCAACGTCGGAACGATGACCGTCACCCTGGCGACCGCGCCGCTCGCGTCCGAGATCGGATGGCGCGGCGCAATCGTGGTCTGGGTGGGCTTCGGTGTTGTCGCGCTCGCCGTGTGGCTCGGCCTGCGCGGCGTCCGTGGTGCGCTGCTGCCCCGCGGGGGAACCGTGCCGCGGCCGACCGACGAGGTCGATCCGCGTGTCGCCCGCTCGGCTTCGACGTGGTTGCTCGGTGCGGCCTTCGCCGGGCAGGCGTTCAGCTTCTACGGCGTCACGGCCTGGTTGCCGTCGCTGCTCGAAGACGCGGGGTACGACGCCGCATCCGCGGGCGGAATCTCGGCGGTGTTCCAGGTCTCGGGCATCGCGGGCGCCCTGCTCGTGCCGATCATCACGACACGTGTCTCGATCTTCGCCGGCGTGTTGTTCGTGGCGGTCGGCTGGCTCGCGATCCCCATCGGGTTCGCCCTGAATCCTGGCCTGTGGCCGCTCTGGTGCATCATCGGAGGTGTCGCGCAGGGCGGTGGACTGACCGTCGTGTTCATCATGATCGGCGCACTGGGCGGCCGCGAGCACACGGTCGACGGGCGTTCCGGGATCGTCCAGGGGGTCAGCTACGGGCTCGCGGCCGCGGGCCCGATCATCTTGGGCGCGATCCACGAGGCTGCCGACTCGTGGCTGCCGGTGCTCGCCGTCGTGGCGGGCGCTGTGGTGCTGTTCGGTGTCGCTGGAGGCGTCGCGGCCGCGCCCTTGCGCCGGCGCTGACGCTCCGGCGCGCCCGAAACGGAGGACTTCGGCGCGAGATGAGGACGTTTCGGCCCCGGACATCCTCTCGCGGCGCTGAAATACTCCGTGCGGGTCAGGCTCGCAGCGACTCAGCGACCGTGCGCAGGGCATCAGCCGAGTCCCGCAGCAGGTCGAGCTCGTGCGGCGAGAAGACCGTCTCGCGGATCGGCACCGCGCCGCGTGCGCTGACGATCGAGGGTACCGACAGGGCGACCCCGTCGATGCCGTGGAAGTCGCGCAGCACGGTGCTGACCGGCATCACCGCGTGCTCGTCGTTCAGGATCGCCTCGACGATGCGTGCGCTCGAGAGCCCGATCGCGTAGTTGGTCGCACCCTTTCCGAGGATGACCTTGTACGCGGCATCCCGTACATCGATCGCGATCGCGTCGAGCTCGTCCGGAGACATCCGCGGGTGTCCGGGCGACACCCAGTCGAGGATCGGAACCGAGCCGATCGTGGCCTTCGACCACAGGGGGAACTCGGTGTCGCCGTGCTCGCCGACGATGTAAGCGTGCACGCTCGACGTCGACACCCCGGCCCGCTCGGCAAGCTTCCAACGCAGGCGCGACGTGTCCAGCACGGTTCCCGAGGCGAAGATCCGCTCGGGCGGGAGCGCCGTGGCCTCCTGGGTCAGAACCGTCAGGACATCGCACGGGTTGGTGACGACGACGTAGACCGCATCGGGCGCCACCGACAGCAGCTCGGGCATCATCGTGCGCAGGATCCCCGCGTTGACCTCGGCGAGCTCGATGCGCGATTGACCCGGCTTCTGCTTCGCACCGGCCGTGATCACCACGACGTGCGATCCCTCGACGACCGAGAGGTCACTGCCGCCGATGACGTCGCTCGCGCCCGTGAACTGGGTGCCGTGCGCGAGATCGAGCACTTCGGCCTCGACCTTCGCCGTGGCGATGTCATACAGAGCGACGTGGCGGGCCGATCCGCGGATGAGTGCGGCGTAGGCGGTGCTCGCGCCCACGCTTCCCGCGCCGACGACGGTGAGTTTGGAGTTCTCGATAGCGCTCATGCGGTCAGTCTCGCAGGGGGCTGACCACAACGGCAGGGGTCAGCGCCGGAACTAACGGGTGGATTCGGATGACTCGTCTGCGACGGTTGCGGCGCGGGACGGATTGCGAATGCCGAGGAACGACACCGCGCCGCCGATCGCCATGAGCGCGGCCGTGACGATCGCCGCTCGGTGGAAACCGTCGAGGTCGAGCGATCCGCCGACGATCGTCGCCAGCAGCGCGATCACGATCAACCCGGCGACGCGCGAAACGGCGTTGTTCACGGCCGAGGCGATACCCGACCGTTCCGTGTCGATCGCTCCGAGAATGGCCGACGTCAGCGGAGCAACCGTCAGCGAGATACCGAGACCGAAGACCAGGATGCCTGGCAGTACCTGCGTCCAGTACGAGAAGTCTTCGCGAACGGTGAGAAGGAGGAGCGCGCCCGCCGCCATCACGAGGGGTCCGGCGGTCATGAACAACCGCGGACCCAGGCGGCCCGACAGAGCTCCCACCCGAGAGCTCAGCAGGATGAGCAGGATAGTCCCGGGCAGGCTCGCGAGCCCCGCGAGCGTCGCGCTCAGGCCGGCACCCTGCTGCAGGTAGACGCCGACGACGAAGCCGTTGAGGCTGAGCGCGCCGTAGACGAAAGTGGTTGCGACGTTGCCGGTCCAGAAGTTGCGGACGCGGAACAGATCGAGCGGCAGAATCGGCGACCGCACGGTGCGCTGGCGCAGCAGGAAAGCGATGAACAGGGCGAGACCGCCGATGCCCGGGATCAGGATGCCGGGGGACCCCCACCCCAGGTTCGGCTGCTCGATGAGGGCGAAGACGAACCCGCCGAGCCCGAGGGTGCAGAGCGCCGCGCCGAGCCAATCGATCGAGGCATCCGGTCGCCGAACGTCGCGATGCGTGAGGCGCGTCAGCAGCCAGAGCGTGATTACGATAGGCAGGACGTTGATCAGGAACACGAGTCGCCACGACAACAGGTCGACGAACACGCCGCCGATGACGGGACCCGTGAGCATGGCGCACGTCGTCAGGGCGGTCCAGATGCCGATGGCGCGGCCCTGGGCGGCGTCGCGGAAGGTCGAGGTGATGAGGGCGAGCGAGCTCGGCACGAGGAAGGCCCCTGCGGCGCCTTGGACCGCACGGGCGACGATCAGGACGATCGGGTCGGGCGCGACGGCAATCGCGACCGAGGCGATCCCGAAGCCGATCAGGCCGATCCGCAGCACGAGGATGCGTCCGAATGCGTCGCTCACCGAACCCGCCAGCAGAATGAGCGCGCCGAGGGTGATGAGGTAGGCATCCACGACCCATTGCTGGGTGGTGAGCCCGCCGCCGAGTTCGCGGTCGATTGCGGGGAGTGCCACCGTGACGACCGTGCCGTCGAGGAAGGCGACGAAGGACGCGAGGACGGCGACTGTCAGAACGAGGCGCTGTTGGCGGGTCATCGGGGCAGCCATGGGGACAACCTAACCCCGACTGGGCGGCAGCAGGCGAGTTCGCGGACAGATGTGGTGCGCGGCCGATCGCCCACGATGCGGCAGAACGGCGACCGTGTCAACCCCCGATGGGAACCCACGGGGTCGACCGTAATCTCGTCACCTCACCTGGCTTCGCTCCGCGTTGCTCGTTCGCTGCATGACTCGTCTCGGAGGCCCCGATGCACAGTCCACCGCGCCCCGTTGCCAAGTACCCGCTCACCCGGATCGCCGGCCCGTACGGTCACCCGTTTCATCCGATTGCCGTGATCATCCCGATCGGGGCGTGGGTGTCGAGCGTTGTGTTCGACCTCATCGCGATCACGCAGTCCTCACCCGCACCGTTCGTGATGGGGGCACGGATCCTGATCCTCATCGGGCTGATCGTCGCGGTCGTCGCCGCCGTCCTGGGGTTTCTGGATTGGCTGACCATCCCGCGCGGCACGCCCGCCCGAGCCACGGGCACGACGCACATGATCCTCAACCTGATCGCGATGGGCATTTTCCTCGCGAGCCTGCTTCTGCGCGGCGACATTTTCAGCGGCAGCGGCAGCGGCAGCGGCAGCGGCAGCGGCAGCTCAAGTGAAGGCGTCTCCACGTTGGCGGTCATCCTGAGCATCGGCGGCCTCGCGATCCTCAGCATCTCGGGTTGGCTCGGTGGCAAGCTCGCGCACACCTTCGGTGTTCGCGTCGCGGACGAGCAAACCCAGCGCGAGGGTCTCGAACCGTTGCCGTGAACCGAATCTTCACCCGCTCAGGAGGTACGCATGCCCGATGAAGACATCTCGCCCGCGAAGCGTCCGGCTACTGTTCTGGCTGGGCCCTACGGGCATCCGTTTCATCCGATCGCCGTGACGATCCCGATCGGCGCGTGGATCGCCAGCCTCGTCTTCGACATCATCGGACTCGTCTCGACCGATCCCGAGCCCTTCGCGATCGGGTCGCGTGTGCTGATCGTGATCGGCGTGCTGGGGAGCATCGCCGCTATCTTCTTCGGCGTGCTGGACTACCTACGAATCCCCGACCGCACGCAGGCCGCGAGTACGGCGACGTTCCATATGGGCCTGAACATCACCGTCTGCGGCGCATACGCCGTGCAGCTGTTCTTCCGCAGCACCACGGACGAGATCCCGGTCGGGACGTTTGTCGTCAGCATCCTGAGTCTGTTGGTGTTGAGCATTTCGGGATGGCTGGGCGGCAAGCTCTCCTACCGCTACGGAGTGCGGGTGGCGAGTGAGGTCAAGCAGGCCGAGGGCTTTCGCGGGGGAGTGAGGCGGGGTGCTGTGATTTCGTGCGATTGGCGGGTGGACCCGCGGGGACGTAAGCTATTCGGCGGTGACGTGTCCGAGCGGCCGAAGGTGCAACTCTCGAAAAGTTGTGTAGGGTGACCCCCTACCGTGGGTTCAAATCCCACCGTCACCGCCACTTCAAAAGCCCCCGAGAACCCCGTAATTACGCGGATTCTCGGGGGCTTTCTTGATCGATTAGCCGTCCTGTGGCAACGGATTGGCAACAGTTGAATCGAAACGAGCTTGATCGAGCGCCTGCGAAACGCGGTCAAGGTCGTCGTCGAACAGGTCCGCGTAGGTGTCCAGAGTCATGGCAGCGGAGGCGTGGCCCAGCATGCGTTGCACGGCCTTCACGTTCGCGCCAGCGCTTATCGCGAGGCTTGCCGCAGTGTGTCTGAGGTCGTGAGGCGAGATGACCGGGAACGTCGGATCGGCAGTTCGGGCTCGCTTGACAGCCGCAGCAAACCACCCGTCTTGAGATTGAGGAAGTCTCATGTGCCGGTAGCCGTCGCCGAAGACGATGTCATCAGCACGTTTGCCGCTGCACAACTGTCGGAGGTCCTCGGCAAGAAAGTTGGGGAACGGTACCGATCGGGACCTACCCGTCTTGGGAGACCCGACGTGTATCTCGGCGTTGACGAGGACGGCGTTCTCTTCGACGAACAGTCGACGCCGTTCGAAAGACACGTGCTTCACGCGTAGACCGGTCGCCTCGCCCCACCGGAGGCCCGTGTATGCGAGCAGGTTGATCAGCGTGGGGTAGCGCGCCGTGCTCGCGAGCTGCGTCACTTGACGATGTGTCAGGTAGGCGCGCGCTTTTCGCAGTTTTTTCGGGAGCTTTAGCTCTCGGGCCGGATGGATCGTGATCCGCCGATCGCGGACCGCGACGTCGAGGATGCTCGCCAGAACCCCATGCACCCTCAGCACGGTGGTGGCGCTGTGCGTGCGAGCGAGCGTTGACAGCCAGGTCTGCACCTCAGAGTGGCGAATGCCACCGACCGCGCGGTTTCCCCATTTCGGTTGCACGTGGATCCTCCACGCCGAATCGATCGACCGAAACGTGGACGGCTTCAGGTCTGAACGTCGGTTGGCGAGCCAATCTGTCCCGAGCGTGTCGACGGTGACCTTTGCGTCAGTGGGATTGACGTAGTCGCCGAGGGCTTTCGCTGTCTCGACGCTTCCGACGTACAGCTGAGCGTCTCGCTTCGTCGCGAAACCGCGTTTCTGGCCCTGCGAGCCGTCGGGACGTCGGTACAGGGCCCGATATCGCTTGCCGCTCTTGGTGTTGTAAGCGTGGACGCTACCCATCCGCCTGTCGGCCGGCGATGTAGCTCATGCCTTCGAGGCGTCCTGCGGTGCGGGCCTTGGAGATCCAGTCCGCGGCGGTGCGGTAAGGGACGTTGAGTTCTGCCTGAACGGCTTTGGTCGGTGCTTGCCCTGATAGAGCAGCGGCGCTGTAGATCAACTCAACGAGATCCATGCGCGCGTCCTTGTTGGCGCGTTGGCGGGCTTGTTCCGCCATCCACTCGGGGATGAGGCGACCTTCGGTGGTCGTGAGTTCGCTCAGGGGCGTTGGGTCGTTGCCGTCATCAAACGAGATTGCAATGCATGAAGGCGTCGCCGCTTGCACGATCTCTTGGACACGCACGCGGCGCAGCGCTGATCCGTTGATCTCGCCGTCCGGCTCGGCGATGACGACATTGACGGAGGTAACGCGATAGCGGCCGAGATCTCGGTCGAAGCGCGCCTGCACTGTCGTGTCGTATGGCAGGTCCGCCTCTTCGACGGTCGCCCGGAATGCCGGGACGATGCGTAACGCGGACCCGATGAGCAGGGTGGCGTCACGCCACGTGACGGGGTCGCCTTCGAGTGTTCGCACGTCGACTATCACCTCCTCAGTTTGCCTCTCCGCGTCACGAATGTGCATGTATAACCTTGACGCAGTCTGCCACATCTGATTCACTCTCGTCAAACCTTGTCGGGTATACGCAAAGGAGTTGGATCATGACGAGCACGACGAACACCACACGAACGGGACTCGCCCACACGTTCCTGAGCCCGGACGAGGTGGTGGCGATGCTGCCTGGCGTGACGAGAGGCAAGCTCGCGATGTGGCGATACGAGAAGAAGGGTCCGCAGTATCGGAAGCTCGGCCGGACCATCGTGTACGCGCTGGATGAGCTGGAGGAATGGGTCGAAGCGTCGGTTCGCAACGGCGCGTCCGAGGGCGTGTGAGTCGTGACGTGCATATGGATGCCGACGGCAGAAGTTGCCCATGAGCCTGAGCGCACGCAACTGGGCCTGGGAGACGGACAATCGTCCCAGGATCGCAACGGATGCACCGGCAGGGCCGGAGGATGTCCCGTGGGTTCCGCTATCACCCGCCGAGAAACTCGTGTTGCTGTGCCTCGCAGAGCTGGAGAGCGCCGCAGAGGGGTACGCATATCCGTCGTACGCGACGATCGCTCGCCGCACCTGCCTGAACGTGCGAACGGTGCAACGCGTCGTGAAGGTGCTTGGCGAGTCGGGACTGGTGCACATCGCACGCGACCGGCGGGTCGACGGTCGGTGGCTGTCGAGCATCTACCGGTTCCCCGCGGTTCCCGAGGAGTACCGCGAGAAGGATCAGGCGTGGATGCATCGCCGGAGATTCGCAGCAGCGAACGGCACTATCCACAATGTCGGCGCACCGTCCGATGGCCGGCCATCGCCGGGCCGCGTCCGGACAGGACACCGATAGGGCCGGCAGCGGGCGTCGGTCTCTTGTCCGGTCGGTATCGGCCTCACGCCGAGAGGGGTATCGGCGTCACGTCCCACGCCTATCGGTCTGGTGTCTCACTAGTAGTGAGAGATCAGGGAGGTGAACAGAGAAGGGAACACCGAACGGCAAATCCGCGGATCCTGGCTACCCGACTACGGGGAGGGACCGCTGGCGTCGAAACTCCGACACTCTCGAACCTCGGGACTTCCGTTCTCCGACACATCCCACGTTCCGAAGTTCGGCACTGCGTAGGCGCATCGTGAAGATCATCGCTGTAGCCAACCAAAAGGGTGGGGTCGGCAAGACGACGGTTGCGATGCAACTCGCGGCTCACCTCTCCAGGACGTATCGGATGCTGGTCGTTGATGTCGATCCGCAGGGTTCGACCACGTGGTGGGCGCAGAACATGGCCGAACACATTCCCTTCGACTTTGCTGACGACCACGACCCCGCGGTGCTCACTCGACTCCGGGATCTGGGTGATCTGTACGACCTCGTCGTCGTTGACACGCCCGGCAGCCTCGAGGACACACGCACGCTCGAAGCTGTCCTCGATGCGGCGGACTACGTCATCGTTCCGGTCGTCCCTGAGCCGATGGCGATCGACCCGACTGTCCGAACGGTTACTCGCCTGATCGAACCTCGCGGACTGCCCTACCGGGTGCTGCTGAACCGCGTTGACGGGCGTATCTCGGGCCAGTACCAGCAATGGCAAACGGTCCTGCAGAAGTCGTTCGGGTTGCCAACCTTCCAGGCCTACCTGCGCCAGTACCTGATTCACGCGCACGCGCCAATGCTCGGTCGGCTGGTAACCAACCTCACCGACACTCGCCGGACCGAGGGATCGATCGCTGACATCACGCGCGTCGGGTTCGAGCTCACGTCTTACCTGCCATCCGGACTGCACTCGAGGTGGTGATGATGGGCAAGATCGATCTCGCAGGACAACTTGGCGACGCCCGAGGGCGCGTCGCGTCACCTACCCCGCCGCCCGGGCGCGCAATGGCCAATGAGACGGCGGCGAAAACGTCTCCGCCCGCGCGGGGTGCGGCGAAATACGCCCGCCTCACCCGCAAAGAAACTCGGGTGCGAGAGGACCAGTACGTCGCGCTCACCCAACTCGCCCGCGCACTGATGCGACGCCGCACCGACCGTCAGGAGCGGATCACCGAGAACACGCTCGTCCGCGTTGCGATCGACCTGCTGCTGGCGAACGCGGATCAGCTTGTCGGTGACAGCGAGGACGAACTCCTGCGGTCCGTGACTTCGGAACGTACGCACTCTGGGACTTCGAAAGTTCCGAACTCTGCCGCTGCAGGAGCCCCGGACTCTGCAACTTCAGGAGTGCCGAGGATCGGGACGTCGGCTGTCGATGTAACGGCGCGGGGGCTGACCTGATGCTCTCCGTGACCGTCTACTCGACCGGATCGTCCTGCCAGCGGTGTCGGCTGACGATCCACAAGTTGGAGGCGACCGGCATCCGATTCACCGTCATTGACGTGACGGATGCGAACAACCTGGCCGCTCGCCAGTTCATCACCGAAGACCTTGGGTACAGCGAGGCCCCTGTGGTCATCGTCGACGATGAGCCACAGCACCATTGGTCGGGGTTCCGGCCCGATCTCATCGACCGGCTCGCCAGCGCAGGCACGACCCATTCGCCAGCAGCCCGTCCAGCTCCCACGTTCATGGCCAGGATCGGGCGGTGATGCCCAGTGGAGGAATCGGAGGAGGCGCGCGAGCGGACCCGTGAGTACAAACGGCAGTGGCGGCAGAACAATCAGGATCACATTCGCGAATACCGGAGGAACTATGACGCCGTGAACCGCGAGCGGATAAATCGGAGGGAGGTGGACCGCAACCGCCGCGCGGCGGAGCAGAAGCGGCGTGAGGAAGAGCGCCGCGAGAAGAACGCGAAGAAGGCCCGCGACTATTACCACGCCAACATCGAGCAACGCCGTGCGTACCAGCGTGACTACCTTGCTCGACGCAAGGCCGCAGATCCCGACGCGTATCGCGAGGAGCGCGCACGTGCGAACGCGGAGTGGCGTGAGCGGCATAGAGAAGAACAGTCGGCGAAACGCCGTGACAAGTATCGGGACGACCCGGAGCAGAAGAAGGCAAACGCGCGCCGCCACTACGAACGCAACGCCGAGCAGATCAAGGCGAGAAGGCGCGAGTACTACGCGGCAAACAAGGACCGCCAACTCGCGGCGGCTCGCGCCTGGAAGGCACGAGAACGCCGCCGCATCGAGGCCGGGCTTCCACCGCATAGGCGACACCGCACAACATCCATCGAACGCGACACCAACCTCGAGAGCGCCACGCTGTTCTTCGCGCGGTATCGGGAGGCGGATGCGGTCGCTGCCCTCCGCGACGAAGGTCGCACGCCGCAACGTCTCCTCGACGAATGGCAACGCGATTGTTACCGCGCCCGCACCGCCCACTACGCCTACCGCAACCCCGAACTCCGACACGATGTTGCGGGCCGGCTTTCCGCCGAAGAGCAACGCATGGAGGACGTCGCGCGCGAGATCAATGCACGGCTCCGGATCGGCGAACGCCGCGCCATCGAGCGAGCAGATGCCGCCCGACCACACGCCGGCCCGAACTCTCAGAGGGAAGGAATGGGGCGATGATTCCTCCCCATGCGCGTCGTTGGTGTGATCCTCACGTGAACTCACGAGTTAGCCCTGTGCATCGCGGGGAACGAGAATATTGGCGCAGCCGCTTCTGCAAGCACGAAACGAAGGGAACAGCATGATCGATAGAACCGACGTCGAAGCGACCATCACGCGCGTTGCAGTTGCGGCCTTCACCTACTACCCCGAGCGCGCGACCGAGGAGCCGGGCTACACCCTCGGCGAGGATGTCGCATGGTGCATCAAGCCACTCGTCGGCTTGCAAGGGCCAGAGCGCGGGGCGTGGCGGTTGCGCATCGCTGGACTCATCACCGATCCCACCGCCGACCGGCGCGCATTCATCAGAGACATCACCTCTCTCACACGTCAGTAATCCCTTCGACCTGTGATCCGCGATCGTACGCGACGGCGCGCGGCCGTCAAGGGCGCTTCGCGTCGCGTCGCGACACGGCTGGCGCCGTGCCCCTGACAACCGCACACCGCCGCGAGGAAGCTAGATATCACGGCGAAGGACAGGAACGCCGAAATACCGCCTTCAGCCTTTTCGGTTTAGCCAGCTAAACTCGCGCCAGGAGGCGGAGAACATGGCGGCTGGCCAATCTGCATGGCGCGTGAACGACGCCATTGCGTACGACGAGATGCGTGAGCGTGCCAGCGCGCTCGCGTCTCAGCTTCTTCAGCGGGCCCAACAGAGCGGTGCGTCGGTGGACTCCGTTATCAGCCTTCGGGCGCAGGCCAACGCCGTCGATGGGTTCGATCGTGCGGCTGTGGACCGGCTCACGGCTGAACTCGAATCACGCGGTTCAAACGTCGCGAGCAACACGTGAGCGACGTCGCAGCCGGGCGCAACAGAGATCCCCTCAACGAATACGAACGCACTATCGAGCCGCTACTTTTCCCACCCGTGGATGGGGATGCTTCACCTCACCTCACTCTCATCGCTGGGGGGCCGGGGAGCGGCCGGGGACGAGCAATCGCGCGTGCGCTCGAGGTCTCGCCGACCGCCACGGTGCTCTCATCGACTGAACTTCGCGCCCTTCACGCTGCGGTCGTAGCGACGGGCGCTACATCGACTGCGAGCGTGAACGCGGATGTTGCTGAGTGGCTGCGTGCGGCGATCTCCCATGCCCGTGAGGTGCGACGCTCTCTCATTGTCGAAGGCGACTTCCGCACGCCCGTCGCGGCGCTGGGTGTCGCAAAGCAGTTCCTCGATGCGGGCTACCAAGTGCAAGCGGTCGTTGTTTTACCCCGGCGTGCAGAATCATTGCTTGCTGTCGCGTCGGCACACTTTCGGCAGATCCAACGGACAGGTGATGCCGTCGAGGCATCCGTCGCTGACCACGATGCACGTTGGACCAATGTCCGCGACGTGCTGGCCGCTGTTTCCGCCGAACCGAGCGTAGAGGTGACGATGCTCGACGGGTCCGGAAACGTACTGCCCGTCGATTCGATCGACTCGTTCAATCGCGGCCGCGCCGGCGGACCCACGAAGCGAGCCGCAGTCGAGTGGCTGGGAGAGCTGCGCCGCATCACAGACTTTGCCCGCTCGCTACCGCCGCGAGCCACAGACCTTGACTTCCTCATCGAGTTGCATCAGGCGGCTCTCCGCCAGGTCGTCCCGGCAATGAACCTGCCCGCGAGCTCGACCACAGGCCCACAACTTGAGTCTCGGCTTGCGGCCGCGGCACAGTCGCTACGGCGTCAGCGCGCGGCATTGCCCACGAGCGAACCCGTGACCGTGCCAGAACCCGGGCTAGAGCTCCCTGCGATCGGCCGATGACAGCGCATATCGTCGGCTACACGCGTGCGCTGCACGACGCTGCTTCTGTCGGTGAGGACTCGGCCGTGCTGAAAGCGCACGGCGCCCAGAAAGTCTTCGCCGATCTGGGGAAGGGGCATCCGCGCGACCGGCCCGAACTCAAGGAGTGTCTGGCGAGACTCCGCGCGGGAGACACCCTTTTGGTGACGAGCGCAGCACGCATCTCCCACACCCTGAACCACTTGGTCGCGACTCTTCGGTCGCTGGATGATGGATCGATTGTCTTCCGCTCCATCGCCGAGCCCGTTCTGGACGTCACCCCTACTGCCGTTTCCGGTGCAAGCAGCTACCTGATCACACTCGACGATGTGCGCCGTGCCATGCTCGGGGACCGCGTCCGGGCCGGTCTCCGCGTAGCCTCAGCGGAGGGTCGCCGTCCAGGTCGGCCTTCGGTTATGACCTCCGAGAAGATCAGCATCGCTACCGAGCTGCGATCTCACGGTCGTTCGATTCCCCACATCGCAAACGTCGTCGGGGTGAGTCCGAGCACCGTTCGCCGCGCGCTCAACGCGATCTAACGGGGACGATCGGGAGCGTGACCTCAGTGCTGTCTCGCGGCCGTCGCGGCACCAGAACGCATACGACCGGTGCGACTTGAGGTGACCGACACGAAGATGGGCGCAGCTGGCCTCGTCCTCGTCATCGTGCGCGGCTTCTTGTCGTCGCCATCATGATGGGCATCATTCTGTTCGTTCTGTCGCCCGCGGCTGCCTGCGGAGCCGGAACTGGGACGCGTGTCAACGTCGACGCGATGCTGACGGAACCCGTAGCCGGCTATGACTCTGATCAGCTCCTCAATGCCGCCTACATCATGAATGCAGCGATCGATCTTGGGCTCGATCGCGACGCACAGGTACTCGGCGTCATGACAGCGATGGGGGAGTCCAGCCTCGTCAACATCGAGTACGGCGACTGGGAAACCAACGGGGTCCGCAACCCTGACGGTTCTCCGACGACCTCGATCGGCCTCTTTCAGCAGCAAGACAGCTGGGGAACTCCGCAAGATCGGATGAACCCCACCACTGCGGCGACCCTCTTCTACAACCGGCTCGTCCTTGTGGAGGGGTGGTCAACGATGGAACCCACACTCGCCATCCACAAAGTCCAACGCAACGCCGATCCCTTCCACTATGAGAAGTACGGCACTGCGACCGAGCAGATCGTCACGGCCCTCTCCGGAGCCGTGGGAACGTGCGCGACCGGTGAACTCGTATATCCGCTCGCGGACGGCTACAACATGACCTCCGACTACGGCCCGCGCGAGATCAACATCCCCGGCGCGACCAACTGGCACGTCGCGATCGACCTCCAGCACTGGCCCAACAACTGCAACGATCCCGTCTACGCGATCCAAGAAGGCCGGGTCACCTATACCGGGGACTTCCAGGTCACGATTAAGCACCCAGACGGCTACGACCTCGGCTACCTCCACATGTGGCCGAAAGACGTCATCGTCTCTGTCGGAGACGATGTGACCGCGGGACAGCCGATTGGGGCCGTCGGCAATTCCGGGCCCTCGGGCGGGTGCCACCTGGACCTACGCATCAACGTCGCCGGCAACGTGAACCCCCAACTCGACACCCTCGTGCGCTCGCAAGACGAAGGAGCCTTCGCGCAGTACGTCGACTTCGTTAACCCAGAAGCGTTCTACGCGCTCTACGGGATGGAACTCTGCGGCGGTGCCGGCGAATGTAGAAGGCCCCCGATCGACGGTACTGAGCTACCGATCAGGTGACCTTCATGACGCAAACCAACACCGCCACAGCACACTGTGGAGCCGTTTACACGGCGCAGCACATGCGGTTCTTTGACCTTTCCGGCTGGCGAGAATACGTCGGCTCTCGCGACTCCGTTCCCACCATCGCGGACGCGCCCTCCAGGCTTATTTCGCCCGAGATGGTGCGCACTGCACGCTCCGCACTCCGTCTTATCTCTGTCTGCCGGAAGGCAAAGAAAAACGGTTGGTGGGGGAGAGGAACGAGCAAATGAACGAACAGGTAGTGGTCGTCTATTCGACCGGTCCCACCTGCATTCGTTGCACCCTGACGACGCGCGTGCTCGAGGCGAAGGGAGTGCCCTTCAAAGTGGTCGACATCCGAGAGAACACCGCAGCTCGTGACTACGTGGTCGAAGAACTCGGCTACACAGAAGCCCCCGTCGTAGTCGTTTCAGACCAGGACCACTGGAGCGGCTTTCAACCTGACCAGATTAACCGGCTCATCGCCAATTGCTGAAGAGAGAAGGAGCAATCATGTCCGTTCGATTCGTCACCGGAAACCTCGCCGCGGACCCGGAGTCACGCGCCGCAGGCAAGACCACGGTCGTGAGTTTCACCGTCCTGGAGAACACAGCCGAATATCGCGGGGGAGAGCGGGTGGAGGGACTCAAGCCGCTCGCGCACGACATCGAAGCCAAGTTCGAGCTGGGCGAAGGCACAGTGGCATCCCTGCACAAGGGCGACGCCGTGATCGTGATCGGAAAGGAGCGAGATGCATCCTTCGAGGGTGACGCGGGTGTGGTTTACCGTCGCGTGATCGACGCCACCCACATCGGACCTGACCTCGGACACGCCACGGCTGTCGTTACTCGAAATCCTCGGGACCACCGCTGATCAAAGCGAACGATGAGGGGGCAAGGCGGCGAGCCTTGCCCCCCTCATCGTTGCCGTCAGACGGGCGTGACAGCATTGCGCCACACCCAGCAGCGCAGGGTGCGATCGCGCACCTGGAACTCCACGCCGCAGGCGTCATCGGTCCACGCCACCACCACCGCGTCGACGTGCATCGCGTGCGGACCAAACCGCACCCAGGCGCGGCAGCGTTTGGGTTTCGGATCGCGAGTGATCGGTAGTTCTTCGGCCTGACGTTCCTGGTCCGTCAGCGACTGCAGAGGGAACTCGGCCGCGATCTTCTCCAGAATGCGATCGTCCATCAAACGATCAAAATGCGCCGCGTAGCGTCGGTTAGCACCAATGACCGGTCTCCAATCTCCGGCCGAGAACGATCCAGGCTACTCGGTAACCACCGACTCGCCTCTCAGGGCGCCGTGCGCGAACTGATCCGGGCATCGCGCATCGTGCGCTGCTCGAGGAGCCCCATGATCAGCAAGCCGAGTGCAGCCAAAGTCAGCAGAATCCAGCCGACGATGCTCACCCACCCGCCTGTGAAAGCTGCAGGCGCGAGCTCCGCGGCGAAGAACCCAACGAACGTCGCTAACCCGAACCAGACCATGCCGTTCGAGATCGCAGCAGTCCTCGCGATCCGCTCCCGCTTACTCATGCCCTAAACCTCCCACCACGCAGAGGAGGTGTCCACTGATCACAGCTACTTCCGAGCGGTCCCGCGTCGACTGCCAGTCGTCGTACCCCTCCGGGGAGAGCCGGCCTGACGGCCGCTGGGCGAGCCGCTACGCGGCCAGATTCAATCCCGTGGGTGTCGGGGACCTCCGAGCCTAAACCGGCTCTATCACTCCGTTCCCTACGGGGGCTCCTTATCCTCCCTCGCTTCGCTCAGTCCGGTACCGCCCCCTCCGGGCACTGCGTTCCGCCACCGGTACCGGCCACTCCGTGCCCCCGGCACCCACCGGGAACAACGAGGAGGAAGAGCATGGAAACGATCGACCTGACACCAAGCCCGCTCGGCTACGCGACCATCGCTTTGCGCATCATCGAGGGTGGCTACGACCTCGATGCGCAGAACCTGACCAACTACCAGGCGCTATGGGCGTGGCAAGCCGCCGAGAACGCGGCACCGCTCATCGGTGATCCGCTCCACGAACTGCCCCGGAAACTCGCGACCGAACTCCTGCGGTTCTACCTGGCCCGCGCCCACACCCGGCCCGCCATCGTCATCACGAGCGATACCACCTACGAAGACCTGGCCAGCGACTCGATCCGGCAGGAAGGCGCACAGTGAGCACCCTGACCCTGATGGAGATGATCGACGATCTCCTGCACGAAGAGCACGTCAAGGCCCTCCCTGAGTGGAATGGGGTGCCGCTCGGGCGCCTGGTCACCGACTATCACCATCCCGACGAGCTCGACGCCGGATGGCGGCGCTGGATAGAAATCAACGGACACTAGGAATCGGCACCGTTGGTGTGTTCGTCCCCCAGGACCCTGGAGGCAAGGATGATCTCGCGAGGCAGGGAAAGGCGGCCATCGATTTCGGAACGCATTGGTTCAAGGGGCAGACCATGGGAAGCGGACAGGCCCCCATCAAGCGGTACAACCGCCAGTTGCGGGACTTGATCGCGGCCGGCAAGGCGACCCCCTCGTGGATCGTCTCCCACGAGATCTCGCTGGACCAAGCCGCCGATGCCTACAAGAACTTCGACGCCAGGTCCAAGGGTTGGACCAAGGTCCTCATCAAGCCCGGCATGTCGACCGAGAAGAAGGCGAGCTGATATGACCGAGACGCTACAGGGCAGGAGAGTCGCCATCCTCGCCGCCGACGGGGTTGAGCGAGTCGAGCTCGAGAAGCCCCGCGAGGCACTGGAGCAGGCTGGTGCACAGACCGAGGTCCTGTCGATCCATGACGGTGAGATTCAGGCGCGTGAGAACGATCTGGATGCAGCAGGCACGTTCACCGTTGACGGGTTGGTCGCGGACGCCTCTGTCACCCACTATGACGCCCTGCTTCTCCCGGGCGGCACGGTGAACCCCGACCAACTCCGGGTTGACCCCGACGCCGTCTCCTTCGTCCGCGAGTTCGTCCAAAGCGGCAAGCCCGTGGCGGCGATCTGTCACGGGCCGTGGACGCTGATCGAGGCAGGCGTGGTCGAAGGTCGCACCTTGACGTCCTTCCCGAGTATCCGCACGGACCTGCGCAACGCCGGTGCTGACGTCGTCGACCAGGACGTCGTGGTGGACGGCAACCTGATCACCAGCCGCTCGCCCGATGACCTGTCCGCATTCTGCGATACGGTCGTGGCGAAATTTGCGAGTAATTCGACCCAGGAAGAGGTGATGTCATGAGCGTGACGAAGGGACTGCTTGTCAGGGTGGAGGCCCTGCCCGGCAAGGAAGACGAGGTCCAGGAATTCCTCGGCATCGGGCGAGGGCTCGTCGAGGAGGAACCGGCCACCGTCGCATGGTTCGCGATCCGTCTCGGCCCGTCCTCCTTCGGGATCTTCGACGTGTTCCCCGATGACGCCGGCCGCGACGCGCACCTGTCCGGCGCCGTCGCGGTCGCTCTCGGCGAGCAGACCGGCAAACTGTTCAGCGAGCCCACGATCGAAAAGTTGGACGTCCTGGGCTCCAAACTCCCCGCCTGAGACCATGATCTCGTCGAGCGTCGCCGGTACCTCACCCTTGTTGGCATAGTCCACGGGTGAGGTACCGGCGACGGTGCGGCGAGTACCCGCGCGATGGTTCTGCCGTCACGATCGAGTCACGCCTGTGGCTTCCTCCAATGCCGCGGCGAGGTATCTCGCCGAAGCACCGACGCCCTTGTCCGCGACATGCGCAGGCGTGCCAGCTGCAACCACGGTCCCGTCGGCGTCGCCCGCGCCGGGGCCAAGATCGATCACGTGATCGGCCACCGCGATAACGCGCATGTCCAGCTCGGCGGCGACGACCGTGTTGCCCGCATCGACCAGCGTCTGCAGATGCGTGACCAGACGATCCGTGTCGGCGCAGTGGAGCCCTGACGTCGGCTCGTCCAGTACGTACAGCGTGTCTCCACGCTGCACACGCTGCAACTCGGTCGCGAGCTTGACGCGCTGGGCCTCACCTCCGGAGAGCTCGCGCATGGGAATCGTGCTGGTGACGCCCGCAATGCTTGAGAAGCTGCGTGCCGACCGGAGCATAGGGAGCAATGAGTTGAGCGCCTTGCTCCGCCGAAGCCTTCTCGTCCCGGTTATGCATGGCGTGACATTCGAAGAACTCGATCAGGTGAGCCCGACGCTTGCCCCTCGTGGAGGGTTCAGCACGGCGGAGGAACCGATGCGAGACATCGTCGTGAAGATCGCGGAACTTGTAGGGACCGTCGCTGAAGAAGAGGCAGCGAGGTCTCAGCGCGCGCAGCTCGTCCGTGAGTGATCCGCTGACGGACACACGAGCCCGACGTTGGGTGAACAAGATCCTTGCTCACCGATGCGGCAAGAGGCTCGGATAGATTTGCGCACCACGACACGGAGGCAGCAGGCAGCAGTGCCGGCGGGAACTGAGAGCCGGATGTGATTGGAGATCTGCTGCAGGGTCGAACCTCCAGCGAGGAGACTTCGCACCTGGGTAGGCCGTGGCAGTTTCTGCCACGCAGGTGTAGCATCACCCCCGTGATGGAGTGCGAAATCGAGCCGCGAGAGGGCGCGCGTCTTCGCGCATCGGAACAATGCTGCGCACTGTTCATCGCCCGTGGCACCACGGACCTGACGATCACTGAGATCGCGAGCGAGATCGGCATTTCGCAGCGAACGTTCTATCGGTACTTTCCGGTCAAGGCCGAGTCGATTGGGCCAGTGTTCGACTGGTTCATTCGACGTTTCAACGCGGTGATCGTCGAAACGGATCCAGACATCGCCCTGACGGAGGTGCTGCGCCTCGCGTTCCGGGCAAGCTTGCTGGGCGAATCTGCTGAGCGCACTTTGCAGCTGTTTCCCCTCGTGTTCCGCAACTCGGAGATGTGGTCGGTGTTCATGCGAAAGGTTCATGACGGTGAGCTGTCGGTCGCGCCCGTGTTGGCGCCCCGGCTCGGGTTGGCGGCGGACTCTGTCGCCGCCCGCGCGGCTGCCGCAGCCGTGGCGAGTTCGATTCGGATCGCCCTCGAGGACATGGTCACAGCGGGCGCTGATCCGGAGACCGCTTACGTGCGGACCCTCGTGCAATTCACGTCGGGACCTCTCGTTGCCGCCCCGCGCCGCCTCCCCGGGATGGGCAGCCCGCCTCGCCACGTGAACCTGACGTCGATGGGAGGTGCGAACCCAACGCCCTGATCGAACAGCACCGACGCTTCTACGAGTTGCACCCTGCGATCGCAGGCGACCGCGAACCACCATCCCGAACAAGGCCTGCTAATGGCCTATCTGTGAACAGAAGAGGACGCACAATATGAAAGCAGCACGACTGAACGAAGTAGGGTCGGATTTCGTCATCGAGGACGTTCCGACTCCAGAACCTGGGCCTGGGGAGGTCCTGATACGAATCGGTGGATCCGGGGCATGCCACTCCGACCTGCACGTCAAGTCCGGCGAGATTCCGGGTGTCGCTTTCCCACACACCCTGGGTCATGAGAATGCAGGCTGGATCGAGTCCTTCGGTCCCGGCGCAGAAGGCAACGGGTTCGAGGTCGGCGACGCGGTCGTCGTGTTCGGCGGCTGGGGCTGCGGTCACTGCCGTTTCTGCCTGGGAGGCAAGGAACAGCTCTGCAACACATTCCTGTGGGGCGGCATGGGCCCAGCAGGCGGGTATGCGGAGTACATGGTCGTGCCGTCCGTGCGGCATTTGCTCCGGGCAGACGGACTCGACCCGGTAGAAGCAGCCGCTCTCACCGATGCAGCCCTTACGCCTTACTCGGCGGTCAAGAAGGCACTGCCCCACCTCGTGCCCGGCACTAGCGCGGTCTTGATCGGCGCTGGAGGGCTCGGCCAGTACGGGGTCCAGTTCCTGAAGCTGCTCTCCCCGGCAAAGGTGATCGTCGTCGACACCGACGAGAAGAAGCGTCAGACCGCACACGAGCTCGGCGCCGACGTCACCGTCGACCCTCGAGATGCTGATGCCGCGGAACAGATTCGCACTGCCGCCGGCCAGGACGGGGTAGCGGCTGTTCTTGACTTTGTCGGAATCGACACGACCATGGCCCTTGGTGCTGGAGCGGTGGACCGGCTCGGTATCTTTGTGCTCGTCGGGCTCGCGGGCGGCAGCTTCCCGTTCTCGTTCTTCCGCTTCGCCGCCGAAGCAGTGATGATGACGAGCAACTGGGGTACCCGGAATGAACTCGAGGAGGTACTCGCGCTAGCCCGCTCTGGGCGCCTGGTATCGGCGATTGAACGACACCCACTTTCGGAAATCAACGAAGTGTTCGAGCGCCTCGCCACCGGTCAGATCCCCGGACGGGCCGTGCTGGTCCCAGGAGCGCCCTCCTCGAACGGCTGAGCGACCCAACGGCCAGGACGATGCCCCTCCCACGAGAGAACAACAGGCTGGGGCATCGTCCTCGCCACCACGATCGGGAATCGTTGACGCAAGCGGAACTGATCGCGGACGTGCACTATATCGCTCGACTTGTCGGGAAATTGAGCCGATTGGCTCCGCTTGCGCGCTCCGCGTCGAGCACGATCCCCAGGATCAGAAGTTGGTCCACATCAACATGAAGCATTTGGACTCGCTCATCTTCGGGGAAGCGCTCGCAACTCTGGATGCAGCGCGGAAGATCCTCGGGAAACCTCCGCTCGACCACACTACGAATTTGGGTCCCGCGCTTCAGGACAGCGTGTCGACGGACTCACAGGCACCCGGCGTGAACGCCCGTCACGAGACCGGAGGAGTCCGCTTTGCGCCCTCCACACGGTGAAGCGAAACGAACGACGACGCGCCCGCAAGCCGGTCCCTCACCGTGTACGCCTACCGCGATTGACCGCAAGCGATCCGGCTGGCTTCGGGATGCACGTATACCTCGCACGATGAAGATGCACGCATAGGTGCGCTATCTGCAACACCCTCTGACAGCTCGGAACAGAACTGTTGGAATCCTCTAATACACGACGAGGCACCGAAATCGATCGATTCTGAGCAGGCCGACCAGCGCGCGGTGCACGCAGCGATGTGAATCGCGGCGGTAGGCGTCGTGGTTCCCGCGTCGCTTATCGTCCGATCGGAAGTGCTTCCCTCATCGACGACATCGATGCCACCCGCCTCACCCCCGGCGAAGCGACTGAGACCCGCCGGAACAAGATCGGCATCGTCTTCCAGCAGTCCAACCTCATCCCGTCCCTGACCGCGCTCGAGCAGCTGTCCGTCATGAACGAGCTCGGCGCACGCCACTCCCGCCGAAACCGTGGCAACGCGACCAAACGAGCCGAGACACTTCTGGACGCGGTCGGACTCGCCGACCACCGAGACAAACGACCCCATCAGCTCTCCGGAGGTCAACGCCAGCGAGTGAACATCGCCCGCGCCCTGATGAACGACCCCAGCGTGCTCCTCGTTGACGAACCCACCAGCGCCCTTGACCAGGAACGCGGCGCCAGCATCATCCAGCTCATCCTGCGCCTGACCGACGAGTTGAATACCTCGACGCTGCTCGTCACCCACGACCTCGTCCACCTGCCCCGGATGCACGGCGTCGTCAACCTCGTCGACGGCACACTCGTCGCCACCGTCCCTGCCGCCTAACAAGCAGCCCTTCAGCAAAGGAAATCCCCTTGGACCTTCTGTTCAGCATCCTGCACGTCGCCACCGCGGTCTTCATCATCGGCCCCATCGCCATCATGCCCATGACCGCCCTGCGCGCGCTTCGCACCGGAGACAACGCCCGCGCAACGGCGTCAGCGAAGAGCCTCCGCCTCCTGACCTACCTGTCCTTCCTTGTGATTGTCACCGGATTCGGGGTCATGGGTATGGCCGACCCGAAATATGACCTCTCCATCACCACCCCCTGGGTTCTGGGATCTCTCATCCTTTATGTGATCGCCGTTGCGCTCACGCTCGGGATCGTCATCCCTACATACCTGCACCCGGAACGGCGGGAACCGAAGCAGCGCTACACGCGCGTCGCGGTGAGCTCGGGCATTGCAGCCATCTGCCTGGTCTCGGTAGTCGTGCTGATGGTGTGGAAGCCGTAAGACCCCTCCGCGAACGTCCCGGATTCGACGGTCGCAGTCGCAGCGGGTGGTAGACGTGTCGACTGCGGGCGAGTCCAACCTATTGCAACGATGATGCGTTGGATGCAACATGGTTCCCGTGATCCACCACGAGCCGGGGAGTTCGCCGTCACTGATCGTCCTCGCGGCGAATGTGGTTGCTCTGGACGAAGAACGGTTCGTCTTCGATGCGATGGTGGCTCGCTGGGGCGACCAGCAGGCGAGTCGTGGCCTGCAGCCGAGGACTGTCGAGCGGCGGCAGCAGTTCATCCGCCGGTTTCAGTTGTTCTGTGAGGACTATCCGTGGCGGTGGGCACCGGGAGACTTGGAAGACTTCACGACGCGCGCGCGGTCTGGTGCCAACCCATTGACCCGCGCCACACTTCGTAGCTATCAGCTGACGATCCGGCTGTTCTGCGACTTCATCAGTGACATTCGCTACGGCTGGCCGGCCGAGTGCACGAAGAGGTTCGGGGTAGCCTCTCAGCAGATTTGCCATGACTGGAACACCATTGCGCATCTTCTCGACTTCGAAGCGCGTCCCGGCCGGCGGGCGCTGACGACGGATGAGTTGCAACGGTTCTTCGATGCCGCCGACGACCGCGTGGACTCCATCCTCCGGACGCGGCGGAAGGGCGCACTCAACGCCCTCAGAGACTCGCAGATATTCAAGACGATCTACGCCTTCGGGCTACGTCGCGCCGAGGTAGTCGGGCTCGACATCGCTGATCTACGGTCGAATCCGGCGGCACCGCGCTTCGGCAGTTTCGGCGCGCTTTACGTGCGGCATGGGAAGGCAGCCCGGGGGACCGGTCCGAAACGACGCACCGTCCTGACCGTCCCGGAGATCGGGTGGGTCGTTGATGGGCTGAGGCAATGGGTCGACCTCGCTCGTCCGCGGTTCGTTAGTGACTGGCACACCGACGTTCTTTGGCCCACGGAGCGGCACACAAGGGTCAGCACCCGCTACCTGAACATGCGGTTCGCGGACTTGCGTGACCAGGTCGGTCTCCCCACTGAGCTGACGCCGCACGCGCTCCGGCACACCTACGTGACGAACCTCATTGAGTGGGGCTACAGCGAGAAGTTCGTCCAAGACCAAGTCGGTCACGCCTACGCGTCCACCACCGCGATCTACACCTCTGTCGGCGACGACTTCAAGAACCGCGCCCTCGCCCGCGCGCTCTCACAAATCTACGGAGACAACGATGGCAACTGACCAAGACGGCCCCGTGGTTTGGAACCTCCGCACTCTCATGGCCGACGTCGGCATGTTCCAAACCACCGACCTGATCCAGCCATTACGAGACCACGGCGTGCAGCTCTCCCGGGAGCAAGTCTTCCGCCTGGTGACCCGCACCCCAGAACGGCTGAACATCGAGGTGCTCGCCGCGCTCTGCAAGATCTTCGACTGCGGGCCCAGTGAACTCCTCACCATCAAGTCCCAGCGCATCACCACCCATGCCGACGCGGCCGGCCAGGGACCTCGCGACATTTCCATCGGGGATCTCCGCCCCGTCCGCGCACGTTTACACCGCCCCGACCAGCCCGGCAACTGACCATGCCCGGCACCGCACACACATGCACCCGCTGCGAAAAAGATGCGCCGCGCCGCTACTTCCTCCTCGGCGGACAGATCTGCAACGCCTGCTACAGCGCACTCCGCCGCAACCCCGCGACGTGCCCGTCCTGCTCCGAGACGCGCGTTCTCGCCTTCATCAACAAGCGCGGAGATGTCTGCTGCGCGGAATGCGCCGGCCAACCCCGCCGATTCGCCTGCAGCACCTGTGGAAGCGAACGATTCCTCACCGGCGCACAGTGCGGGCACTGTCGCCTGGACGAACGCCTCCAGGAGCTCCTCGGCAACGACGGTTCCCTCCCGCCGCCGCTCGCCAATTTGCGCGACTACCTCACGACCGCGCCGATGGATCCACGGTCCATCGTCCGCTGGCTACGGCGAGGAGATATCGACCGAACGCTGCGTGACATGGCGTCAGGGAACCTGCCCATCGGCCACTTCACAATCGACCAACTCCCGCCCGGACCACGGACCCGATACTTCCGCCGACTCCTGATCGACGCCGACACACTCCCGCCGATCCCCGTACTCCTCCACGAGCTCAACATCTTCGTCGACACCCACGCCGCGCACCTGCCGCGCGAGCACGCGCCCATCCTTCGCCGATTCCACCGATGGGTGGTCCTCCCGCAACTGCTCCGGCGCTACCGCGACAACGGCAACGACATCACGATCGGCGTCTTCACAAACCAACGCAGCGCAACTCTGGCCAGAGCACGATTCCTCAGCTGGATCAGCGCGCAAGGCACCACCCTCGCGGACCTCGACCAATCGACCCTTGACGATTACCTCGCGCACATCAACGCGCGTCCCGCTTTCGCTCAGATCAAAGACCTTGCCAACAAGGTCGTGCACGCCTACATCGAAAACGTCTCCCTCGTTCAACGAAAGCCAAACCCCTATCCAGTCGGCCCGATCCTTGTGCGCGAGGCCGAGACAGAACATTTCGACAATGCGTTACACGCCGGATACGAAGGGCTAAACGGACTCGAACGAACCTTTGCTCGCGCCCTCGACAAGACCGGGCTGACCGACCTCACCCTTGAAGGCGCCGCCCGCATCATCGCCAGCACCAGTGGGCCGCACCCTTCAGTCGGTCCGGGCGGTGTGTGAGTCGTCGGTTTCGCCACCTGTACTACGTCTGCTCCGACACCCCGAGCTCCCGGCACACCGCGGCGACGTCCTGCCAGTCGGCGAGCATCCTGTCGGCCTGCCCGAGCTTGCGGACGACCTGCTCCGGAGTGTGACGCTTCCTGCTGTTCGACATGATCTGACCAGTCTCCCTGCCCGAACCCTCGGGCAACAGGACAACTCACACAACGGCTGGACCTACAAAACGGGGTCAGCCCACCAGCAAACCCTGTGGACACATACCTACACCCTCACGCGCAGACGCCTACCCTGACCCGATGACCCCCGACGAGGACACCACCTGGCGCGGCTTCGCCCCCAACTGCCGCCAATGCCTCGTACACCTCGAGGCCGTCGATAACCCGAAGCGCACTCCAGTCTGGCGATGTCCGTTCTGCGGGCTTATCCAGCTACCCACGTGAGGCAGAAACAGAGGAGTAAGGGGAACCTCTCTCACGTGCGCCGAGATGCTCCGCTGGCCGCTAGGACCCCACTCGGCGAGGTATCCCGCTCCGTCAGTCAGCCGAGAACAGCACCGGCAGGGCGTGAAACCGCGCGGGCGAGGTCGGTGGCGGTCTTGACGAGCTGCTCGATCCGCGCCCGAGTGGCGAGGCTCTTCAGGGTGGTGATGCTGACTCCGAACCTGCCGGACCCCTGAGGTATGTCGGGCACCGCAACACCGACGCACAGAATCCCTTCCGTGGTCTCCTGATCGTCGATGGCGTATCGGGTGTGCCGGATCTGTTCGAGCTCCAGTTCGAGCTCCGCGGCCGTCGTTTTCGAGTATCTCGTCAGCGACGGAAGCGGCTCCGCGGCGTGCAGTCGCTCGGCGCTCTCGTCCCTGGGGAGATCCGCGAGCATGGCCTTGCCGAGCGCAGTACAGTTTGCCGGCAGCCGAAGGCCGACACTCGATGCGATCTGGATGCGCTGATTACCGTCGTGTCGACCGAGGTACATGACATCGAGCCCGTCGAGTGTGGCGAGCTGGATGGTTTTGTCGCTCATGCTGGGAGGAAGATTCTGGCAGGCCTCAGTGAAGCTCCGCAACGGGTCGAGGGTGGACACGTAGGCCTGGCCGAATTCAAACAGTCGCGGCCCGAGCATGAAGCCACGGTCAGTCTCGATCACCATCCCGGAGCCCGAGAGTGCGGCACAGATATTCGCCGCCGAAGAACGCGGGATCTTGGCGGATGCGGCTATTTGGCCGATGGAGATCGGCAGGCCGCGGCTCTTGGCCAGTATCTCGAGGATGACGGCCGCACGTGTGACTGCGGGCGAGGCCGACGCGCTCGACCAGCGACTGGTCGGTTCAGAAAGTTGAGTCATGTTTTCCCGGTTGAATTCGTCTGACCAATTGGATCGTGCCCGCCTGGTCCGACATATGAGCAAGTCTAAGTGTGCCAACAGAGTGACACAATATCCAAATGTTGACATCTCGTTCGAGCCTGACATAGCATCGGGAACACGGCGGGGGAACTGCCTGGCGAAAGCTCTGAAGTCCGGCCCGGATGCTCAAACACGACCCATCCGCGGTGAGCTTGTTGCTGTACCACTCTCGCCACTGCCGCAATCAATGGAGATGGGAGAAACCTGTGAAGCAGGGAGAAGTTTGTAGGAACTACGAACTCGACTGGATGGCGTGCGACAACGGCGAAATGATCGGGCGTATCGACGCCGACTATCTGATCATGACCGCCAAGGGCGACCTCGAGCACTTGCGCAAACTCGTGCCGGCACCGCTCGTGGCCACAGACGAAGTCGTCATCTACATGGGGTACTTCAAGGAGACGGAGAAGGAGGGCGTTCGCACGTGGGCATACCCGTTCCATGAGTGGGGTATCGGCATCAAGACGCATCTGCCTGACGACCCGGACTCTGAGGGCTTGTTCCTCGTGCAGCTCTATGTCGACGACGATCTGGTGCTCGTTCATGGGCGTGAGGTGTGGGGTTACCCGAAGAAGATCGGCCAGATGGCAATCACCCCTCGTTCCGCCGAGGATTCCGACCGTTATGAGTACACGGTCGGACGCCGGGGATCACACCTCGTGTCGGGCGTGGTCGAGGACCTCAAGCCGATCGACAAGGAGGAGTTCCCGTTCTTCGGAAAGGCGTACTCCATCTGTTACCGCCAGACCCCGGCCAACACCGAGATCGGGCTCGAGAAGAACGAACTCGTTTGGGTCCACCTCGAGTTCGAGGCCGCGGACACGATGAAGGGCACGGGCAACATCTCGATCCAGGACGGTCCGTTCGATCAGATCCCGATCGGCCCGCTGAGCGACTTCACGTCGTACTTCGGTCGTTGCACGTTCAACCACTACGGTGTCGCGGATCGAGTCGTTCAGACGGATGATCTGGCACGCCCGCTCGATCTGTCACGTGCGGGTGAGGCGCCGGCCCTGGTCTGACTCGACCGTTCGGGCAGCACGGCCTCTTGCAGTCGCGGGCAATCGCAGATCTTGCTCTCGCGATTCGCTCCCGCGCATTGCGAGGGGCCGTGCGCCAGCCGCACGCACTCCGTGTGGTTACGCAGTCGCTCTTGGGTGCAGCTCGTACCCCTCTAGTCATTGGATAAGGACAACGTGAAACTGACCGGAAAAACGGCGATCGTCACGGGCGGAGCTTCGGGGATCGGGCGCGCGTCCGCCATCGCACTCGCGGCAGAAGGAGCCAGTGTCGCCGTCAGCGATGTCGATACGGCCGGTGCCGAGGAAACGGCGGAGCTGATCCAGCAGGCGGGCGGCAACGCGATCGCCGTCCGTTGTGACGTCTCGCAGGAGGACGACGCGCGTCGGCTCATCCAGGAGACCGTCGCGGCCTTTGGCGGCGTGAACGTTCTGTTCAACAACGCGGGCATCAATCCCATGGAGGGCAACGTCGTCGACCTGCCGACCAGCGAGTGGCGGCGAATCTTCTCGATCAACGTCGACGGCATCTTCTTCTGCTCGCGCTTCGCCATCCCTGAGATGCGGCGCGGAGGAGGCGGGCGCATCATCAACACCGCGTCGCCGAGCTCGTTTCTCGGCTGGCCGGACAACGCGGCCTACATCGCCTCGAAAGGGGCAGTGATGTCCCTCACCCGCGCCATGGCGATGGACCATGCTCGGGAGAACATCACTGTGAACGCTCTCGTCCCAGGACTCATCATGACCGGTATCGGGCGGAGCTTTCTCGCTGCCCAGGCTGATCCGGATGCAGCCGAAAGCGGCAACCCCATCGGGCGGGCGGGGCTGCCAACCGAGATCGCGCCGTTGGTCGTGTTCCTCGCGAGCGACGACTCCAGCTTCTCGACCGGGGCGCCCTTCTACGCCGATGGAGGACAAATTGCGAGCTAACGCGCCGGCGCGCCATGCGAGGGCGGTGTCTGGGGGAGCGCCTGAGAGACGGATGGCCGACCTGATCGAACCGATGTCGCGTCTCGAGAGTGTGGCGAGCGGATTCGGCTTCACTGAGGGTCCCGTTTGGATGCCGGATCAGTCGCTGTTGTTCAGTGACATGCCTCACGACAAGCGGCGGCGTTGGCGCGAATACGAAGGGGTGACGATCGAACGCGCTGAGAGCGACAAGTGCAACGGGATGACGATTGACAATGGCGGCGCATTGATCGTGTGTGAGCACTCGACGAGCAGAGTCGTGCGTGAGGCCGCCGATGGCTCGCGCACCGTGCTCGCCGAACGCTGGGAAGGTCGTGAGCTGAACAGCCCGAACGACGTGATCGTCGCGAGCGATGGCGCGGTACTGTTCACTGATCCCGTGTACGGCCGGATGCCCGTCTTCGGCGTCGAACGCGACTTGGAGCTCGAATTCCGCGGCGTGTACCGCGTAACGCGCGCTGGCGAACTGCAGCTTCTGGCCGCGGACTTCGGGCAGCCGAATGGCCTCTGCTTGTCACCGGACGAGTCGCGACTGTACGTCGGTGATACCGAGCGCGCGCACATCCGTTCCTTCCAGTACGACGCGAACGGAGCCCTGTCGGACGACCGCGTCTTCGCATCCGGGATCAGCGCCGTCAGCGACAACTCCGACGGCTTCGTCGACGGCATGAAGGTTGACGAACTCGGCAACCTGTACGTGACCGGCCCCGAGGGGATCTGGATCTTCGACCCGGCGGGGAACCGGATAGGCACGATCGAGGTTCCGGAGAAGGTCTCCAACCTCAACTGGGGCGATTCCGATTGGCGAACGCTGTACATCACGGCCTCGACATCGGTGTATCGAGTTCGAACCAAGGTGAGGGGAAATCAGCTGGGATACATGCGCGCCGGCCGGAGCCAGTAGACCCTACGTGCACGTCACGCGGACGACTTCAACGAGGAACGCACGGCGTGCGTCGGGGGTCCGCGTTCCCGAAGATCCTCGTAGCGGTCAAGGGTAGCTCGCCATCGCGCGAACGTAGGTACCCCCTTGCCTGCATCATCCGGACAGTTCGACCGAGCTGTTCCCAACCTGATTCACGAAGAGGTGCATCACCATGAAAACAAGCAAGCTCATCGCAGTATCCGCCGTGTCGGCCGTCGTCGTAGCCTTGGCTGGCTGCGCATCGGGGGCTGTGGGCGGCGCGGCAGAAGAAACCTCCGCGCCGGTGGGGTTCGCCCAGCGCAACTTTGAGAGTGACTGGTGGGCCGCTCAGTCCGAGGGGGCGCGGGTCGCGGCGGCCGAAGAGGGCATCGAACTGCTCGAGTCCGATGCCAAGGGTGATCCGATCGTCCAGAACTCCGACGTGCAGACCTTCATCACCAAGGGTGTGGGAGCCGTCATCATCAACCCCGCCGACCCGAGGGGCGTTGCTAGCTCCGTCACCGCGCTGAAGCAAGCGAACATTCCGTTGATTGCGGTCAACTCGAACCTCGATGAATCGCTCGCATCGAGCGCTTATTGCTACGTCGCCGAAGACCAGGAGGCGACCGCTGCCGGGGTCGGGGCCGAACTCGCCGAGGTGATGAAGTCACGTAACGCCGGCCCCGACCCCGTCAAGGCGGTGATGGTGGGCGGCTTCCCCGGAGAGATTGTGACCGAGCTTCGTACCTCCGGATTCACGAGCGGCTATGAGTCGGTTCCTGGCGCACCTGACCTTGACATGCTGCCGACGGTCTTCGGCGAGTGGACGGCCGATGGCGCCCTCGCGCCGTTGCGGGAGGTCGCGACGGCGAACCCTGATCTGCAGCTGCTGTTCGTCGCGAGCGACTCAATGCTCCCGTCCGTCCAGTCAGCGTTGACGAGCATGGGGATTTGGGACACGGCAGTGATCGGAACCTACGACGGCGCCATGTCCACCGTGCAGTTCATGATCGACAACCCCGATGGTCCGATCTTCGCGGACGGCGCAAACAGTCCGGACGTGCAAGGTCAAGTGGCCGTCGAGATGGCGAAGGCCGCCATCGAGGGCGTTCCCCAAAGCGAGTCCTGCCCCGGGGGCATCAAGTACATTGACACACCGCTCTACACCCCTGGCAACGCCGCGGAGTTCCTCAAAGAGAACGCCAAGTTCTGAGACTGCCGCCGAGTCGTCTGACACTCAGCGAGGAGGGAATGACGATGGGAACTGATTCGAGATCAGGATCCGATCCGATTGGTCAGGAGGGTCGACGCGGCGATCCGTTGTTGCGGCTCGTCGGGGTGTCGAAGAGTTACCCGGGTGTGCGGGCGCTCGACGGCATCGATCTCGACATCTGGGCTGGCGAGTGTCACGCGATGCTGGGTCAGAATGGCGCGGGGAAGTCGACGCTGGTCAAGATTATGTCCGGAATCGAGGCTCCGAGCGAAGGGGAGTTGTACCTCGAGGGCGCGCGGGTGCGATTCTCTCGCCCGATCGACGCGCAGCAGGCCGGCATCTACACGATCCATCAAGAACTCAGCCTTGCGCCGGCTCTGACTGTGGCCGAGAACGTGTACATCTCCGACTTGCCGCGGAACAAGCTGGGCGTCATCAACTGGAATGCCGTACGCCGCAACGCCGCGGCCGCCGTCCGAAACCTTGGTTTCGACATCCCTGTCGACACCCCAGTAGGGATGCTTTCGATGGCCGAGCAGCAGGTGGTTGAGATCGCGAAGGCTGTGCATCACAAGGCCCGAGTGCTCCTGCTGGACGAGCCCACGGCGACGCTACCGCAGCCCGATGTCGATCGACTCTTCGAAGTCGTTGACAAGCTGCGCTCCGAGGGCGTCGCCGTGGTGTTCATCTCGCACAGGCTCGATGAGGTCTACCGGTTGTGCGATCGAATCTCGGTGATGCGGGACGGGCGCCGGATACAGACCAGATCGGTCTCCGAACTCGCCCCTGACGCCGCGGTTCGCTCGATGGTGGGTGAGAGTCTCGTCGACGATCTCCTGGGGCAGATCACGAGTGGAACTCGCCGCCGGATCAATCCCAAGGCCGTCTCCAGAGACGCGCCGGCGATCGTTGACGTGCGCGGCCTCAGCGACTCGAATCTGCTGCGTGACATCTCGCTGACCGTCAAGGTGGGCGAGGCGGTCGCGGTCACGGGGTTGGTGGGCAGCGGGCAGTCCGAGCTCGGTGCAGCGCTCTTCGGCAGCAGGGCGCGCACAGCTGGTGAGATCCAAGTCAACACGACTCATCGGCTGCGGGGCCGCGCGCCGCGCGAAGCGATCGGCGCGGGGCTCGGCATGATCCCCGAAGACCGAAAGTCTCAAGGGCTCGTGCTCGACATGACGGTCAAGGCAAACATCTCGTTGGCCAGCCTCGGGTCGATCAATCGGTTCGGCATTCGACAAGGTGGGAAGGAATCGGACATCGCCGACGAGATGATCCGCGAGCTCGGCATCAAGGTGCGGGACGCTGAGCAGGTCGTGGGGACGCTGAGCGGCGGCAACCAGCAGAAGGTCGTGTTCGCCAAATGGATCGCCGCCGGCGCCGACGTCCTCATCATCAACGAGCCGACCCGTGGCGTCGACGTCTCGGCCAAGGAGAGCATCTACGACGGCATAGCCAGGTATCTCGCGGAGGGCGGATCGGTGCTGCTGCTCACGTCCGAGCTGAGCGAGGCGCTCATGGCCGACCGCATCTACGTCATGCAGAACGGACGGCTGACCGACTCCTTCGAGCACGAGATGACGGATCTAGATCATCTATTGGGTCTACTGCGGTAGGTCATGTCAGAGAACGGAATCATCCAAAATGATTGACACACTCAAGAACCGCGATGAGCAGCTCACTGCGCCTGCTTCCGACCCGCAGCAGGCCTTTCGCTTACGCGTGCGGCGCCTGTTCACGGGGTCGTACGTCCCGATTCTGTTGGCTCTCGTGGTGGTCATGATTATCGGCTCGTTCGCGTCGCCGTATTTTCTCACCGGCCGGAACCTCCAGAACATCATCCTCACGGGTGCCATCGTCTCGATCCTCGCGATCGGACAGTTCATGGTCATCGTCACTGCGGGAATCGACTTGTCGGTCGGCGCGATCGCCGCCCTCGCGACGGTCTTCTCGGCGTGGATCCTGGCCCATGGCGGCTCGCTCCTCGTAGCGATCGGCGGCGCCCTGGTCATCTGCGCCGGGGTTGGCGTGCTCAACGGCCTGGCGGTCGTCTTCGGGCGAATCACCCCGTTCATCGCGACGCTCGGCATGCTGAGCATCATCCAGGGCATCTCGTTCTTCGTGCAGGGCGGTTCGCTTATCGCGATAACGAACCAGGAGTTCATCAGTCTGTTCAACGGCCAGGTACTCGGCATCTCATCGCCCACCGTCCTGCTCATCATCGTCACGATCGTCGCGGCGCTGGTAATGCGATACACCATCTTCGGGCGACAGCAGTACGCCATTGGCGGCAACAGTCATGCGGCGCTGCTCTCGGGGCTCCCGGTTCGCAGGAACGTCATCCTTGCCTATTCGATCTCAGGGTTCTTGGCCGGTCTCGCCGGTTTGATCCTCGCCGCACAGCTCTCGGGTGGCAGCGCGTTGGCAGGTCAGAACTACGCGCTCGACTCGATCGCCGCGGCCGTGGTCGGTGGGGCCGCGCTCTTCGGCGGCAAAGGGAATCCCGTGAGCGCCGTGCTCGGGGCACTGCTCATCGGGACCATCGCCAACATCATGAACCTTCGAAATGTGCAGGCGGAGGGTCAGCTCGTCATTCAGGGCGTCCTCGTGCTGCTCGCGGTGTATCTCACGTCGGGCGGTTCGAAGGATATCTCGCGCGGGTTCAGCACGTTGTTCAGACGGCGCAACTACGCGCAGATCTCGAACTGAACGCCCGGAACCATCTTCGAAGCATGCATCAACGGCTCAAATAGTAGGGAGAAACAACAATGAGTAGAACATCACGGTATGCGCGGAAGCCGGAGAAGGTTGACGTGGTGATCGTCGGGGCTGGTGCGACGGGCGGAACGGTGGCAAAGGTGCTCACCGAGAAGGGGCTGTCCGTGGTCGGCCTCGAGCGCGGCCCGTGGTTGACGCCGAAGGACTTCTCGTTCGACGAGATCAAGTACCTCGGACGCAACTACCTGCACCCCGATGTGCGTATCAAGCCGAGGACCCGTCGCCCGGACGAGAACACTAAGGCCGAGATTTTTCCGTTCTCTCCACTCCCGCAGCAGGTAGGTGGCGGGACGGTGCACTGGAATGCGTGGATGCCGCGCCCCCGTCCCTCCGACTTCCGGCAATTGACCATTCACGGCGAGGTCGAGGGCGCCAGTCTCGCGGACTGGCCGTTCACCTATGACGATATCGAGCCCTACCTCACGAAGGTCGAGTGGGCGTTCGGCACGAGCGGTCTCGATCGTGAGAGCCCATATGAGGTGCGCCGCAGTCGCCCATATCCCACGCCCCCGCCGCCCGTCACGGCGTTCGGACGGAAGTTCTACGAGGCGTGTGACCGCCTCGGTATCGACGCCGCACCTGTACCGCAAGGTCTCGTGACGCGCGAGCACAACGGACGCCCGCCCGCGCAGTGCACGGGTTTCTGGAACCTTTATGGTGACCCGGGGCTGAGCAAATCGACGACGCTTACGAGCTTCATTCCCGAAGCGCTCGCCACAGGCCTCTATGAGTTGCGGGCCGACAGTTACGTGACGCGGGTGAACGTGGGTCGGGACGGGCGCGCGAAGAGTGTCACCTACCTTGATCCCGAGGGTCGCGAGGTCGAGCAAGAAGCCGAGATCGTCGTGTTGTGCTCGACCGCGATCGAGTCCGCGCGCTTGCTGCTGCTGTCGACGTCGACACTGTTTCCGGACGGTCTTGCAAACAGCAGCGGCCTTGTCGGTCGCAATGCGACGTTCCACGAGTATTGCTACGCCACGGGCCTATTCGACAACTTGGTGAACGACCCTCTGTACGGCTGGACTGGCTATTACCTGAACGGGGGATCGTTCCAGTTCTACGAATCGGACGCGTCACGAGGGCACATCAACGGATCGTTCATCACGGCGTCTGGGACGTTGCAGCCCATCAACTGGTCGATGCCCGACCGCCCATTGTGGGGTCAGGCCATGAAGAACGCGGACCGCGACTACTTCAACTACGCGATGAAGATCGGGATGATCCTGCACGACATGCCGCGGCACACGAACCGGGTCGATCTCGACCCCGACGTTCAAGACGCGTGGGGCATACCTGTTCCACGTATCACCTACACCAGCCACCCGAACGACATCGCGATGGCGAACTGGCAGGTGGCCAAGAATGCCGAGATCCTTGAGGCCGCGGGTGCCTCGCGCATCCACACCGTCGGTCTCGCCGACATGATTCCCGGTACCACGACTCACCAGCACGGTACGGCCCGTATGGGCACGGACCCGTCGAAATCGGTGCTCAACGGCTGGGGCCAGGCACACGATGTCGACAACCTGTTCGTGCTCGACGGCAGCGGGTTCCCGACGTCGACCGGAGTCAACCCCACGCCGCTGATGATGGCGAACGCATGGCGCTGTGCCGAGCACATTGCCGCCACGCCCGGCATCGGACGGCGCCGCGCCGACCGCGCTGCCGGACGTGCGCGCCCCTATGTGCCCTTGGACGGCGGCCGCCTGCCAAGTGACGAGGTGCATCCTGCCAGCAAGGCTGCGTGGAGCAACGACATCCCGCCCATTGACCCGGATTCCACTGAGAGGCTGTTCTTCAGCGATCACGAGTGGGACACGATCGAGGCTGCGACGGCGCGGGTCATGCCCACGGATCACGATGCGGGAGCGAAGGAGGCCGGGGTTACGCTCTTCATCGACAGGTACCTGTCGGGCATTGATTACATTTACGCCTCTGCTGACGGGTCGGGCTTCCTCGCGATGAGCGGCAAGGAGGCCGACGCGTGGCGGGGGAGGATCGCCGAGCTTCAAGCGACGTACCACGAGGGGGTACGCGAGCTCGATCGCCTCAGCCGCGAGGCATACGGAGTCGAGTTCGTCGCGCTCGACGAACAGCAGCAAGACGAGGTGCTCGTGGCGCTTTCGGGCGCGCCGAAACCTGAGTCCACGGTGCTCGGCGACGAGGTCGCCTGGGTCCCGGCGGGGGCAGCGGCATCCGATCGTGGGGCGTCAGACAACGGGTCTGACTTCTTCTCTGCCCTCCTGCTGCACACACGACAGGGGTACTACGGCGACCCTGTCTACGGCGGAAACCGCAATCGCGTGGGCTGGGACGTGGTCGGTTTCGATGGGCCGAAGTCGCTCGAAGACACAACGAACGGCGTATTCAACGTCGAGAAGTACATGCTCGGCGAGATGGAGTGGCCGTACAAGTGGCCGGCCTCCGATGCGTCAGAGGGAGCAGGCGCGGCCCTGGACGGGCGAGGGGAATGAGATGACGACTGTCACGTATGTGGGACATGGCGCGATAGACATACGCCCGAGCGAGCCGACGGAGCCGGGTGCCGGAGAGGTGCAGCTCGCGGTCGCGTACACGGGCATCTGTGGGACCGATCTGCACATCCTGCGCGGTCATATGGACCATAGGTCGCCCACTGTCATTGGTCACGAGATGAGCGGCAACGTGTCGGCGGTGGGTGAGGGGGTCGACGGTTTCGAGCTCGGTGATGGCGTAACGGTCATGCCCCTCGCGTGGTGCGGTGAGTGTCGTGCCTGCCGTGACGGCCACAACCATGTATGCCAAAATCTCGAGTTCGTCGGCATTGACTCACCTGGTGCGATGCAAACCAGGTGGAACGTGCCGGCGAACCTGGTCATCCCCTTGCCCGCCGGAATCTCACTTCGCGATGCCGCGCTGGTCGAGCCCGTAGCCGTGGCCGTCCACGATGTCACTCGCTCGCGGCTCACGGCAGGCGAGCGGGCCGTGATCATCGGCGGCGGGCCGATCGGCGCATTGATCGGGGTAGTAGCACGCGACCTCGGAGCCGAGGTTCTCGTGATCGAAGTGGATCGTGAGAGGCAGGCGAACATCGCGGCACTCGGGTTCTCCACGATCAATCCACTCGATGTCGATCAGGTGGAATGGGTGGAGAGGTGGAGCGACGGCGACGGGGCGGATGTCGTGTTCGAGGTCTCGGGATCCGCGCACGGCATTCTGGTGGCCACCTCGCTCTCCCGTGTACGAGGCAGAGTGGTGGTCGTTGGCATCCACGCGCATGCTCAACCACTCGACCTGCCGCGCGTGTTCTGGCGCGAACTCGAGATCCTCGGCGCACGTGTCTACACACGTGACGACTTCGTCCAAGCCATTCAGCTGATTTCTGAGGGAACGGTTCCGGTCGACGCGATCGTCTCGCGGGTTGTTCCCCTCGAGAACACTATGGAGGCTTTCGAGGCTCTTGAATCGGGCAAAGCGATGAAGATCCTCATCGACTGCCAGGCATCGGAAGGGGTGTGACATGCACGCGACTCAGATCGAACTGTTCGACCTCAGTGGGAAGCGTGCCGTCGTCACGGGCGGGAACCGGGGCATCGGGCTGGAGATCGCCTGCGCGCTCGCGACTGCCGGAGCTGACATCGCGTGCGTCAGCACAAACATGCAGGGCCCGGAAAGCGAGGCGGCCAGGCGGGTACGTGAGACCGGCCAGGCGTTCGAGTCGTATACGGCCGATTTCTCGGATCGAGCAAGCGTCTACCGGGTGCTCGAGGAACTGCGCGCCGACGAAGTCGACATCCTCGTGAATAACGCGGGCACCATCCGCCGCCAACCCGCCGTCGAGCACAGCGATGAGTACTGGGATGAGGTAATCGCCGTGAATCTCACGTCACAGTTCGTGCTAACACGGGCGATTGGAGAGCTCATGCTGGCGCGCGCCCGGGGGAAGATCATCTTCACGGCGTCGCTGCTGAGCTTCCAAGGGGGCGTCTTCGTTCCGGGCTATACCGCGGCGAAGTCGGGGATCGCCGGACTGACCAAGGCGCTCGCGAACGAGTGGGCCGCCCGGGGCGTGAACGTGAACGCGATCGCGCCGGGTTACATCGCGACTAACAATACGGCTGCGTTGCGCGCTGACGTCGAGCGCAGTGCGGAGATCTTGTCGCGCATCCCCGCCGCGCGATGGGGCAAGCCGTCCGATCTGCAGGGTGCGGCAGTGTTCTTGGCCGCACCGGCATCCGACTACGTGAACGGGGTGACCCTGCCCGTCGATGGCGGCTGGCTCGGGCGATGAGTATCGACACCGCTCTCGGCGAGATCATCCCGATCGTGGTCATCGACGACGCCGCGCACGCCGATCCTCTCGCCGACGCGCTCATCGCGGGAGGCATCCGCTGCGCGGAGGTCACGCTGCGCACCCCAGCGGCGTTCGATGTAATCCGGGCGCTCGCGCGACGCGACAGCTTCACGGTTGGAGCTGGAACGGTCTTGTCCGCGGACGATGTGGCGCTCGCGGTCGACGCCGGGGCACGGTTCCTGGTGAGTCCAGGGCTGGACATGTATGTGCTCGCCGCGGCTGTGGCGGCCGGGACGCCTTACATTCCGGGTGTGGCTACAGCGACGGAAGTTCAGCGGGCCGCCCGTGCAGGCATCGCGCGCATGAAGCTGTTCCCGGCTCAGCAGCTCGGCGGGACGGCGGTGATCGACGCTCTCGCCGGTCCGTTCGCGGGGGTGACGTTCATGCCGAGCGGTGGAGTGGATCAGTTCAACGCGGCGGAGTACCTCTCGAAATCGTCGGTGTTTGCGGTCAGCTCGAGCTGGATCGCACCGCGCGCGCTGATCGCCCAGGGCGATTTCGACGAGATCCGTCACCGCTGTACCGCGTTTGTTGCGTCGGGGCGGAGGCCCGTGTGAGTGCCGCGGGCACGTCCGCCGCCCCTCGCACCGGCGGCGTGGTGACGTTCGGCGAGACGATGGGCCTGTTCGTTTCGACCAACCCGGGACCGCTCGCGCACGCGGGCACCGCTCGCCTGGGCATCGGGGGCGCCGAGAGCAATGTGGCCATCGCACTTCGGCGGCTTGGGGTCCATACCACGTGGGTCGGGCGGCGGGGTGACGACAGTGTTGGAGACCTGGTCGAGCGGGAGCTGCGCGCAGAGGGGCTCGAGGTCATCGCGATCCGGGATCCTGCACAGACCGGCCTGATGATCAAGGAACGACGCAGCGAGAGTGCCTTGCGTGTCTGGTACTACCGGGCGCAGAGCGCAGGAAGCAGGCTCGCGCCCGGGGACATCCCCGAAGGCCTCATCGAGCGCTCGGCGCTCCTCCACGTCACCGGCATCACGCCCGCACTCTCGGCCACGGCCAGGGACGCGACATTCGAGGCGGTCTTCCGCGCGAAGACGGCGGGGGTGCCCGTGTCGTTCGATATCAATTTCCGCTCGCGGCTGTGGTCCCAGGACCAAGCCTGTGAAACCCTCGCAGCGCTCGCTGCAGCATCGGACCTGGTCTTCGCGGGCGACGAGGAAGCGCGGATCATCGTCGATGGCACGGGTGAGGTCGAGCTCGCTCGTGCCATCCGCGAGTTGGGGCCGCGTCAGGTGGTGATCAAGCTGGGCGCGCGCGGGTGTTTCGCGGCCATCGACGACGAGGAGTTCACGGTCGCGGCCGTTCCTGCGAACGTCGTCGACTCGGTCGGCGCCGGCGACGCGTTTGTGGCCGGGTATCTCGCTGAGTTCCTCGCGGGCGAGGACCCGCGTACGCGACTGGCCACCGCCGTTCGTGCGGGGGCTTTCGCCTGCGAGACGGCGGGCGACTGGGAGGGCATGCCGTTTCGCGAGGAGCTGTCGTTGCTCGGCGCGAGTGAGCCCGTCCTGCGCTGAGGCACGCGATGACCGGTGAGCACGGCTCAGCCGAGCCGCAGTCCCCCACCGCGACCGTGTCGGCGGCCGGGGCTAGTCTGGGCGCTTGGTCTCGTTCGCCGACAAGCCGCTGCTCGGGCAGCTGCCGTCGAAGAATGGGAGGCATTCCTCGCCGACGATCCACCCGAGGTCGGGGTGCGCCCCGTGCTGCGGAAGAAGACGTCGTCGGCGCCCGGAACCGCCTCTGCCGAGGCGCTCGACGTCGCGCTCTTTCGGCTAGATCGACGGCCGGCTCGCGTCGACGACTACGTCGCGCAGGCCTTCACGCCGCGACGGTCCCGCAGTCCGTCCGGACTGATCAATCAATAGCATCCGCAGTAGTTCTGGCGTGAGGAAGGCCTCCGCGTCTCCCAGCGGCGGCGGCGCAAACGCGTCGGATCCTCGAGGGTCGACGCCGACGGCGGACGCGCCGAACGTGGTGTGGGCGGTGGACTTCCAGTTCGACGCGGACGAACAGGGACGACCAATCAAGATCTGCTCCATCGTTGACGAGCACACCCGCGAATGCATCGGTGGGCTCGTCGAACGGTCGATCACCGCCGACCGGCTCACCGCCCACCTCGAAGACCTCGTTGCCGTGCGCGGCGCCCCAGCCGTGCTCAGGTCGGACAACGGTCCGGAGTTCATCAGCGACGCGACGGCCGACTGGGCCGGCACCCGCACCGGCCTCAGCTACATCCCGCCCGCCTCGCCCTGGCACAACGGGTACGTCGAGTCGTTCAACAGCAGGATCCACGACGAGTGTCTCAACATCAACAGCTTCTACTCGCTGCTGCACGCGCAGGTCGTGATCGGCGACTGGAAGACCGAATACGACCACGATCGCCGCCACTCATCCGTCGGCTACCTCGCACCCCTCGACTGCGCTCGGCAATGCACGCATCAAATCGAAACCGACGACGCACACACCGCCCGGACCGGCTGAAGGGGGCGGCCCAGTCCGACCGTGTGGCTGCACAGGCTTGCTCAGGGCGCTCGCCACCACCCGGGCACGCTGGGTACCTTCAAACCGGCGACAACGACGATGTTGATCACGCGAGTGTGAGGTGAAAAGAGTGTCCGCATGGGGATCGTCATACGGAACGCTCCTGCGGCACAGCCAGGACACGCGATCGCGCGGAGTACGGCGTGCGTATGGGGTGCCCGCAAGGAATCCCACGCAAGCGGCCCTATTCGGAACGGGAGGGCTGCTAGTCGACTGTGCAGAGGCCTCCGTCCGCTAGACCGCAGAGTCGGCACAGCGCGACCGTCGGAAATACGCGCTCTAATGTGCTGACCTTCGTCCCGCCTCGCCACCTCGGGACCTACCGAACATCGGTAATCGAATGTGCGACCATGGCGGCGACAAGCCAACGAAGCAAGACAGCTACAAGAACAGCGATCAAGACAACTGCCAAGAACAGCGATGCACGCAGGCACTTTCTGTGTAACGCTGTCGCGATTTAACATATTCACATAGCCTTGCGTCATGAGAGGTGGGCTCGAGCGCTGGAAGCGGGGCGTCGACTCCGGCGGAGTTCGACAGGCGGTCGCCTACGCATTCGAGGGCACGTGTGACTCGCATCTCGTTGCGCCGCGCGGCGCTGGCGCGCTCGCCGGGTACTCCTCCGCGGCATCTGTAACCCGACTCGCTGTCGAGGCCGGACAGATCCGCGAGGACACTCTCGACCAGACCTGGCTTCGTAGGTGGGTGAATGGCGAAGACCCCGCGACGGGGGAGCGGCGGGGACGTGACCTCCAGTCGCCCGACGCTGATCTCGTACTCGACGGGACGATCAACGCACCGAAGTCGTTCAGCCTCGCGTCACTGATTCATCCCGAGCTCGCAATCGAGTTTGAGGCGCTGCAGGACCGCCTTCGTGACCGCATCGTCACGACCTGGCAGCTTGAACTCAATGCGCGGCGGGGGGCGGGCGGCAGCATCCGCGAGGATCTGCATCGCATCGAAGTCGTCGAGTTGCGCCACCGGCGGTCGCGGGCACTCGACCCGCATATCCACCGCCACCTGTGGCTGAACGTCAAGGTGGAGGGGATGGACGGAAAGTGGTCGAATGTCGACTCGCGGGTCGCGATGAAGCTACACACGGTCATCAACGCAGAGGGTGAGATCGCCGCACGAACCGACCCCGCTTGGATCGCCGCGCTCGCCCGCCACGGATACACGCTCGATGAGCACGGCGAGATCGCTCAGCTCGCTCATGCCGTGAGGCCGATGTCGCGCCGATCGAACCAGATCGAGACGAACCGGCAGGTGAAGACTGCGGAGTGGCGCGCCGCGCACCCAGGACAGGAGCCATCCCACGACGTTGTCGCAGCCATCGATCGGTGGGCGTGGGCGCAAGGACGCCCGAACAAACCCGACGACATTGATGAGGATGACTGGGAGCAGCGCGTCCGCGACGAGCTTGCCTCGCTCGATCCCGCGCTGCTCGGCTTTCGGCCGCCTGCTGAGCCGCACCACGTCGTGATCGCAGACCTCGACCGAGATCTGCTCGCGCGCATGGCGGTGGTGGATGCGGACAATCGGTCTGCGAGTTGTGGTGGGCGGTTCAGCCTGTTCGATGTTCGTGCGGGCGCGATGCGCGCGGTGGCAGCATCCGGCGTCATCGCTGACCGCCAACTGCTTGAGCACGTGATCGACGATGTCGTCGCGCGAGCCGTTCGCGACGTTGTGGATCTGCTGGATGACCGTGCAGCTGTCCCGTCCCACGTGAAGGGCTTCATGGCGGTTACGACGGCTGCTCTCAAGACCGACCTCGCCGACCAGTTCGAGGGCCTCTCCGAGCAGGGCGCGAGGGTTCCGCTCGAAGTCGTCCGAGACATATCGACGACCGTTCTACCCGAAGGACGTGAGCTCGACACGGGTCAACTCCACGCTGCCTCGGCGATCGCCGGAACGGATCGGCTGGTTGCGGTCACCGGTCCCGCCGGCACTGGCAAGACGACCATGCTCGTGTCGGCAAAGAGAGCCCTCGAGCGGCAGCGCAGGTCCATGCTCGTAGTCGCGCCGACGAAGAAGGCCGCGAGTGTGGCCGCCCACGAGATCGGTGCAAGTGCATCGAGCTTGCACGCTCTGCTGCTCGACTACGGATGGCGCTGGCATACCGACGCCGCAGGCGCTGAGCAATGGCGGCAACTCGCTGTGGGCGACACGGACGCGACGGGGCAGGTCTACGGCGGGCCCCGCCGATTCCGTATGACGGCCGGCGATCGGATCGTCGTAGATGAGGCCGGCATGGTCGACTTACGCGTAGCGAACGCACTCGCATCCGTCGCCGCTCAGACCGGCGCCGGAATCGCGATGGTCGGTGACCATCTACAAGCTCGCCCCGTCGGACACTCGGGTGCCATGGCCATCATGGTGCGACGCTCGACCGCAGCCGTCGAACTCACCGCGGTACATCGCTTCCGCGATCCCACCTATGCCGCGCTGACGCTCCGCATGCGCGAGCCACGGACGAAGGATGACGCCCTCGATGTCGCGCGTGAGCTGGATGCCCGCGGGCTAATCCGTCGCGCCGCGAACGAGGGGGAGGCGGAGCGGATCATGATTGACGAGTACTTCGCCTGGGCGTCCGCAGGAAGGCGCGTGGCGCTCGTGACAGCGAGGAACGCCGAAGCTCAGACGATCAACGAAGCTATCCAACAGCGACGGGTGCACCAGGGGGAACTCGACTCGGCGCGCGCCGTCATTGGCAGGGATGATCAGTGGTTGTTGGAGGGCGATATTGTCCAGACGCGACGGAACGACAAGGGCCTGGGAGTTGAAAATCGCTCGATGTGGACCGTTGGTCGCATCGAGCCGGAAGGAGTCCGGCTCGTGAGTGTTACTGACTCTGGCGATACTCGACTTGTCCCTCTCGACTATGTCGCTGAGCACGTGCACCTCGCCTACGCGTCAACGGTCCATGGCGTCCAAGGCGAGAGTACGGACGCCGCGATCGTTGGTCCAGGTGTCGACGCGGCTGGCATGTACGTCGGAATGACAAGAGGCCGAGCGGTGAACTCCGTGATTGCCCTCGCGACCGATAGGGACGCATCCGAAGATGTAGCGGACAGGATGATGCGCCATTCCATTGAACCCACGATGGAAGAAAGCCGGCAGGCGGCGTGGCTCGAGCTTGGCCGGGCAGCGACCACGCTGCGGGAAGGTATCGAGCAGGGCACAAGGCCGCAGATCATGAAGTCCGACCCGATCGTCTCGTCGGTGCCGACTCACGGCGGACCCTCACTGAGCTAACGACTAGCCAAGCTCACGGCACGAGATGCTCGCCGCGGCGGACGGGATCACTCCACGCGGTCGACGGCCGATGCCCAGACCCAAACGCGTTGATCTTTGCCGTCCAACAGAAACTTGACCTGCACGGCCCGAGGCGTCCAGGCGACCGCATCTCCTTCGATCTGCGAGGCGATCGCGCCGAATCGGACCCAGGCGCGCACGCGCCGTGGTTGAGGATCGGTGGTCACCGGGTAGAGGTCGAAGCGTAGCTCGCGCTCGGTGAGTGCCTGAATCGGATATCTTGCCGCGAGCTGGTCGAGGATCTTCTGGTTCATGCGCTCGTCGATCTGGGCGGCATATCGACGATTCGTGCCCACGATTCCTCCCATCGAACATATGTTCTAAATGGTACGACTCATGGAAGTCGTCACGAACCCCCATCCGTGACATGCAGTAGCGGGCGGGAGTAACGTAACTCCCGCCCGCTCTGTCTTTGCGGATGGTCAGCGAGCGAACCCTGCGCCGGTGTGCGAAACCGGTGTGGCTTCCGGCCCCGGAGCGTGAGCTACGGGGCCGTTAGCTTTAGGGGATCGCTCGACCTCGACGCCGGCGAACTTCAGCGACGCTCCGACGTTGTCCGCGACGATGTCCCGCGCTTCTCGGGTCGCGCCGCTTTCGCGATCGGTATAGGTGGAGAACCGCAGGTCGCCAGCAACGAGCACGGCATCACCCTTACGCAGCGAGTCGGCGACGTGCCGTGCTTGGCTGTTGAAGACGACGACGCGGTGGAAGACCGAGCCCGCGTCTTCCCACTCCCCGCTCTGCTCGTTGCGGCGACGGTCGTTGACCGCGACGCTGAACCGCGCGTAGTCGGTGCCGTTGTCGGCGGTGCCGCGCTCGGGGTCACCAGTGAGGTTGCCCTCGATGGTGACCGGTATTCGTGTGGACATGGTGTTCGTTCCTTTCTGTCATGCACCGGTCGGTGCGTCATGGCGCGTGAGACTGGCGTGTCCACGCATCCCATTCCTGCTCGTCGGTCGCGGACGACCATGAGCGAGGCTTTTGCGGCTGGTGCCCGTGAGTACAGCCGCCCGCGTAGGCCTGCCGCCAGCGGCCGCGCGCCTGCGCGAGCCGCTCGTGCCACCCGACGGGCCCGTAACCGCTGTCGCTTGCATCGAACGACGCACGATGGGCGGTGTGCAGTGCGGAGAGTTCCTCCACGAGCGCTCCGTGTTTCCACCAGCAGTCCGGGATGCTGGTCACGGGGATGTCGTATCGGATCGTCAGCCACTCGACCCAGTCGCGCAGGGCTCGCCACGCGTCGGCCGCCTGCGCGTCGGGTAGCTCCTTCCAATCAACGACAGCGGCACCTAGGGGCGCCGAGCTTCCGCGTCGGTCGTCCGGATCCCATTCGGCGAGTTCGGCGGCGAGCATCGCCTCGTATGCCGCGTCGGTCTCATCGCTCACGCCGCGCCTCCCATCGCGCGCAACTTGCGTCGCAGGTGAAGAAGTGCCGAGAGGGATGCAGTCCGTCGGTCACGATGATGCGCCAACACCCTGTCGCGGTCGAGCAGTCGATGCAGCAGTTCGTGGCAGTAGGGGTGAACAGCGACGAGGTCCGAGTGCGCTTCCTGCGCGCGCCAGCCGCCATCGGTGCGCTCGACGCCGGAGTAGTCGAGATGGTGCAGTTCCAGCGTTCGGGCGGTGCCGTCAACAAGGCATGCTGCGCAGGCGACGGTGCCCGTTCGGCGCTGTTCGTCTCTGAACCACTGGTCGCGACGGGCGAACCAAGCGGGTGAGCGCAGATACCCACGGCGGTAGGAGTTGATGCGGCGGGGTTTCCGGATGTTGCTCATGGTTCCGGGGTCTCGTTCGCGGCGGGTCCCGTCGCTCGCGCGAGGTCCTCGGCAAACACGGCGCGTTGTTCACGTTCCGTTTCGCGCTTGCCGGCGCTGACCGCTCGCGCGTCAGTGCGCTTGTCCCATCCGGCGAGGTCGAGGAGCACGCCTCGGCGGTTGCGGTAGGCGAGGAGGCCGACGGTCTGAGGCATCCGTCGAATCTCGTCCACTGTCATGAGGGGCAGTCGGTCGTGCTGCTCGCTCGTGTTCACGCCGGCTTGGCTGCTGCTCCAGGATAGCTGGGTGCGGCGGCGTTCCCGTGAGCCCAGGATCGCTTCGATGTCGCGCAGGTGGTCGACTTGCGCTGCGCCACCGAGAAGGATCTTGGCTGTTGCGGCGGACCAGATCGTGTCTGCCTCGGCCCGTGACCACGCGGTTTCTGCTTGGGAGAGTGCCTGCAACACGACGAAGGTGCAGATGCCGCGACCGCCGCCGTCGGCCATCGTGCGTGGCAGGTTCGCCCACCGGAACATGTTGGCGATCTCGTCGAGGATCAAACCGAGAGGTTGTGCGAGTCGCGAACTGGGGGATGCGAGCGCTTTGCGCCGGGCCACTTCGACAACATCGTCGAGAAGGGCACCGAGAAACCCGCCCATCGCGGCGGACCCCGACGATGAGCCGATCAAGTACAGCGTGTTTTCGCCGGTCAGGAACTCGTCGGCATCGAAGCGCAGATCGTCGGATCGCGGAGAGAGTGCTTCACGAATCTGCGGCACCGCCAACGGTGCGACGGCATTCTGCACGCCGAACCACGTTGATGACACGAGTCGCTCGTCACCCGAGACAAGGGCTTCCAAGCTGTCGCCCCACCCGGGCGCTCCGTCGGACCGCAGGACTTCGACGGCCGACCGTGCGAGGGATGGGCTCGTGCCCCAGTCGTAGAGGTCGGCGATTGACCGTCCGCCGACCGCCCCGGCGTGGAGCAGGCGGGAGAGGACAATGGTGGATGCCTGGGCCCATTCACCGTTCGTCGTTGACGCTCCGAGTGCGGTGCCTGTGATGATCGCCGAACCACGCTGGAGAGCCACGAGCGGGTCTTCACATCCCGCGAAAGGGCTGATTCTCATGGCTTCACGAATGCCCGACAGGCCCTGAGGGTCGAAGACGCTGACGGCACCGCGGCGCTGACGCATCTTCATCGTGGCGGTGAGGTTATCGTTCGTCGTTGAGGTGGTGATCAGCGGACCCGACCAGTCGAGGATCGCGGAGATGAGGACGCGGTATCCCTTGCCCGAGCGGGGCGGACCCTCGAGCGCGACGGAATCTTCGATAGACACGTAGACGTCCATGCCTCGAGATGAACCGACCCGCCAGCCCACGTCTACGGGGCTGGGCTGGGCGATTTCGGGTCGCAACTGCGGGGCGCGGCGCAGAACAGCCCGCGCGGAGAGGTGCCTCCGGATCTCGGATGCGGGGGCGAATCCGGGTCGACTCTGCAGATCGTTGATGAAGTAGCGATCCGACTGCCGGTATCGCGAGTACGCGACGCCGCCCCATGCCAACAGGAACGCGAGTACAAGCACCAGCGCGAGATCCGCGACTCTGATCGCCGGCACCGGCAGGGCGCATCCGTCGATCGTGTACGCCCCCGTATCGCCGGAAATTGCAAGCCACAACCCCGACAAGAAACCGGTGGGAGTCGGTCGCGCGCCGCAGAAGATATGTGTGACTGCCTCGGCAGCGAACGCTAATCCGATGTTGAGCAGGATGACGGCGGCGATGCCGATCGCCGCGATCTTGGGCCAAATGCCGTCGCTCACCATGAGTGGATGCCTGTTCTCTACAGCTGCTCCGCGACCGACGCGGCCGTGCGCACCCATGCGCGTTGAGTTGCGGGGCGAAGTGCGTCGAAGCGCAGCGGTCCGGATTTGAGTGCAGGGTCGAACGGGATGACGTGTACAGCGCGGACGAGGTCGCTGAATCCATCGACGATGGGCCGAATCTCAGACGCGGTTGCACGCTCCGAAAGCGTGACTACCACGACGGCGTTTCGTGCGAGCTCTGCCGAGTGGTCATCGCGACCCGAGAGCGCTTCGAGTAGCAGGGCAGCCGATTCCGCTGACTCTCGTGCCGCGATCGTGGGGATGACGAGTTGGTAGGAGGCGTCGACCATCCTGAGCCAGCGCTCGGCGGACTCGTCGTTACCAGAGTCGAAAACGACCATCCGGAAGTACCGCGCGGCGACGCGCATGAGCAGATCGAACTCGGTGCTTTCGATTCGCTGCCGGGCGGCGAGAAGCTCGGGGTTGGAACGCAGCACGTCGTACCGGTCTTGCGTCTGGTGGTGGACGTAGTTGGCGATGTCAGAGATTGGTGCGTCGGGCGAGAGTAGCCAGTCGGCGGCGGGCAGCAGGTCTTGCACGGTCGAGTCGTAGCGTCCGCTTTCGGTGCGCCAGCCGAGGGTCCCTCGTGTGTCGTTGTTGTCCCATGCGAGCACGGGACCGCCGCCGTAGCGGGCGAAAACGGCGGAGAGCATCGCGGTGGTCATCGTCTTGCCGACGCCGCCTTTGCCGTTGGCGACCGCTATCGTGCGGCATCCGGCCCAATGTTGGGCGACCGCTCGCTGGTCGGCCTCGCGCCGCAGGTCCTCTGCAGAGGGACGAACGGTGATGCCGAGACGGGCGAGGACAGCTCGCCATCCGGTTGACGGAGAGGTCTCGGTCTCCTCGTTGATGGTGATGAAGGACCGGCGTTCTGTGCGAGCAGCGCGGCGCGTAGTGGGGTGTTCGCTATCGCTCGCAACATCGCCGCCGGTCGCGACATCAGTCGCATCCTCGGCGGATTCCTCGACGGGTTCGCCCACGTTGACCCCCTCTACGCTGCCATCTGTATGGATGAGTAGGCGATGATCGCCGCGGTCGCCGGAGGTGACCAGTTCAAGCTCCGAGTCCGCTACCTGCGCTTCGGCGATCGCGCGACGGACGATCGATGCACGGATGTCTTCTGCCGGAGCCGCGTGAATGCTCTCGGTGTTTCCATCGATAGATATGAACTCCGCGGTATCGCCGCTCACGTTGGCGAAGACGAGCGGTCTGGTGGCGATGGTCATCCTGTCTCCTTATCGGTAGTCAGCCAACCGGCGAGGTCGGTGCCGTCTTCGGTCGGCCAGACGTCATCTAGCGGTATCGGCACTATCAGCTCGTCGGGTCCGGCGAGTTCGGCGACGGGGAGCATGGCATCGTCCGTCTTGAACAGGTCGTACTCCCACTCGGTGGATGTGGCGAAGCAGTCGACGAGGTAGGAGTACTGGCCGACGTAGGCCAGGAACTCGCCTTTCCGGAGTTGTCGAGCCATGTCCACGTGCGCGGTCGGCATCTGGAGACGGTCTCGCAGGCTCGCGTGTTCTTGGTGGTTGACGCGGAAGACGAACTTGTTCTCGATGTCTCCCACAATCGAGTAGGCGAGATTTCGTTCCTGCGAGTCGGCATCGCCCACAGCGTCAAGGTCGCCCATCTTGTGCAGGATGACGATGTTGCTGATGCCGTAGTGGCGTGAGAGCTTGAGCCACTGCTGGTACATCTGGAGAGCAGCGAGCGAGGTCATGTCGCGCCAGCCTTCTTCACGGACGACGTACCGCGTGCGTTTCGCGTCGCGATCGGAGATGACTGCCTGAACCCACGAGGTTGTGCATACCTGGGTGAGCTGCGCGACGAGGTCGCCACGGGCGAACAGTTCGGAGGTGTCGACGACGACGAGCGGAGATGCATCGTCGAACTGCACGGTGGATTCATCCTCGAACAGACCTGATAGGTCGCCTTCCACGAAGCGGCGCAACACGAATCGAGGTTGTGAGGCTGCGGCGCTGAGCTCAGGCTCGTCGGAGAGTTCGCCCGCACCGATCCGGGCGAGCTGACGGTACACCTCCCGAAGCGTCGGCTCGTCGCCCGTGGCCGTGATCGCGCGTTCGAGAGCGAGGTGGATGCACGCGTGTTCGACCGCAGACAGCTTGGCGCCGCCGACCGCCATCTCGACGAGTGAGACCAGCGTCGCGATGCGGCGCTGGCGCACCATCTGCTCGTGCTGCTCATCACTGCTTCCCGTGCGCCGAGGGCCGCGATCGAGCGGATTAAGTCGCGCGCCTGTCGCTCCGCCAAGCCTGATGACGGTGCCTGCGACAGCCTCGGCAACGACCACCCATTCGCCTTTCGGATCTGAGGGGACCACAGCTTGGTGTCCGAAAGGGATGGAGCGGGTGATTAGTGACTTGATCGTTGAACTCTTGCCCGACCGGTACGACCCCAGCACCAAGACGTTGGTAGAGAAAGATCCGCGCTCGGTGGGATCGGCGTAGGCCTCCCATGGTGAGAAGTGCCAGAGCGCGTCCGCATTGAGGTCGACGCCGACAATCGGGCCGCGGTGTCCCAATCCCGCGTCCGCGACAAAGGGATAGATTCCAGCGAGGTGCTGGGACGTTGCCTGGTGGGCCGGGACCGCGGGAGTGGACAGATTCCAGTAGCCCCCTTCGGTGAGTCCCGGACCGAAGGGACCTGGTACCGCTGGCTCCGGTAGCGCGCGGTCCCGTTTTGAAGTTCTGGTCGGCTGCGATTCCTGCATTCGTGCGGCGATCTCGCGCTGCACCGCTCGGCGCTCGGCACGCGTCTGACCGGCGGGGGAGACGACGAAGGTTCGGCGGGCCATTACTTCATCCCCAGCCCGAGCGGCAGCGCGTTCACGAGGAGAGCCTCGGCCTGCTGGCAGTAGAGGATCTGTGCCTCCATGCCTGCCCGCGAAAGTGCGTTGCGGGCGCCTGCGATCGATTGTTCGAGAGCATTCTCGTCGTCTGCCGTCACGGTCAGGTAGGCGCCATAGCGGAACTCGCCGTGACCAGCGACGAGTTCGTCCTCCTGCTTCTCGAGGGCGAGCCAATCCGCTTCGTCAGCGGCGGAGCCGTCAGCGCCACGCTTGGCGCGCAACCTTTCGTTGCCCCGCCAGACCTTCTTCTCTTCGCGGATGCGCTTGAGCGCTTTGTTCACGGGCACCGGGGTCAAAACGATAGAGAAGATGTGCGTCACGGCTTCGCCAGTCACGGGATGACGCGCGAAGACGAGAGGCGAGATGAACCCCACCGCGGCATCGGACCGAGGCCATTCATGTACCCACATCGTGGTGTGAATTCCCGAGTCTGTGATGACGACGCCGTTCTTGCCGCGCGGCTCTTCGAGGTACATCGGACCGATTGCGTTCAATGCGACACCGGTGTTCTCGGCGTCACGGTTCTGCACCGTGGACAGAAACTCCGGATCGAACGCGGTACGAGCCAGGCTCGCGATGTCTCTCGGCGATAGCCACCGTCGTACGGTGATGCGGGCTGAGCGTAGGGCGTCGGAGATGTTGCTGGCCTCGACATGAGCTAGTGCCTGGATCGCGGATTTGCCTCCACCGAGCGCGCGAACCTGCGGGCCGAGCGCGACGAGGTCAAACGTCAGCGTCAGATAGTTGCGGTGGGCGACGGCGAAGCGCTCCGAAGCATCCATCACCCGCCGATAGTTCGTTGTCACGTCTGCGTCGTCGTCGATGCCCGCACGATGCGCGCTCGTCTCGAAGTGTTCGCGGCCCGCTCGGATCGTGGTGGGCGTTGTACGTTCTTGCAGCGTCACGCGTTTGACGCCTACGCGCTGTGTGAACGTGGCGAGTACCTGAGCCCACTGTTGTGCGAGGTCGTGGCGGTCGGCGGTGTCCTTCATGAGGAATCCCTGCACCTCGAGTTCCGCCGTTACCGACACCGATCGGTCGTGCGGGTTGTAGACGCAGGCGAGCCCGTCGACGTCCCACATCTGCACGGACGCGCGCGTGCCGGGCAGGTTGAGTGTTCCTTCGAGCTGGACGCGTTCTGGACGGTAGGCGTGGGTCGTAGCGCCTGCGGAGTGCCGTAGTTGTTTCGAGAGCCACAGTCCCAGCATCCGGGGCGCGGAGATACCCCGCACGGTCGTCACGGCGACCAGTCCTAGATGAGTGAGTCCGTTTGGTTCAGTGGTCGTAGGCGATGAGGGAGCGTTTGGCGGGGGCGTTGGTGAGCCAGTTGTGCCAGATGCCGGCGGCGAGGGCGAGGAGTCTTGCGGCGACGCGGGAGTAGACGCCTGCGGGGGTTCTGCCGCCGTGGTCTTCGAGGGTGAGTTGGCCTTTGAGGGTGTCGAACACGGACTCGACCCATTGTCGGATGCTGCCGAGTTTCCCGAACCTGGGGGTCTCGTCTTTGCGGTCGGGGCGGATCAGGTGCGCGCCGAGTTCGTTGGTGACGAAGTCCTCGAACTGCTTCCCAGCGAAGCCTTTGTCGCCAACGATGACCTGTCCAGGCTGGATGAGGTGTCTGTCGTGGTCGAGCATCGCTTGGGTGGCTTCGCGTTCACCGATCTTCGGGCTCGCGAGTCCCCAGATCACGGGCATTCCGTCGGGAGTGCAGATCAGATAGAGCCGGAAGCCCCAGAAGTATCGGGAGTGGGATGCGCAGTATCCGTAGTCGGCGTGCCCGGCGAGGTCTGAGCGTTTCACGGTCTCCCGCGATTTCCCGCACGGTAACGGGGTCGAGTCCACCAGCCGGGTGACCTCACCCCAGGACGGGGTGTCACGGGCCAGCTCGGTGATCACCGCAGAGAGAAGCCCGGTGGATTGGCGGACGCGTTTGCCCCACCCGGACTGGCCGGGCAGGTTCGGGAACATGCCCTTCAGGTGAGCGTGCGCGTATCGGATCCATTTCCGATCCGACGCGATCCCGAGCAGGTGTTGCGCGACCAGCAGGCAGAGCAATTCCGCGTCGTTGAGGGCGGGTTTGCGGCCCGGGTGGTGATCGCGGGTGAAGCCGATCGCGGGCAGGATCCGGTCATCGAGGTGGACGTAGAGTGTGATCAGGAGGGTGTTGAGTTCAGTTTTCACACACCGGGGTTAACACCCTCCGCCTGCGATTAACAGCATCCACGCCGACCCAGCCAAACGGACTCACTCATCTAGGGGGAGATAGATGGGTGCTGCGTACAGGATGCCCGCGGGACCGAACCCATTGACACCGATGAGCAGGACAAGGGCGGCTGCGGCGACGAATCCGATCTGCCACGGGTCGAGCCCGAGCACGATCCCTTGGCGCGAACGACGGGGGAGTCGGACTGGGCGTGCGTGGTCCGTCGTGGTAGAAGTCACGGTGTGCTCCTCGCGGGTCGAGACGCGGCTGGCGTCGGGGGCGTGGAAGAAGCGGACGTTGTCGCCGGCTTCGGTGGGGTCGAGCCGGAAGCACCTGAACCAGCGGGGGAGATTGGTCCGGATGTCGGCCGCGAGGCACTGCTCTTCGGGGTGGCGGCGGATGCGCCGGTGATGCCAGCGCGGCCACGGGTCGATCCGGGCGAGACACCTGCTGGCGCACTACCGAGGCGAGAAGGAAGACGCGAGGCGCTCCGCGCCGCGTTGGCACCCATGCGGCCGGCCTGACCGCCGAGTCGTGAACCCAACGAGTCAGCGGCCACGGCACCCGTGAAAGTGAAGAGGCCGAAGACCGCAAAGGGCGCGAACGCGACCAGAACGAGGCCGATGAGCAGAGGCCAAGATTGAGGGTCCCAAATCGTGCGAACAGTCGAAAGCCCGTTGATGATCAACGCGAGGAATCCGATCGTGAGTGGCCCGGTGAGGAGCAGAACGACGACCGCGCTGAGGTAGCGAACCACCCACTGCGGTCCGATTCCGCGAACCGGGAAGATCATCCACGCGACGGGCCCGACCATGATGAGGACGGCGAGGGCGAGGTTTCGGAATGCGAAGACCAGAGTGAGAAGCACGGTCGCGACCATCAGAAGGCCGTGGATGAGGAATGCGAAGAAGTAGTTAGCGTGACCGCCTGCCCACATCACGCTCTGGAGAGTGGAGATGAGGGCGAAGTCTCCGTCGCGGGTCAGGATGTACATCGCCATGTCGTCCACGGCGTTGACGACATGCCCGGTGAGCCAGAGAGTGATCGGGACGGCGGGGATCGCGATGAAGGACCGGATGATTGCACCGACGAGTTGCTCGCGGTCCCGCGCGACGATGGCCGCTGCGATTGCCCAGATCATTGCTGCGAAGACGACCGCGAGCACGGCCCAGTTCCAGAAGGACCATTCCTCGACAGCCGCTGCCCACAGGGTGCTTGAGGTGTCAAACCGTATATTCGAAGCGAGAACGAAAAGTCCGCCTGTCGTTGCCAGAGCCATCCCGCGGCCCGCGTTCTCGAAGCTGACGCAGACGAGATCACCCACACTGCAGTCGTAGCCGACCGTGAGTTCTTTGCCGCCGGCATCCTTCAGTTGCTGGTGGTGTCCTTCGTAGGTCGTGCAGACCATCGCGTTCTCGCCCGCGACCAGCACGCCCGTGAAGCATCGCTGCGCTTTGATGTCAGCGGCATTTTCGGGGGTGCAACTGACCTGATCGGTCTCTCTCGAGCAGGTCACCGGGAACGCCGGCGCAGACCACGTTTGACCCGTGACGGGCGTTGCCGTGACCACCCGCATGGTGGGCTTCGTTTCGTCTGTTGCGTGTGCAGGCTCGGCGATGCCCACAACGGCGCCAGCGAGCAGCGCGCCGAGGAGAAACATCCCGAGCCGACGCATGGAGGTCAGAATCCGAAGTCGAAGTTGACGAACCAGGCGAACAGGCCGCTCGCGGCGCCCAGGATGGCGGCAGCGATGAAGATCCAGGCGATGTTCTCGCCCGCCCACGACCGCACGCGGTCCGGGGCGAGTCCGCGGAACGCGAGGGCGGCGCCCGCGATGACGAGCATGATGAAGACAACGATCATTGCGCCCGCGAGAATGTAGGACGCGATCACTTGGAAGCCCTGAAAGAAGGGCGCCGAGAAGTCGGGTTGGATTTCGGGCACGTCCACGTCGAGCGGGACGAGTAGGTCGTTGAGTGGCATCCGGTCTCCTTGGTGATTGTTGGTCAGGCGAGGGGAAGACCGCGGGCGGCCATGAATGCAGCGGGGTCGAGGCGGGCGCCGTCGATGCGCAGTTCGAAGTGGAGGTGGCATCCCCAGGAGAGGCCTGTGGTTCCTTCGGCTCCCAGGCGTGTGCCGGCCGTCACTTGCTCAGCTTTCTCGACGGCGATCGAGCCCCACTCGAGGTGGGCGTAGATCGTTTCGATGCCGTCGCCGTGGTCGATCACAACGCTGTTGCCGAACTGGCCCATGCTTCCGGCGGTTGTGACGGTGCCAGGACCAGCAGCGAATATCGACGCACCGCATCCCTGCGACATGTCATAGCCCTTATGGTCTGCGGGGCAGTACGAGCATCCCTTTACTGGGTGGAAGCCGTACCCGCGTCCTTTTGTGTAGCCGCCCGCGAGGGGGTAACCCCAATCGCCGACGACGACTGGTGTGCTTCCGTCGATCGTTCCGGGCTGCGCTGCGGGTGCACCGTGCGCTGCGATGGCAAGGGGAAGCGCAACGAGCGGAGTGACGATGGCCCCGCCCGCCAGGGCTACCGCAAGCACCGCGAGCAGAACCAGACGGCGCAACGTCTTTGACCGCGCGACGATACCGGCGGCAACGACTGAGGGATGCGGCATGTCAACTGCCGTCCGCGCCGAAGAAGCGGACGACCTTGCAATCGCCAACCTGCTGCGCCGAGCCGGGGGCCGGGATTGACTCGCCACCGCACAGCACCTGCACGCGGACTCGCGCAGTCTGCTCGTAGCTCGTCTCCTGCGCCCCCTCTGTCACCGAGGTGAAAGTGAGTACGACGTCTGCTTCCCCTATGAACATGTCCGCAGCAGGGTTCTCGGGCACGGGCGAGTAGGTGATCTCGTCCAACACGGCTCCCTCGACTCGGCCGTCTTCGGCCGCCAGCGAGTTCCACATGTCTTCGGGGAGAACGACGGATTGCCGAAGTTCCAGGCGGGCCTGATCGAGTTGGGGTTGGCGGTCTGTTTGTGAGGTGTACCGAGTGTCGGGCGTGAACCAGGTGTCGAGATAGGCCAGCCACTCGTCACGTGTCGCGCGGGTCGTGTCGAACGTCGCGGCGGCCGAGAGCGCCCCACGGATGTAGACCTCTTCGTCGCGGGTGATGGGCTCGGGTGTCCAACCTTGCGCCGTGACGCTCTCATCGACAACCGACGTATCCGTGGGCTCGACGGTTGGCTGGGCGGACGGGGTGGCGCTTGTGGTCGTGCTGGTGGGTGGGTTGGGCAGTCCAGCATCGGGCGTTGTTCCGTTGATGATCGCCATGGCCACGAGCGCTGCGATGCCGGCAACGAGGACAAGTCCTCCGGCGATTGCCCAAGGCAGGCCGCTCCAGCGGCGTGGTGTCGTCGGCGTCGTCATGGCGCTGCCCTCCCTGCTGATCGTGAGCAGTGGAGCGAGACGCGACGTTGGGGCCAGCTCGAGCTGCCTTTCCGGCATCCTATGCAGGTGCGAAAAAATCGGAAAGGGTGAGGTGTCAGATTACGGCGTACCAGTAGCGAGGAGGCGTTGGCCGTGGATGTCGGGGCGCATACGAATCGCGATTCGCAGAATATCCCTTGCAATCGGCCCTTGTCTGTAGGGCTTATGGGGGACATGCCGCCGCCTTGACCAGTTCGTGGCTGGTTTCTGTTCGCCTCGACGGTTGACATATCTGGATACTACAGCGATACACTCGCAATGTGAATCACTAAATTACCCAGTTTGCCGAGTGCTCGCGCAGCCGGTGCGCCACAATGGTCAGGTGCCCAAATACGCCCGCCCTCGTCATAGCGAGCATGCGGAGGACCCCATCAAAGCCCTTGGCAACATGGTGCGCGCGGGCATCATCGGTTTCCTCCGGACCAACGGTCCGGCCACCCGTGCTGAGATCTCCCGCGCGCTAGAGATTCCGGTGCCAACGGTGGCGAAGTCGCTCGCCGCTCTGATGACTTCAGGTTTGCTGATCTCGGACCCACCGATGGACGAGGTGCGGCAGGGGCAGCGTGTTCGGTACCAAGTGGACGACGCTGCGGTCAGTGACATGTACCTGCAGCTGGGGCAGGCGATCGGCGAACTCTAGACAACCCTCTTACCGACTGAGCGAGACCATACTCACTGGCTAACTGGTTGTTGCGCCAGAACCCGGTCTTGTTGTCCGTCCCCTCCCCGGCCTGTCGTCCAGCACAATGGATGCATGCGTGCATCACGGGCCTCTCGAGTCCGTCGTGGCGCGCTCGCGGCCGCCATTGCGACGTTCGCGGCGTTGATGTCTCATGTCGCGGCCGGGGGTGTGCCGCCCGGTTGGGTGGGGATCGCTGTCCCCTTCGCGATCTCGCTCTTGATTTGCACGGCTGTCGCAGGCCGGCGCGTGTCTCTGGTTCGCATGTCGTTGTCTGTTGCGGTGAGCCAGGTGATGTTCCACTCCCTGTTCGTGTTGGGAAGCGGTGGCGAGCCGGTGGTCAGCGGCGGCGCCCATCACCACGGGATGGCCCAGGCAGTGCTCGCCGTGGGCGGTGCAGAGCACGTCCACGCCTCGCCCGCGATGTGGGTTGGTCACGCGGTCGCTGGCGTCGTCACCATCGCCGCGCTCTATTCGGGTTCGCGGATGCTGCGATACGCCTACGGCATCGTGGCGCAGGTGGGTTGCTGGCTGCGCAGCCTCTGGGTGGATCCGAGTCTGCCGGTTGTCCGCCGCGAATGGTTCCGACTGTGCCCGATCGAGCGTGCTCCGTTCGCGCCCCCAGCATTCTCTGAGAACTCCGTATCCCGCCGCGGCCCGCCGCGTTTCGTCCTCATCTGATCTGAATTCTCGACCACCCCCTCTTGGTGCTAGCGCGCTGTTGCGCGCATTCCCTTGGTGGTTGCTAGCGCGCTGTTGCGCGCATTCCGTTTGACGACGTCCGGCTCGGACTGCGTTTTCGAGCCGTCTCGAAAAGGTGATGCCTTATGTCCCATTGGTACCGATTACTTCTCGTCTCCGCTTCTGCCGCATTGGCAGTTGCGCTTGTGACGACGCCCACCGCGCCAGCTAGCGCGCATGAGAGCTTGGGGTCGAGCTCTCCTAGCGAGGACGAGCAACTTGAAACAGCGCCCCAGCAGATCGGCTTGTTTTCAACGCCGACATCCTGACGATGGGCGCTGACGTGCTGGTCGTGGATGAAAGCGGAAAGGACTGGGTGTCTGGGGACCTGACGATCACTGGAACTACCCTGACCGCTCCTCTCGCGCCCGACATGCCGGACGCCGGCTATCAAGTGCGGTGGCGGGTGGTGTCCGGCGACGGTCACCCGATCAGTTCGGTCATTCCATTCACTGTCGGGGATGGAGAGCCATACGTATCGGCGACTCCCAGCCCCGAGGTCAGCTTCCAGGCCGATGCCGATGCCGATGCCGAGGTGGAAGCTACCGCGGACCGGGATCAGGCGCCCGAGCTGTGGCAGCTGGCCCTTCTTGGTATCGGGGGCGCGGCTGGTGCAGTCCTCCTCTTCGTACTTTTTTCTTTCCTCAATCGTCGTCGGCGCGCCCGGTCCGACGACGAAACTCGACGGCCCATGGAGTCGTCGGACAACTTTGAAAGGCACGATTCATGAACACTCGTAACCGCACGCTCCTCGCAGTCCTGACCGCTGCTCTCGCTGCCACTCTCGTCGGATGCTCGTCCACAGAACCCGAGGTATCGAACGTCCCCGCCACCGCGTCGAGCGTCGTCACGATCGAAGACGCCTGGGTCAAGTCGGCGGACTCCGGGATGACCGCCGGCTTCGGGATGCTCCGCAACAGTGGCACCGACGATGTGACGGTGACCTCTGTGTCTACGGACGTCGCCGCTTCGGCAGAGTTGCACGAAACCGTCGTGGATGATGCCGGCGCGATGGTGATGAGGCAGATCGAAGGCGGCTTCACGCTTCCCGCAGGCGAGTCCTTCCCGCTGGAGCCTGCCGCGAACCACCTGATGATGATGGACCTGACCGGCGCTCTCGTCGCGGGTGACGAAGTTCCGTTCGTGTTGGAGTTTGCTGACGGATCGTCGCTGGACTTCACGGCGGTCGTGAAGGACTACTCCGGAGCGAACGAGGAGTACGTGGGCGACGACATGGGCGACATGGACATGGGCGGCGACGAGTAACGATGGCTTCCGACCGGAAAACTGATTCCGGCCGCCCTGCCTCGAACAGCCGGCGACAGTTCCTCCTTGGAGGGGCTGTCGCCGGCCTCGGGGCCGCGGCCACCATCGGCGGCACCTACGCCATCACGAACAACCGCGACTCGGGCGAATCGGTGCCGGTTGAAGTGCCGGTCATGAACGGCAGCCGGACCGTGCCGTTCTACGGGGCGCATCAGGCGGGAATCGACACACCCGCGCAAGCGCACAGCACCTTCCTGGCGTTAGATCTCCGTCCGGAGGTGGATCGTGGACGCCTTCGGGCACTCATGCAGCTCCTCACCGACGATGCCGCACGTCTCACGCAGGGCCAGCCCGCCCTTGCCGATACGGAGCCGGAGCTCGCCCTTACTCCGGCACGGTTGACCGTGACGTTCGGGTTCGGACCGGAGTTCGTGCGGCGTGCCTCGGTCGCCGCTCCCGGCTGGCTCGGACCGTTGCCGGCATTCTCGATCGACCGTCTTGAAGATCGGTATTCGCACGGCGACCTCCTCATCCAGGTTGCCGCGGACGAGCCGATCAGCGTGGCCCACGCGTCGCGCATGCTGTTGAAGGATGCGCGGGCATTTACGACGGTGCGGTGGAGCCAGTCAGGGTTTCGGCGCGCGTACGGCACGGCCACAGAGGGCACCGCGATGCGGAACCTCTTCGGACAAGTTGACGAGACGGTCAACCCCGAGCCTGGGACGACCGACTTCGAGGCCGTGGTGTGGTCGAACGAACGCTGGCTCGCCGCCGGAACAGGGCTCGTTGTGCGGCGCATAGCGATGAACCTCGACACCTGGGACGAACTGGACAGACCCGGGCGTGAGCAATCGGTCGGACGCCGACTATCCAATGGCGCGCCACTGACCGGCTCCCGAGAGCACGACGAGCCCAATTTCGAAGCGGTCACCGCGATCGGCTTCCCCGTCATTCCCGAGTTCTCCCACATGCGTCGAGCCCGATCGGACAACCCGAACGAACGGATCTTCCGCCGCTCGTATAACTACGACGACACACCCGCAGGCGAGCAGGTGTCGAACTCTGGGTTGATCTTCGCCAGCTACCAAGCGGATGTCGCAAGCCAATTCGTGCCGATTCAACGGCGCTTGGACGAGCTCGATCTCCTCAATCAGTGGACGACCCCGATCGGGTCTGCGGTTTTCGCCGTGCCACCCGGGTGTGCTGAGAACTCGTTCATCGGGGCCGGGATCTTGGCCTGAACAAGAAGGGTTAGTATCTAAGCATGCATGCAGATACTAATGCTGAGCGGCTGAGTGCGGATAGTGAGTACGTGGACGTCGCGGTCGAGGTGTTCCGGCTGCTGTCCGATGCGACCCGGGTGCGGATTCTTCTGGCGTTGCGGGACGGCGAGTTGTCGGTGAACCGCATCGCGGAGGTCGTCGACCGGTCGGGCCCCGCGGTGTCTCAGCATTTGGCGAAGTTACGGTGGGCGCGGCTGGTTCGGGTCCGGCAAGACGGCAACCGTGCCTACTACTCGCTCGTCGACGAGCACGCCATCCGGGTCGTGCGGGAGGCACTGCTGCAGGCCGAGCACTCCGTGGATGACGCTCCTGCACACCACGAAAGCGGCAATCCCCAGTCGGTCGAGGACGAGCAGGGGTGAGCGGGGGACTCTCGTCCGTTCTCCGCAACCGCGACTATCGACGCCTCTTTGCGGCGCAGGTGATCGCACTGCTGGGCACGGGCATGTTGACGGTGGCGTTGGGGCTGCTCGCCTTCGACCTGGCGGGGGCCGATGCTGGGGCGGTGGTCGGAACAGCGCTCACGATCAAGATGGTCGCGTACGTGACCGTTGCCCCGATCGTGGCGGCCGCGGTGGACCGTCTTCCACGTAAGGCTGTTCTGATCGGTGCTGATGTGGTGCGCGCTGCGATGGCGTTGAGTTTGCCGTTCGTGACCGAGACATGGCAGATCTACGTCATCATCTTCGTTCTGCAGTCGGCGTCGGCGACCTTCACGCCGGCTTTCCAGTCCACGATCCCGAGCATCCTCACCGATGAACGCGACTACACCAAGGCGCTGTCCCTCTCGCGGCTCGCGTATGACCTCGAAGCGATCGTCAGCCCGATCGTCGCCGCGGCACTGCTTACCGTCATCAGTTACAACAATCTGTTCGTCGGGACCGTGGCGGGCTTCACGATCTCGGCGGTGCTTGTTGCGCTCACGGCGATTCCGCCTCGTGTCGTGAGCACCGCGACGTTGTCGTTCTGGCGGCGCACGAGCGAGGGCGTCCGGGTATTCGCCCGCACCCAGAGTCTCCGCTTCCTCCTTCTGATGAACGTCGTCGTTGCGGGCGCGACCGCGCTGGTGCTGGTCAACAGCGTTGTGTATGTGAAGAGCCTGTTTGCCCTCGACGACAGCGCCCTCGCACTCACCTACGCCGCTTACGGGATCGGGTCGTTGCTCGTTGCCCTGAACACGCCGCGCATCGTCGACAGGATCGGTGTCACCCGCACCATGACCGCCGGCGCAGCGACGATCGCGTTCGGGTTAGTCGCGGCCGTGGTCTGCACGATCGTCGCGACGAGCGGAACGGATGTCTGGGGCGTGCTGCTCGTCGTATGGGGGTTCCTCGGCGCCGGAACATCTCTCGTCAACACGCCCTCAGCCCGGCTCCTGCTCGCTGCGTCCACGGAACAGAACCGCAACCTCGTCTACACCGCGCAGTTCTCGCTCTCCCACGCATGCTTCCTCATCACTTACCCGATCGCTGGTTGGTTGGGCGCGGCAAATCTGACCGCCGCGGCGATCGTGCTGCTCCTTATCGTCGTGGGTGCCGGAGTGCCGGCGATCGGCGTCGGGCGTCGAATCCGTTCTGCCGTAGACGCGCACTGACCCGTTGCAGGGTCCGCGCTGCGATCGAGAGCGTGTGATCTCACGTATCGTTGTTTCATCTGCTAATGACCCACGAGAGAGAAACCCCGTGAGCCACCGTCGTACCTCCCCTGACCAGGAGGGTCGATCACCCGGCCCCCTCAATCTTCGAGGGGGTGAAATTCGATGCTCGAGGCAGCACTGACCCTGCTGGTGGGCGTCATCGTGACCTTGGCGATCATCGTCGCGTGCGGCTTCTTCGTCGCGCAAGAGTTCGCCTATATGTCCGTGGACCGCTCGCGGATGGCGGCGCTCGCGGAGAAGGGCGACGCGCAAGCGAAGCGCGTGCTCGCGATCACCAAGCGCACCTCTTTCATGCTCTCGGGCGCGCAACTCGGCATCACCGTCACCGGCCTGTTGATCGGTTACGTCGCGGAACCGCTGATCGGTGTATCCCTCGGCACTCTGCTGGGCGGTGTCGGGATCGACCCGGCGGTATCGATCCTGGTCGGCACGATCGGCGCCCTGCTGCTCGCCACGATCGTGACGATGATCTTCGGTGAGCTCTACCCGAAGAACCTCGCCATCGCGAACCCCGAGCCCCTGGCCCGCGCGCTCGCGATGCCGACGCGGATCTATCTGTTGACGTTCGGATGGCTGATCACGGTCTTCGACGTCGCGGCGAACGCGCTGCTGCGTCTGCTGCGGATCGAGCCACTGGAAGATGTCGACGAAAGCGCCACCGCGCGCGACCTCGAGGCCATCATCGAAGAGTCCCGCGTAAGTGGCGACCTGCCGGATGACCTGTCGATGATCATCGACCGCATCCTCGACTTCCCACAGCGCGACGTGGAGCACGCCATGGTTCCGCGCTCACGCATCGACTCGATCTCACCCGACACCACGATCGGCGCGGTGCGGGCACTCATGGCGACCGGACACACACGCTATCCGGTCATCGGCGAAGAAGACGACCCCGTGGGCGTCGTCGAGCTCATCGACCTTCTCCGCAACAAGCACAACAACGACGCGCCCGTCTCAACGGTCATGCGCGACGCAGTCGTGATCCCCACGACGATGCAGCTGCCGGTCGCACTCCAGCGGATGCGCCAAACCCGCAACGAACTGGCCTGCGTCGTAGACGAGTACGGCAACTTCGACGGCATCCTCACCATCGAAGACCTGACCGAGGAAGTCATCGGCGAGATCTCGGATGAGCACGACATGGATGTCCACGAAGTCGTGAACGTGGGGGACGATCACTGGACCCTGCCGGGTGACGTGCACCTCGACGAGGTCGAGCGCTTGATCGGTCATGACCTCCCGCGCGGCGACGCCGAGACTATCGCGGGCTTGATCATCACCGAGTACGGCGATCTTCTCCCCGAGGGTGGGACGGTTCGGATCACCTTGCCGGAGAAACCGGGCGAGACAGTCCAGGGCCTGCATATCGAGCGTTGGCTCGATATAGAGGTCATTGAAGTCGAACGCCATGTGCCCTCGCGGCTTGTCGTGAGGCTTCGCGAAGTCGACCGCGACATCGCGGAGGGCACCGCGGAGGGGGACGGCGAACGTGCCGTCACCCCGGTCGAAGTTCGCGACGAGGAGGCGACCCGATGAGCTGGTGGATGGTCACGATCATCACGACCGCCCTGATCCTCGCGAGCGCGTTCTTCGTCATCGTCGAATTCGCGCTGCTCGCCGCGAGGCGGCACCGACTCGAGCAGGAAGCCGACCACAGTGCGTCTGCCCGCGCGGCACTGCGCGGGATGAACGAGCTCACGGTCATGCTGGCCTTCGCCCAGCTCGGCATCACCGCCTGCACATTCTTGCTCGGTGCCATCACCAAACCCGCGATCGACTACGCCCTCGCGCCGGTGCTCGAGCAATGGGGTCTGCCCTCCTTGCTCTCGGGAGTGATCGCGTTCATGCTCGCGCTCATCGTCGTGACCTTCCTGCACCTCGTGATCGGTGAGATGGCGCCAAAGTCGTGGGCGATCGCGCACCCTGAGGTCGCTGCGAAGGCGACGGGCATCACCGCTCGGGCGCTGACGTGGCCGCTGCGACCGTTCCTGTTGTGGATCAACCAGATCGCCAACCGTCTCGTCAAGGCGTCCGGTGTCGAGCCCGTCGAGAAGGCGGCCGCGGGCGGACAGGATGCTGACACCATCCGCGAACTCGTTGCGCACTCTCGTGCGGCCGGCACCCTGGATCTGCAGTACTCCGAACCCATCGCGCGAGCGATCGCGCTCGGCACACTCACCGTCGGCGATATCGTCCGCACCGACAGAGTGCCGACCTACGTGCCGCTGACCGCGACCGCGGCCGACATCCAGGAGGTCGCGGCCTCGTCCGGGCATCTGCGCATTCTCGTTGGAACCGGTGCCGGTTCGCGGGTGGCCCACGTTCGTGACACCTTGGCGGTCGACCTCGCGACACCCGCTGTCGACATCGCTCGGGACGCCCTCGTCACGACTCCCGATGCGTCGGCGTACGACACGCTCGCGCGGATGAGGTACGGACGTGTGCAGCTCGCGACCGTGGTGGACGGCGACCGCCTGTTGGGTATCGTGACGATGGATGACCTGCTGAGCGAAGTGCTCCCGGGGCCGACGGTCGTTGTGGCGGTATCGTGACGGCACGCTCGCGGCGAGCACTTCCAGGTCGATGCTGACGAAGATCCGGTGAGTGCGAGGCGGGTGCCCTGGGTGTCGGTTAGTCGTGAACTACGCCGATTCCCCGACCGGACGGATCGGCGCGCCGCCACCCGGCGGGCGCGGCACGACGACCGATCGCTTTGATCGCCTCGATGACCAGGAAGACGGCGAGGCCGTAGGCGAATGCGGTCGCCCACTGCACGAAGCCGAGGGGCACCGAGCCGAACCACAGATGGAGGGGAGGCAGGTAGGTGTAGGCCGTCTGCAGGACGGCAAGCGCGGCGATCGAGATCCAGATCACACGATTCCCTGTGAAGACACGGCGAGTGAAGCTCGAGCCGTGCAGCAGGCGGACGTTGAACAGGACCGCGATCTGGGTGACGACCAGCACGGTTACCGCCGCGGTTCGCGCGATCTCCAGGTCGCCGCTCCTGTTGAGCTCGACGAAGAATGCGGTCGTGGTCGCCGCGGCCACCACGACCCCTATGCCTGCCAGCAGGAAGAGCTTGCCCGAGAGGATCGACTCGCCGGGCGGTCGTGGGCGGCGCGTCATCGTTCCCGGCTCGACAGGTTCGTAGGCGAATGCGAGCGACAGCGTGACGGCGGTGACGAGGTTCACCCAGAGGATCTGCGTGGGCTGGAGAGGGTCCGCAAAGCCGACGACGACGGCGGTGTAGACGACGAGCGCCTGGCCGAGCGTCGTCGCCAGGATGAAGACGACCGACTTCTGCAGGTTGTCGTACACGCGGCGGCCCTCGCTGACGGCCCGCTCGATCGTGGCGAAGTTGTCGTCGGCGAGCACGACATCCGACGCATCCTTCGCCGCCTCTGTTCCCTTCATGCCCATCGCGACCCCGACATCGGCGCGGGTGAGCGCCGGGGCGTCGTTGACACCGTCACCGGTCATCGCGACGACACCGCCGCGCGCCTGGAGGGCCGCGACGATGCGGAGTTTGTGTTCGGGACTTGTGCGCGTGTAAACGTCGACATCGGTGACGACATCCTCCAGCTGGGCGTCGTCGAGGGCATCCACGTCCGCGCCCGTCAGAACGCTCGCATCGGCGTCAGTCAGTCCCATCTCGGCCGCGATCGCGTGGGCGGTGAGCGCATGATCACCCGTGATCATCTTCACGCGGATGCCGGCATCTTGGCACTTGGCGATTGCTGCGGTCGCCTCGGGTCGAGGCGGGTCGGCGATCGCGACGACGCCCAGCATGACGAGCTCGCGAAGGTCGCCGGTCTCGACGGTCACGGCATCCGTCGGCAGGTCGCGGCGCGCCGCAGCGAGGACGCGCATGCCCCGGGCGCTGTAGTCATCGATGAGCGCTTGCCACGCGTCGGGATCGAGGGGAGCATGACCTCCGTCGGTGGCCCGCTGAAACGCGCAGAGCGCGAGCACCCGGTCGGGCGCACCCTTGACCGAGACAAACTGCTCGCCGGTAGCCGACCTGTCGAGCGTAGCCATGTACTTGAAGTCGGCGTCAAAGGGGATCTCGTCGACACGCGTGAAGGGCGTCAACTCGACGTTCGCCTTGCGCCCGAAGCTCACCAGGGCGCCCTCGGTGGGATCGCCGACGACCCGCCACTCGCCCGTCTCGGCGTGGTCGAGGCGAGCGTCGTTGCAGAGCGCGAGAATCGTGGCCATCTCGGTGAGATCGCCCGAGTGCGGATGTTCCGGGCCCGACTCGTCGGTGGCGCCCTCCGCCAGCACGGTGCCCTCGGGGTCGTAGCCTTCGCCCGTGACCGTGTAGCGGCGATTCGGGGTCGCCGCTGCCCGCACGGTCATCTCGTTCTTCGTCAGGGTTCCCGTCTTGTCCGAGCAGATCACGGTGACCGACCCCAGGGTTTCGACGGCAGCGAGTCGGCGCGTGATCGCGCGCTGAGCGGCCATCTGTCGCACGCCGAGCGCCAGCGTGATCGTGACGACGGCGGGCAGCCCCTCGGGGACGGCGGCCACGGCGAAGGCGATCGCAGAAGAGATCAGGGTGTCAAACGGGTCGCCGTGCAGGACGAACCCCAACACGACCATGATGACCATCAGCGCGAGCACGATCGCCGTGATCTGGCGTCCGAGCTGGTTGATCGAGCGGATGAGTGGGGTATCGGTCTGCTCGACGTCGCGCACCAGCTGCTGAATCCGTCCCAGTTCTGTGCGCGTGCCCGTCGCAGTCACGACCGCGACGGCCCGCCCGCCGACCACGACCGACCCCGCGTGCAGCATGTTGTCGCGGTCGCCGACGGGGGCATCGCGCACGACCGGATCCGTGTGCTTGTCGGAGGGCACCGCCTCGCCGGTCAATGCCGCCTCGTCTGCGCGCACATCGCGTGCTTCGACGAGCCTCGCATCGGCGGGTGAGCGGTCGCCGGCGCTCACCCTGATGATGTCGCCCGGCACGAGCGTGGCGGCTTCGACGTCGTGCCACCCGCCGTCCCGGCGTACCGTCGCCTGTGGCGAGAGCATGCGGCGGATGCCGAGCAGCGCCTTCTCTGCCTGCCCCTCCTGGACGAAGCCGATGATGGCGTTGATGATCGCGACAGCGAGGATCACGGACGCGTCGATGTAGTCGCTGTAGGCGAGCTTGATGACGGCCGCCGCGAGGAGCACGTAGATGATGGCGTTGTTGAACTGTGCGAGGAAGCGCACGATGGGGTGCGTTCGCGTTGGCTCAGGAAAGCTGTTCGGACCGAAGTGCGCGTGACGCCGATCAACGTCGCTCGACCGCAGCCCCGAGCGGCTCGTGTCGAGCCCCGCGAGGACATCGGTGGCGTGGTGCGCATGCGGCTTGCTCGGTGAGCCCGACGAGGCGCCCGGGTGGTGCGTGAGGTCTTCCGGCGGGCGCTCGGACGGCAGGCCGGGCTGGAGAGATTCGGCGGAGTTCACTGCAGTCATAACGCCCAATACCTGTCGTCTCTCAGAACTCGGCGAAGCAACACAGATCGCTCGCCGCTGTACTCCCACAGTGCGCCACCGCGAGCGATACCGATAGGGCCCATGGTCCCTCTGTGCCCGACGAGGAGGGAGCGGGACCTATGTCCTGGCGCGTGCCCACCGTGATCGGGAATAGTCGGAGGTGGAAGCAGCGCGGCGACCGCCACAGCGTCGCCTCGAGCAGAGGAGTGCGAAGTGCGCGAAAGAGTAGTTGTCGGTGTGACGGATGCGGCTGCGTCGCGGAGGGCCGTCGACTGGGCCGCCGATCGAGCCGCCGGTCGGGGCGATGCGGTAGAACTCGTTTCCATCGTCGGAGGCGCGGTCGGGGTCGTCGGCGAAGGCCGAGTGATCGACGAGGCGCTCGAGCTCACGCAGCACCTGCTCGATCGAGAAGCCGAGCGCGTTCGCGAACGAGGAGTGCCCGTCGAGACGCGCGTGGGTCGGGGCAATCCCGTTGAACAGCTCATCGAGGCCTCGACGGGAGCAGCCCTTCTGGTCATCGGTAGTGATTACCGGGGCCCCGAGTCGGGTCCTGCTCGCGGGCCGCACGGGATCCGCATCACCGCGGGCGCGCACTGCCCGGTCGTCGTCGTACCCGACCTCGATATGGCGGCGCGCGAGGGCGTGGTCGTCGGAGCGGATGGGTCGGCGGTATCGGAAGCTGCGATCGCCTTTGCGGCGGCGGAGGCGGAGCGTTCCGGTGAGCCGCTCATCGCGGTGAGCACCTGGTCGACCGTCGCCATCCCGCTCGGGATGCGAACGTATCCCGATGAGTACCTGCGCAACATGCAGATCCTCACGGAGGAGTCGCTGGCGATATCGCTTGCCGGCCTCGCGCAGCTCTACCCCGATCTGGTCGTCCGCAGTGTCGTCGAGAGCAGCTACAGCCCGGATGCGGTGATCAACCGGCTCGCGATGACCGCGCGGCTCGCGGTCATCGGCTCCCACGGCCGTGGACCGATCGCCCGGTTCATCCTCGGATCCACCAGCCAGCAGGTTCTCAACCGGCTAGCGACCGCAACCGTCGTCGTGCGGTGACAGGTGTATCCGGGTCTTGAGTGGCGGACGACGGCGCCCATCAAGCCCGGATTGCCCGACTAGTGCACACACGGCTCTCTCCGCTAGATTGCGGTCCTGGACGCTCGTTGTCTTCGCGCATGTCCCCGTGCAGGCCATCCGCTGTGATCTATCAGGACATCCGCTGTGATCTATCAGGACATCCCTGACGGTGGCGCATCAATAGATCTCTGACGCTTCTGGGTGATGTGGTCCTGACACTTCTCGCTCTATGTGTGGTGGATGAGCCGTGTTGAGCCTGTTGATCCCCGTGTCCGCCTCGCGATCACGCAGTGGCCACCTGACGCTCCGCGCGGATCGGTGACGACGTTCTGTTTCGAGCACGGGATCTCGCGGGAAACGTTCTACGTGATCCGAAGACGTGCCGCCTCGGAGGGGCCGGCCGCTGCGTTGGAGCCACGGTCGAGGCGCCCGAAGCACAGCCCGCGGAAGCTCGCCGACGACATCGCCGCGCAGGCGATTGCGGTGCGGGCCGCGTTGGAACAGTCCGGGCTCGACCATGGCCCGATCAGTGTTCACGAGAAGATGCGCACGCTCGGAATGGAGCCGGTGCCATCGACGGCGTCGCTGTCTCGCATCTTCCGCGACGCGGGTGTCGCGAAGACCGAGCCGAAAAAGAAGCCACGCTCGTCCTATCGCCGGTTCGTCTATCCCGCACCGAACGCGTGCTGGCAGCTCGACGCGACCGAATACGTCCTCACCGGCGGCCGCAAATGCGTGATCTTCCAACTCATCGACGACCACTCCCGCCTCGCCATCGCCTCCCACGTCGCCTGGGGCGAAACGTCCGAAGCCGCGATCGTCGTGGTGAAGAAGGGCATCGCCGCTCATGGCGTTCCGCAGCGACTGCTCTCCGACAACGGCGCTGCCCTGAACCCGTCCCGACGAGGAGTGCTCGGGCAGTTGGTCGCCTACCTGCGCTCTCTCGGCGTCGAACCGATCACGGGGAAGCCCTACAAACCGACCACGCAAGGCAAGAACGAGCGGTTCCACCAGACCCTGTTCCGATTCCTCGACAAGCAGCCCCTCGCGGCCACCCTCGAACTGCTGCAAACCCAGGTCGACGACTTCGACCTCATCTACAACACCCAGCGTCCTCATCAAGGCCTTCCGGGTCGGGTCACGCCGCGGACCGCCTGGGATGCCACCTCGAGGACTGAACCGCCCCGCCCTGTCGCTCCGCGAGCACCGACGCCTGGGCCCTCGGAGGAGATCCGGGTGAAGCTGGTCGGCAACACCGGCGCGGTCGAGTTCCGCGGCATCCGATTCGGAATCGGTCGCGCCTTCGCCGAGCAGAGAGTCTGCGTGATGGACGCAGGCAAGACCGTGATGGTCTTCGACCTCCGCGGCACGCTGATCATCGAGCACCCCTGGCCCAAACCCGGCACCAAATACGTCAGCAACGGCCGTCGACCCGGGCCCCGCAAGACCCTCTAACGTCAGCGATGTCCTGATACATCAACCGTCAGAGATGTCCTGATGCAGAATCGTCAGGCATGTCCTGATACATCACACTATCAGGACATCCGCACGCCCCGGGTCCGTGCCCACACGGTGCCCACATCTCAACACGAACGAGACCGACCGAAAGGGGTCGAACACCGACCGCAACACGCTTGGAACCGCATGAATCCGCGGCCTTCTGATCGAACTGGAATGGGTCCGAGCGGGACTCTTTGGGGTTCAAATCCCACCGTCACCGCCATAAATGCCTGATCAGATAGTGTTTTCGCTTCCCGTTGAACGGGAGCGGGAACGCTTTTCTGTTTCTGGCGGGAATCGGACATTCCTGCGTGCGCCATTCTGAGCGGAATCGGTCCAGGGACCGCGCCGGAGACGATCCGACCCTCAGACGCTTGATGCCGCGGAGGATCCCCTCAACCCACTCGGCAGGATGTTCAAGGCCTGCATCATCGGCCACCCGCGCGCGCATCCGAACGACGGGCGCAAGGAGATCGCTGACGCACTCGAGATTCCCGAGTGGGCTACTACATGCGGGATGGACGATCGGCTCGAGGTCGAGTCACGTGCTCACGAGCGCCGCCGCCGCTGCTGAGGGGGCGTGGCTGTCGCCGCACTGTGCATCGGCGTCGGCCAGGGGCTCGCCGTCGTCCTCGAGCGCTAGCGGAGCATGAGGCGGAGGATGCGAACCAGACCGTCGCGATCCTCGTCGGTGAGGTTTCGCGTGAGTTCGATCTGCACACTCTCCACGAGCGGCTCGAGGCGGGCATGCTCGGCGACACCGGAAGCGCTCAGGCTGACAACGTTGCGCCGCGAGTCTCTGGAGTCCCGGCGCCGCTCGATCAAGCCGCGTCGTTCCATCCGCGCGACGAGGTCGGCGACCGTGGAGCGATCGAGGTCGACTTCGTCGCACAGTTCCTTCTGACTGGCCTCGGTGAGTCGGTCGAGGACGGCGAGGATCGAGTACTGAACGCTCGAGGTCTCGGTGGAGACCAGCGTCGACCACAGCGCGACGTGCCGCTGTTGGGCGCGACGAATCAGATATCCGACGTAGCGCTGCGGCTCGGAGTCGAGGTCGCGGACAGGAGAGGGCGGTGTCGGCACCTCCTCATCCTGCCAGCGCGATCGCCGCCCGCTCCACGAGCACTCCAGCGAAAAAGTCGGAGAGTTCGGCACGTGCCGACAATGGGAGGACGTGAGCGACATATTGATCCGGGCGCACGACGACGATCGCTCCGTCACGGCTGATGCCCCGTGTCTCGTAGATGTCCTCGCCCGGGTCCACGGCCCAGACCTTCTCCCAGTCCTGCAGGCCGAGCGGGCCCGAATGCGGTCGCAGAATGTCGGGAATGTCCGCGAAGGCGGGGTCGTGATGGTCTCGCTGGAACACAGCGTGAACGTCTATGACACTGTCGATGCTCGCGCCGGGCGGCGTGAATCGCCGCACGGGCGATTCCGGGGCCGCTTTGAGCCAGGTCGTGAACGCTCGAAGGTCCGAGTCATCGCGGTCCCCGAAGGCGAAGATGCGCCAGCGGCCGTCCGCGCGGAATGCGTGGCCGAGATGCATGCGCCTGGCGTCGGACACCCGTGTGACCGGCGCGGAATGGAAGCGCGCGCCGACGGGAAACCCTGTCGCCACTGCTTGATAATCGGCATGACCGGTCAGCACGGACGGGAGATAGCGCGTGGCGACTCCCGCGGTGTACTGGCCTTGGCGTGCGAACTGCGACTGCATCTCCTCCGAGGTGACCCCGCCCTGCGTCGGATTGTCGGGATCGACGATCGGCTGAGCGATGAAGGACGACCAGAAGCGGTCGAAGTCGATGAGCTCCTTGGCCACTGCCTGCCGCTCCTGCGAGTAGGACCGGAGGAGCGAGGCCTCCGACCGGCCCTCGAGCACGGCGGCGAGCTTCCAGCCCAAGTTGAACGCATCCTGCATCGACACGTTCATCCCCAAGCCGGCTTTCGCAGAGTGGGTGTGGCATGCGTCGCCCGCGATGAACACGCGCGGCACGCCATCATCGTCGCCCGTCGGCAGATCGTCGAAGGCATCGGCCAGTCGCTGGCCGACTTCGTAGACCGAGAACCACGCGATGGAGCGCACATCGATCGAGTACGGGTGGAGGATCCTGTTGGCCACGGCTGTGATCTGCTCCGAGGTGGTGTCACGAACACTTCTGTCGCCCGTGGTCTCACCCAGGTCTACGTAACACCGCACCATATTGCCGCCTTCGCGGGGAATCATGAGCAGGCTGCCCTTTCCGGCGGACTGCACGACATTCTTGGTGCGCCAGTCCGGGAAGTCGGTGACGGCCAGAACATCGATCACACCCCACGCGTGATTCGCGGCGTCCCCATTCAGCTCTCGCCCGATTGCACGCCGCACCGAACTCCGCGCGCCGTCGCATCCCACGACGTAGCGGGCGCGCACCGTCGACAGCTCGCCTGACGCGTCGCGCAGAGTCACGGTGACAGGCGAATCCGCCGACTCGACGTCGAGCGAGACGAACTCGACTCCGTAATCCGGGACCAGCCGGCTTGCCGACCGGGCCGCGTGATCCAGCAGGAACTGCTGCATTCGCGCTTGATTCACGATGACGTGCGGGAACTCGCTCAGGCCTGCTGGGGTGTCCTCCACCCAGCCCGTGCGCTCGATACGGGATCGATCGGTCGCGGACGGTCCCCAGAACCGGACTTCGTTCACCCAGTACGCCTCGCGCAGGAGCGCGTCGGCCAGCCCGAATGCCTCGAACATCTCGACCGTGCGGCATGCGACGCCGTCGGCCTGCCCGACCTGCAGAGGGGAATCGCGACGCTCGATGATCCGCGTGCGAATGCCGGGGAACGCGGCGAGCTGCGCGGCAAGCACGCACCCGGCAGGTCCTGTGCCGACGATGAGCACGTCGATGTCCTCGGGGATCTCCGCGGAGTGCGCGTCAGGCGCCGCGGGGTGGATGTCGGGGTCTCCCGGGCGATAGCCGGCTCGGTAGAACTGCACGTGATCTCCTTCGATCGCAAGTCACTGCCGCCACTATAGTCAGTACTCCAACGAAAATGTCAAGACGCTGCGGCTTCCACCTTCATTCCGTAGAACGGAATGCCCTAGCAACTCCATTGCGTGGTCAGGAATGACGACATACTCTCGTCACGATCGGTCGCCGCCTCGGCACCGTCCAACCCACAAAGATGTGAGGAGTCGTCACGTGGAGGTCGACCTCGAAGAATTGGCCGCGATCATCGAGCTGCTCGACAAGACCGAGTTCACTCAATTCCGGTTCGAGAAGGGCGAGCTGCGGATCGCAGTCAGCCGTGGTGAGCCGTTGGCCACGAGCCCCGCTGACGGCGCGGCGCCCGCGTCGGCGGCTTCCCCGGCAACCGGTCCGGCGACACCGTCTGCCCGGGCACACTCCGAGGAGGCTCCCGTTGCCTCAGGCTCGGCAGAGGACGTCGCCGCCGACGAGTTCATTGTTCGATCTCCGATGCTCGGCACCTTCTACGGCGCCCCCAAGCCAGGAGATGCCGCATTCGTGCACGAGGGCCAGCTTGTCGGCGCCGACGCCGTGCTCTGCATCATCGAGGTCATGAAGCTCATGAACTCGGTCCCTGCGGGAGAGGCGGGTGTCATTCAACGCGTCCTCGTGCGCGACGGCGCTCTGGTGGAGTACGACCAGCCGTTGTTCGTCCTTCGGAGGGCGTCGTGACCCAGCGCGTCTTCGTCGCCAATCGCGGCGAGATCGCCCTGCGCATCATCGAGGCATGCGACCGCCTCGGCTACGAGACCGTGCTCGGCGTCTCGCTCGCCGATCGCACCTCGCTCGCTGCCCGGCGCGCGGGTCGTGTCGTGGTCCTCGGGGGTCCCCAGTCCCGCGACAGCTACCTGTCAGTGCCCGCTGTGCTGCACGCGGCCATCGAGACCGGATGCACGGCCCTGCACCCCGGCTACGGTTTCCTGTCGGAGCGCAGCGATCTCGCGCGCGGCTGCGCAGAGAACGGCGTCGTGTTCGTCGGGCCGTCCCCTGAGGCGCTCGATGCCCTGGGCGACAAGCTCAGCGCGCGCGCGCTCGCTGAGAAGCTCGGGGTTCCCGTCTCGGCCGGCGGTACCGCCGAAAACTGGGATGAGGTTTCGCGCCTGGCCGAGGAGATCGGGTTCCCGGTGCTCGTGAAGGCCGCGTACGGCGGCGGCGGGCGCGGTATGAAGCTCGTGCGCAGCGCCGCCGACCTCGCAGACGCGTGGAGTGTTGCATCCAGTGAGGCGGCCGCCGCATTCGGCGACGGGACCGTGTTCCTCGAGCGCTACGTGACAGATGCCAAGCACATCGAAGTGCAGATCCTCGGTGATCGCCACGGCAACCGCATCCACCTCGGCGAGCGGGAGTGCTCCGTGCAGTACCGCTACCAGAAGGTCGTCGAGGAGTCGCCCTCCACGTCGATCGACGACGCCACTCGTGAGGTGATGACCTCGAGCGCGCTGAAGATCGCCGCCGAGCTCGAGTACGTCGGCCTCGGCACCGTCGAGTTCCTCTACGACACCCGCGGCGGAGAAGTCGCCTTCCTCGAAGTGAACCCACGACTGCAGGTCGAGCATCCCGTGACCGAGCAGGTGACCGGCGTCGACCTCGTGCGCCAGCAGCTGCTCGCGGCGCTCGGCGAGCCCATCGAGATCACGCAGGACGATGTCGCCATCGAAGGCCACGCGATCGAGGTCCGCATCACTGCGCAGGACCCGGACCGCGGCCTCGCACCCACGCCCGGTCGTGTCACCACGTGGCGACCGCCGGCCGGCGGGGGCATCCGCCTCGACTCGCACATCTACCAGGGTTACCTGTTCCCGCCGTACTACGACGCCCTCATGGGAAAACTCATCACGTGGGGCGCCGACCGGGCGGCTGCGATCGACCGCATGCTCCGCGCCCTCGACGACTTCCTCATCGACGGTGTGGTGACCTCCCGACCGCTGGTGCGACGCATCGTCGCCGAGCCGGCGTTCCGCGAGAACAGCGTGACCACGCACTGGCTCGGCGACAGCATCCTGACAGGAGGCGCATCGTGACCGACGTGCAACTCGTCGACGTGTCGATTCGCGACGGCAACCAGAGCCTCTGGGGTGCGGTCGGCATGACGACTCGCATGATCGCGGGCGCCGCACCCGACCTCGATCAGGTCGGCTACCGGGCCATCGAAGCAGCCAGCAGCACCCTCCTGGCGATGTCGGTGCGCACCCACAAACAGGACCCCTGGGAGATGCTGCGCACGGCCAAGCGGCTGATGCCGAACACGCCCCTTGGCTTCTTGACCACCGGCAAGCGCTTCATCACCTTCTCCCGCACCCCCAACGTGCTGTTCGAACTCGCCTTCAGACTGCTCGCCCGCAACGGCGTCAGCCGTCTGTGGGTCATCGATCCCATGCACGACATGGTCGGCGCCGGCCGGATCGCGCGGATGGCGAAGGATGCCGGAATCTCCGAAGTCGTCGGAGGCATCTGCTACACCACGAGCCCCGTGCATACGGACGGCTACTACGCCGACCGCATCGCCGAGCTCGAGGACTGCAGCGCGATCGACAGCGTCTACCTCAAGGACCCCGCGGGCCTCATGACCCCGGAACGGCTGCGCTCCATGGTCCCGATGCTGCAGGGTCGCCTCACGCGGTTGCGCCTCGACGAGATCCACAGCCACGCCACCACCGGCGTCGCGCCGCTGACGCTCCTCGAAGCTGCTGACCTCGGGATGACCAAGCTGCACACGGCTCTCCCCCCGCTCGCGAACGGATCCTCGCATCCGTCCGGCCTGACGATGGTGCGCAATCTCCGTGCCCGCGGCCACCGTGTGGATGTGGACGTCGAGGCGATGGAGCGCGCGTCGGCGTACTGGACGCGTCAGGCGAAGATCAAGCGCCTGCCCGCGGGTGTCCCCCGGGAGTACGACGAGGACTACTACCGACACACCATCCCCGGCGGGGTGCAGTCCACGCTCGCGCGGCAACTGCGCGAGATGGGTCGTCCCGAGCTGTTCGACTCAGTCATCGAGGAGTCCGTCGTGGTGCGCCGCGACCTCGGCTGGCCGATCGTGATGACGCCCTTCGCGCAGTACATCGTCACGCAGGCGACCTTGAACGTGATCACCGGGGAGCGCTACAAGCAGCTCAGCGATGAGGTCGTGGATCTGCTTCGCGGTGACTTCGGGCCTCTGCCCGGCGAGGTCGACCAGGACCTTCTCGATCGCGCGATGAGTACGCCCCGCGGCAAGCTGCCGCCGTCCGACGGAACGAGCGACGAGACGCTCGAGCAGATGCGCAAGCGGTTCGGGGGCGTCGATGACGAGGAGCTTCTGCTCCGCGCCGTCATGCCGGCTGAGCACGTGGACGCCATGCAGGCCGCGCGGGGTGCGTCCGCGGCATCCACGCTGAGGTCTCTGCTGAAGGCGGTCGAGGATCGGCCGAAGGTCAGCGTCGCTTTCTCCAACCGGGACGTGACGTTCGAGTTGACCCGTCCGGGAGGAGCCTCGTGAACGCTGATCTCTCAGACATCCGCGGATGGGTGTTCGACGTGGACGGGTGCCTGATCCGTACCGCGTCCGCGGGTGGACACGGCGGGCAGCTGTTCCCCGGCGCCCGCGAGATCCTGGACCAGCTCCACGATGCCGGACACGAGGTGATCGTCTGCACCAACGCCTCTGAGCGCCCGCCGGCGGTCTACGCCGAGCACCTTCGAGAGATCGGCCTGCCGGTGCGGGATGACGCGTTCGTCACGGCCGGCAGCGCCGCCGCGGATCACGTCTTGGCGCACCACCCCGGCGCACGCGTCCTGGTCGTCGGAGCCGAGGGTGTGGCGGCGCCCATGCGTGAGCACGGACTCGAGCTGGTGGAGTCGAGCAGCCCTCTCGCGGATGTCGTGGTGGTCGGCGCCGCCGCGAGTTACGACGCGGCGACGCTCAATGCCGCGGCGCTCGCGGTCGCGGACGGTGCCACGTTCTACACGACGGTCGAAACACCCTGGTTCTACGGGGGCCGTGGCCGGTCTCTCGCCGTGTCTGCGGCGATCGCCGCGAGCGTCTCTTTCGCCACGGGCCGAGAGCCCATCGTGGCGGGCAAGCCGTCCGCCGTGCTGGCCGAGAGCCTGCTGCGACGCCTCGCCGTGCCCGGCAGCGCCGCGGCCGTGGTCGGAGACGCGCTCGTGGAGATCCAGCTTGCGCGCCACATGGGCGGCACCGGCATCCTCGTGCTCTCCGGCGCCACCAGCCTTTCCGATCTCGACACCCTCCCGCAACCCCAACGTCCCGACATCGTCGTAGACGACGTCGCGGTGCTGCACCGTCGCCTCGCACCGCAATCCACCCGACAAGGAGCATGAACATGACCGAGAACCAGCGCCGTTTCCCGTTCTTCCACGAGGTTCCCGCGCCAGAAGGCGCCGAGAACTGGCGATCGATGTATCCGTACTACCTCGTGCCCGGTCAGGAGCGCCGGGACGAGGAGGACTCCGGATTCTGGTTCGCCGACACGATGCACTGGTCGCGTGGGGTGCATCCGTTCGACAGCATCGGGGCCGAGGCGGTCTACCTCGGCGCAGGACAGAACAGCACGCGCATCTTCGTGCTGCCCACTGCTCTGGGCCTGGACGTGCGCGTCATGAACGGGTACGTGTACATCCGCCCGATCGCGGTGACCGACCCCGAGGAGATCGGCCGTCGCGCCGAGCTGTTCCAGGAGCGTGCCGGCTACTACTACGCCAACTGGGACGAGCTCTACGGCAAGTGGAAGACGAAGGTGTCCGACGCGGTCGAGCGGATGCGCACGATCTCCTTCCCGCCGCTCGGCGATCTCGACCCGATCGAGGTCGTCACCGAAGCGCGCGGTGTCTCGACGTCGTGGGACATCATCGCGAACTACCACCGCCTCATCGACGACTTCTTCGTCATCTGGCAGCATCACTTCGAGTTCCTCAACCTCGGGTACGGCGGGTACATCGTCTTCTTCCAGTTCTGCAAGCAGGCGTTCCCGCAGATCAGCGATCAGGAGATCGCGCGCATGGTCGCAGGTGTCGAGGTGCTGGCGTTCCGCCCCGACGACGAACTCCGTCGCCTCGCGACGCTTGCCGTCGAGCTGGAGCTGGTCGATGAGATCGCGGCCGCTCGTGACGCAGCCGAGACGTTCGCGGTGCTGGCCGAGAGCGAGAACGGACGGCAGTGGCTCGCAGAATACGAGACGTCGAAGGACCCCTGGTTCGACTACTTCGCCGAGTACGGCTTCACCAACGACCAGGAGACCTGGGTCTCCGACCCGAACATCCCGATGCAGGGCATCAGTCGCTACGCGCGGCGCATCGCCGAGGGCGACGACGTGAGACGCCCGATCGAGAGGCTTCGCAGCGAACGGGACGAGCTCGTCTCGGGCTACCGCGATCTGCTCACCGATGCGGAGAGTGCGCAGTTCGACGAGCTCCTCGGGCTGTCGCGCACGGTGTTCCCGTTCATCGAAGAGCACAACATCTACATCGAGCACTGGGCCCACTCGGTGTTCTGGGAGAAGGCGAAGGAGCTCGGCGACTTCCTCGTCGCGGCGGGCTTCACCGCGCAGCAGGATGACGTCTTCTACATCAATCGGTTCGAGCTCGATGAGGTTCTGGCCGACGTCGTGCAGTCCTGGGCCATCGGTGTTCCGCCCCGCGGCAAGGAGCGCTGGGCAGCGATCATCGAGGAGCGCCGCGGCATCGTGACGGCGCTGCAGGCGCAGGGTGCGCCGCCTGCGTATGGCATCCCGCCGGTAGAGGTCACCGACCCGTTCGCGGTGATGAACTACGGCGTCACGACCGAGCGTGTGCTCGACTGGCTGGGCGCCTCAGACGCCGACAGCAACGCACTCTCCGGCATTCCGGGCGGCCCGGGTGTCTACGAAGGCCCCGTGCGCATGCTCAAGACGGAGAAGGACGTCGCCACGATCCAGCCGGGTGAGGTGCTCGTCGCTGCCATCACCGCCCCGAGCTGGGCGGCCGCCTTCTCGGTTGCCGCAGCCGTCGTGACCGACATCGGCGGCATGATGAGTCACGCGTCGATCGTGTGCCGCGAGTACGGCATCCCCGCCGTGGTCGGCACCGGATTCGCGACCGCGCGGCTGAAGACCGGACAGCGCGTCCGCGTCGACGGCGACACCGGCGTCGTGACGATCCTGGAGGAGGAAGCACAATGACTTTCGATCCGCACAGCTTCACGTTCCGCTTCGAGGATGAAGGATGCTCCGATGCGCGCTTCGTCGGCGGAAAGGGCAGGGGCCTCGGTGAGATGACCGCCGCCGGCTATCCCGTCCCGCCCGGGTTCGCCGTGAGCGCCAACGCATACCGCCGCTTCCTCGATCAGGACAACCTGCGCCGAGACATCGCTGCGCAGCTTGAGGGGCTCGACCCGCGCGACTACGCGGCGATCGAGGGGGCCTCCGAACGCATCGACATCCTCATGGCGGCATCCCAGCTTCCTCGCGATGTCGCCGACAAGATCCGCGAGGGGTATGCAGAGCTCTGCGAGCTCACCGGCACGGACGACGTCTCGGTGGCGGTGCGCTCCAGCGGCACCGCTGAGGACTCGTCTGCCGACAGCTTCGCCGGTGAGTTCGAGACGTGGGTCGACATCCGCGGCATCGACGACGTGCTCACTCACGTGCACCGCTGCTACACCAGCGTGTACGCACCGAGGGTGCTTCGCTACGCCCTGGAGCGCGGGATCGATCTGTCGGTCATCGAGATGGCGGTCGTCATCCAGAAGACCGTCCGCGCGCGCACGGCAGGCGTCATGTTCACGCTGGACCCGATCAGTGGGGACCGCTCCCGCGTCGTGCTGGAAGCCAGCTGGGGCCTCGGTCTTTCGGTCGTAGGCGGCGAGGTCACCCCGGATCGCTTCACGGTCAACAAGGTGGGACTGGGTGTGCAGGCGCGGGTGCTCGGGGACAAGCGCGTCGAATATCGCCGCGGCGACTCATCGGTCGAGGTGCCGGAGGAGCGCCGCGACCAGCTGAGCCTGAGCGACGACGAGGTCGTCGCGCTCGCCGAACTCGGCAAGCGCCTCGAGAAGCGCAACGGCGGACCGCAGGACATCGAGTTCGCGGTCGATGAAGAGCTGCCGGCGGGGGCGAACCTCCTTCTGCTGCAGTGCCGGCCCGAGACGGTGTGGAGCGGGGTGGAGCGCGCACCCGCGTTCGACCCCAAGGAGAAGATGATGTCGTGGATCACCTCGAGCATCACTGTGCCCACGAAGGTGGAGAGCGGCAACGGGCACCGACATGGCTGACGTCCCCGATGTGCTGATCCCGGCCCCCGCGCTCCCGCGCGAGGGCTCCGAGACGGCGCGCTATCTTGAGTGGCTGGATGCCGAGCTCGGTCTGCGCTTCGAGAACTGGGATGCGCTGCACCGCTGGTCCATCGATCACCTCGAGGACTTCTGGCAGTCCATCTGGGACTGCTTCCAGGTGATCTCCCACTCGCCGGCGACCTCCGTGCTGGCTGAGCGGGTGATGCCGGGCGCGCGCTGGTTCGAGGGAGCGACCCTCAACTTCGCCGAGCACGCCCTGCGCGACCCCGCGGAAGCGTCTGACGACGAAGCGGTCGCGATTCATGCGTTCTCGCAGACTCGCGACGAGCTGACACTGACATTCGGTGAGCTGCGTCAGCGTGTCGCGCAGGCCCGCGCCGCACTCGAGGAACTGGGGGTGCGGGCGGGCGACCGCGTGGCCGCCTACCTGCCGAACATCCCGGAGGCCGTCATCGCCTACCTGGCCACGGCGAGCCTCGGCGCGATCTGGGCAGCGTGTGCACCCGAGTTCGGCGTCAAAGGGGTGCTGGACCGACTCGGCCAGATCGAGCCGACCGTGCTGTTCGTCGTCGACGGCTATCGGTACGGCACGAAGGACGTCGATCGTCGGGGCGACGTGCGCGACGTCCGCGCCGGCCTTCCGACCGTCGAACACGTCGTCAGTGTCCGCTACCTCGGCGCCGTCGTCGAGGACGCGACGTCCTGGAACGACTTCCTCGCACTGGGTGAGAGCACCGGGCGGCCGCTCGCCTTCGAACCGGTGCCGTTCGACCATCCGCTCTCGGTCCTCTTCACCTCGGGAACGACCGGGCTTCCCAAGCCCATCGTGCACGGGCACGGCGGCATCGTTCTCGAGCACCTCAAGAATCACGCTCTGCACTGGGATCTCGGCCCCGGTGACCGCCTCATGTGGTTCACGACGACGTCGTGGATGGTCTGGAACGCGGTCGTGTCGGCGCTGATGCTCCGGGCGGGCATCGTCCTCATCGACGGCAACCCGGTTGGCCCCGACAGCGATCTGCAGTGGAAGCTCATCGAGGCGTGGCGACCGACGGTGGTGGGTCTGAGCGCCGCCTTCCTGATGCACGAGATCCGCGAGGGGACCGAGCCCGCGAAGCAGTTCGACCTCACGAGCATCCGACAGCTCGGCATGGTGGGCAGCCCGCTCCCGACGTCCGCTTTCGAGTGGGTCCACGAGCAGTTCGGGGACAGTGTGCTGCTGAATGTCGGAAGCGGCGGCACCGATGTCTGTACCGGTCTCGTTCAGGGCGGACCATGGCAGCCGGTGTGGCGGGGTGAGATGGCCGGACCGAGCCTCGGTGTCGACGTTCGCGCTTTCGACGAGTCGGGTCGCGCCGTGGTGGGCGAACTGGGCGAGCTCGTCGTGCTGACTCCGATGCCGTCGATGCCGGTGAAGTTCTGGGGCGATGACGACGGCAGTCGCTATCGCGCGGCGTACTTCGACGTATACCGCGGTGTCTGGCGTCATGGGGACTGGATCCGCTTCAGCGACGCAGACAGTTGCGTCATCACCGGGCGTAGCGATGCCACGCTCAATCGTGGCGGCGTGCGGTTGGGGACGGCGGACTTCTATGGGATCGTCGACACGTTTCCCGAGGTGGGTGACAGCTTGGTCGTCCACCTGGACGATGCTCACGGCGGAAACGGGGAGCTGCTCCTGTTCGTGGTGTCGAGCGACGGCAGTCCGATCGAAGCGGAGCTCGTCGAACGCCTGCGATCGGCCATTCGAACGCAGCTCTCGCCACGCCACGTCCCAGACAGCGTGGTGCCAGTTGCGGCGCTTCCGCACACGCGCACCGGCAAGAAGCTCGAAGTGCCGGTCAAGCGGATCCTGCTGGGTCAGGCCCTGAGCGATGCCGTCGACCCGGATGCCGTGGACGATGCGGGAGCATTGCAGCAGTTCGTCGACCTGGCGGCTGTTCGATGAGCGCTGCTGCCCCGGAGATCCGGGTGGATGACCTTGTCGCCATCGACATGCACGTGCATGTCGAGGCAGACGGACACGGACATTTCGCTCTCGACCAGGAGCTGCTCGACGCCTCGGCGGCGTACTTCCGCAGCGGCGCGGATCGCACCCCGACGATCGATCGCATCGCAGCCCTCTACCGTGACCTGCGGATGGCGGCAGTGGTCTTCACGGTCGATGCGAGCAGCACACTCGGGCAGCCGGCACTCAGCAGCGTGGAGCTCGCCGAGGCATGTCGCGAGAACGCGGACGTACTCATCCCCTTCGGCTCGGTCGATCCGAACAACGGTGTTGACGCCGTGGCGCATGCCAGGGTGTTGATCGAGGATCACGGAGTGCGCGGTTTCAAGTTTCATCCGAGCCTGCAGGGCTTCGATCCCTCGGACCGAAAACACTGGCCGCTCTACGACCTGCTTGCACAGCACGGCATGATCGCGCTCTTCCACACCGGACAGACCGGAATCGGCGCCGGCCTCCCTGGAGGTCGCGGCATCCGCTTGAGGCTCTCGGAGCCGATGCTGATCGACGACGTCGCCGCGGATTTTCCCTCTCTTCGGATCATTCTCGCGCACCCGGCGGTCCCGTGGGTCGACCAGTCGATCGCCATGGCCACCCACAAGGCGAACGTCTTCATCGATCTGTCCGGCTGGTCGCCCAAGTACTTCCCGCCTCAGCTCGTGCGCCAGGCTGGGACAATTCTTAAGCACAAAGTGCTGTTCGGGTCGGACTATCCACTGATCACTCCGGAGCGATGGATGTCGGATTTCGCGACTCTTGAAATCCCCGATGGGGCGCGACACCTCATCATGAAGGGAAACGCGGCGGGGCTCCTCGGCCTGCGCAGCGAGGTCGGATCATGACCGCGGTCGGCGCGTCGCCTGTGGAGTCGGTGGACCGCGCGCTCGTGCTGCTCACCGCCCTGCGCGACGGGGAGGTCTTGAGCGTCACGGATGCCGCGGCGAAGCTCGGCGTCGCGCCGTCGACGGCTCATCGGCTGCTGGCGTCCCTCGTGCATCGTGACTTCGCCGTCCAGGATCGAGACAGGCGGTATCGCCGGGGTCCCGCGCTGCTCGCTCCGCGGTCGGAACCTTTGACGCTCAGCTCAGTGCGCTCGCTCGCGCATCCTGTTCTCGAGCAGCTGCATGATCGGCTGGGTGAGACCGTGCAGATCATGGTGCGGCACGGGCAGAACATCCGATTCCTCGACGGCATCGAGTGCGAGCTGCCGTTGCGGGTCGGGGTGCGGGTCGGCGACGAGATGCCGGCGCATTGTTCGGCAGGCGGCAAGGCGATCCTGGCCGCGATGTCCATGGCAGATCTCGACCGTCTCTACGCGCGCGGGTTGCCGGACTGGCCGACTGCTCGCTATCGAGACCTGCCTGCGCTCAAGCGCCACCTCACCCGGGTGCGTCGTCAGGGGTACGGCGTCAACGTCGAGGAGACCGAGCAGGGCGTCAGCGGAGTGGGCGTCGCCGTGCACGACCGACTCGACCGCCCGATCGCTGCGTTCACGGTCGCTGTTCCCTCCTCGCGATTCGCGCGAGATCAGATCGACGAGATGCGTGACGCTCTCATAGGTGCGGCCGACGACTTCCGTGCCCAGCTCGAGGAAGGGGACTGAGCTGGCTCTTGGCGAGGTGCGAAGCACAACACGAGTGGCCAGCCATCATTTCAAGGCCCTCGACGAACTAGTTCAGGGCCGTCGACGAACTCGGGATCGACATGTCGGCTACTGGGCTCGATGCGCTCGAGTTGTTGGCGCACCAAAGGATAGGTTCACCGCAGTTCAGGAGGCCGTCTAAGCACTGGTCGGCAAGAAACAGGCTTACGAGGCTTTCGCGGGCGGAGTTCCGGACGGTCTCCCTCTTGTCCCGGGTAAACCCGTGGGAAAGAAGGTGTCGCACCCGGGCCCGCTGGGCACACTCCCGAAATGTCGAGATCCCCGAAATCACGGGCGAGGACGGTCTGCACATCCTCGAAATGTGTCTGCGTTTGAGTTCAAATCCCACCGTCACCGCCACCGTGGAAGCCCTGCGAACCCTTGGAAACACTGGGATCGCGGGGCTTCTCTCATTATCGAGTAGTGCCCGTGAGAAAAATTTGAGAAAAACCGTCCAGAGGCCTGACCTTTGGGTTCGCGTTGGCTGCAGTATCGGAGGGGGTACGAGTTGGTAGACATGGCCATTGATCCCCGATCGATACCAGTCACCCTCATTGGGGGCGTCCTCGCCATTTCGCTCGGGATCTTCGGCTTCCTCCTGCGGAAGCAATTTCGCGACATGACGATCTGGTGGGAACGAAAGATTCTGGGTGACAAGGCCGCAGATAGCCTAGGCAGACTTCAGACCCCGTTCTGGGTCGGCCTTGCTGCACTCACTGGTGTAGCCTTCGGACTCTTGATGGTCGGTCGCTCGGTCGTCGGGCTCATCCAATTGTCGAGCACAGGGTAACGCTCGTAGATGAGTTGATTCACCCGGGTGTCCTGATTCGCGTTTCCTCCGAACTGCCTGGCGGACCCATCTGCGTGGCGGTACTGTCCGAGCGGACCGTTGTCGAAGCTTCCCCGGTGCCGTTCACTGAGAGGGTGCCGCGCTCGCGATGGGTCACGCAGACGCCCGGCACTACTGTTGCTCATTGATGGCGTGCGGCTTTTGACGAGAACCAACCGAGTTCTCGGCCGCACACCACCAATGAGGTGTCATTGTGCATTGAACGATCCCCGCACCGTGTTTGCGGAGTTCTTCGGCTATCGATATTGCATCGTCTGCGCATTCCGGAGCGCTTGTGCCGTCGCGTCGTCGAGATCAATACGCACAACTTCTATCTTGAGATCGACGAGAGCCTGAGTGAGCCTAGCTTTCGGTCGTCGAAGGTACGACTCGACCTGCTCATCGGCGGCCGCGAGGCGTCGGCGTCCGCGGGGTCGACTCACGTGTGCAGGCGGCCGTCGTCTGGTATCCACCCACCGATCTCACCGCGATGCGGCAACCGCGGTCACATGGATCGGCGATCGGTCACGATCAGCTCGACTCCCCGGAAACGACGCTCATCGGCACCTCCGTGACCGCGGATTCGTTGGCCGCGGAGCGGGCGAGTCCCATCGCGCACGTGTCATCCGCGGCGGCCCCGACTCTCATCCACGGTGATGCGGACACCATCGTCTCCGTCGAGCAGAGCGTGGCTCTACAAGAAGCGATGGCGAGAGTGGGGGCGACGAGCACACTCACGCGTTGTCGGTGCCGACCACTGCTTTGTCGGCGTCGACCCGATACCCGACATCGCGCACACCGCGCGCGCTCTCGCCGAGCAGCTGAGACCTCACTAGGTGTCACTCCCGAGGCGAGTGCGGTCCCGTCGACTCCCGGATCTTCAGCGCGACGGGCACCGGTGGAGGCGAGACCGCCTCGGCCCCGTCGACCATGTCGAGGAGCAGCTTGACCGCGGCCTTCCCCATCTCGCGTGCGGGCTGGCGGACCGTGGTGAGGCCGGGGGTCAGGAGGGAGGCGAACGGGAGGTCGTCGAACCCGACGACCGAGACATCCTCGGGCACCCTCAGTCCGGCTCGGCGACAGTACGAGAGCGCGCCGATCGCCATCAGGTCATTGGCGCAGATCAGCGCTGTGGGGCGCTCGCTCGCGGGGCGGTCGAGCGCCTCCGCAGCCAGCAGCTCACCCGACGACATCTGGTAGTCGCCGGTGAGTACCGGTACAGCGTCGGGATCCAGGCCGGCAGCGGCGATTGCCTCGCGGTACCCCGAGAGGCGCTGCTCCGCCGTCCACAGCTCGACCGGGCCCCCGAGGATGGCGAGCCGCTCGTGCCCGAGCGAGGTGACGTGGGCCGCGATCTCTCGTGCGCCCCGACGGTTCTGGGAGACCACGCAGGGCAGCCCGAAGCCGGAGAGCTTCTCGTCGACGAGCACGACGGGGCCGACCCGGGTCAGCTCGACCAGGGCCTCCATCCGCGTCTCCGCCCCGGAAAGGTAGATGAGGCCATCGAGACGCTGACTGCGCAACAGGCGGCTGTTCCACGACTCGGAGACTCCTGTCGCCTCTGGCGTGCAGAACACCACCAGGACGTCCTTCTCGGACGCGGCCTGCTCCACTCCCTCGGCGATCATCGCGAAATATTGGTTCACCAGGTCCGGGACGACGAGTCCGACTGTGGCGACGCTGCGACGCTTGAGGTTGCGCGCCGATTCGTTCGGCAGATAGCCCAGCGCGCGCACGGCCTCCAATACCCGGGCGCGTCGGTCGGCGGCCACGGGGCCGCTGTCGTTGAGCACGTAGCTCACCGTGCTGAGCGCCACTCCCGCGCGCTCGGCGACATCCTTCATCGTGGGTCTGGGCGTCGGCATTGCTCCCTCACCTCACCATCGATGTCGGCAAGTCGTGCGCGCACACGTCGTGTCGCCCCACAGTACTCGATTACACGCTCCACGCCCGGTGGCCAGCCCGCCCCGTTCGAAACATGCCGTTCACACGACGGATTCCTCGTTGATACATGGGGAGTGTAGAAAGGTTTCTACCACCCCGAGCAATCATCCGTTACCGCGAATCAGCGGTCAAGCTTGGCTGCTCAGTCTCAAAGATAGAACCGATAATAGTTCCCTTGCGCCGCGCACCATGCGAGAGGACTCAACTGACAGGAAGGGCTGAGCAATGTCCTTGGGCGAGCAGTTCGACAACATCATCATCAACACCGACAACTACAAGCACAGCCACTATCCTCTTTACCCGCCGGGAACCGAGTACGTCTCCTCGTACATCGAGTCCCGCGGCGGCGAGTACCCCGTGACGATGTTCGTCGGCCTCCAGGCCTTCATCCGCGACTACCTCATGCGCCCCGTGACGCTGGAGGACGTGGATGCCGCGGAATACCTCATGCGTGAGCAGGGGATGCACTTCAACCGCGAGAACTGGCTCGGCATCATCAACGACCATGGCGGCTATCTGCCGGTCGAGATCGAGGCCGTCGCCGAGGGTACGGTCATGCCGACCCGCAACGTCCTCGTGCAGCTCATCAATACCGACCCGAAGTACTACTGGGCCACCAGCTTCTTCGAGACGGCCTTGCTGCGCGCCGTCTGGTACCCGACGTCGATCGGCACAATCAGCTGGCTGTCGAAGCAGGTCATCCGCACGGCCCTCGAGCGCACTTCCGACAACGGACACCTCCTGCGCCACATGCTCCACGACTATGGGGCACGCGGCGTCAGCTCCCAGCAGTCCGCTGCCCTCGGCGGCATGGCGCATCTGGTCAACTTCAACCAGAGCGACACGACACCCGGCATCCTGGCCGCGAAGCGCTGGTACAACGCCGTCGCCCCGTCCAACTCCGGCCCGAACTCAGAGCACGCTGGATTCACCGCTTGGGGTCGCGATCACGAGGTCGACGCCATCCGCAACATGCTGGAGACCTATCACGATCACGGGTTCGCGCTGGTCCTCACCGACACCTACGACCACGAGAACTGCGTCAAGAACATCCTCGGGGGTGAGCTGAAGGAGTTGGTGCAGAACTTCCCCGGCCTGGTCGGGGCGCGCCCCGACTCCGGAGACGTCGTGCAGGTGACGGCCGACACGACCGAATGGCTGATGGAGTCCTTCGGCTACGAGATCAACAGCAAGGGTTTCAAGCTGCTCCCGCCGTTCATCCGGGTCGTCCAGGGCGACGGCGTCACCGCGGAGAGCCTTCGCGACGTGTACATCGAGCTCGAGCGCCGTGGTCTGGCCGCGGACAACGCGATCTTCGGCATGGGCGGCGGTCTGCTCCAGCACGTCAACCGCGACACGATGAACTTCGGCCAGAAGGCCAACGCCGTGTGCGTCAACGGCGAGTGGCGCAACATCTCGAAGTCCCCGAGCGGCGCCGGCTTCAAGGTGTCGAAGGCCGGCCGACTGGCCCTGATCGTGGAGGACGGCGTCTACAAGACGGTCCCGAGGGACTCGGTCGCGCCGGAGGACAACCTCCTCCAACCCGTCTTCCGCAACGGGAAGCTGCTGAAGAAGTGGGACTTCTCCGAGCTGATCGCCGCGAGCGAGGCGCCCGTGCCCGAGGAGTGGTACGCGAGCTGGATCGCTCCGATGCTGGAAGCCGCACCCGCCGAGGAGCAGGCCGCAGCCTGAACCCACGCATGCCCGGGGCATTCAGCATCCGTCCCGGGCATGCGCGGCGTCCAACGTCGCAGGGGCCGCCGGCGGCCGCGCATGCTAGCGGCCATCGTCCGGACGCGGACGAGTACGAACACAACTGAGGAGCGCACGATGGCAATGAAATTCTGGGTGACGGCACCATTCTTCTATCCGGACATGTCCCGGCCCTGGTCCGAGGTCCTGGACGGCATGATCAGGATCGTCGACGCCGCCGAGCGGCTCGGCTTCGAGGGGATCACGATCAATGAGAACCAGTTCCAGAACTACGTGACCAACCCCTCGGCGATGATGTTCGCCGCGGTGGCGGCCAGTCGGACCAAGCGGCTCCGGATCGTCCCGGGCGTGGTCGTCCTGCCCGCCTACAACCCGCTCCTGGTCGCCTCAGAGATGAGTCTTCTGGACCATCTCGCACCGGGCCGGATCGGCATCGGCGTCGCCCGCGGTGGAAGCCGGTTCCAGCTCGATCGCCTCGGGGTCAAGCCCGAGAACCAGCGCGCGATGTACGACGAAGGGCTCGAGATCATCCGCCGCCTCTTCGCCGAAGACGACGTGTCGTTCGACGGCCAGTTCTATTCGTTCCCCCCGACGACCCTCGTGCCGAAGCCCGCTACGAAGCCGCACCCCGAGATCTGGGTCGCCTCACAGAGCACTGACGGGGTCCGCAAGGTCGCCCAGCAGGGGCTGAACCTGATCACGGCCCCCAACTACGGCAACTTCGAGCCGTACGGCGACCTCGAGGTGCTCATTGAGAGCTACAACGACGAGATCGTCAAGACCGGCAACCCCCGCGGCGAGGTCATGGTGCTGCGCCACACATGGGTCGGTCGCACCGAGGAGGAGGCCCTGGAGTACTTCGACGACGTCTTGAGCGAGTACAACTACTACATGGCCCTGGTGAAGGGCCCCGGCACGGTCGACACGCGCGAGGACCGTCTCGCCACCCGCGACGTGGGCGAGAGCCGTGACTACGTGCACGGCGGGCAGATGCGCCCCGAGCAGCACTCCTTCTCGAAGGAGGGTCTGCTGGAGAAGTACGCCGACCCCGTGCTCACCACGCCCGACCGCATGATCGAGCGGTTCAAGTCCTACGAGCGGCTGGGCGTGGACCATCTGGCGTGCCTGATCGCCGTGGGCATGCCCATCGATGCGGTCATCAAGAACATGGAGCTGATGGCGGCCGAGGTCCTGCCGGCGTTCGCCGACTAGCGCCCGCACAGTCGCAGCCCGGAAACCCGCAGGACCGCAGAGGAGTTGAGCACGGTGATCTACGAAGTGCGCGAGTACGTCCCGGTGCCGGGTCGGATGGGAGACGTCGTGGACATGTTCCGCTCGGTCGTCATCCCGTTGTTCCGCCGGCACGAGATGGACATCACACAGGTGGGGTTCACCACGATCGGCGATCACTCGTTCAACGAGCTCGTCTACACGATGCGGTTCGCCGATCTCGCCGAGCTCGAGCGCAAGTGGGGCGCATTCCTCACCGATCCCCACTGGGTGTCGGCTCTGACGGCCCGCGAGGAGAGCGGTCCGCTCTACCAGGCCATCCGCCGCCGCATCGTCGACTCCGCGCCCTTCGACGAGGTGCTGTCGGCACCGCACGACCCAGAGCAGTCCCGCAGCGGAGCAGCCGGAGGAACGAGGATCCCATGACGACCGACAGAGCGGTGTCGCCCATCGCGCACCCGAGGAAGTTCTTCATCGACGGCGAGTGGGTCGTCCCGTCGACCGACCACACGATCGACGTCGTCGAGGCGGCGACCGAGGAGCTGTACTTCACCGTCGCCGCGGCCGAAGCGGCGGATGTCTCGCGGGCGATCGGTGCGGCGCGCCGGGCGTTCGATGAAGGACCGTGGCCGCGGATGTCGCCCGCCCGTCGCGGGGGCTACCTCCGTGCGATCGCCCAAGCCCTGTCCGAGCGCATCGACGACGTCGTCCAGCTGTGGCCCCGGGAGTCCGGCGTCATCGCCCGGATCGTGCCGGCCGCCATGGAGGAGGTCCCGGCGGCGTTCCGCTACTACGCCGATCTCGCCGAGCGGTATCCGTTCGAGCAGGAGATGCCCACGAGCTCCGGCGAAGGGTTCGGGATGATCGTCGGCGAGCCCGTCGGCGTCGTCGGAGCGATCATCCCGTGGAACACGCCGATGCACCTGATCGCCTACAAGCTCGCCCCCGCGCTGCTCGCGGGCTGCACGGTCGTCATCAAGGCGTCGCCGGAGGCGCCGGGCGCGGCCTACGTCATCGCGGAGATCGCCGAACTGGTGGGCCTCCCTCCGGGGGTCGTGAACGTCGTGACGGCCGACAGGGATGCCTCCGAGGCCCTGGTGACGGATCATCGCGTGGACAAGATCACGTTCACCGGCTCGACGGAGGTCGGCAAGAGGATCGCCGGAATCCTCGCCGAGCGCATCGGGCGGTTCACGCTCGAACTCGGCGGCAAGTCGGCGGCCGTCATCCTGGAGGACATGGACATCGACGAGGCGGCGGACACCCTTACGGGCGGCGCTTGCTTCCTGTCGGGGCAGATCTGCGCGTCGCTGACTCGCATCATCGTCCCCCGCCACCGGCACGACGCACTCCTCGAGGCCCTCGCCGACCGATTCGCCCGGGTGGAGATGGGCAACCCGTTCGATCCGGGGGTGCAGATGGGCCCCCTGGCCTCCCAGCGCCAGCGCGCGCGTGTGGAGTCCTACGTGCGGATCGGCGAAGACGAGGGGGCGACCCTCGCATTCGGCGGCCGCCGACCGAAGGATCTCGACCGCGGTTGGTTCATCCAGCCGACGGTCTTCGGCAACGTCGACAACGCGTCGCGGATCGCGCGCGAGGAGATCTTCGGGCCCGTGCTCTCGGTCATCGCGGCTTCCGACGAGGACGATGCGATCCGACTCGCGAACGACTCGCCCTTCGGCCTGAACGCCGCGGTGTTCACCCACGACGCGGCCCGAGCTCGCGAGGTCGCGAGGCGGCTGCGTGCGGGGACGGTCGGGCAGAACGGAAATCGGGCGGACTTCGGGATCGGCTTCGGCGGGTTCAAGCAGTCGGGCATCGGTCGCGAGGGCGGCGTCGCGGGGCTGCTCCCCTACCTGGAGAACAAGACGCTCGTGCTCGACGGGGATCCGCGGGCCGCGGCATCCGCAGCGGGGACAGCCACGTGAGCACCGCCAACCCACCCGCCGACGCGCGGCACCTCCACGTCTTCGACATGGACGGCACACTCCTGCGCAGCTCCGCCACCATCGAGCTCGCCCGCCAGATGGGCCGCCTCGAGACGGGGCTGGAGATCGAGGGGCTGTGGCGCGAGGGGATGATCTCGGACACCGACTTCTGGCTGTGCCTCCTCGAGATCTGCGCGAACGCGACCGCCGCCGACCTCGAGGCCGCGTTCGAGAACGCGCCGTGGATGGACGGGATCGCCGGAGTCTTCGCGGACATCCGCTCCCGCGGGGAGGCGGTGATCGTGATCTCGCAGTCACCGACGTTCTTCGTGCGCGGCCTCGAGCGCTGGGGCGCCCACGAGACCTACGGCTCGGCGGTCGAGGTGGGAACTGCACTGTCGAGCTCGGCCACGCTGCTCGCCGAGACGAAGGTGACCATCACCGAGTCGGCGCTCGCGGGTCGCGGGTTGAGCGCCGACGACTGCGTCGTGTACGGGGACTCCTCCAGCGACGTGTGGCTCTTCAAAACGTACTCGCAATCGGTCGCGGTCAATCCCACGCCTGCCCTGGCCGCACTGGCGGCGTCCAGCTACATCGGGAGCGACATCCGCGAGGCGTACGCGCTGGGTCGTGGCCTCCTCGACGCATCAACCAGAAGGCAATTGGCGCAAGGGAGTACAAGCTGATGAGTGTCAACAGATCGCCGCTGAAGGTCTTGTTCGTGGGTGAGTCGTGGATCAAGCACACCATCCACATGAAGGGCTTCGACCAGTTCCACTCGACCGAGTACGAGGAGGGCGCCGGCTACTTCCTCGGCTGCCTGGCGGACGCCGGCGTCGACGTCACCTACGTGCGCGGACACGAGGTCAGCCTGCGGTTCCCCCGCACGACGGAGGAGCTCGACGAGTTCGACGTCGTCGTCATCTCGGACATCGGCTCCAACTCCTTCCTGCTGCCCGACGAGACCTTCCTGCGCTCGGAGAGGTCGCCGAACCGGCTCGGCCTCGTGGCGGACTTCGTCCGTCGCGGCGGCGGCCTGGTCATGATCGGGGGCTACCTCTCCTTCACGGGGATCGACGGCAAAGGCCGATACGGCATGAGCCCGCTCGCGGATCCGTTGCCGGTGTCGATGCTTCCGTACGACGATCGCGTCGAGCGCTCGGAGGGGGTCACGGTCGAGGTGTGCGAGCCCGAACATCCTGTGCTCGGCGGCACGCCGTCCGAATGGCCGCACCTGCTCGGCTACAACAAGCTCATCGCCAAGCCGGATGCCACGGTCGTGGCCCGCGTGGGCAAGGACCCGCTGCTGGTCGTCGGGGAGTACGGTCAGGGCAGGACGGCCGCGTTCGCCTCCGATCTCGCCCCGCACTGGGCGCCCCAGGAGTTCCTGGACTGGCCGCACTACGCCGGGATGTGGACGGCCATGCTGTCGTGGACCGCGCAGGCGCACGTGGAGCGGACATACGCCGAACTGGTGTCGAGAGCGTGAGACGGGTTCCGGAAGAGAGAGCAAGGACGTGACAGATCTCGATCGACGGCCTCTCCCCGGCGGGACCGGCGGGAGGCTGCTGGTGATCGGGGCGTTGAACGTCGACATGGTCGTCCCCGTGCCCCGGCTCCCGGCACCGGGTGAGACGGTCGTGGGCGTCGACCTCCAGCGTCATGGCGGGGGCAAGGGCGGCAACTCGGCCGTCGCCGCGGTGCGGTCGGGAGCCAACGTCCGCTACGTCGGCGCCGTCGGCGATGACGAGCTCGGAGCGGCAGCGCTGGCCGAGCTGCGCGCGGAGGGAATCGACGTCGCGGACGTCGTCGTCAAGGCCGGATCCGCCACCGGGGTCGCCCTGATCGTCGTGGACTCGTCGGGCGAGAACCAGATCGCCGTCGCCCCGGGCGCCAATGCGGCGGTCACTGCGGACGACGTGACCGCCGCGATGGAGCGCGCGACCGGGTGGCCCGGATGCGTCCTCGTCAGCACCGAGATCCCGGCGTCCGCGGTCGCCGCCGCGGTCGAGGAGGCGACCGCACGCGGATGGGTGTGCGTGCTCAACCCCGCCCCCGTCCATCCCGGAGTCCGCGACCTGCTCGCCCACTCGCCGATCATCACGCCGAACCAGGGCGAGCTGCGCGATGTCTACCGGCTCCTCGGCGAGCCCGGCAACCCGCCGGTGGCGGCGATGGCCGCCGCCGTGGCATCCGTCACCCGCGCGTCGGTGATCGTCACCCTGGGTGCCGAGGGAATGCTCCTGTGCCGCGCCGACGGGGTCACCACCCGCATCCCAGCCGGAAGGGCCCGTCGAGTGGTCGACACCACCGGCGCCGGCGACACCTTCAACGGCGTGTTCGCCGCGAGCCTGGCTGCGGGGGACGACGTCGAGAGCGCGGCCCGTCGCGGTGCCGCGGCCGCGGCGCTGTCGGTCGAGTTCGCCGGAGCGCGCGCGAGCATGCCGAGCGCGCGCGCGAGCATGCCGAGCGCGCGCGCGTCGGACCGCGACACCGGGTCTGGCCAACGAGACGAGGGGAACTCATGATCGCGCGGCCCCGAGTGGTGCCGGAGAAGCGCCTCATGCTGTTCTCCGGCCGCTCCAACGCGCCGCTGGCGGGGGCGATCGCCGAGCTCCTCGAGATCGAACTCGGCCGGGTGACGCTGAAGACGTTCTCCAACGGAGAGGTGTACAGCCGCTTCGACGAGTCGATCCGCGGGGCGGATGTCTTCATCGTGCAGCCGATGTGCGCGAACCCCGAGACCGGCATCAACTCCAACGACTCCCTCCTCGAGCTGCTCGTGATGGTGGACGCCGCCGTCGGAGCGAGCGCGCGTCGCGTGATCGCCGTGACCCCCTGGTACGGATACTCGCGTCAGGACAAGAAGTCGGCGCCGCGCGAGCCGATCTCGGCGCGCATGGTGGCGCGCGCGCTCGAGGCGACGGGCGTCGACCGTGTACTGACGATGGACCTGCACGCCGGGCAGCTGCAGGGCTTCTTCGGCATCCCGGTCGACCACATGACCGCCATCGGCATCCTCGGCGAGTACTTCGCCGGCTTCGACGACGACCTCGTGATCGTCGCTCCCGACGCTGGCCGGGTCAAGCTCAACAAGCAGTTCGCCACGCAGATCGGCGCCGGTCTCGCCATCCTCGACAAGGAGCGACCCCAGCAGCAGGTCGCCGAGATCAACGCCGTCATCGGCGACGTCCGCGGAAAGACCGCCATCGTGATCGACGACATCATCGACACCGCCGGCACGCTGTGCGCGGCGGGGGAGGCGCTCATGCGCGCCGGCGCGCGCCGTGTGCTCGCCGGGGCAACCCACGGCATCTTCAGCGGGCCGGCGTTCGAGCGGCTCGCAGCGTCGCCGTTCGAGCGGATCGTCGTGACGGACACGATCCCGCTCGGTCCCGGGGCACCTGCCAAGATCGAGGTCCTCACCTGCGCGCCGCTGCTCGCGGACTCGATCAGCAGGATCTTCACGGACGACTCCGTGAGCGCCGTCTTCGGCGGCAAGAACCACACGTTCTGAAGGGAGCGGTCATGTCGGATGCAGCGATCGTGCGGGGCTCGCGATGACGTCGGGCGACATCGCGATCGAGGGCGGTCGGGTCTGGTCGGGCCCGGGCGAGGTCCGTGAAGACGGGCTCGTCGTCATCCGCGCGGGCGTCGTGGTGTACTCCGGGCCGCGCGCGGAGGGCATCGTGCCGCCGGGGACCCCCCGGCTCGACGCTTCTGGGAGCACGGTTCTTCCGGGTCTGATCGACGCCCACGTGCACTTAACGACGAACTCCGATCACCACCGCGTCATTGCGAGCGACGTCTTCCGCGGCCAGGTGACCGAGCCCGGCAAGCTGCTTCACGGTCTGCGCAACGCCCACCGCGCGCTCGCCGCAGGATTCACGACGCTGCGGGTCATGGGCCATCGCGGCGTCGGAGAAATCGAGCTGCGCGACTTCATCGACCAGGGCCTGGCCGCCGGGCCCCGCCTTCTTGTGGCACCGTGGTGGATCACGATGACGAACGGTCACGGCGACCTCTTCTACCCGCCATACACCCGACGGCGGAAGTGGGACACGGCGGACGGCATCGAGGAGTGCCGCAAACTCGTGCGCCTGCAGGCGAAGGCGGGCGCGGACTTCATCAAGGTGATGGCGAGCGGGGGGATGTCGAAGGGCGAGCAGCCGACCTGGCCGAACTACACGGTCGCCGAGCTGGCGACCATCGTCGAGACCGCCCACGAGCTCGACCTGCGGGTGGCCGCCCACGCGCTCTCCGCCGAGGGGATCCGACGCAGCCTCGCGGCGGGCGTCGACTCCATCGAGCATGGCTCGTACCTCGATGTGGACACGGCTGCCGAGATGGCGGAGCGCGGCACGTTCCTCGTGCCGACGATGTCGTTCAACGACTGGTGTCAGCGGGAGGGTACGCGGCGCGGTCTGACGGCCCAAGGGGTCGCCGATCTCCGTGAGGCGCATGACCGAACCCTCGAGTCATTCGCACTGGCTCGCGCGGCAGGGGTCAGGGTGGTGATGGGCACGGACTCTTCAGGAACGTTATGCCCATTTGGGGCGCACGCCAGGGAGCTCGAACTGTACGTGGAGCACGGCATGTCCGTCGACGAAGCCCTTGCCACCGCCACATCGAGCGCGGCGCTGCTGCTGAACCGGCCGGCGCTCGGCTCGTTGCGGCCCGGTGCAGTGGGAGACGTCGTCGTCGTCGAGGGGAACGTGCTGTCCGACATTCGGCTCCTGTCCCAGCCATCGAACATCAGGCACGTGGTGCGAGATGGCCGCGACCTTGCGGGGTACCTGAGCGCTGCCTCGGAGGCCTTCGATCTTCAGCCGAGCGATCTGCCGACCCAGTCCAACGGGCACTGATCAACCACCGACATTGCCGGGGCCGGACCAGCCCCGCGCAGAGATCCATCAGAGAGGGAGAGAGAACTATGGCCCACATCGAGGCGGCATTCTTCGACAGGCGATTCGACGACCCGGAGTTCAGCAAGAAGATGGTCGAGGCGCTGACCCAGGCGGTCGCCTCAGTCCTCGGCGATGATGCGGGAAACGACACATCCGTCATTTTGCGCAGTGTGCAACCGTCGCACTGGGGCTACCGCGGCACTCTTCTGGGCTGAAACACCGATCCGCGGATAAGCGGCCGGACCCTAGACATCCACCTCCGGGAAACGCCGGGAGTCCACACGTAAGTCGACCGCCCGCCGGGCGGAGCAAGGAATGGAAGAAGATGTCAGAATTCAAATCTCTGGTGCATTCCGCCTGGGATGCGGCATGGAATCACGGAGACGCTGATGCTCTGGACGCGATCGTGCACCCAGAGTACGCGCTGGAGAATGCCGGGCTGCGGGACACTTCGGGGCTGCTGGAGCTGAAGGCCCAGGTCCGCGACATGCGGGCTGCGATTCCCGACTTGCGGACGACGGTGGACATGATCGTCGTCGATGCGGACGACTTCGCGATCTTCTGGTCTGCGACGGGAACCTTCGTGAACGCCTTCGGCGACGTTCCCCCGACAGGGCGGGCCCTCCGGGCCGGCGGAGCCGTGCAGGGCACATTGCGCGATGGGCGGATCATTCGCGAGCGCGTCACGTGGGATCCCAATGTCAACATGCTGTCCGACCTAGGGGCACCGGGACTAGGGTCGGCATTCGAATCCGCCGGTATCGCTGCCGGCACTGGTGAATCTGACGACGGTCCCACTTTCGACGAGCTCAAGGAGTTCAACCGAAAATTCGTGACCGGTGTGACGGTCGTGACCGTCAGTGATTCAGCAGGTCGACCGCGAGGGCTGGCCGTAAGCGCGTACATGCCGATATCACTCGATCCCCCTTTGGTGGTGGTGTGCGTACAGAAGACCTCCGCGACTTACCCCGCCCTCTTCGAAGCTCGGCACCTTGGAATCAACATCATCGCAAACTCGCAGCGCTCCGTTGTCGCTCAGTTCGCTTCGAAGGCTGACGACAAGTTCGCGGGGCTCGACTGGCACCGTGCACCGGCCGGGTCCCCGCTCATCGACGGATCATCCGCATCGATCGAGGCGGAGATTAAAGAGCGCTTCCGGGCGAAGACCCATGTCGTCATCGTCGCCCGAGTCCGCCATCTTGAGGTGTCCGACGTGGATCCCATGGTCTACAAGGCCGGAAAGTTCTACGACGGCGCATCGCTTCAGGAGGTGTGACAAGCACGCTGCCCTTGATGAGGGACCAATGGGTGGGTTGGAGCCCATAAGTGGATGCATCTAAGAGGTGAGCCGGAGGACCGGAGCGCAGCGGAGGATGAGGCTACGCCGCGAAAGCCCGGAACGAAGGGCACTGGAGCGAGCTATCCTGACCTACCAGGGAGCTCGCGGTATGGTGCCGGCGTGCGTCAGGACATCGCGATCGCACGACTCTAGAGTCGTGGCCACATCCTGCCCATATCTGAATCACTGCACGTGTCGTCGACGTGATCTGGGTGACTATCCCGCACGTCGGAATGGTGCATGAATCCGCGACCTGTGATCCAAGTGCCCTGCGGTTGCACCCGTCAGAGGGTGTTCGAATCTCTCCGTCTCCGCTCAGAACGGTCCGTTTGTACGGCGGTGTCCTGATTCAGAATCCTCACCGATGTCCTCGCAGCGTACTTGATACGGAATGGGCTCCAGCGCCGCGTAAATCACGCAGATCTGGGCCCTTTTCGTGGGAACGAGCGGGGAAAATGCTTACGGGCAATGACTGGCAATGACATCCGCACAGGCAGGGTCGGCGCAGTTGGCGCCGGTGGCGTCCCCTGGGTTGGTGTAGTTTCCCGGCTCGGGTGTCACGTCGTTGACGTGGTGAGCCATCGTGCGATGGTCAGTGAGAACTGTCTAGGAATCTCACGGAAGGACACAAACGCACGATGGCTCTTGACCAGTCTGCCCTCCTCGAGCTGCTCGGGGAACTGAAACTCACCGATGTCAACGATCGGATCCGGGTCGCGACCGAAACGCTCTACCAGGAGTTGATCGACGCGGAAGCGGCCGCGTTCATCGGCGCTGCCCCGTTCGAGCGGACACCCGCCCGGGTGACGCAACGCAACGGCACCCGTCCCCGCACGCTCACCACGACGACCGGGGATCTGGAGTTGCGGATCCCGAAGCTGCGACAGGGTTCGTTCTTCCCGTCGCTGCTGGAGCGTCGCCGCCGGGTCGATCAGGCCCTGTTCGCGGTCGTGATGGAGGCCTATGTTCACGGCGTCTCCACTCGCAAAGTCGACGATCTCGTGAAGGCGCTAGGCGCCGACACCGGGATCTCGAAGTCGGAGGTGTCGCGGATCTGCGCGAACCTTGACGAGGACGTTGCCGCGTTCCGGGACCGGCCCCTGGCCGACACGACCTACCCGTATGTGTTTCTCGACGCGACCTATTGCAAAGCCCGCGTCGGACGACGGGTCGTCTCACAAGCGGTCGTCGTCGCGATCGGGGTCGCGGCGGACGGACGCCGGGAAGTCCTCGGGTTCGAGGTCGGAGACACAGAGTCGCAACCGTTCTGGACCACGTTCCTCCGGTCCCTGAAAGCCCGCGGGCTGGACGGGGTCAAGCTCGTGATCAGCGACGCTCACACCGGCCTGATCGCCGCGGTCGACACCGTCTTTCAAGGCTCCAGCTGGCAGCGGTGTCGGGTCCACTTCATGCGGAACGTGCTCGCGAACGTTCCGAAGACCGCGGGGCCGATGGTTGCGTCGATCATCCGCACGATCTTCGCCCAACCCGACACCGAGCACGTGTTCGCCCAGTTCCACGAAGTCGTCCGGATGCTGACCCGTTCGCACCCGAAGATCGCCGGGATGCTCGAGGACGCGCAAAACGACATCCTCGCGTTCTGTCAATTTCCCGTCGCGCACTGGCGACAGATCTGGTCCACCAACCCGCTCGAACGGGTCAACAAGGAAATCAAGCGCCGCACCGACGTCGTCGGCACGTTCCCCAACCCCGCCGCGCTACTGCGCCTGGCCGGACACGTCCTCATCGAGCAGCACGACGAATGGGACGGCGCCGACCGCCGCTACTTCTCCGAGCACTCCATGAAGCTCCTGAACATCACCGAAGAGGAGGTCGCGATCCCAGAACTCACTGCGGCATAATCACAAACAACTGAACTCGCACGGTGTTGAGAAACTCCACCACTCAGCGGGACGCAACCCCGCGCTTTCGTGGCAACGGATTGGCAACAACTTCCGGACTTCGGAAGTACGGGCTCGGGAGCCCACATGAGATCTCGCGTTGAGTGACCGTGGGCGAGATGCCCACCCGCACCCGGGTGGCAGTTCGAGCGCGTGCGGTGTGAAGCATCTTCCATTCGAATGAAACCTCAGGGTACGTTAGAAGTGACCGAAGAAGGTGTTCACGACCACACGTCTTCCGTTGCTGACACCAGCATCTTCTTTCCCATTCGCCGCCGCTACCTCGTCGATCTCATCGCTCCGAAGTGAGCGAGTGTCTACGGTGCTCGATCTCGGCTCAGTCGACGGCCGTCGCGCTTCGGAGCTGCATCCACCTGCTGGCTCGGCCAACCGCCCGCAGCTTCAGGCGCAGCTTGCAGCCGAGGCCCAGGTCGCTGCGTCGCGGGCGCGCGGTGTTGCCCGACAGTGAACCGTTCGCAGTCTCGGTGCCCGAGCTGCCCGTGATCGACCGATGACTGCGTCAGGGCCGAGAATAAATGGCCCTGAAGCCGCCCGTTGATTCCCGTTCGCGCAAGCCCGGCCGCGGAGCCAGCGCTATCCGCCGTTCCGATTGAGGTTGCGACAAACATGCGATCAGTAGCTGTGCGGCCGCTTCGGCGATCGCGGTCAAATTTAGCTCAAGCGCGGTGAGCGAAGGAGCGGCTGATTGGGCGCGCGGACCGTCGAAGTTCGTCATGATCATCACATCTTCGGGGATGCGCTTACCGGCATCGAGGACGGCCCGCACCGCGCCCACCGCGAAGACATCGATAGGGGCGTATACAGCGTCCAGCAGAGGTTCTTCCGCGAGGAGTTCGGTCGTCCGACGGTAGGCGCGTTCCTCACCCGATTGCGTCGAGACCTCCACCAGGCGCAGACGCGCGTCTACCGCGCCGGCGCGATCGCGCACGAATCGTCTCAGCGTCGCGGCGAGCGAGTGCTGCTCGATCGTGGACAGCACCGCAATGTTGCGCGCGCCGCGCTCAACGAGGTGATCGATCGCAACCTCGGCCTCGGCATATCCCCGCTCCACCACGCCGTTAACGTCGACCCCGGGCACGTCGCCGATCGCCACGACCTGCATCCCGCGTGCTCGGAAACTCGCGACGAGGGGATCATTTTCTCGAGGATCGATGACAACGACGGCGTCTGCGTCGATCGCATCGAGTTCGTCGCCGTCGCGTACCGGCGGCAGCAGGAGAGTGGAGTAGCCGCGCTCCAGGAGAATCCGTGCCAACGGCATGGCGAGCGCGAAGAGGAAGCTCAGGTGCGAGTCGCCGCCCACGACCTCGTTCGACAGTGCGGTGATGAGCCCGACAGTCCTGGACGTGCCTCCGCGCAGCCTCTGCGCGCGCACGCTCGGACGGTAGTTGAGGGCATCGGCGATCGTCTTGACTCGCTCACGAGTGCGCTCATCGACGCGACCTCGTCCCGAAAGCGCGACGGAGACGGTGGTCCGTGAAACTCCAGCTGCGGCGGCGACATCGGCGATCGTCGCCCGCGTGTACTCGATTGTCATTCCCCGTGCTTTCCGCCAGGTCGGGCTGTGCGACCATCCTAGGGCGGCGGGAGTAGGCGCTCGGTGTGTGATAGACATTCTCCGCAAAGAGACGAATCGATTTGGCACATGCGACTCCCGTCGCCCCCTCTATTGGAGGACAAATGACCCACCACGCAGATCAGATCATCCAGAATGCGCACGTCATGACATTCGACGGAAGCTCTCGCGTCATCGCCGATGGTGCCGTCGCGATCAAGAACGGGGTCATCGTCGATCTCGGCACGACGAGCGATGTCAACGCTCGCTGGACCTCGCCCCATCGGATCTACGCCAGCGGCGACATTGTCTTGCCTGGGCTGACCGATGCGCATCTGCACACCGCCCAAACACTGATGCGAGGATTGCTACCGCAACTCGCGACGCGTGGCGCTCTGCGCGTGCCGACGTGGCGCGAGTACCTGGTTCCCTTCGAATCGAACCTCCGTCCCGAAGACGTCGAACTATCGGGCCTTCTGGCCTACTCATCGATGCTCCTCACCGGCACGACCGCCTTCTTCGAAGCCGGTGGACCGCACCCGGAATCGATGGCGCGAGCCGCATGGACGACCGGCATACGCGGCGCCGTCTCGCAGAACACTATGGACAGCGGCGAACGCATTCCCGCTTCCATGCGGATGACCACCGATGAGGCCATCGCGCGCAACATCGCGGTGGTCGAGTCTTTGCCGTCCGCATCGGACGGGTCGCTGCGCGTCACGGGCTGTATGTCGCTGCGGCAGATCATCACCTCGACCCCGGAACTGGTCGCCGGCATCCACCGCGAAGCGAAATCGCGCGGCGTCAAGGTCCATACGCATCTCGTCGAAGGAACCTACGAGATCGATTTCGCCCTGGAACGGTTCGGTCGGCGCCCCATAGACCACCTGATTGAGGAGGGGTTGTTCGACGACACCCTGCACGGCGCGCACTCGATCCTCGTCGACGACGACGACATCGACGCCTTCGCGCGGCACGGCGTCTCGGCCGCGCACTGCGCGAAGGGGAACTACGCCATCGGGGCGCCCCCTGCCCTTCGGATGTGGCGACGCGGGGTCGCGATCGGGCTGGGCACCGACGGGGTCGCCAGTCTGGGAACACTCGACCTCTTCCGCGTCGCGATGCTCGCACGGATCGGTCAGCAGCTCGTTGAGGCGACGCCCGTCCACAACCGCAACGGGGTGCGCGGCGAAGAGGTGCTCGCGATGGGCATCGTCGGCGGCTCGCGCGCTATGGCGCTCGAGCAGCACACGGGATCTCTGGAGATCGGGAAGCGCGCGGACCTGATCGTTCTGCGAACCGACGGCCCCGATGCCGCGGCCTATGCCTCGCCGGAGGCGTTCGTCTACGAGTGCGCCGGAGGGCGAGACGTGCGGCACGTCCTGGTCGACGGAGAGATCGTGGTGCAGGACGGCGAAATCCTGACTGTGGACGTCCGCGAGATCCGGGCTCGTGCGGCGTCGCGACAGAAGGAACTCGCCGAACTCATCGCCTGACCGCGCGCCTGTCGCCCGCAGGCCGGATCGTCACCGGTGTTCGGTCCATCCGCCGTGCGCGAATCGCAGCGGGACGGAATGACTTCGATCCGGCCTCCGTTTGTTGCGGCCGGATGACGAATCTTTTCGGGGCGTTTACGAAATGCCTCGCTGGTGCGCCCCGACCTCGCGTGGAGTGCAGAATCGATTCCGCAGGCTCTATCGAGAGGAGGCACGACATGACCGCCAGCACGAAGCCGCTCACATTCGGCGCGTTCGAGGTGATGTCACCCGCCTTCCTCTCGAATGCGTGGTCGCACCCCCTGAGCCAGACCAAGGAGTTCGCCACCCTCGCGTTCTGGCAGAAGCTGGCACGCCGCCTGGACGACGGAGGCTTCGACTACCTGTTCTTCGCCGATGCGTCGGGATACCCCATGAACTCGGCGGGCGAGGTGCCCGAGGCGGTTATCCGCGAATCCGTGCAGTTTCCCGTGCTCGATCAGATGTCCCTCGTGAGCGGCCTGGCGGCGACGGTGGATCGTCTCGGCTTCGTCCTGACGGCATCGACCACGGTGGAGCGACCGTATGTCCATGCCCGCCGCTTCACCACGCTCGATCACCTGACGAACGGACGCCTGGGCTGGAACATCGTCACGAGCGACATGCAGGAATCCTTGACGCGACTGCTCGGTGAGACCGAGGTCATGGCCCACGATCTGCGCTATGACCGCGCCGAGGAGTTCGTCGATCTGTGCCTCGAGTTGTGGGAGACAGCGTGGGACGACGACGCGATGGTTTTCGACAAGGCGAGGCGCGTGGCGATCGAGCCGTCCGCGGTGCGGCGGATCACGCACCACGGCACGTACTTCGACTTCGACGGCTACTATCCCGCCAACCCCTCACCGCAGCGCACCCCGACCCTCATGCAGGCCGGTACCTCCCCGAGAGGCCTGCGCTTCGCCGCGGACTTCGCCGAGGCCGTCTTCGTACAGAAGCGGGACATCCCGTCGGCGAAGGCCGTGGTCGCACGTGTGCGTGACGCGGCAGAGGCCGCGGGCCGGTCGCGCGACTCCGTGAAGGTCGTCAATAGCGTCTCGGTCATCGTCGGGGACACCGAAGCAGAGGCCCGGGAGCTCCGCCGGTCGCTGTCGACAGCACCCAGCACCGCCGCGATGGCGGCCCTGTATATGGGTTGGAGCGGTGTTGACCTCATGCAGTACGACCCGGAAGACACACTCGACGGCGTTCGCAGCGAAGTAGGCCAGTCGAGCGCGTTGAAGTATCAGTCGCCGGATGGGAAGAGCCCGACGGTGCGAGAGATCCTCGATGGGATCGTCGAGACGACCGGCGGATTCAAGATCACGGGAACACCGTCCCAGTGCGCTGCCGAGCTGGAAAAGATCGCGCGCGAGACCGATCTGGACGGTTACCTCATCGAGTGCACCTTCGGCGGAACCGTGTCATACGACGCATTCATCGACAAAGTCGTGCCGCTCCTGCGTGAGAACGGCATCATGCCCGCCGAACCTCGTGGCGGCACACTTCGCGAACGTCTCATCGGCACTCCCACGCCCGCACTGTCGGCGCTCCCGCGTCCCGTCCTCCATCCCTCCCAATCCATCTGACCCGAACACTGCACGTCCAATCACCTCCACCAGAAGGAGCACCGAGATGTCCACTCGCGTTTCCCGTTCTTTGTCCGCCCGCCGATTCGCCGCACTCGCGGCGGTGACCGGAATATCCCTCACCCTCGCAGCCTGCGCGGGGGGCTCCGAGCCCGCATCCGTCCCGTCCGCCGACGGAGCGCCGGCAGATCTGGGTGCAGCAGCCATTCAATTCGGATGGCTTCCGAACATCGAGAACGGCGCCATCATCGCTGCCGTTGAGGAGGGGTACTACGACGACCTCGGCCTCGACGTCGAGATCCTTCCCGGCGGACCGGAAGTCGCCGTCGACGCACAGATCGTCAGCGGCGGTGCGCTCGTCGGGCTCATGACGACCGAATCGCTCGCGAATTCCGTACTGAGTGGCGCACCGCTCGTCGGCGTCGCTGCCGTCTACCAGTACTCCTCCAACGCGATCGTCTCGCTCGCGGACTCGGGCATCGAAGAACCCATGGATCTGGAGGGCGCGACGATCGGACTGAGCGCGAACGACCGCACCACCCTGCCGTTCCTCGAGTGGCGCGGACTCGACATGGACACGATCACGACCGTACCGGTCGACGGCTCACCCACGCCCCTTGCCTCAGGTGAGGTCGACGCGATCGTAAGTCCGATCGGCAACGTGCCGGTCGTCCTGGCCGCGCAGGGAATCGAGACCAGCGTCATCCCGGTCGCCGACCACGGCTACAACCGATGGAGCTCGATCCTGACGGTGCGCCAGGATTCGCTGGAAGATCCCGAGAAGCTGGCGCAGATCCGCGCGATCATCGAAGGCACACTCGTGGGCGTCGAAGTCCTCCTGGAAGACCCCGCGGCCGTCGGCGAGATCACCTACGAGGCATACGGCGAGCAGCTGGGGCTCGAGCTCGAGACCCAGGTCGAGGGCGCCGTAGTGTGGGCCGACTTGATCGAACGTGGACGGGAGCGCTCTGGTGGCGCGCTGCTGGAGGTCACCGAGTCCGGCATCGAAGAGACGCAGTCGCTCTTCGACAACATCCTGGTCATCGACCTCGATGCGAACGACATCTTCGACCTGACCGTAGCCGAAGGCATCCTTTGATGACGGATGCCTCGGCATCGGCCCTCGGCGCCGAGGCGGGCTCGATTCGAGCCGGCCTCGGCGCGGAGGAAGTCGTCAAGACGTTCAAGACCAGCCAAGGTCCGGTCACGGCGCTCGATGGCGTCTCGTTCGACACGGACCGAGGATCATTCACGGCACTGATCGGGCCGTCGGGATGCGGCAAGTCGACCCTGTTAAGGATGTTCGCGGGACTCGACAGCCCCACGTCTGGGCAGGTGTCGCTCCTCGGCCAGTCGGCCACCGACGTCCAGCAGGCGCATCACATCGGTGTCGCGTTCCAGGACTCCGCACTTCTGCCCTGGCGTTCGGTCGAGGCCAATATCGCTCTCCCGCTACAGGTCGCGGGGCGACGGGTCCAGAAGAAAGCGATCGCGGACCTGATCGCGCTCACCGGCCTGGCGGGCTTCGAGAAGGCACGACCCGCGCAGCTCTCGGGCGGTATGCGGCAGCGCGTGGCGATCGCGCGTGCGCTCGTCCTCGAGCCCACAGTGCTTCTCCTGGATGAGCCGTTCGGTGCACTGGACGACATGACGCGTCACACCATGAACACCGAACTGCAGCGCATCTGGACGGAAAGACCGACGACCACCCTCCTGGTCACGCACTCTCTCGCAGAGGCCGTGTTCCTCAGCGATCACATCTTCGTGATGGCGGCCCGTCCGGGTCGGATCGTCGCCCGCGTCGATGTCGGGCTGGAGCGGCCCCGCACGACAGAAGCGCGCACCAGCCCGGAGTTTCACGCGTACGCGGATCAGCTGTCTCAGCTGCTGTTCGAAGCGAAGCGCACGTGATGGCGACAACCCATATCACCGAGGCCCCCCGCGCGTCACGCAGACCAATCGAACCCCGCAGTTTCGTCCTGCCCGCGACGATCATCGTCGGGTTGTTCGCCGCGTGGATCCTGGTGGCCTGGGCGTTCTCCGGTCGGCACGTGATCCCCTTCCCCTGGGAGCTCGGAGCGCAGCTGGCGGCTGACGCAGAACTCATCGGAAGGAATGCGCTCTTCACGCTCAACAACGCGGCGTTGGGGTTGATGTGGTCGATCATCGTGATCATTCCGCTCGCGGCGATCTGCTTCCTACTGCCGATCAGCCAGCCCGTGGTGATGATCGTCGCGATCGTCCTCAATGTGATTCCGACCGTCGCGATCGCACCGATCCTGATCGCGGCTCTGCAGCCCGAGATGGCACGTGTCGTCGTCACCGCGCTCTTCGTCTATTTCCCCCTGCTCATCGGAGTGCTCCTCGGATTTCGCTCCGTCGACGACCGCAGCCTCGACGTCATCACGGCGAGCGGAGGACGCGAGTGGGCACGACTGCGATTCCTGCGCCTGTGGTCGGCGCTGCCGAGCATCGTCGCCGCTCTGCAGATCGCCGTCCCCGCGGCGGTGCTCGGCGCGCTGATCGCCGAGTTCTTCGGTTCGGCGGAGGGACTGGGTGCGCTCCTCATCTCGGCTCAAGAGATGATGCTGGTGAACCGTGTCTGGGCTATCGGGATCTTCGCGGGCGTCATCGCCGCCCTGGGTTTCGGTCTCGTCGCACTCCTGGCGCGGGTCGTCGTACCGTGGGCGGGTCGCGGAACGTCGGTCGGCACCTCGGTTGCGGGCGCCCAATCGACTCCGCTGGCCTCGTGGTCCGCGATCGGCTCCGCTCTCATCGCGTTGGTCGTCATCATCGCCTTCTGGTACTCACTGCGGTTCGCTTTCGGCCTCGACGAGTACTTTGTCAAGCTGCCGCATGAGCTCCTCGTGTACGCATTCACGGGCGACGCCCTGCGCGGCCTGGGCCCGGAGGCGTTCTGGGGCGTCTTCCTCGTGGCGCTGGGCGAAACCGTAATCGATGCTTCCACCGGCTTCATCGTGGGAATCGTTCTGGCCATAGCGGGCGCGCTCGCGCTGGTGGCGGTGCCCGGACTCAGCCGGGTTGCGCTACCGCTCGCGATCGTCCTCAGGTCGCTCCCGATCCTCGCGATGCTGCCGATCGTCGTGATCGTGTTCGGGCGCGGCATCCTGACGGTAACCATCGTCGTCGTCCTCGTGAGCTTCTTCCCCACCCTCGTGAACGTGATGACGGGGCTGCGCGCCGCGCCCGACGGCGCGATCGATGTGGTCAGGGCGAGCGGCGGCTCGAGTTTCGATGCGGCGCGGCGGGTGCGCTTACTGTACGCCGTCCCCTCGATCATCGCGTCGACGCAAATTGCGGTGCCCGCTGCGATCGCGGGCGCGACGCTCGCCGAGTGGCTCGCCACCGGCAATGGCGTCGGATATCTGCTCACCCTGTCGTCGGCACGCGCCGAATACCTGCAGCTGTGGGCGGCGAGCATCGCCTTGGTGATCGTCGTCCTTGTCGTCTACCTGCTTCTCGGCATCGTAAGCGGCTGGGTCACGCGTCGACTCGGAATCTCCGGCTGACCGCACGCACCCGCCTCGAAGCACCGCTCGCGGCATCTCTGCATGTCATCGCGGCATCTCTGTCTGTGAAAGGAACCCCATGAAGCGAATCGGCCTCGGCGTCTTCGAGTCCGCGCGAGCGGCGAACGGAAACAAGTTCGCTCTTCGGCATCCCGAGAGCCGCCACCACGAGTACACCGACCTCGCCTTCTGGGTCGAGATGGCGCAACTGCTCGACGCGGCGGACTTCGACTACCTGTTCTTCGCGGACGGCTACGGGTACCCGATCGACGCGGATGGCGACGTTCTGCCCGCAGCCGTCGAGGGTGGCAGCTTCTCCGGGGTGGAGTCGGTGACCCTGATCCCGGCCCTCGCGTACGCGACGCAGCGGCTCGGTCTCGTCTTCACTAGTCCGACCGGTCTCGATCACCCCGTGCACACGGCGAGACGCCTGGCCTCGCTCGACCATCTGACGAAGGGAAGGCTCGGGTGGAACGTCGTCACCGGCTCCTCGCAGGACGCGATCGCGCTCCTCTTCGGCCACGAGCAGATGCGCGCCCACGACGACAGGTATGCGCGGGCACGGGAGTATCTCGAGATGGTGCTCGCGTTGTGGGAGGGATCATGGGAGGACGATGGCGTCGTTGTGGACCGGGATCGCGGTGTCTATGCCGACCCGTCAAAGATCCACCGTCTGGACCTGAGTGGCGAGTTCTACAGCACGTCCGGCTATCTCACCGTCGAGCCTTCGCCTCAGCGCACGCCTGTCCTGTTCCAGGCTGGCACCTCGGAGGTGGGCAAGGACTTCGCAGCGCGATACGCGGAGTGCGTCTTCGTCAAGTCCGAGAGCCTGGAACGCACGGCTGAGAGCGTCGCTGACATCCGGCGCCGAGCGGTCGCGTATGGACGGGATGCGAACGACATCACGATGTTCTGCAGCGTCAGCATCATCGCGGGCCCGGACCGCGACGAGGCTCACGCATGGCGCAGGAGCATAATCGATCTGCAGACGGACGAGGGTGCGGCAAGTCAGTTCCGCGCCCTCGCTGGCATCGACCTGATGTCGCTCGACGCGACCCTGCCCCTCAGCCAGCGCGGCACGGATCTCGGCGAGATGAACCAGAGCGACGTGCGCAAGTACCTCCCTCGGCCGGGCGAGCGCGCGATGACCGTGCGTGAGATCCTCGACGACCTCAAGGGTGCGAAACTCGGCGACTGGACCATCACAGGGGGCGGCGAAGAGGTCGTCGACGCCATGACGCGCATCGTCGAGGCGACCGACATCGACGGCTTCATGCTGCAACCGGCACTGGACATCGCCGAGCTGCAGCGCTTCGTCACCCACGTCCTGCCCGTCATGCAAGAGCGTGGCCTCCGCGTCCCCGCCTCGTCCGCGGGCGACACCTTCCGCGGGCGGCTGAGCGGACATCCTCGCCTGAGCGATACGCATCCGGGCGCTGCCAACCGTGGGGTCGCCGCCTCCTGACTCCTCCCCGTGGTTCCGGCTAATGGCCAGCTGCCGCCGTCTCGACTCGGAACGGGGCGCCCATGTGGTCGTCCGAGATTCGAGGACCGGCTTCGAGCATCCTCTCTCGTAGAGAGGCAGCCTCCAACGGGAATTGCGGAAGGCGTCCCCGGCGTCGCAACTCCGGCATGACGAACTCAGCGAAAGCGTCGACCTCTTGCAGCCCGAACACGGGACGGATGAGAACCCCATCGAGGTCGGTACGGTCGATCAGCTCCTCAATCCGGTCGGCGATGTCGGCGGGGTCCCCCGCCATCCCGAAGCCCGGGTTCTTCAGCTCGACGAGGATCTCCCGCACCGTCGGTCCCGACTCGCCGTCCCGCGGGAGAAAGCGATCGACGTTCGTCTGGCCGAGCTCGGTCTTCAGCAGCTCGGCCGGCACCTGCGTGAGGGGTTGGTCGGGGTCGAGACCGAGAAGGTCGATGCCCGTGCGGTGCTTGTACACCGTGGCGACATCCTCGTCAGATGTCAGCGCCTCGTAGTCGGAGCGCAGACGGAGCGCCTCCTCGCGGGTGGGAGCGACATTGACGGTGATCCCGACGACGATCTTGATCCGCGCGGGGTCGCGGCCGGCGGCGTCGGCGCGCGCTCGGATGTCGGCTACCGCCTCGGTGACCTGCTCCGCCGACATCGCCTGAACGAGCACGCATTCGGCATACCCCGCGGCGAAAGCCTTGCCCGCGGGCGAGGTACCGGCTTGGAAGAGGAGCGGCGTCCGCTGCGGCGTCGGCGCGACGGAGAGGTACCCCGAGGACCGGTAGAACGTGCCTTCGTGTTCGACGCGGTGCAACTTGGCGGGATCCGCGTGCATCCCGCTCTCGCGGTCTTCGACCACCGCTCCGTCTTCCCAGCACCCCTCCCAATACTTCAGTGCGAGATCCACGTACTCCCGGGCACGCCGATACCTCTCGTCGTGCGGCACCATCACGGCGTCACCGAAGAGAGAGGCGACCGAGTCCTGCGCGGCCCCCGTCACGATGTTCCAGGCGATCCGTCCGTGCGTGAGCTGATCCAGCGCCGCGAAGCGGCGGGCCGTCTGGATCGGGTGGTCTCTTCCGGTCGGATACGTCACCACGAAGCCGAGGTCACGCGTCGCGTGCGCAAGCGCCGGGATCATAAGCATCGCATCGCTTCCGGCGAAGCCCTGCTTGACCGCGGCGTCCGAGAGCTTGCCGTCGACGGTGGTGAATCCATAGCCGTCTGCGAACAAGAGAAAATCGAAGCCGGCCGCATCCATCTTCTGGGCGTACTCGATCCAGTAGTCGAGCTCGCCGTAGCGGTGGGACGTCGCGCGCGGATGCGCCCACGTGGGTTTCGGTGTTGCGAACTCGAAAACGCCCAGCTTGATCTGCTTCACGTGTGCCTCCTTCGTTGGACGTTCGTCATGCGCCGGAGCGGAGCACGTCGCGGATATGCTGCAGGCATCGCGTGAAAGGACCGAGGTCGTCCCACGGCACCCATTGGGCCGCGCGAATCAGGGCCCCTTCGCGCAGGAGGATGCCGCCTTCCAGCATGAGGTTGTCGGACATTCCGTGGTCCTCGACCATCTGCCCGTCTGTCATCCGGAGGATGCCCTCTTCGTCGCGAGCCGTCCCGCCGTCGTACGCCGCCACGCGCTCCGAGTAGTCGCGAGGTTCGTGGGTATAGCCGAAAACGAGTTTGCCCTGAGCCGCCATATAGCCGAGTTCGTAGACTGTGCCGACGTCGGCGCTGATGCCGCGGAAGGGTGTGAGGTTGGCGATGCAGATCTCCGCCTCGTCCATCCGCCGCTCGTTGCGACGACTGATCCCGATTCCTCGCCCGAGGGGCGTCGCCGCATCCCCAGGGCTCAGGTCGGCGTGCAGGGGCGACGGCTCGAAGCCCACGCTCGCACTCAGCGCACGTTTGCGCTCGATCAGTTCGCGAGCCTGCGGCAGAAACACCTCGGGCCCAGCCAGATACACGCGGCGCGATCTCACGTGCCATTCCTTCCGCTCCCACGCTCCGCGTGGATACACTTGTGACGAATCGATTCCGCACCCAGTATCTTCCGGGGATACGGTCTCGGCACACACCGAAACGAAGTCTTAACGAGTTGTTGACAGACCCGGCCTCCGGGCGACCGACGAGAGGCAGATCCGTGCAATCCATCACCCCCTCGACCGAACCTGACGACCGCCTCTTCGTCATCGACTGCGATACCGGGATCGACGACGCCCTGGCGCTCGGCTATATGCTCGCGCGCCACGGGGACCGGCTCGTCGCGGTCACAACGGTCTTCGGCAACGTCTCCGTTGCACAGGCGACGATCAATACGCTCGATCTGCTTGCTGTCGCGGGTCGACCGGATATCTCGGTTCACACGGGTGCGGCGACGTCGCTGGACGGGGCCTTCGCGGGGACCGCCCACCGCGTCCACGGGACGAACGGCTTCGGCGGCGTCGCGCTCCCCACATCCGCGCGACAGCCATCAGCCGAGTCCGCGCCGGCGGCGATCGTCCGTCTCGCCCACGAATACTCGGGTCGACTGGTGATCATCGCCGTCGGGCCACCCACGAATCTTGCGATCGCACTCTCGATGGACCCGTCGATCGCGACGTTGATCGATGAGGTCGTCGTCATGGGAGGTGCTGTGCAACACGCCGGGAACGCCACCCCGGTCGCCGAGGCGAATATCTGGCACGACCCGGAAGCGGCGCAGCGGGTCTTCGCCTCTGCCATGCGCGTACGCATGGTGCCGCTCGACGCAACGATGCGCCAGCGCCTAACCGCCGCGGACGCTGCCCAGCTTCAGGCCTCCTCCAGCACGACCGCGAGACTGATCGGTGAAGCGCTGGTTCACTATCTCGGGTTCTACGAGGACGTCTTCGGTTTACAGGAATGCGCCCTGCACGACCCTCTCGCTGTCGCGGTCGCCGTCGGCGACGAATCCGTCCTACACGAGGCCCGTTCGCCCATCACGGTCGAACTGGCCAACGGGCCATCGCGCGGCGCCACCATCGTCGATCTGAGACGGGCCTACCACGGGCCGGTCGCCGTCGAAGGCGCGCGGAATCGAGTCGTCCTACGCACCGAGGACGATTTCGGGTCACGCCTCGTTGCAGCGCTGCACACCCTGCCCTGAGCTCGGGCACGGTCCCTGGCGCCTGGGCGCCGTCCGACACATCATCCGTTGAACCCGTCCTGAACGGTTTGTCTCATCCACCTTGCTCGCTACCGCTGCCACCTACGATCCAGTGAGTGTGTCGGGCCGAGCGGTCTGGTATTCCTATTGAATGTCGTGGGTCCAGCAATTGATACAGGTGTCCTCATCGTGATGCTGATCAGGTGGGACTGCTGCACGGATAGGTGACAGGTTGTAGTCACGCCGCCAGTGCGGCGGTCGTGTTCATGATGGTCTCGAACTCGATGGGCGTCAAACGGCCCAGGCGCCGTTGGCGTCGGCGTCGGTGGTAGGTCCGCTCGATCCAGGTCACCAGTGCGATGCGCAGTTGCTCACGCGTGGTCCAGGAGTGTCGGTCGAGGACGTTCTTCTGGAGCAGGGCGAAGAAGCTTTCCATGGCCGCGTTGTCTCCGCTTGAGCCGACTCTGCCCATCGATCCGACCATGCGGTGTCGGGTCAGGGCGCGCAGGAATTTCCTGCTGCGAAATTGGCTGCCGCGGTCGCTGTGAACCACGCAGCCGGCGACGTCGCCGCGCATGGCGACAGCGTTCTCGAGCGCTTGGACGGCCAGACGAGACTTCATTCTCGAATCGATCGAGTACCCCACGATCCGGCCGGAGAACACGTCCTTGATCGCGCAACAGTAGAGCTTGCCTTCCGCGGTCTTGTGCTCCGTGATGTCCACCAACCAGAGCTCGTTCGGCGCCTCGGCCGCGAACACATGTCGCGTTCTGCCGTCCTCGTCGATGACGGCGCAGAGATCGTCGTGGACCGGCGGGCCTGGCTTCTTGCCATTGCGGCCCCGCTTCTTCCCGAACGCGGACCACCAGCCATTGCTCGATGCGATCCGCCATGCGGTCCGATCGGCCATCGCTTCACCCGCCTCCGCTGCCTCGTCGGCGAGCAGCCGGTGACCGAACTCCGGGTCATCCTTGTGCGCGTCGAACAACGCGTTCGCACGATACGCCTCCACCACCTCACTGGGCGTGATGGGAGCGGCCAGCCACCGGTAGTAGGGCTGACGAGAGAGCTTCAAAACCCGACACGTCACCGTCACAGGGATCCCTGCAGCGGCGAGCTCCGTCACGAGCGGGTAGAGCCTTTTCCCGGCAGGTTCGCCTGCGACAGATACGCCGCCGCCCGCCGGAGTACTTCGTTCTCCTGCTCGAGTAGCCGGTTCCGCTTCCGCAGTTCACGGATCTCCGCCGCCTCGGTCCGGGACTGGCCGGGCTTGGCGCCCTCGTCGACCGCGGCGCGGCCGAGCCACTTCTGCAACGTCATCGGGTGGACGCCGAAGTCTTTCGCGATCTGCTCGATCGTGACTCCGGACTCGCGGTTCCTCGCGACGCGGACCACGTCGTCACGGAACTCGGTGGGATAGGGCTTTGGCACGATGCCATCCTTCCAGGCCACCCTCCCGGGCAAGCCAGATCAGATGTCACCTATCCGTGCAGCAGTCCCCAGGACCATTGGAGCGGCTTTCAACCTGACCAGATCAACCGGCTCATCAAACGGCTCGCCTGAAACCCAGCGATGGGCCCCGCAGGCAGAATGTCTGGCGGGGCCCATCGCTGGGTCTAGAGCGGCTCGGATCGGTCTGACAGGCGCTGCACGCTGGGCGAAGTTTTCGCGGTCAGGCGAGTTCGCGTTGCTCTGCACCGAACAGCCCGGTGCCGCTTCCTCGCCGGGCTGAGCGGATGGTGAGCCAGAGGAGGACACCGCCGGCAGTCGCGGCGACGATTCCGGCGAGCAGGCCGAGGTAGAGCGGAATTGCGCCGACGAACCCGGCGGCGAATCCGACGGTGAGGGCCCAGTCTTTGGACATCCCACCGCGCTGGAAGCTCGGCGCGGCTGCTACGGCGACGGCGATACCGATGAAGGCTGCGCTGAGAGCGCCGATCGCCCATAGGCTCCCGACGCTCGGAATGATTCCGGTGCCGTCGCGAAGAATGGCGATGTTCATGGTCGTGAGGAGTGCCAGGGCGGCAAACGCAGAGGCGAGTGCAGGAACAACCGTCTGGACGCTCCACCGTCCGTCGTGGGAGGCGCGGAGGCTCCATAGGGAGAGGCTTAGCAACAGCGGGCCGGCGAAGAGCCACAAGGGGTTGCCGATGGCGTTGTTGCCTCCGAGCGCGAGAATGTACCCGACCACGATGGCGGCGGTACCGAGTGCAGCAGTGACGATGGGAAGGGTATGGCGGGTGCGTTCGAAGAGTCCCTCCGCGCGCATGGCCGCTTGATCCTCGGGGCTGAGTTTGGCTGCGTCGCCGACTTCCTCGGCGCGGTCCATATGGAGACCGATCAGTGCGTCCCCGTGCTGCTGACGCCAGTGCCGCGGGTACCACCGCAGCATCCGTTCGACATCCTGCTCGAGAGTGGTCATGCGGTGGCCGCCTTCCCGGTTGCGTTTCGGAGTCGTTCGTGCGCGAGGCGCGCCTGCGACTCCAGCTGGTCGGCGCGTGCTTCCAAGGTCTGCGCCCCCGTGGGGGAGAGGACGTAGTAGCGGCGGGTGCGGCTCTGGACGACTTCCTCGCCGTCGGGGGTGATCCACCCCTTGCTGACCATGACCTCGAGTGCCGCGTACACGGTGGCGACAGGCAAGGACTTCTCGAGCTGCTCCTCTGCGTCGCGCAGCAGACCATAGCCATGGCGGCGGCCTGCTGCCAACGAGGACAGGACCGCGAACTGCAGATCGGTAACGCTCATGCATTCATATTAGCAGTTTATATTCTGATGGCTCGGAATATCTGGAAAAGCAGAGTTCTAGTTGATTAGAGTGATGCTGAGTACTCGCCGAGAGTCGGCGACTAGGGCAGATCGGGGTTGGTTGGTGATGATGAGACGACTGCGTGTTGGAGTGGTCGCTACGGCCGTTGGGGGGCTTCTTCTGGCGTCGTTGGGGGCGACAGCTGCCGCTGCAAGCGAAGACGACGGCGACGTTCTGGCCGCATTGGCGGTGACGGCTGAGACTGACGAGGCGCCTGATGTCCTCTCTGACAACGCGGACCCGGCCTCAGTGGGGGTGACCGTCCCGGGTAACTCCGCGGACCCTGTGGTCATCGATTCTGGTGCGGTCGAGATCGGGGTGACTCTTCCTGGCGCGGCAGCCGATGCAGCCACAATCGGACAGGGCCTCGTTGGCTTTGATGGCGGGGACGGGTCGACGGCAGTGCCGGTGGTGAAGGACGACGGTTCGGTGCAGTTGATCTCCGTCATCGACGGCGCGTCGAGTCCTACGGAGTACCGCTATGAGCTGGATCTGCCCGCGGATGTCACGCTCGAGTCCGTCGACGATGGTGGCGTGGCAGTGACCGCCGCCGATGGCAGCGTTCTTTACGCGATCCTCGCTCCGTGGGCGGTGGATGCCAACGGTGCTGCGGTGAGCACCACCTACACGGTCGACGGCAACGACCTCGTCCAGCATGTCGCTCACGATGCATCAAACGCCTACCCCGTTGTGGCAGACCCGTGGCTTGGCGGCACGTGGACAGAGTCGTGGGCTTGGTACGCCGGTATCACGCGCATTGCGATGACGCCGACGCTGTTTGCCAAGGCTGCGTGCCCCGGCAACGTCGTTTGCGCGGCGACTTGGCAGGGAGCGGCGCAAACAGAGCTTGCGAATGCCCAGGTGAACTCGACGAATAAGGCGAAGATCAACAAGTCCACTACCCGCAACCAGATCGGCTGCCACCTGGTCGGCGGGGCGTTCAAGTCCCCGTGGAATCTGGAGACGAACGCTGCCGACAAGGGGCTGGCCGGGTTTATCGCCTCCGCCTGCAACTAAAGACCCGGGTGCTTATCGCCTGACGAACTGAGAGGCCCCACCGGCGAACCCGGTGGGGCCTCTTGTGCGCCCGGGCCCGGTTGAGATCAAACGAGGCTCGGCGTTCTTCGGGACGCCGACTTGCTATGCGGCGAGTATGAGTCGCGCCGTGGTATCCGTCGCCGGTGAGAGGAACACCAGCCCGGCGAGCGACCACCAGAGCCGCAGACCGGCCCCGGCCATGGACAGCACTGCTCGGGCGGGCAGCGTGGGCACACTCCATCGCCCTGCGATGAGTACGAGCACGGCCAAAAGTGTCCAGTGCGCCGACCAAATTGATGAATATCGCAACCACCAATACCGTCTCTCCGCCAGCCAAGTCGAGGGTGGCGTGAGCGATGAGCACGACGGTGAGCTTCGCGACGATCCAGACGACGTTTCCCTGCGGCGACAAGGACCACTACCGGTTGTCGCAGAAGGTCGGGGAACGTGACCAACAGCTGCACGACTACGGCCGGCACGGCTACCGGCTTGCGAACACGGTGACGGTGCCCGGAACCGAGTTCGTGACCGTCATCGACACACTCACCAGGGAGGACGTCTGATGGTGCACGAGCACTCCCCTGCGCCTGTCTTGCTGACCCCGGACGAGGCCGCAGCGATCCTGGGCCGCGACGTGGCGGAACTGCGACGGTGGCGGCGTCAGAACGTCGGCCCGACGTTCCACGACCTCGGCCGCGGCCTGATCCGCTACGCCCGCGACTCGGTGCTGGAGGCGGCGGCTATGACGCCGGTTCGATGAGAGTCGAGTCGGCGGGGTCGACCGTGCGGGAGTTGTTCACCCGCCGGTCGACCTCGTATGTGTGCATCGTCGACGCGATCGCAGACGAGGCATGATGGAGGTCGGCTAGCAGCTCGGCGCGGTGCGCTTTCGACTGGGTGGCATCGCCGTCGACGGTGAGCGACACGGGGCTCAGCCACTCGTCCCACAGGTCCGCGGTGAGAAACGCCGGCATCCGGTCATGTACCTCTCCGCTGGCGTCGCGGGCCTCGCGCGTGACGACGACGAACACCCGGCGCCGTTCCCCCGCCACATCCATAGTCCAGGTAAGGCCGGCCGCCGCTAGCAGCTCGTCGCTGTGGATGAAGTGCGGCTGCTTGTCACCTTTCGGGCCGGTCCACTCGTAGTAGCCCCGCATCGGAACGATGCACCGCGCGTTCGAGAACGCGCCCACCCAGAACCCGGTCGGCAGCTTCTCCATCCGTGCGTTGATGATCGGCGCACCGGTCGGGCGGCTGGCCGGTTTCGGCCAATCCCAGCGCGCCAGGGTGACCTCCCGGTTCACCGTGCCGTCCTCGCCGGCCCATTCACGAACGATCGGAGCATCCGATGTCGGCGCGACGGAGTATGACGGCCGCCAGTCATGCGCGCGGCCACCCTGAGCGACGAACTCCTCGATCAGCTCGTTCGTCTCTCTGTTCATCGCGAAGCGCCCGCACATGGCTACCTGCTCACCTTCTCGGGCTGCGCCAGGGCGCGGCGCACGGAGGCGGAGCTGACGTGCAACGTCTTGGCGATCGTCTCCCATGTCGCCGGCGGGGTCTGTGCGCGCATCTGTCGCGCGACTTCGACCCGCTCGGCGCTCATCACCGTGGGGCGGCCTCCGACGCGGCCCTGGGCGCGTGCGTACTCCAGACCGAGCCGGGTGTTCTCCCGGATCGTGTCGACGCGCAGCTGCGCGAACACGGCGACGATGCCGAACAGGGCGCGACCCATGGGGGTGGTGGTGTCGATCACCGGCTCGGTGAGGCTCTTGATATCGACGCCTTTGTCCTCCAGCTCGTGCAGCGTCTCGATCAGGATGCGCTCGGTCCCGCCGAGACGGTCGAGGCGGCGCACCAACAGGACGTCGCCGGCGCGGAGGTAGTCCATGCACGCGACCCACTGTGGGCGGTCCTTGACCCGGCTGGAGTCGCCGTGATCGACGAACACCCGCGCCGCTCCCGCGGCGTGCAGCTCGGCCTCTTGCGCCTTCGGATTCTGTTCCCGCTTGGACACTCGGGCGTATCCGACGATGTTCATAGTCCCCTCCCCTGCTCGGCTTCTCGGCCGGGCGTTGTCGGCCGACGTGAGCGTCCCCTCGACGTCGACGGGGCGGAGCGTCCGGGCGGCAGGCTGCTGCCCAGGTTGGCGAATGCGCGCAACTGCTCCATCCGTTCCGGGGTGAGCCGGCCACCCGCGGCCGGCTGTACGATGCGGTCGAAGATGCCACGCAGCTCGGTGAAGTCCTGCCGTTCCATCGCGTCCCGTGACGCCTGGTCGTTCTCCGCTCCGGTCACTCGGCTCCAGTCGAGGTCGAACCCGGCGCCGGCGGCGATCTGGGTCCAGAAGATGCGTTGCGTGCGGCCGTTGCCCTCCCGGAACGGGTGCAGGTAGTTCACCTGGTCGTAGTGATGTGCCAGGCGCGCCACGAACCGGTCACGGTCCAGCCCGTGCAGCTGGTGCTCCTCCGCGAGCTCCGCGAACGCGAACCCCGCCGCGGACTCCAGCCGGGACACCGGCATGAAGAACTCCGCGGCGGGATCGGTGCCCTTGCGGATGTCGACGGTGCGCAGCTGCCCGGCCCAGTCGTAGACGTCCTGGAACAGCTGTCGATGGATCGCCTGCAGCTGTCGGAGATCTCCGGTGACTCTGACGGGTCGGGTGATCATCTCGGCCCGTCGCCACTCGGTCAGTTCCGCTTCGGCGCGATCCAGCGTGGCATGGTCTGTCAGGCCGAGCCGGTTGTGGAGGATGCCCGATGCGGGCTCGAGGTACGGGTCGACGAAATCAGGCAAGGCCCCAGCGGGCCCGGGTGCGGCGTCCCAGCTCGTCGACGTCGAACTCCCCCGCCGCGTAGGAGGCGGCGTCGGCGCGATATTCGGGGCCGGCGGTGAGGCCTTCCATCGCGGAGCTGTGTGCGGCGTCGGCCACGACCCGCTCACGCAACTCGCGCTCGGCCGCGGAAATGGTGCTGGCGGTCTTGACGCTCATGGTGGCCTCCTTCGTTGCCTCTAGCCTACCGGACTTGCTCAAAAACCCATAGAACTGGTTTTGCACAGAATGGGGTTTTGACAAGGGTTTTGAGCATCCGCGTGTGGAGTTGATCGCTCGGTGGCGGTGTTCTGTGATCGCTTGGCGGCGTTAGTTGCCGATGACGAGGATGCTAGCTGCGGCTTCGATGACGTCGTCGGTGATGGTCTCAAGCCCGTTGATCTTCAGCACTCGGGCGATCTGAGGGAAGAGCCGTTCAAGGAGACGAAAGTTGCCACGGGTGATGCGTTCGATCGCAGCTATCGCCTGCGCGTCGGTGAAGTCCTCTGGGTCGAGTTGCTGTCCTAGGTGTTTCCAGTGGCGGTCGAGGACGAAGAGGAGTTCTTCTCGGCCGAGGGTTCGGTAGTGGTGGGAGAAGCCGAGTCGGCTGTAGAGCTGTGGGTAGTGGCGGAACCGTTGGTCGATGCCGGGCATGCCAATGAGGATCATAGAGAGGTGTTCACGGTCGTGGCGGTCGCGGAGCAGCTCGAGCGCAGTCGGTGTGAGCCTTTCGGCTTCGTCGATGATGAGCAGATCCACGAGGTGAGACATGCCGATCGGCGTGGTGGTCGGTTCGGTCTCACGCGAGCGGAGGTGTTCGTCGGCGCAGATCTCGACCTTTGCCTGCCAGCGGTCGATGTCGTGCATGAGATCTTTGGGTCTGCAGAGGACCTCGGGTGTGTAGAAGACAGTCCGGGATCGGTTGGCGAGGGCGTAGTGCTTGGCGTCGTGCTCGCCGCGAGGTCCCCACTTGTTGATGTAGGGCTCCAGAGCGTCCCAGTTTGCGTAGCGGCGGGCGGAGTTGGTCTTGCCGACGCCGGCGTCGCCGTGGCAGATGCCGATGGTTTTCTCTTTGCGGACGGCGTTCGCGAATTCGGTGAAGCGTCGGTGCTCTTTGGTGACGATGAATGGCTGGTTCATCACTCGTCCTCTTCGTAGGTGCGTAGCCGGCGGCGATGCGGAGGTGCCGCGACGTCGCGTGGCTCGTCGCGGGTGACGGCGGTGAGGATGCGGTCGTTGATGGTGTGTCGGAGTGCGCGGCGGCGGGCTCGGCGGGCGGTTTCGATGTCGCGGAGGCTGAGGCGGAGATTGGGGTGGGCTTCGTCGACGGCGATGCAGACGAATGTGTCGCGGTCGTACACGCGGATCTCGGAGATGTCGCGCGGGTCGTAGCGGATTGTGATCGTGTGCCCGACGAAGGGGGCGAGTGTCGGAGCGAGGTAGCGCTGGCCCTGGAAGTGAATGCCGTCGCGCTGCACGACCCGGTTCTTGGGGACCGTGAGCAGGAGGCCGTCGAGTTGTTCCAGACTGTCGGGCATTCGCGGAAGCCAGCCGTTCGCGACCCACGCGTCCCGAGGCGATACTCCGAGCTCCCGGTGCGGGCGTGCGTTGTACATCCCGATGAACCCGCCGATCGCCTGGTCGAGGGCGGCCAGATCTAGAGCGGGGTGAGGATTCCTGTCGCCTGGTCTGAGGTGCCCGGGGAGAGTGGAGAGAAGCTCTGTGTTGATGGTGCGGAAGAAGCGTTCGATCTTGCCGCGGCCTTGGGGCCGAGCCACGGTGGAGTGGATGATCCGGATGCGCAGCTCGATGGCGGTGCGTTCGAGGTGATGGCTGGTAAAGTCGGAGCCGTGGTCGACGTGGAGCACGTCGGGTATTCCACACATGGCCCACGCGGGGTCGGTCTTGCGCCAGATCGCCTGCCTGAGCGCGAGGGCCGTGTTCATCGCTGATGGTGCACCGGTGAAGACGGTGTATCCGCAGATCGCGCGTGAGTGGTCGTCGATCACGATCGTGAGCCAGGGTCGATCAGATTTGCCGCCTACGGCACTGGTGATGAGGATGTCGAGTTCGGTGTGATCGGCCTGCCAGATCTGGTTGGGCCCGTCGGCTCGGCGCCGGTATACGAGCTCGTATCGATCGCGATACGCAATGGGTCCATCCAACGCGAGCGTTACCAGTGCCGGGTCGAGGGACTGCACGATATCTCGGACGGTGGCGTAGCTGGGCACCACCAGGCCTTGCCGCTCCGCTTCGGTACTCGCAAGGCGGTGCAGCGTCGCGATCGCTGGCCTCGGCCTGGTCAACGCGAGGTGCTCGATGAATCTGACCAATTCGCCCCCCGTGCGACGAATGCCGGCGTCGGCTCTCGGTTGAGGGTCGAGTGCAGTGATGCCGTGGTCTCGGTAGAGCTGGTGCCAGCGTTGGAGCGTGCGCAGGCCAATCCCGGTTTCTCGGGAGAGAGCGGTGAGAGGTATCTGGTCCTCGACGTGTAGTCGAAGAATTCGCCACCGCTCCCCGCCGCTCATCACATCGCTAGATGGTGATGCTCTCGCGGCTGGCGAGGGCTTGCTGGTGGCGGTAGAGCGTGGCGCGACTCCACCCGACGAGCCGTGCTGCATCTTCGGCGGTGCGACCTTTCGCTCGGGCGTCGGCGGCGATCGCGAGCTTGTCGGCGATTACCGCTGGGTCCGAGAGTGGACGACCGAAGCGAGTGCCGCTCTGCCTGGCGGCGGCGATCCCAGCATTTACCCGCTCGACAATCAGTTCACGCTCGTACTCCGCGAGCGTGGCGAGCATGTTCAGCATCAACCGGCCCGTCGATGTCGCTGGATCTATCCCATCCGAGACAGAACGCACATGGATGCCCCGCTCGCGCAGCAGGTTTACGGTGTTCAGCACGTCGATGAGGGAGCGGCCGAGGCGGTCCACGCGCCAGACGACGACGGTGTCACCGGCTTCTGCGTGCTCGAGGAGTTTTTTCATCCCACGACGCTCGATCGCGGTCTTGCTCCCGGAGGTGACATCGGCGAACACGTCGCGCTTCTGAACACCAGCGGCGACGAGTGCGTCGAGCTGCAGCTGCGCATCCTGGCTCGATGTGCTCACGCGGGTGTATCCAAGAAGTCTCACTCGGCCATTGTGCCTCACAAACCCCGCCGCGTCATCGCGCTGAGACACTTTCCGGTGAGACGCATTGTTGAGACAGACGCTGACCGAGGATCACACGGATCAGCGATCACACAGCCGGGATCCGGCCGATGTCTCGAAAAGCTGTAGCTTTTCGAGATGCCCTGCTGGTGCGTACAACGACGGGTTTACGGTAGCGGCCGCGGGATGACGTTGCAGATGCTGCGCTCCGAGCACGTCGCTGGGTCGACGGCCGAACTGGTGGTGAGCATGTCGACGAGTTCTGTTTCGAGACGGGCGAGTTCTTGTTGACGGACCCTGACTTCATTGAGTTTGCCATCGAGCAGCGAGTGCACGTGCGAGCAGGGCGCCTGCCCGTCTTCCCGGAGAGTGAGGACTCCGGCGATGTCGGCCAGCGTCAATCCGGCAGATTGAGCGGCGCGAATGAATCCGACGCGGGAAGCGACCTCATCGTCATAGACCCGGTATCCATTGCTTTGTCGACTCGGTGCAGAAAGTAGCCCTTCGCGTTCGTAGAAACGAAGGGTCTGGGTGCTGACTCCCGTGGTGGCGGCGAGGTCTCCAATGCGCATACCCCCATTTCACCACTTGACCTTGTACCGGGCTGCAACGTTTACGGTCGATGCATGCAGATCACGTTGCAGTACTTCGATGGGTGCCCGAACTGGGAGACGGCCGCGGATCGCCTCACGGTGATCGCCGCGGAACGATCCGACGTCACGGTGAGCCGGCAGCTCATCGAGACGCAGGAGGAAGCGGAAGCTCTCGACTTCCGCGGGTCCCCGACTCTCCTGGCCGACGGTGTGCCGCTGTTTCCCGCGCCAGAAGCTCCGCCCGGCCTGTCGTGCCGGGTGTATTTGACACCGGCAGGTCTTGCCGGGTCGCCCACGACAGAGCAGATCCGGGACGCCATCAGGACCGTCGAAGCGGGTATCCGGTGAGTGACGCGTTCGATCTGCTGGTCATCGGTGCAGGCATGGCGGGCACGTCCGCTGCGAACAAGTGTGCGGCGCAGGGCTGGCGGGTCGGGATTGTCGACGCGTTGCCCTACGGCGGTACCTGCGCGCTCCGGGGATGCGACCCGAAAAAGATCCTCCGCCGCGGCGCCGAAATCGTCGATGCCGCCCGGCTGATGAACGACACCGGCATTACAGAAGGCGGCCTCCGTGTCGACTGGCCGGCCCTGATGCGGCGCAAGCGCGGCTTCACCGACGGTGTCCCGAAAGGCATGGAAGACGAACTCACCGGCAACGGTGCCACCACTTTTCACGGCCACGCCGAGTTCACTGGCCCGAACACCCTCACCATCGATGGCACTACCCACCACGCCGACCGCTTCCTCATCGCCACCGGGGCCACCCCGAGGCCGTTGACGTTCCCCGGTGCGGCACACCTCATCGACAGCACCCAATTCCTCGACCTCGATGCTCTACCGCAGCGGATCGTGTTCATCGGCGGCGGCTTCATCTCGTTCGAGTTCGCGCACATCGCCGCCCGCGCCGGCGCGCAGTGCACGATCATCGACCACGGCCCGCGACCCCTGCGCGAGTTCGACCCCGACCTGGTGGAGTTGCTGACCTCCCGCACCGAGCAAGCCGGCATCCACGTCTACCGAAACACCAACGTCACCGCCATCGAGGCCGCCCCCGCCGGGTTCCAGATCAGCATCAACACCCACGGCACGACCACCCGTCTTGACGCGGACCTCGTCGTTCATGGAGCAGGTCGCGTCCCCGCCCTCGATGGCCTCCATTTGGACGCTGCCGGTATTGCCGGCAGCCTACGTGGAGTCACCGTCGCCGGGCACCTGCAAAGCACCACCAACCCCGCCGTCTATGCCGCAGGAGACGCCGCCGACACCGCGGGACGTCCCCTGACTCCGGTGGCCGTGTTTGAGGGGAAAGTCGCCGCGTCGAACATGCTCAAAGGAACCACCACAGCACCCGACTACACCGGGGTCCCCACGACCGTGTTCACCATCCCGGAGCTGAACCGGGTCGGCCTCCTCGAAGAAGAAGCCGCCACAAGCCACAACACCGCCGTTCGCTTCACTGACACCAGCAACTGGTACTCCACCTACCGGGTCGCCGAAACCACCGCCGCCGCGAAGATCATCATCGATACCGACACCGATCAGATCCTTGGCGCGCACCTGCTCGGCCCCGGCTACTCCGAACTGATCAACACCTTCGGCATCGCCATCAAACTGGGTCTCACCACCCGGCAACTCAAATCCACCACCGCCACCTACCCCTCCCTCGGCTCCGACCTCGGCTCCCTACTCTGACCAACTAACACACAGAGCCGACTACCTCTGCTTTCCGTCAGTCGCCGGCCAGCCACACCCGTCACTAAGCCCCAATACCGTTCAGTTAAGGGTTCGTGCGGTAGTTTTGGGGTATGCCTCGTTCTGGTTGGGTGAAGCCGGTTTCTGACCGCCGGTTGTCGGATTTGGTGTCGGTGGGTTTGCTGACACGGGTGTTTCCTGCGGAGGTTGTTGATCAGGTGATTGCTGATGCCGGGCGTACCGAGCAACGGAATCGGTCGTTGCCGGCGCGGGTGATGGCGTATTTCTCGATCGGGATGGCGTTGCACTCGGAGGGTTCCTACGAGGATGTGTTCGCCCAGCTGACGGATGGGCTGGCATGGTCCTCGGGCTGGGCCGAGTCATGGTCGCCGCCGTCGAAGTCGGCGATCTTCCAAGCCCGCTCCCGGCTCGGATTCGAACCCGTGCGTGACCTGTTCACCCGGGTGGCGCGCCCGCTGGCCAGGCCGGCGACACCGGGTTCGTGGTTGGCCGGACGAAGACTGGTCGCGATCGATGGCACGGTCTTGGATCTGGCTGACACGCCGGCGAATGTCGACTTCTTCGGCCGCCCCGCGTCGAGTCGGGGTGAGCATGCCGCGTTTCCGCAGGCCCGGCTGGTGGCGTTGGCCGAGTGCGGCACCCATGCCATCCTCGACGCTGAAATCGGCCCATGCACCACTTCGGAGATCGCGTTGTCTCGGGAACTGCTCGACAGGCTGGAGCCTGGAATGCTGGTGCTCGCCGACCGAGGCTTCTACGGGTTCACACTCTGGCAGCAAGCCGCGGCCACGGGTGCAGACTTGCTCTGGCGGGTCAAGACGAACCTGCGCCCGCGGTTTCGGGAAGCTCTACCCGACGGGTCATGGTTGGCGGAGATCATCCCCACCTCCGGCACCGACCGGAAGTCGACACCGCCGCTGAAGGTGCGGGTCATCGACTACACGATCGAGGACGGGAGGGAGAACCCCGAGTCGTATCGGCTGCTCACCACGATCCTGGATCCAGCCGAGGTGACCGCCGAAGACCTCGCTGCGGCCTATTCCGAGCGGTGGGAGATCGAGTCCACCTTTGACGAGTTGAAGACACATCAGCGTGGCCCCAGGGGCGTGCTGCGCTCCAAGTCTCCCGATTTGGTCCAACAAGAAATCTGGGGGCACCTGTGCTGCCACTACGCCATCCGCACCCTCATGGTCGACGCCGCCGCCCACGCCGGACGGGACCCCGACCGGGTCTCGTTCGTCGCAGCGCTACGCATAGCCCGCCGCTCAGTCGCCTCGGGCTCTTTTTCCCCCTCAGCGCCCTGACACTGCCGTCGCCGCATGGCGTCACGCCATCCTCAGCCTTCTCAAACGCCTGAACCCTGCGCGCCGACAGCGCTCAAACCCCCGCGTGATCAAACGCAAGATCTCCAAATGGCTTGCCAAACGCGACCACCACAGTCGTTGGCCACAACCCGCGAACAGTCCCCGAGTTCACGTTCAAACCCTTAACTGAACGGTATTGCACTAAGCCCCGATCCACCGATGACCGTGGGTGCTGGGCAGCTAACGCGACTCGGAAATGTCCCTCTGACCGGGAAGGATGGAGCATCCCTGTGGTCCTATTCATCCAACCCTGACAGTCATCTCGTAGATGCAGCGCAAACAAGCCCCGGCGTCGGTGCCCGTAGCGTTGAGCGATCCGGACAAGGACGCGAACTGCAGGCTCCTGCGAAGATCCGTCGTTTCATGTGTTCCTCTCAAGTTGCCCCGCGAGCGCGAGACATCTTGAGAAAGTATCAATCCGGAATGCGCTTGCCTAGATGCTCCTGCATACATTTACGCCGCAGGGACCAAGAACGCGACGACTACGACGCCGACTCCACTCGCCACGATGATCGCTGCTACCCCGAGCGCCGACGAGAATCGTGGCGTGGGCCGACGTGTGAGCAACAGTGTCAGCAGCACGGCAAGGATGGAAACGAGCCCGGCGCCGACATATGCGATGGTTGCCTGCAGGGCGTAGTCTGGGGGCGGCGGTGCGGGATCCACGAGTGGTCGGGCGTAGCGGAAGCTCGCAACGTATATGAGCCCTAACACGACGAGCGCGGTGACGACCGACTCGAACACCCACACGGACCGGTTGCTCATCGACCCCTGCGCTTTCATCACAACCCTTTCTAACAGCTCAACACGGTTCTCGGTCTGGCAAGCGATCGATCAGGGTAGCCCCCTCCGCTGGAGCGGGATGCGGGGCTCGCATCGGCATGTCCCGACGCGCCACAGACCAGGGCAGAATCCATCGCGCGATCAAGCTCCATCAGTAAGCTCCTGAGCGCACCCTCGATTCACCGATGAATCGCAGTATTGAATGGGTGGGAGCATTGACCGGAAATGCCCCTCGGATCAGGGAAAATAGAGCTTGTCTAAGGTTCCAATTCCCAGAAACGAGAGGCATCTCGTAGATGCAATTCAAGCACGCTCCTGCCGCGGTGTCAGCGGTGTTCGATGATCCGAATCTCGTGTCGGCCGCGGGGCTGGTGCCGATGCTGCGACTCGCGCGTTCCGCGGGGCTGGACGAGCTCGCGCGTGAGCGGTTGAGCGTCCCGACGGACAAGGGCGCGAACGCGGGCGCGAAGGTGATGTCGCTGGTGGCGGGGATGCTCGCCGGGGCGGACTCGATCGACGACATGAATCTGCTCCGCCACGGCGGGATGGGCCGGTTGTTCGATCGGACGTATGCGCCATCGACGCTGGGATCGTTCCTTCGCGAGTTCCGGTTCGGACACGTCCGGCAGCTCGATGCGGTCGCCTCCCGCGTCCTGGCGAACCTCGCTTCGGCTGCGCCGCTGCTGCGGGTGCGGGCTGGTGAGCGGGTGATGGTGGATCTGGACGACACGATCATCGAGGTCCACGGATACCAGAAGCAGGGCGCCTCGTTCGGGTACTCCGGTGTCCGCGGTTTGAACGCACTGATCGCCACGGCATCGACGTCGGCATCGGCGCCGGTGATCCTCGGGCAGCGGCTGCGGCAGGGGAAGACCGGATCCCCGAAAGGCGCCGCACGGATCGTCGGTGACGCCCTCGCCACCCTGCGCCGCACCGGCGTCGCCGCAGGGGCTCGGCCGTTGCTGCGGGCGGATTCCGCGTTCTACGGCCACGCCACGATCGGCACCGCGATCAAAGCCGGCGCCGACGTGTCGGTGACCGTCCGGATGGACCCGGCGGTGAAGGCCGCGATCGCGACCATCCCGGATGACGCGTGGGAGATGATCGAGTACACCGACTCAATCCGTGACGAAGCCACAGGCCAGTTGATCTCCAAAGCCGAGGTCGCCGAGATCGACTTCACCGCGTTCCGCTCCCGCAAGAAAGCCGAACGCGTCGCGGGACGGCTGGTGGTCCGCCGGATCCCCGACCTGAACCCGGCACAGGCGGAGCAACCGACACTGTTCGACACCTGGCGGCACCACGCGTTCTTCACCACGACCAACACGGACGACATGGACACCGTGGTGGCGGACAAGACCCACCGCGCTCACGCGATCATCGAGCAAGTCCACGCCGACCTCAAAGCCGGGCCGCTCGCGCACCTGCCCTGCGGAGTGTTCACCGCGAACAGCGCCTGGCTCGTCCTCGCCGTGATCGCGTTCAACCTCACCCGGACTGCCGGAATCATCGCCGATCGGGTGGGACGGCTCGCGAGAGCGACGACCGCGACGATCCGCCGCACCCTGATCCACGTCCCGGCGCGGCTGGCGCGCTCCGCGCGCCGGATCACGCTGCACCTACCTGAGGCCTGGCCCTGGCAGAACGCGTTCACCCAGCTATTCACGATCACGCACGCGCCGCCACCAGTCGCGGCCGTCTGACCATGGCCGCGACCGCGGCACGACCGAGGAGCCAGTGGACGACCGGGATGCGACGCCCGGAGCTCAACCCTGCCCACGACACGCCACCGCACACCGACCACGCCAGCCCGGCCCACCCAAAGCTCATCGGTGGATCGAGGCTAAGCGCAATACCGTTCAGTTAAGGGTTTGAACGTGAACTCGGGGACTGTTCGCGGGTTGTGGCCAACGACTGTGGTGGTCGCGTTTGGCAAGCCATTTGGAGATCTTGCGTTTGATCACGCGGGGGTTTGAGCGCTGTCGGCGCGCAGGGTTCAGGCGTTTGAGAAGGCTGAGGATGGCGTGACGCCATGCGGCGACGGCAGTGTCAGGGCGCTGAGGGGGAAAAAGAGCCCGAGGCGACTGAGCGGCGGGCTATGCGTAGCGCTGCGACGAACGAGACCCGGTCGGGGTCCCGTCCGGCGTGGGCGGCGGCGTCGACCATGAGGGTGCGGATGGCGTAGTGGCAGCACAGGTGCCCCCAGATTTCTTGTTGGACCAAATCGGGAGACTTGGAGCGCAGCACGCCCCTGGGGCCACGCTGATGTGTCTTCAACTCGTCAAAGGTGGACTCGATCTCCCACCGCTCGGAATAGGCCGCAGCGAGGTCTTCGGCGGTCACCTCGGCTGGATCCAGGATCGTGGTGAGCAGCCGATACGACTCGGGGTTCTCCCTCCCGTCCTCGATCGTGTAGTCGATGACCCGCACCTTCAGCGGCGGTGTCGACTTCCGGTCGGTGCCGGAGGTGGGGATGATCTCCGCCAACCATGACCCGTCGGGTAGAGCTTCCCGAAACCGCGGGCGCAGGTTCGTCTTGACCCGCCAGAGCAAGTCTGCACCCGTGGCCGCGGCTTGCTGCCAGAGTGTGAACCCGTAGAAGCCTCGGTCGGCGAGCACCAGCATTCCAGGCTCCAGCCTGTCGAGCAGTTCCCGAGACAACGCGATCTCCGAAGTGGTGCATGGGCCGATTTCAGCGTCGAGGATGGCATGGGTGCCGCACTCGGCCAACGCCACCAGCCGGGCCTGCGGAAACGCGGCATGCTCACCCCGACTCGACGCGGGGCGGCCGAAGAAGTCGACATTCGCCGGCGTGTCAGCCAGATCCAAGACCGTGCCATCGATCGCGACCAGTCTTCGTCCGGCCAACCACGAACCCGGTGTCGCCGGCCTGGCCAGCGGGCGCGCCACCCGGGTGAACAGGTCACGCACGGGTTCGAATCCGAGCCGGGAGCGGGCTTGGAAGATCGCCGACTTCGACGGCGGCGACCATGACTCGGCCCAGCCCGAGGACCATGCCAGCCCATCCGTCAGCTGGGCGAACACATCCTCGTAGGAACCCTCCGAGTGCAACGCCATCCCGATCGAGAAATACGCCATCACCCGCGCCGGCAACGACCGATTCCGTTGCTCGGTACGCCCGGCATCAGCAATCACCTGATCAACAACCTCCGCAGGAAACACCCGTGTCAGCAAACCCACCGACACCAAATCCGACAACCGGCGGTCAGAAACCGGCTTCACCCAACCAGAACGAGGCATACCCCAAAACTACCGCACGAACCCTTAACTGAACGGTATTGAGGCTAAGCGATCACAAAACACCGCCAAAAAGCGACAATGTCCACACATCCGCGGTTCCGCGGATTCTCGGGAGGGGCACTGCGCGTCAGCGACCCTGCTCAGAACCGATCGTTTCTGGCCCCACCATCAACGACGGGCGTACTGTCACGCACCGGCTTTTATGGAGGGAGTTGTCTGACCCTGAGGGAGTAAGTAAGTGGTGCCGAAGAAGTATCCGCTGGAGCTGCAGGAGCGAGCGTCGAGGCTCGCTTCCGAGGCGTCGCACCGTCGCCTCAGTCGGCAGTATCGGCGATTCCTACGACAACGCCATGGGCGGAGACGTTCAACTCGCTGTTCAAGGCCGAACTCGTCCGCAACCGCGGTCCCTGGAGGGGCATCGACGACCTCGAGATCGCCACCGCCGAATACATCGACTGGTACAACAACCGGCGACTCCACGGCGAGATCGGCATGGTCTCACCAGTCGAGTACGAAGCTGCCCACGTCTACGGTGACTGCGCGGTCATCCCGGATCCGACAGTCGAGCAGCTCGCCGGTGTTATCCGCGCAAACAGCAAGGCAGTTCGGTATCCAAGCTCGAATCGCGATGCTCAGCTACTCGACGGGTGAATCGGGATCGGGTGCGGACGTCGAAAAGGTGCGGATGGCGACGGGGCTGGTCCGGCGGCGCCAACCGGACCTGCTCGTGGAGGGCCCCATCCAGTACGACGCGGCGGCGGATCCCGCGGTCGCGGCGGCAAAAATGCCCTGCTCCGCGGTGGCCGGCCGGGCGACGGTGTTCGTCTTCCCCGACTTGAACACCTACAAGGCGGTACAGCGCAGCGCTTGCGCGGTGGCGATCGGACCGATCCTTCAGGGCCTGAACAAACCCCATCAACGATCTCTCGCGTGGCGCGCTCGTGCGCGACATCGTCAACACGGTGGCCATCACCGCGATCCAAGCCCAGGCTAGACGGTCGAGCGGCTCGGCATGAGCATCATCCTGGTGGTGAACACCGGCTCGTCGTCGATCAAGTACCAGCTCATCGACCTCGCTACCGAGCGGTCGCGGGCGAGGGGGCTGCTGGAGCGAATCGGCGAACCGGGCTCCGGCATCCCGGATCACGAGACGGGCCTTCGCGGCGCTCTCGGTGGTGTCGATCCGAAGATCAGGATCGCTGCGGTCGGGCACCGTGTGGTGCACGGTGGTGACCGGTTCACCACGCCGACGCTGCTCGACGACGCCGTGCAACAGGCCATCGACGATCTCTCGGAACTCGCGCCGCTGCACAATCCCGCGAACGTCGCCGGGATCAGGGCGGCCAGGGCCGTCCTTCCCCAGGTGCCCCATGTCGCCGTCTTCGACACCGCATTCCATGCGACCCTGCCCCCCGCCGCATACACGTACGCGATCGACACGGCGCTCGCGGTGAAACACCGGGTGCGCCGCTACGGCTTTCACGGCACGTCGCACAAGTTCGTGTCAGAACGCGCCGCCGAGATGCTCGGCCGGCCGCTGGGAGAGCTGCGCACGATCGTGCTGCACCTCGGTAACGGTGCCTCCGCGGCCGCGGTGCGCGGCGTATCGATCGACACGTCGATGGGGATGACTCCGCTGCAGGGCCTGGTCATGGGCACGCGCTCCGGTGACATCGACCCGGCGGTGCTCCTGCATCTGCATCGGGTGGCAGGGCTCGACATCGACGAACTCGACGATCTGCTCAACCGGCGCAGCGGCCTGCTCGGGATGACCGGCAACGGTGACATGCGCGATGTGCAGGCGGCCGCCGCCACCGGAGACGACACGGCGGAGGCCGCGCTCGCCGTGTATCGGCACCGCATCCGCCACTACATCGGCGCGTACACGGCGCAGCTCGGCGGTCTCGACGCGCTCGTCTTCACTGCCGGTGTCGGCGAGAACAACGCGCTGCTGCGGCGGCGGGTGGTCCAGGGGCTCGAGTTCTTCGGCATCCATGTCAACCCCAACCGCAATGAGTTGAAGTCGAAGCAGGCGGGCTTCATCTCTCCGGATGGCGCACCGGTCGCCGTGCTGGTGATCCCCACCAACGAGGAGCTCGAGATCGCCCGCCAGACCGCGCAGGCCGTCGGCAGACGGGCGGAAGATTGACCTCCTTGGTCATGGATGACGAACCGGGTACGACGCGAGCCGCATCCAGCAGATACGAGGCACCGAGCAGTAGTGAGGACGAGTCGCCGAAACAGCGCCGGTCGGGTCTCGCGAGGGCCATCCCGCACGGCGGCGACGAGCCCCGCCCACAAGACGATATGGCGGGCGTTCCGCGTCTTGCCGAGGCCGTCGAACGGAAGTGATTCGACCGGTTCGGGTCAAGTCCGCGGTGGTGGTGTATCGGTTCGGTGATCCTTCGTTGTGGGGTTATGCGCTGAGGGCGTGAAGTCCGGGGGTGCTCACCTCCTCGGGTTCGGCGCCGATGGCCTGGCTCTTGGCGAGGACGTCGAGGCCGAGATAGCGGCGGGCTTCGGCCCATTCGTCGTGCTGCTCGGCCAGGACCGCGCCGACGAGGCGGATGATCGAGCTGCGGTCGGGGAAGATGCCGACGACGTCGGTGCGGCGGCGGATCTCCCGGTTCAGCCGCTCGTTGGGGTTGTTGGACCAGATCTGCCGCCAGATCTCCTTCGGGAACACGGTGAAGGCGAGGATCTCCTCCCGGGCGGCCTCCAGGTGCTGGAAGCTGCGCGGGAGCTTGTGTTCGAGGGCGTCGAGGACCCGGTCGAACTGGGCGTGCACGGCGTCTTTGTCGGGTTGGTCATAGACCGAGTGCAGCAGCGTCTTCACCCACGGCCACGAGGACTTCGGCGTCACCGCCATCAGGTTCGCGGCGTAATGGGTGCGGCAGCGTTGCCAAGCAGCTCCCGGCAGCGTCGCGCCGATCGCTGCCAGGAGGCCGGCGTGGGCGTCGGAGGTGACCAGCTTCACCCCGGTGAGGCCGCGGGCCACCAGGTCGCGGAAGAACGCCAACCAGCCGGCGCCATCCTCAGCGCTGGCGACCTGGACGCCGAGGATCTCCCGGTGCCCGTCGGCGTTGACACCGGTCGCGACCAGGACGTGCACGATCACCACCCGGCCGCCCTCACGCACCTTCATCGTCAACGCGTCGGCGGAAATGAACGTGTATGGGCCGGCACCCAGCGGTCGGGACCGGAACTCGGCGACATGGGCGTCGAGGTCTTTGGCCATCTCCGACACCTGCGACTTCGACAACCCCGTGATCCCCAGGCTCTGCACCAGCCCGTCCATCCGGCGGGTGGAGACGTCGTGCTGGCCTCCGGCGGCCACACTCGGATCTGGCGCCGTACGTCGCGGCGGCGGCGCTCCAGCAGCCAGTCCGGGAAGTAACTGCCTTGCCGCAGCTTCGGGATCGCGACATCGATCGTTCCGGCGCGGGTGTCGAAGTCGCGGTGTCGGTAGCCGTTGCGGCGGTTCACCCGCTCGTCGGTGATGGTGCCGTATGCGGCGCCGCAGACACTGTCCGCGTCCGCGGAGAGCAGCGTGTTGACGAACGTGGTGAGCATCTGCCGCAGCAGATCCGGAGAGGCCTGAGCCAGGTGTTCCTCAAGGAAACGGGCAGGGTCGATACTGGGAGGGACGGTCATCGTCGGGGGTCCTTTCGAGATGGATTTAGCGGTTCTCTCGAAGGATCACGCGGTGACCGTCGCTACGTTCGGAGCGACACACTCACCGGGAGCCGTACACAGAGATGATGGACTCGGCTCCGGCGTCGGCGTGACTCGAAATTACACAGACGCCCGTGAGGGCTGTCTTTTTGTGGATCTGTCCACCGACGCCGGGGTCGCTGCGGACCGGGCAGGGACATGACTTGATAGGAGCCTGACCGGGAAGTCGTCTCACCTCTGTGCTGTCTGCACCTACCCGACCCGCGGTGACGTATCCACCGTTGGAAGGGAATCCGTCTATGACGAGCATGACACCCGCTCTCTCGCCCGCCAACCCTCCGGCTCCGCCGGGTCGGTTGGTCGCGGGGATCGACACGCACAAGCACACTCACCACGTCGCGATCATCGACTCTGTGGGCCGACCGGTCGTGGACGACGAGTTCCGCGCGGACGGTCGCGGCTACGCGCAGATCATCGCATTCCTCCGTGACCACGGGCAGATCGAGCGGATCGGTGTCGAAGGCACCGGGTCGTATGGTGCCGGGATCTCTCGCGCGTTGACCGTCGCCGGACTGACCGTCGTCGAGGTCGCGCGGCAGAACCGGCAAGCACGCCGGCGGCGGGGCAAGTCCGACCCGCTGGACGCGCACCAGGCCGCGGTCGCCGTGCTCGCCGGCACCGACATCGCGACTCCCAAGAGCGGCGACGGCGCAGTCGAGTCGCTGCGGATACTCGTGAGCGAACGCCGCTCCGCCGCGAAAGCCAGGGCGCAGACCATGAACCAGATCCACGCACTACTGGTTACCGTCCCTGAGCTGGTTCGGCAGACGTTCCGGGCGCTCTCCGGGCAGCGGCTGGTGACGACGCTGGCGCGGACCCGCCCCAGCGGCACGACCGCAGTGGATCCGGAGTCGGTTGCAAGACAAACTCTGAAGCGTCTCGCTGCCCGCCACCTCACCCTGCAGGCTGAGATCGACATCATCGAGAAGCAACTGGAGGAACTGGTCCGTGTCGTGAACCCGACACTGCTGTCGCTCAGCGGTGTCGGAGCGGTCACCGCAGCGACGCTCCTGGTCGCCGCCGGCGACAACCCGGAACGGCTTGCGACCCGGGCGAGCTTCGCCGCTCTCGCCGGAGCCGCACCGATCCCCGCCTCCTCAGGGCAACGCACCCGACACCGACTCTCCCGCGGCGGGAACCGGCACGCGAACGCCGCCCTGCACCGGATCGTGCTACTACGCATGCGACACCGCGAGCCGCGCACCATGGCCTACTTCACCCGCCGACGCGCCGAGGGACTCACCGACCGGGACATCATGCGCTGCCTGAAACGCCACATCGCGAACGAGGTCTACACGGCGCTGCTCAACCCCGCCGCCGAGAACCCCGCCGGTCGTGAGCTGCGCGCCCGACGGCAAGCGATCGGAGTCCCGATCAGCGTGCTCGCCGCCACCCTCGGAGTCCCTTACCAGCGGCTCCGACGGCTCGAGATCGGCACCCGCGCCGACCCCGAACTCGAACAACGCGCCACGCTCGTCCTCGCCCAACTCGAGCATCCGAGGGCCGCTTGACAGCAATAGGAGCATCCACTCTGCCGGACGCCACTCTGGGTGGCCTCGTTTTCGCCCGTCGTTAATGCGTCAGATTGGAGCTTCGCCGACAGCACACCTTTGCCCCGGAGATTGGATGCAACCACGGGGGCCGGATCGGCCAATCGCTCGCCTGACCGGAGTCGCCGCCGGCTGTCGTGCCCGGCAAGGCCTCCGGTGGGCGCACCCGGCGAGGTGGGTTACGCGCCCGAGCGACGCGGCGTGGTGTTCCGGTAGCTTGAGGACATGCTCGAATGGGTTGCGTGTCTGGGATTGGAACTCGCGCTGGCCGCTTCCGGCTCTTCCGTGTCATCGGTGTCGCATCGGTGATCGTCGGCGGGCTCGTCGCCGCGGTGACCTCACCACTGAACCTCGCACATGGTTCGTGGGCTGCGGCCTACCTAGTGCTGGTGAACGGGGTGTCGCAGATTGCGCTCGGTGACGCCCAGGCCACCCTCGCCAGGCGCGCTCCGTCATCCGCCATCGTGACGACTCAGCTGATCGGCTGGAATGCGGGAGGCGCAGCGGTGATCGGCGGCACCGTGGCACGGACGCCACTTCTCGTCGATGCAGGCGGCGTCCTGCTCGTTCTCGCCTTGGCGCTGATGATCCGCGCCGTCGGCTGGCGTCGCCGCGGAGCGCCGACCTGGCCGCTCCGGCTCTACCGACTGCTGGTCATGCTCATGCTCATCAGCATCCCGGTCGGGCTCGTGCTCGCTCACCTTCGCGAACCGTAGCGCTCGTTGTGGTCGGCCGATTCACTTCCGGCCACGGAACCGCATCACCTGGTGCACCAGGCCCGTGCGTACCGCCATCTCGAGACCCTCCATCCGTGCGGTGACTGTCAATTCTGCAGGTTGCACAAGCCGGTGGGGCGAGCGGTCGACGAGGTGGATCAGCTTCGCTGTCGGCGAGGCGGTCAGATCGTATCCGAGCAGCAGGCCGCCCGGTCGGAGCACGCGAGCCGCTTCTGCGATGGCGGCTTGCCAGTTCACCACGTGATGCAGCATCAAGAAACTCAGCACGAAGTCGAAGGACCCGCTGTCGAAGGGGAGCGCCGTTGCGTCCGCTCGCTCCACTCGGGGACCGGGGCGGGGCAAACGACCGCGGGCTCTGGCCACCATGCCCTCATCGACGTCAGTGACCGTCAGACGGATTCCGGGTGCGCGCTGCAACAGCGCCGCAGCCGTCGCTCCGCTGCCGGCACCGAGCTCCAATACATCACCGCTGGGATCGTGGCCCTGCAGCGCCCAGGGCAGGATGACAGATCCCGTGAAGCGACCCCAAGCGGAGCTGCTGCAGAATGCCGTCTCGATGCGGGACATCTTCGGCATGAAGTCTCCGGTCTCAGCAGGAGATGTTCCGGCAAGCCCACGCGCCGGTCAGCGGACGGCGCTGGATGGTGCCAGAACGTTCGGGTCGATGAGCACGTCGTCGCCGTCGAACGTCACGGCGTAGACAGGGACGGGCTCGTAGGCGGGTAGGGTCAGCGGCATCCCCGTGTGCAACGAGAACTTGGAGCCATGTGCCCAGCACTCCAACGTCTCGTCCTCGACGAAGCCCTCGCTCAGGGAGACTTCCCCGTGGGTGCAGGTGTCCCCGATCGCGTGCACCGTGCCGGCCGAGTCCATCACCACGGCGATCGGCACACCGTCGAGAACGACGCGCCTGGCGGAGCTGACCGAGAGTTCCGCGACAGAGCACACCTTGGTCAGGGCCATCAGTTCGCCACCGCCATCGGGATCAGGGATTAGGGATCAAACCTCTCTAGTGTGCCCTTTTTCCACCGGGATCGCTCTCCCAGGCGGAAGGCGCGTGATATCGGCGTTCTCAAGAGCGGATCGGCGCGCTCGCCGGTCCGCTGGAACCGGGCACCCGGTGAACCGGATCAGCGTGATGCCTGCGACGGTATGGCAGGGTGCGAACTGTGGCACGACAGCCTCCACAGCGTTTGCCGGACAAGAGCGTGTCCTCCCGGACACTGGAGAGGCGGCGATTCCCAGCACTCCCTCATCCGGCCGTGCCAGCCTCAGGCTTCATGGAGTTCACCGAAACGATCGAGTTCGTCGGTCGCACCATTGAGGGTGCCGGGGTGGCTGTCATCGTGGTCGGGGCCGTCATCGCGTCCGTGACCGCCCTCGCGCAGCTCATGAAAAGGACGGCCGGTGTCTACCGCACCTACCGCCGGTCCCTCGGCCGCGCGATCCTCCTTGGACTGGAATTGCTGGTCGCGGGCGACATCATCCGCACGGTGGCGATATCGCCCACCCTTGAGAGCGTCGCGGTGCTGGCGGCCATCATCCTGATCAGGACCTTGCTCAGCTTCTCACTTGAACTGGAGATCACCGGCCGCTGGCCGTGGCAGAAGAAGGAGGACGAGGAATGACCTACGTGATCGCACTGCCGTGCGTCGACGTGAAGGACAAGGCATGCATCGAGGAATGCCCGGTGGACTGCATCTACGAGGGCGACCGGATGCTGTACATCCAGCCCGACGAGTGCGTCGACTGCGGCGCCTGCGAACCGGTCTGCCCCGTTGAGGCGATCTACTACGAGGATGACCTGCCTGACAAGTGGGCGGACTACTACAAGGCCAACGTCGAGTTCTTCGACGACATCGGCTCTCCCGGCGGCGCCGCGAAGCTCGGCAAGATCGACAAGGACCATGCCGTGGTCTCCTCGCTGCCGCCGCAGGAGCAGGGCGCTCAGCTCTGAACGACCGGTGGCATCGTGTCCTCCTCCGCGGAGGCTGCGTCACTCGACGAGTTTGCCGACGACGGAATCGTCGTCATGCATGAGCGCCAGGATGTGCGGGTCCGCCGCCGGTATGGCCTCCCGCTCCACGCCGCTGTCTGGCTTCCAGAGGAGGCTCACCTGCAGTTCCGGGTCGGTCTCGGGGAAGTCGGAGCGGTTGTGGGCCCCGCGCGTCTCCCGGCGTTCGCGGGCCGATTCGAGGGTTGCGCGGGCCGCGATGAGCGAGCCCTTCAGGTCGAAGGCGTGCGCCAGATCGTCGAACCCGGCGATATCTGGATGTGCGGCGAGGTCCGGCATCCGGGCCTCCACGGCCGCCAGCCGGTCCAGGCCCGCCTTCAGCCCCGCGTCGCTGCGCACGACGCCGGCGTGCTCGGTCATGATGTTGCGGACGTCGCGCTGCATCCGTCGGGCGTTCTCCGTGCCGCCGGCGGACAGCAGATGGTCAATCTCGGCACGCGCCTGCGACACCGCCTCGGCGTCGCGGTGCGGTGCTGCTGAGCCCTTCGCGAATACTGCCGCCGCTCGCCCGGCGATCCGCCCGTACACCATGAGCTCGATCAGGGAGTTGCCGCCGAGCCGGTTGGCGCCGTGCAGTCCGCTGGCCGCTTCACCGATCGCGTAGAGCCCGGCCACATCCGTCCGATGCTCCTCCGGCTCCACCCAGACGCCGCCCATCGAGTAGTGCGCGGTCGGGGCCACTTCCATGGCCGCGGCGGTGATGTCCAGCATCTGCAGATCCAGCATGGTGCGGTACACCCTGGGCAACTTGGTCAGGATCGTCTCGCGCGGCAGATGCGAGACGTCGAGATAGACGCCGCCCTTGGCGGTGCCGCGCCCCTCGGCGATCTCGGTGAAGTTCGCCAGCGCCACGCGGTCGCGGGTGGAGAGCTCCATCCGCTCGGGATCGTACCTGCTCATGAAGCGTTCGCCCTCGGCGTTCCGCAGGATCCCACCCTCCCCTCGGGCCGCTTCCGAGATCAGGGTCCCGGCGGCGTCCTCCGGTTCCAGGATGCCCGAGGGGTGGAACTGGACCAGTTCTGCGTCCCGCAGCCTTGCGCCAGCGAGGGAGGCCAGCCGGAAGCTGTCGCCGGTGTTCTCATCGCGGCGGGACGACGTACGGCGCCAGATCCGAGTGTGGCCGCCGGAGGCCAGCACGACGGCGTCGGCGTGGATGATCACGTGCGAGCCGTCGGAGGTCTCGAACCCGTACGCGCCGAAGACCCGGCCGCCAGAGGTCAGCAGCCGGGTGACGTAAACGGTGTCGAGGATGTTCAGGTGCAGCTCGGTGGACCGGCGCAGCAGGGTGCGCTGGATCTCGAGCCCGGTGTAGTCCCCAGCGTACGCGGTACGCCGGTACTTGTGGGCGCCGAAGAAGCGCTGGCTGATCCGTCCGTCGAGTTCCCTGGCGAACGGCATGCCCCACCGCTCAAGGTCTGCGATCCCCTGGGCTGCGCCTTGGACGACGGTCTGCACGACCCGGGGATCCGCGAGCATGTAGGACTCCTTGATGGTGTCCGCGGCGTGCTGCTGCCAGGAGTCCTCCGGGTCGACGGTGCCGAGGGCGGCGTTGATGCCGCCGGCCGCCAGGGTGGTGTGCGGGTCGTGCCGGCGTCGCTTGCCGACGGCCAGCACATCCATGCCGGCCTCCTTCAGCTCGATGGATGCACGCAGGCCCGCGCCTCCGGTGCCGATCACCAGCACGTTCGTGGCCAGATACCGTTCCTCTGATCGCCGCATGCCTTCACCGTAGTTCGCCCGCGGCTGGGGGCGAAGGGGCAGACCCCACGGTGAGCGAGGTTGTGACGTGCAGCACAGCCGAATGCGGAATACTGAGCGCTCGCTACCGTCATCGTCGACCGCCGTCTGGAAAGGCACTCCCATGAAGAAGTTCTCCCTGACCGCGATCGGGCGAGTGCACCTCGACACCGCCCGGCGGGTCGCCAGCGGAAGGAGCGCGAACACGGTGTACGGCGGCCATGAGCATGTCCTTCGCCAAACCGTGATCGGCCTCGTCGGAGGCCAGCAGCTGAACGAGCACCTCAATCCCGGTGAAGCAACCGTCTTTGTCCTTCAGGGACGGATAGGCATGGCAACGGACGTCGATCATTGGGACGGACGGGTCGGCGATCTGCTCATCGCGCCTCCGGGCATGTACTCGGTGACCGCGGTCGAAGACTCGGCAGTTCTGCTCACCGTCGCGAAGACCGACCGGCGACACGGGCCAGCTGCGCGGGACCCGGTTGCCGTGGCGAAATTCCGGGGGAGCGGTGCGCTGATGATCCCCGGCGTTGTCTTGGAGTAGCCCGCACATCACGCTGACAGGACGTCGCCGCGCTCCCCATCCCCGATGAGCAAGGCGACCACGTCCATCGACTCCGCACAGAACCCGTCGGTGCGGATGGCGGTCGATCCGTTGGCCGCCGACGGTGACGCGGAGTTCCGCACGGCGAGACAACTGCGGCTCGGGCCGGGAGTGGAGGGGCACAGGTGCTCCCTCGGTGACGCGGCACCGTCCTCGGGAATTCGTTGATCCACAGCCGGGACGGACATCCCGCGCAGTGGCGCCATGACCTGGTCGATCCGGCGAGGATCAGGCCTGGGCTCGGCCCTGCGCGCGGCTGCTCTGGCGGGCTCCGCCGTCGGTGGATAGGATGCCGGTAGCGGCGCGCGCGGATGGTTCACTGTGGATGGGGTGTGAAGATGGGATGGGGTGTGAAGATGCCAAGAACCAGCAGCCGGACGAGCGGCACCACAAGCCGGGATTCCAGTCGGTTTCGACTCCGGCTGACCGCCCTGCTCCTCGCCGTCTCGGCGGCGCTCGGCTCTCCGTTTGCGATATCGACGGCGTGGGCGGACGGTGGGCAGTCAGCCGACGAAGGCTACGTCATGGTGCTGCAAGCGCTGAGCTTCCTCGTCAACGAACCGGGCCCGAATGGCACCGCTCAGGCGGGCGCCATGGTGGAGGATGCGCTCGCGGCCGAGGACCAGGACGGAGTCGACGTTGCGGCTCTGGAGCAGGCGCAGACGGCGCTTGAGGCAGGCGATGCCGACCAGGCGCAGCAGCTGTTGCAGGACTCCATCGCCGAGGCGATCGCCGAGCTGGAGCCGGCAGTCGGGGACGAGACGGGCACCACGCAGATGCTGCCTCCGCTGCCGCCGCAGAACGGGCTGTCCCCGACCGACTGGCTGTTCCTCGCGCTGTCCGTCCTCGCCGCAGCGGCGGGGATCGCGCTCGCGGTACTGTTCCGGCCCAAGGAGAGCCTCCGCGAGCTGAGCGCGACGATTGCGGCCGAGGCGGCTCGCCGGCGGCAGGCGCGCAGCATGACGAGTCAGGAGCGGTGATGTCGACACGAACGCTGATTCCGGAAGCGGGATTCTCCGAACCTCGGGGTGTGTGGCGCCGCGCCTGGGACGTCATCGATGAGCGACTCGGGGTCTCCGCGCTGGCCTACCCGGTGCCGGAGCATGCGAACCGGTTCGCATGGACGCTCGGCGGGATCACCGCGGTGAGCTTCGCTCTGCTGATCGGCTCCGGCATTCTGCTCACCCAGTTCTATTCGCCGATGCCCGAGACGGCGAATCAGTCCATCCGCATGATCGAGACGGAGATCTGGGGCGGTAGCCTGCTGCGCGGCGTGCACTTCTGGGCGGCGCAGGCGATGTACGTCGGCGCGGTCCTGCACATGGTGCGCGTCTTCGTCACCGGCTCCTACAAGAGGCCGCGGGAGGGCAACTGGCTCATCGGGGTCGGGATGCTGGGGCTGATCACGTTCGCCATCTTCACCGGCACCGTGCTGAAGTGGGACCAGGAAGGCTTCGAAGCCCTCGGGCACAACATCGGCATCGGGGATCTGCTGGGCGGGGTCGGCTACTGGTTCTCGCCCGGGTTCGCAGACCAGATTCCCATCCTATTGCGGTTGTACGGGGCGCATGCCGTGATCATCCCCGGCGTCCTGCTCGTGCTGGTCGTGCTGCACTTCCTCCTCGTCAAGCGGCACCGTATGTCGCCACATCCGATCCTGCCAGCCGGCTCGTTGCCGGAGCAGGCCGCCGAAGCGGAGCCGACGCAGCCGTTCACCAGTCATCTGCGGCGGCTGGTCGCCTTCGGCATCGCCCTCGCCGGGATCCTGGGCATCCTTGCCGTGCTGCTGCCAGCACCGCTCGGGTCGCCCCCGGTTCCGGGCATCGAGATCACCAAGCCGCCGTGGATGTTCTGGTGGCCGTTCACGCTGGAGAACTGGTTCGGGCTGGCGGCGATCGTCTGGGGCGAGGTGGTGTTCTTCCTGCTGCTCGCGATCCTGCCGTTCGTGGACCGGAATCCCGAGCGCTGGTGGCGCAGGCGGCCTGTCGCGATGAGCGCGGCCCTCGTGCTCGTCCTGATGTTGGTGGCGCTCACCGTGCTGATGGCGATCACCCCGGCCGAAGTGCACCTGTGACCGGCGCAACGCGGCGCGCCAGGGAAGCCTCGAGGCCCGGTCCCCGGCGCGCACACGTGTCGCTGGTCGTGCTGACCGGTCTCTCGATCCTGGCCGCGGGCGGGCTCACAGCGGCGATCTCCGCCGCACCGAGTCCGGCGACCGGGCTGCTGTTCGCCGCCAGCGCCGTACTTTCCATCGTCGCCGGAACGCTGTGCGTGCGTGTTGTGCTGGCCTTGGAACGGGTGCGTCGCGGCATTCGACCGCGCGCCGTCGCCAGTCCCGACGACTTTCCCGTCCTGAGCAAGGTCTTCTCCGGGCTGGCACGCACGAGAGAACGAGAAGAGCCGCGGTAGCCGCGGTTCCGGTCATCGCGCTCTCACATGGCATAGCGGTCGGGCTCATGGCCGCGCTCGAAGCCGCGACCGGTGAGCTGGACCGGAGTGATTTCCACGAACGTGTACTTCAGCGTGGGGATCCACGGTCGAAGCGGCCGCTGGTCCGCCGCGTCGATCTCCGCCTGGCGGTCGAGCCGACGCGCCGGTCCTTTCGCGACCACGCTCCAGGCTTCTGCCTCCGTGAAGCCGTCCGTCTCGAGCGCCACCCGGCCGCTGACAGTGAGCGCGAGCAGCTTCGTGCCTGGCGCGGTGCGGAACAGGATTGTTGAGCCGTCCGCATGGAAATTCACCGGGAAGATCTCAACCTCACCGCCGGCGCAGACCGCAAGTCTGCCGAGCGTCTGGGCGGCCAGAATTTCCCAGCATTCATCCGCGCTGAGCTGTTCGACTTCGCCTGCGTCCTGCCACATCTTGTCCTCCTTCCGGCGGCATCCTCACCTGGGCTGCCCGCGCCGCTGGAACCGCCGACCGCTCACCTGCGGTTCCGTGATCACCACATAGTCGTATTTCGGGCCGTCGTAATCCAGCGTCGGGATCCAGGGCTCCAGCGGCTGCCGCTCGGCCCAGTCGAACTCGGACTGGTGCAGCAGCGGACGGGCCTGCCCCTTCGCCACCACGCTCCAGGCTGACGTGTCGGTGTGCTCATCCGTCTCCAGCGCGACGTGGCGGTTCTCGATGAGCTTCCGCAACTTCGTGCCGGCGTCCGTCCGGAACAGGATTCTCTGCCCGTCGGCGAAGAAATTGATCGGGAAGATGTCCACGTCTCCGGAGGTCGCGACGGCCAGTCGTCCCAGGCGCTGCGGGTGCAGCAGGGCCCAGCATTCATCACTGCTGAGGATCTCCACACCGACCGGATGCTCCGCCATGTGGCCCCCTTCCCGACCATTCCCATTGAACCGTTTGAGCCCGCTGTTGTCCATCGCATGTGTCCATCGCACACCCACACGACCGGGCTCAGGCGATCACACGTTGATCATCACCTTGAGTGCCTTCGTCTCCGCCGCCCGGGCGAAGACGTCGTATGCCTCCAGAATGTCGTCGAGCTGGAAGGTGTGGCTGATGAACTCATCGACGGGCAGCTTGTGCTGCGCCAGCAGCCGCAGCAGGGTCGCGGAGGTGTTGGTGTTCACCAACCCCATGGTGATGCTGATGTTCGAGATCCACAGGTCTTGGAGCGGGAACTCGACCGGCTTGCCGTGCACCCCCACATTCGCCACCCGGCCCGCCGGGCGCACCATGTCGAGGCACATCTGAAATGTCTGCGGAATCCCCACCGCCTCCACGGCGACGTCCACGCCGAGCCCGTCCGTCAGTGCCAGGACCTGCTCCTTCCAGTCGGGATCGCTGGAGAGGACGGTGTCGGTGGCGCCGAACGCCTTCGCCTTCTCGGCGCGGTTGGCGTCGAGGTCGATGGCGATCACCCGGGAGGGTCCGTACAGCCCGGCCGTGGCGATGACGGCGAGCCCCACCGGCCCGGCGCCCACGACCGCGACGACGTCGCCGGCCTTCACCTGCCCGTACCGCACCCCGATCTCGTGCCCGGTGGGCAAAATGTCGGACAGCAGCGTCCCCTGCTGCGGTGTCACGCCCGGCGGCAGCCGGTACACCGACGTCTCGGCGTAGGGCACGCGGACATACTCGGCCTGCGTGCCGTCGATCAGGTGGCCGAAGATCCAGCCGATTCCCGGGGCGCCCTCGTCGCCGAGGCAGTGCGAGTAGACGCCCTGCTTGCAGTAGTCGCACTTGCCGTCCGCGGAGATGCAGGACAGGATCACCTGGTCGCCGACCTTCAGGGTGGTGACGGCGTCGCCGATCTCGGTGATCGTGCCCACCCCTTCATGGCCGAGTATGCGTCCAGGCTGGACCGCTGGCACGTCGCCTTTGAGGATGTGCAGGTCGGTTCCGCAGATGGTGGTGGTGTCGATCTTGACGATCACGTCCGTGGGCTTCTGGATCGTCGGATCCGGCACGTCCTCCCAGCTCTTCTGGCCCGGCCCTTTGTAGACAAGCGCTTTCATGACGGCCCCTTCTCCCGCGCGGTGACTCGCTTCCCCGACTGTCGGGCAGCGGAACCCGTCATCCGTGCCCTGGCGACGCTATTCGCCACCGGCGCTGCGGGCAATGGTCGGCGTGCGCTTGACAGCAGGTTCCGGGAGCGGGTGACATCACCGTGGCGACAGTGGATGGGCGGTTGGTCGGGGAACCAAGCGGGCCGAACTCGGTCAGCGATCAGCCGGCCGCTGAGCGCGCGATCCTAGCAGGACTGCGGCGAAGAGGGCGGCCGCCGCGGCGATGCCGGCGTTGACCGCGAGGGCAGCGGTGAGTCCGTCGACGAATGCTTCGTGATGTGCCGCGTCCAGCGTGCGATCGAACGCGGCGTTCGGCCCGAAGGAAGTGAGGATCACGCTCATCACGGCGATCCCCAGCGCAAGTCCCGTGGCTTGTGCGGTGTTCAAGATGCCCGCCGCCATGCCGTATGCGGAACCGTCGGCCCCGCTCAGGGCCGCGCTCGTCGTCGGTGTGCGGGCGATGCCGATGCCGATCCCCGCCAATGCGAGCCACGCCGGGAGCGCAATGCCGCCAGACCGGAGGCCGAACGTGCCGAGACCGAGCAGCGCCACGGCAAGCGCGAGCATCCCGACGACGACGAGCAGACGATTGCCGAACCGGTCCGCCAGGCGCCCCGCGATGGGCGCCACGACGACGATGCTCAGGGTCAGTGGCAGCAGGGCCCCGCCGGCGGCGAGGGCCGATAGGCCGGCGACCGTCTGCAGGTAGAGGGCGAGGAAGAAGAACAAACTGCACATGACCGCCGTCGAGAGCAGGGTGACCAGGTTCGCCGCCGTGAGCGACCGGCTTCGAAACAGCTTCAGGTCGACCAGTGGCTGCTGTGCGCGACGTTCCCTCGCGATGAACAGGAGGGCGGAGGCGAAGCTCACGAGCAGCAGGGCGAGGAAGCCGGGGGAGGCCCACCCGCCGTCTTCGAAGAGTCCGAGCGACATCACCAGCGCGACGAGCGCAAGCGCGGAGAGCACGACGCCCGGAAGGTCCACACCGCCGCCGGTCCTCACGTGGGTCGATCGCGGCAGCAGGATGCGTGCGAGGAGCCAGGCCCCCGCACCGAGCGGCACATTCACCAGGAAGATCCACGGCCAACCCACCCAGTCGGTGATGATGGCCCCGAACAACGGCCCGGCACCGAGCGCGCTCGCAGACACACCGGACCAGATTCCGATTGCGACACCTCGCTCTCGGTCTGGGAACGTCGATGCGATGAGCGCGAGCGCGGCCGGTGCCACCAGCGCAGCGCCGACTCCTTGCACGCCGCGGGCGGCGATGAGGACGGCCGCGTTCGGCGCGAGGCCGCCAAGCAGCGACCCGAGCACGAACACGGCGAGCCCGAGCAGGAAGATGGGCCGGGCGCCGTTCCGGTCCGCGAGTCGGCCTGCCAGCAAGGTGAACGCGGCGACCGCGAGGGTGTACGTCTTGACGACCCAGGAGATCGAGACGAAGTCGGCCCCGAGATCGGTCTGGATCGCCGGTACAGCGACCGACACGGCGGTGTCGTCGGCGAGCAGCAGGAACGTCACCAGCGTGAGGCCCCCGAGGACGCTCCATCGGCTGGCGCCACCCGCCTCACGCCGGGTCTCATTGATGCGGAGGGCGGAGGCCTTCCCACTGCTGGCCATTATGCGGACTTCATGGAACGCAGGGTGTCCCGCAGTGCGCCGGCGGAGCGGTGCAGCAGTGCGATCTCTTGGTCGTCCATCGGCGTGTCGACCACTCGCAAGATCCCCTCGGCGCCCACCACGGTCGGAACGGAGAGCGCGATGCCGCTGAGTCCGTGATAGTCGCTGAGGATCGAGCTCACCGGCAGCACGGCGTGTTCGTCCTTCAGCACCGCCTCAACGACTCTCGCTGCGGAGAGGCCGATCGCGTAGTTGGTCACCCCCTTCCCGGCGATCACGCGTGCCGCAGCGCCCCGGACGGCGGCGGCGATGTCGTCCAGTTCCTCAGGACGGAACTTCGCCCGCCCCGCAGGCGCCCACTCCCTGGCGGGAACCGGTCCGATTCTGGCCCCGGACCACAGCGGGAACTGTGAGTCGCCGTGCTCCCCGACGATGATGGCGTGGACGCTCGCGACGGCGACTCCGGCCGCCCGGGCGAGCATCCATCGAAGGCGGGAGGAGTCGAGCACAGTCCCCGTCGAGAACACCCGGTTCGGCGGAAGGGCGGCGTATCGCTGCGCCACGACGGTGAGCACATCCGCCGGATTGGTGATGACGAGAAAGATAGCGTCCGGTGCGCAGGCGACGAGTTGCGGCATCAAGCCACGCAGGAGAGCGGTGTTGGCGCCAGCCAGTTCCAGCCTTGACTGACCAGGGTGCTGCTTCGCCCCAGCCGTGACGACGACCACGTCCGACCCGGCGAGCTGATCGAGATCCGTGCCGCCGGACACCTGCGTTGTGCCGGTGTACGGCGTGCCGTGGGCGAGGTCGAGGACCTCCGCCTCCACCTTCGCGGCGTTGCGGTCGAGGAGCGCGATCTGGTCGGCGCTGTTGCGGATCAGTGCCGCGTACGCCAAGGAGGAGCCGACCGAACCGGCGCCGACGATTCCCAGCTTGGTGGGGGCCCGCTTCGTCCGTTCGGCGTGATGCCGTCCCACCTCAGCCACGGCGTCGCCGCGCGGTCAAGAGCAGGTAACCGCCGAGCACGCTCACCGTGCTCACGCCGGCGCCGAGCAGCGCACCCTCCCAGGATCGCCACTTGCGCTCGCCGGCGACCAGCTCGCCGATGCCCCCGATGAGGGCGGCCGTGACGATTCCGGCGACCAGCCGGTGTCCGATTCGCTCAGCACGCCCCATTAGCGGTTCCAGTTCGGCCGCTCGCAGATGCACCTCCACGCCGCTGGAGTCGAGCATCTTCAGCAGCCGGCGGATTCCTCCCGGCAGCTCCAGAAGCAGTCGGCCGGTGTCGATGGATGAGCCGGCGAGGCGCCGTACGATGGCGGAGAGGGTCACCCGTTCCCGCATCAGGCGCTCAGAGTATGGCGTGAGCACCTCCTGCAGGTCGAAGGCGGGGTCGAGCCGCACGCCCAGCCCCTCCGCCATGATGAGCACCCGGAACAGCGCCGCCATCTCGGACGGAAGCCGCAGGCGGTGTTCTCGCAGCAGCGTGAACAGCTGCGTGATGAGGTCGCCCATCCTGATCTCACCGAGAGGCCGGCCGTGGTACAGGGCCACGAAGGGGACGAGGGAGCCGCGCAGCGCTTTCTCGTCCACCCGGTCGGGGCTCACCGACAGTTCCGCGAGCGCCGAAGCCAGCCCGTCCGGGTCACCACGAGTGAAGGCAACGAGGAAGTCGGTGAGCCGTTCCTGCAGCTGCTCGTCCACCTCCCCGACCATGCCGAAGTCGATGAGCGCCAGCGTGCCGTCGGCCTGCACGAACATGTTGCCGGGGTGCGGGTCGGCGTGGAAGAAGCGATCGTCGAAAATCATCTTCAGCACCGTGTCGGCGCCTCGGCGGGCGAGCCGCTGCCGGTCGATTCCCGCCGCATCGAGCGCGGGCAGATCATCGATCTTGATCCCGACCATCCGCTCCAGGGTGAGCACCCGCGAGGTCGTGGTGTCCCAGAACACCCTCGGGATCGCGACGTCGGTGCCCGCGAAGTTCTCGGCGAACCGCTCGGCGTTTCGACCCTCCTGAAGGTAGTCGAGCTCGCGCCGGAGACTCGCCGCGAATTCCTGGGCCACGCCCGGGAGGTCGTAGGCGCGGGCCGCCTCCCAACGTCGGCTCGCCGTCGCCGCCAGGTTGTGCAGGATGTCGAGGTCTTCCTCGACCCCGGCGACGACGCCGGGCCGGCGGACCTTCACCACCACCTCGATGCCGTCGTGCAGCCGAGCCGTGTGCGCTTGCCCGATCGACGCCGCGGCCAGCGGCTTGGCGTCGAAGCGGGAGAAGAGCTCCTCCGGCTCGGCACCGAGTTCCTGCCGGATCGCGTCCCGGATCTCGTCCACCGGAACGGGGGGAGCGTCGTCCTGCAGCTTGGCGAGTTCGTCGGCGTAGGCCCGGGGAACCAGGTCGGGCCGGGTGGAGAGCAGCTGACCCAGCTTGATGAAGGTGGGACCGAGCTCCTCGAGCGCGAGCCGCACGTGATCCGGCGTCAGGTAGGGCTCCTCCCGCTGGCCGTGACCGAACGCCCCCTTGTGGAAGGGGATGAACCGGTCGACTCCGGTGACGCCAGCGACGAAGCCGAGACTGTGGCGGGCCAGGGTCTCGGCGATGAACTGGTAGCGCGGCCGGTGCGTGCTCACTTCCGGGCCGATCCGTTAGCGGGTGCTTTGCCGTGCCCGCCGTGCCCGCCCCGTTCACCCCGCCCGCCGTGCCCGCCGTGCCCGAACAGGTGCATCGCCACGAGAGCCACGATCCCGACATACGGCAGGGCGGCGAGCACGTGCGGCCAGTGGTCCACGACCAGGTAGATGATGATCCCGGCAACCGCCAGCGCGAGCACCGCCCACATCGACGGCGAGCGGCGGGGGCCACCGGCGGGCCGGGCGGTATCGCCCTGGTGCGCTGCGGGGCCCTGGCCGTGCGGGCCGCCTGAGGTCACGCGTTCCGCCCGCTGGCGTCAAGGAATTCCTTGCGCATACCGAAGGTGGCGTCGGTGATCGTCATCGATGCTGCGGCATCCGGTGCGAGCCCGGTGAGCGCGCGGATGGCGTCGATCGTCTCCGGGACGACGATGGCCTCGTTGAACACCTGGTAGGTCAGGTACACCTCGTCGCCGTTGACTGTGACGAGGTCCTCCCACAGCGCCACCTCCCACATGTCGCCGCGGGGACGCCCGAGGTCGCGCATCAGCTCGATGGTGGAGTTGAGTGCGACCAGGCCGTCCGACATGCGGATGAAGGCGATCCGAGGGGCCTTCCGGAAGGCGTCCAGCACCTCTTCGCGCGTCGCCTGCCGGGTCAGCTGGATGGTCCAGTAGTGGTTGTGCGTCTGCGTGTGCGCGCCCTTCGCCGCGATGGTGACGAGGTCGAGATCCGGGACGACGGTCTGCGCGTCGGGCCCCTGGTGGGACGGGATGACGGGCTCCGGAACCATGGTGTTCATGATGCCGCCCTCGTGGGACTCCCACGGGTCGGTGGCCCGGCGGATGAGCACCCCCCGGGCGCGGAGCAGCAGACCGGCGTCGCGGAGCGCGCCGAGCACGCGCACGATGCTCGTGGTGTTGCACGACACCACGCGGGTGCTCTCCCGTCCGATCGCGCTCGCGTAGTTGGCCTGGGCGACGAACGAGTGCCCGGTCGTCGTGTGCGATTCGCCGCCCTGCAGGATGAACTTGACGCCATGCTCCCGGTAGTGTGCGACATTCCCTGCGGCCACGTGCTTCGGGGTCGTGTCCACCACGATGTCGGCGGAGTGGAGGAGCTCGTGCAGGGTGCCGGCCACCTCCACGCCGGCGTCGGCCATGCCGGCAGCCGCCTCGGCCGTCGCCGCGTAGATCGGCGCCCGCCCGATGGCGGCCTTGATGCGCCAGTCCGTGGCGACGTCGGCGATGCCGGCCAATTCCATGTCGGGCTGCGCCAGAACGGCATCTGCGACCCGCTTTCCGATGACGCCATAGCCGTTCACGGCGACGCGCACAGTGGTCATTTCGCTTCCTTTCTCGAGGGTCTTCTGTCGAGCGCGAACACCTGCTCCGTGCCGCCGCTCAACGGCACCCGCTCCCCCCGGACGTCGACAACGACGGGGGCGGCGGAGCTCGGCGCGCACACCAGCCGCAGCTCATGTGGGGTCAGCATCACTGTGATTCCGTGACCCCGGTGGTGGATCGTGAAGCTCACGCTGCGCAAGCGGGGCGGCAGCTGCGGGTTGAATGCGAGCTCCCCGGCGCGGAGGGTGAGTCCGGCGAACGACCGCACCACGATGTCCGCGGTGCCCGCCATGGCGCCCAGATGCACGCCTTGCCGGGTGGTGCCGCCCTGCGTGTCATCGAGGTCGGCGACGAGCGCCTCCCGAAACAGCTCCCAGGAGCGTGACGGGTCGAAAGCCGCCCACACCGATGCGTGAACGACCCGGCTGAGCGTCGACCCATGCGACGTCCGGGCGCTGTAGAACTCGAGCGTCCGGCGGAGATCCTCCATCGTGGTGGGGTAGCCGAGGTTCGACAGCTGGTCGATCACCCCCTCGGTGCCGAGGAGGTAGACGAGCATGAGCACATCCGCCTGCTTCGAGAGCCGGTAGTGATTGGTGGCGTCGCCCTCCGCCTCCAGGATGAGGTCGAGCCGGCCGATGTTGCCGTACGTGCGGCGGTAGTGGTCCCAGTCCAGCTCGGCGAGCTCGCCGTACCCGGCGAACTGGCTGACCACCCCATCGGAAAGGAAGGGCACCGCAAGCGTCCGGCTCAGCTCGCTCCACCGCCCGATCTCCTCGACGCTGACCCGGAGGCGATCCGTGATCGCCTCCCAGGCGTGTCCGCCGAGCTCACCCTGCAGATCACCAAGCCGCGCGAACAGCCACGCGGCGAGCACGTTCGTGTACGCGCTGTCGCGGACACCCGACCCGGGTCGCCCGGGATATCCGTCGTGGAACTCATCGGGACCCATCACACCGTCGATGTGGAACCTGCCGTCAGCGGGGTCAAGCGCCGCGAGCGAGGCGAAGAGTCTTGCGACTTCCACCATCAGGTCCGCGCCGCGGTTGGCCAGCCACTCCCGGTCGCCGGTGGTCTGGAAGTGCTGCCAGGCGTTGAATGCGACGGCGAGTCCGACGTGCCGCTGCCGCCTGGAGTTGTCGGGTATCCAGCGTTGCGAGCGGGAGTTGAAGAGCTCCGTCGGAGTCTCCTCGCGACCGTCGCTGCCGCTCTGCCAGGGGAACATCGCGCCGGCGAGGCCGGCCTCCCGCGCAGCGGCCCGCGCCGCGTCCAGCCGGTGCCACCGGTAATCGAGCAGTGCGCTGGCGACCTCCGGCATCCGCCGTCCGATCACCGGCACCACGAACAGCTCGTCCCAGAAGATGTGGCCGCGGTATCCCTCGCCGTTCAGGCCGCGGGCCGGCACGCCGGCGTCGACGAGGGCGGTATGGGGCGACACGGCTTGCACCAAGTGGAACAGGTGCAGGTTGAGCACCAGCCGGCTCTGCGTGTCCGCCTCGATGGACACTTCGAACAGATGCCACAGCCGCCGCCAGGCGTCCTCGTGCCGCAGCAGGAGCGGCGCCAGTTCTTCGCCGTGCCAGCGCAAGCGGTCGAGCGCACCCTGCGCGGGGGATGCGATCGCCGGATCGCGGGACGTGACGAGCGCGACCGTCTTGCTGATCCGCACCGGGCGGTCGGCCGCCACGTCCACGTCGATCTCATCCGCAGCGGCGAAGCCGTCGTGCACCGTCCCCCGTCCCGGCTCACCGTCGGCACCAGCAACCTGTGTGCGGGAGGCGAGGGCGATCCGCACCCCGCTCCGGGCGGTCTCCACCTCGCAGAGAAGGACCCCGTCGACGTGCCGGAAGACCGGTGCGGCCAGATGCACGGCGGGAGCGTCCGCACCGCCGTTCGCGTTGCGGACCCCGGCGTCGATTCCGGAGCGGACGCGCACCCGGCCGCTCCACCCCTGCGCCGTGAGGGTGGTCTCGAGCGCGAGCAGGTGTGGGTCGTGCATGGCGGCGAAGGAGCGCTGCACGATCTGCAGCGGCCCCTGCGGGCCTCTCAGGGTCACGGTGCGGGTCAGCACGCCGCTGCGCAGGTCGAGCTCACGGCGCTCGCCGCTCGCCGGGATCTCCCCGGACGACCACCACGCACCGTTCCCGATCCGCAGGTCGAACGGCAGCCAGTTCGGGAGGTTGACGAGGTGCTCCTCGTCGAAGCGCCGTCCGTGCGCTTCGACCACGGTCCGGTTGAAGAGACCCGCCACGTAGGTGCCGGGGTAGTGCACCCCGTCGTCGTGTCGTTCGGGATGGGCGCCGCGGCTGCCGAGGTAGCCGTTCCCGAGCGCGGTCAGCGCTTCGCGGTGGCCCTCATGCGCCGGGTCGAACCCCTCGTACACGAGCCGCCACGGGTCGGTGCGGGCGGCGCCGAGATCGAGTTCCGCCGCGTTCCCGAGCACGAGGTCGGCTCCGGCGTCCTCCAGACCGGCGCGGCGGGATGCATCGTCGATGCCGACCACCAGCCCGAAGTTCCCGGCACGGCCGGCTTGCACCCCAGCCGGGGAGTCCGCCACGACCACCGTCCGCGCGGGTGGGACTCCCAGCCGTCGGGAGGCATCGACGAGCGCGCCCGCTTCCCGACCCGAGCGCGGGATGGCGGACGACGCCGCGGGGACCGCAACCAGATCGAACAGCTCCTCGACGCCTGCCGCTTCGGGCCGAGCACCGATCGCCGGAACGAGCGCCACGGGAATTCCGCCCGCACGCAGCCGCGGGAGCATATCGGGAACGCCTCGGGGAAGGCCGGCCGAGGCGTTCCCGGCCTCCGCCTCCAGCGCGCCGCCGTCCACGATGAACAGCACCGCGCCGTACCCGGTGCGGATGGCAGGCGTCTCGACCGTCATCTCAGACCGGCTCCCGCAACGGCTCGTTCGGCACTCCGTTCGCCGGGCCGTCCGCCGGGGACCACTGCCAGTTCCGTACCTCGGGCAGGTCCTCCCCGTGGGTGCGGATGTACTGGCGGTGGCGGATGAGCGCGTTCTTGAACTCCTCGCGGGCGTGGGCACCCACGTCGCGGAGCCGGGGAACCCGGTCCAGCGCGTCGCTGGCGAGGCTGAAGCGGTCGATCGAGTTGAGCACGCACATGTCGAACGGGGTGGTCGTGGTGCCCTCTTCGATGTAGCCGCGCACGTGGAAGTTCTTGTGATTGGTGCGGCGGTAGGTGAGCCGGTGGATCAGCCACGGGTAGCCGTGGTAGGCGAAGATCACGGGGGTGTCCGTGGTGAACAGGGCGTCGAAGTCGGCGTCGGAGAGTCCGTGCGGGTGGGTTGCCTGGTCCTGGAGGCGCATGAGGTCCACGACGTTGATCACCCGGATCTTCAGGTCGGGGAAGCGCGCGGTGAGCAGCTGCACCGCCGCCAGGGTCTCCATGGTCGGGACATCGCCGGCGCAGGCCATCACGAGGTCGGGCTTCGCGTCCTGGTCGGTGCTCGCCCAGTCCCAGATTCCGACGCCCTTCGTGCAGTGCTCGATCGCTGACTGCATGTCGAGGTACTGCAGCTGCGGCTGCTTCCCGGCGACGATCACGTTGACGTACTGGCGGCTGCGAAGGCAGTGGTCGGCGACGGACAGCAGGGTGTTCGCGTCCGGCGGCAGGTAGACCCGGATCACGTCGGACTTCTTGTTCACCACATGGTCGATGAACCCGGGGTCCTGGTGTGAGAACCCGTTGTGATCCTGCCGCCAGACATGCGAGGTGAGCAGGTAGTTGAGGGACGCGACGGGCCTGCGCCATTCGATGTCGTTGGTGGTGGTGAGCCACTTCGCGTGCTGGTTGAACATCGAGTCGATGATGTGGATGAAGGCCTCGTAGCAGGAGAATAGGCCGTGCCGGCCGGTGAGCAGGTACCCCTCGAGCCAACCCTGGCAGGTGTGCTCCGAGAGGATCTCCATCACCCGGCCGTCCGGCGCGAGCTTGTCGTCCCCGGGGCGTGTCTCGGCGTTCCATGCCCGATCCGTTGCCTCCAGCACCGCGCCGAGCCGGTTCGAGTTGTTCTCATCCGGGGCGAAGACCCGGAAGGTGCTGTCATTGGCTGCCATGATGTCGCGAAGCAGCGTGCCGAGGACCCGCGTCGACTCCACCGCCCCGGTGCCGGGAACCTCCACCGGCACGGCGTAGTCGCGGAAGTCCGGCATGTGCAGGCTCGTCAGCAGCAGGCCGCCGTTCGCATGCGGATTGGCGCTCATCCGGCGCGCGCCGAGCGGGTGCAAGTCGCGGATCTCGGACACCGGGGAGCCGGACGGGTCGAACAGCTCCTGAGGCCGGTAGCTGCGCAGCCACTCCTCGAGCACCGCCCGGTGGTCGTCGTTCTCCCGTGCTTCCGCGAACGGCACCTGGTGCGAGCGCCACGTGCCCTCGACCGCGAGCCCGTCCACCGTCTTCGGTCCGGTCCAGCCCTTCGGCGAGCGGAGCACGATCATTGGCCAGCGAGGACGGGTGCTGTCCCGGCTCGACCGCGCGTGTTCCTGAATCTGCCGGATGCGGTCGACGCAGGCGTCCAGCACCTCGGCGAACCGCTGATGCATCTGCGCGGGATCCTCGCCCTCGACGTAGTGCGGTTCGTGCCCGAAGCCTCGCAGCAGCGAATCGAGCTCGTCCCGGTCGATCCGTGCGAGGACCGTCGGATTGGCGATCTTGTAGCCGTTGAGGTGCAGGATCGGCAGCACGGCGCCGTCACGCACCGGGTCGGCGAACTTGTTCGAGTGCCACGCGGCGGCCAGAGGCCCGGTCTCTGCCTCGCCGTCACCGACCACGGCAGCCACGATGAGGTCAGGGTTGTCGAACGCGGCCCCATACGCATGGGACAGCGCGTAGCCCAGCTCGCCGCCCTCGTGGATCGACCCCGGTGTCTCCGGGGCCACATGGCTCGGGATGCCGCCCGGGAAGGAGAACTGGGTGAACAGCCGCTTCATCCCGGCCTCATCCTGGGAGATGTGCGGGTAGACCTCGCTGTAGGTGCCTTCCAGCCACGCCGCCGCGACCGGGCCCGGACCGCCGTGCCCCGGCCCCATCACGTACATCATGTCGAGATCGCGCTTCGCGATGACGCGGTTCAAGTGGGCGTAGATGAAGTTCAGCCCCGGGGTCGTCCCCCAATGCCCGAGCAGCCGGGGCTTGACGTGCTCCGGCCGCAGCGGCTCGCGCAGCAGCGGATTGTCCATCAAGTAGATCTGACCCACCGACAGGTAGTTCGCCGCGCGCCACCAGGCATCGAGGCGGGCCAGGTCGTCCGGGTTCAGGGCAGGAGGAGTGACTGCAGTGTTCCTATCCGTGCCGGGCATGAATGTCCTTTCGATCGATCGTGCAGGATTCGGCGCAAAGGTCAGGCGCTCGTCGCAGCGAGCTGCGGGGACTCGGCGCCGGCCGGGGCATCCACGGCTCGGGGCAGGCGGAGCCGCTTCAGCAGCAGGGCGTTGACCGCCACGATCAGGCTCGACCCGGACATCGAGATCGCCGCGATCTCGGGCCTGAGCATCAGCCCGAACGCGGGGTAGAAGACGCCCGCGGCGATGGGCAGCGCGATCACGTTGTACCCGATCGCCCAGGCGAGGTTCTGCCGCATCTTCCGCACCGTGCCCTTGCCGATCCTGAGTGCGATCGGCACGTCCAGCGGATCCGACCGCATCAGCACCACGTCCGCCGTCTCGATCGCCACATCGGTGCCGGCTCCGATCGCGATGCCGAGATCGGCCTTCGCCAGCGCCGGGGCGTCGTTGACGCCGTCGCCGACCATCGCGACCCGCTTGCCGGCCGACTGCAGCTCCGCGATCTTCGCCGACTTGTCCTGCGGCAGCACATCGGCGATGACCGTGTCGATGTTCAGCTGCGCCGCGATCCGCTTCGCGGTCGCCTCATTGTCACCGGTGAGCATGACCACCTCGGCGCCCGCCTCGTGCAGGGCTGCGATCGCTGCCGGGGCGGTCTCCCGGGCCGCGTCGGCGAGTCCGACGAACCCGGCCGCTGTCCCGTCCACGGCGATCAGCACCGCCGTCCTGCCGGTCGCCGCGAGCTCGTCCCGCTGCGTGGCGACGCGCCCGATGTCGACGCCCTCGGACACCATGAGCTTGCGGTTTCCGACGAGGACCTGCCGGCCGTCGACTTCTGCGCCGGCGCCGTGGCCCGGCACGTTCCGGAAGCCGGACGCGCTGAGCACCGGAGCTCCCATCTTGTCGGCGTAGGCGACCACGGCGCCGGCGAGCGGGTGCTCCGACTCCCGCTCGACTGCAGCGACAAGAGACAGCAGCTCTCGCTCGGGGATTCCCGCCGCCACGAAGTCCGTGACTTCAGGCTTGCCCTTGGTGAGGGTTCCGGTCTTGTCGAGGACGACCGTGTCGATGCCTGCGGAAGCCTCCAGCGCGGTCGCGTTCTTGAACAGCACGCCGCGTTTCGCGCCGAGACCGGTGCCGACCATGATCGCGGTCGGTGTGGCCAGCCCCAGTGCGTCGGGGCACGTGATCACGACGACGGTGATGGCGAACAGCAGGGCGCTCTGCAGCGACGCCCCGGCGAGCAGCCAGACGATGAACGTGCCGCTGCCGCCGATCAGCGCCACGAACACGAGCCAGAACGCGGCGCGGTCGGCCAGCCGCTGCCCTGGTGCCTTGGAGTTCTGCGCCTCCTGCACGAGCGCGACGATCTGCGCGAGCGCGGTGTCGGCACCGACCTTCGTCGCGCGGACCCGCAGCGTGCCGGTCGTGTTGACCGAGGCCCCGATGACGCCCGACCCGGGGCTTTTCGGCACGGGAAGGCTCTCGCCGGTGACCATCGACTCGTCGACTTCCGACTCGCCGTCTTCGACGTTCCCGTCGGTTGGGATCTTGGACCCGGGCTTCACGAGCATGAGGTCGCCGGGGACGATGTCGGATGTGCCCACCTCGATCGTCTCGCCGTCCCGGATGACGAGTGCCTTCGGCGGTGCCAGCTCGAGCAGGGTGCGGATCGCGTCGTTCGCGCCGCCGCGCGCCCGCATCTCGAACCAGTGACCGAGCAGGACGAAACTCGCGAGGACGGTCGCCGCCTCGTAGAACACCTCCCCACCTCCGGTCAGTGTGACGACGAGGCTGTACAGCCACCCCGCCCCCACTCCGACGGCGACGAGCACCATCATGTCCAGCGTGCGGGCCCGAAGCGCCCGGTATGCACCGTCGAAGAAGATCCACGCCGAGTAGAAGATGACGGGCAGCGACAGGATGAGCGCGAAGACGTCATCGCGGAGCCCGAACGGTGCCGGCACCGTGAAGCCGAGGACTTCCCGGCCGATGGGCGACCAGAGAGTGACCGCCACCGACAGGATCGCGGCGACCAGGAAGCGGTTCCGCATGTCCCGCACCATGTCGGCCATCGACGTGCCGGCGCCATGGCCGCCGTGCCCCATCACCTCCTGGGCGCTTCTCACCGGCGTCGGATGCACGGCGTGATCGGCATGCGCAGACGCGCCCGCCATCGGAGCCGCCGCGTGCCCCGTGTCCGGCTGTGCCTGTCCGGCCTGTGCGGTGGCAGGCAGCCCATGCGCCGAGTGGTCCTCGTGGTCCTCGTGGGTCACCACCGCTCCGGTTCCCCCGTGTCCGCCATGGTCGACCTGCTCCATCGGGTCACAGAGGTGATCGGGAACGGACATGCCGCTGCAGTGGTAGCCGCAGTCCTCCACCCACCGGCGAAGGTCGGCCAGCGAGGTCCGCGCAGGGTCGAAGGTCACGGTCGCTGTCTGCGACACCGGGTTGGCCTCGACTCGGGTCACGCCGGGGCGTCGTGAGAGGGCCGCCTCGACCACCGCCTTCGATGATCCCCGGTACATTCCCTTCGCCTCGAGCACCACCGTCTGCACGTCAGCCGCCATGGCGGTCGACCTCCCCTTCTGATCCGTCGACCCCAGTTCACCGAAGTCCCGGGCTGGGCCTACTCCTCCACTCTTCCCCATTCCGCTGGGCGATACAAGGCGGGAGTTGGGGTCACCGCGGTCGCTCGCGACGAGCCCCCAGCGGGAGCAGCGTCTCCGCCCTGGTTTGACAACGGCCGGCCGCATCCGGGTAAAATCGCTTCATACCCCCCAGGGGTATTGGGAGAAATCGGGGCGCGGCAACCTCCGCGAGGCGTGAACCCTGATCGCCGAGCTCCTCGGCTCCCGAGTCCGACCAAACTCCCATCCGAACACGGGACTGCTGCACGGATAGGTGACATCTGATCTGGCTTGCCCGGGAGGGCGGCCTGGAAGGATGTTGCTGTGCCTAAGCCCTACCCGAGCGAGTTCCGTGACGACGTCGTGCGCGTCGCGAGGAACCGCGAGCCCGGAGTGACGATCGAGCAGATCGCGAAAGACTTCGGTGTCCATCCGATGACGTTGCAGAAGTGGCTGCGTCGAGCTGACATCGACGAGGGCGCCAAGCCCGGCCAATCCCGCACCGAGGCGGCCGAGATCCGCGACCTGAAGAAGCGGAACCGGCTGCTGGAGCAGGAGAACGAGGTCCTGCGGCGGGCGGCGGCGTATCTGTCGCAGGCGAACCTGCCGGGAAAAGGTGGTACCCGCTCGTGACAGAGCTCGCCGCATCGGGGATTCCCGTGACGGTGACGTGCCGGGTTTTGAAGCTCTCCCGTCAGCCCTACTACCGGTGGCTGGCGGACCCCATCACGCCCAGCGAGGTGGTCGAGGCATATCGCGCGAACGCGCTCTTCGACGCGCATAAGGACGATCCCGAGTTCGGGCATCGGCTGCTCGCCGACGAGGCCCGCGACGTGGGTGAGGCGATGGCTGACCGCACCGCGTGGCGGATCGCGTCGGCCAACGGCTGGTTCAGCGCGTTCGGGAAACCCAAGCGCGGCAAGGGACGGCGGCCCGGACCACCCGTCCACGACGACCTCTGCGCCGTGATCGATGAGGACGGCAGGGTGCGGCATGTATTCGCCGCTGACGCGCCGAACGAGCTCTGGCTGGTCGATATCACGGAGCACAAAACTGCGGAAGGGAAGCTCTATCTCTGCGCGATCAAGGACGTGTTCTCCGGCCGCATCGTGGGCTATTCGATCGACTCGAGAATGAAGTCGCGGTTGGCCGTCCAGGCACTCGAGAATGCTGTCGCGATGCGTGGCGACGTCGCCGGCTGCGTGATTCACAGCGACAGGGGCAGCCAATTTCGAAGTAGGAAGTTCCTGCGCGCTCTGACCCGTCACCGCATGGTCGGATCGATGGGCCGAGTCGGGTCCAGCGGGGACAACGCCGCCATGGAGAGCTTCTTCGCACTGCTGCAGAAGAACGTCCTCGACCGCCGCACCTGGACCACCCGGGAACAACTGCGGATCGCGATGGTGACCTGGATTGAGCGGACCTACCACCGACGGCGCCGGCAGCGCCGCCTGGGACGTTTGACGCCCATCGAGTTCGAGACCATCATGAACACGACCGTCGCGCTGGCGGCGTGACTAGGAACTGTCACCTATCCGTGCAGCAGTCCCATGATCTGGTCGGCGCTTGCTCGGAGGGCTCCGCGGTCAGCGATCCGGTCGGTGACGTCGTCCTGTTGCAGAACAGTTGTGCGCGCCTGGAGCCTGAGCTCGTTGGTGAGGTAGACGCGCTGCGCAGCAACGAATCCCTGCCACGCGGAAAGCGTGACGCGTTGCGCTTGAGCCTGTCTGGCCTCTAGGTTGTTGCGATCGGTCATGAATACTCCTTCAGGTCAGGGCTTGGGTTGAAACTAGTAACCCCCTCCGACACTGGCGAATGCGGCCGAGGCAGGACTGTGCCTTTGGCAACGGCGTGGCAACGGATGAACGAAATCGAACACCGCATATCTGATCTGATACGCCTTATGACCTGATCCAAACCGCGAGAATCATCGGATTCCGAGTGAGTCCCACTCCGGGGTCGTGGGTTCAAATCCCACCGTCACCGCCAAAAATCCCTGATCAAGGTCACTTTCTGATTCTCATTGAATGGAAGTGAGAAAGATCGGGCGAAATGCCGTTCGCGGTATGGGCTCCAGTGCCGCGTGATTATGCGGTTCTGGAGCCCGTCTCCGTGGGTAAACGCCGGGAAAGATCGACCGGGGCGTTGAAATGAGCGACAACGGTGTGGGTCGACGACTCCCCCATTGTTCTGTCGATCTCGTTGAGTGGCTTTCTCCGGCGACTCATCTTCCTGTGTCAATGTGACGCGATTATCGAGGCGCTGCCCCGATGTTGGCGGAATAGGTCGCGCAGGGTCGCGGCCTTACTCCCGCAGGTAACGAGGCGTGGGGCGAGACCTATAACGGACAGGTCCTCGCCTGACTCCTGCGTAGCCGTTGGTTTCACTCACCGCGTGTGCAGTCCGATGGAATCCGTTAGGGCTTGCTGGGTCGCGTGCGTCCCCGCGGCGACACTGACGGGGCGCCCGTTAAAGGATCGGGCGTGACGACGCAGGGCAGTCCGAAGACAGACTCGACGAGTTCGGCCGTCACGATGTCGGTCGGGGCGCCCTGAGCAACGACGGCTCCGTCCTTCATGGCGATGAGATGAGTCGCGTACCGCGCGGCGTGATTGAGGTCGTGCAGCACCGCCACGAGCGTGCTGCCGGACTCGTTCAGGTCGGTGAACAGTTCCATGAGTTCGATCTGATGGGCTATGTCGAGGAAGGTCGTGGGCTCGTCGAGCAGGAGTAGCGGTGTTTGCTGGGCGAGCACCATCGCGACCCAGACACGCTGACGCTGCCCGCCGGACAGTTCGTCTACGAGACGGGAGGAGAGCTCGGTGACACCCGTCGCGGCCATCGCGGCGGAGGTGGCATTCTCGTCCGCTTTCGACCACCTGCGGGTCATCGACTGGTGGGGAAAGCGGCCGCGGGCGACGAGATCCGCGACCGTGATGCCGTCTGGTGCGAGGGAGGTTTGCGGGAGAAGGCCGAGGCGAAGGGCGACCTCTTTCGAGCGGTACGACGCGATCGATCTCCCGTCGAGCACGACCTGGCCCTGGGTGGGTCGGATCAGCCGTGACAGAGCGCGCAACAGCGTGGACTTGCCGCAGGCGTTTGGCCCCACGATCACGGTAAACGACCCGTCGGGGATCGCGACGGTGAGGTCTTGCGAGATGACCCGCTTGTCGTAGCCGATCGTGATGGCTTCGGTGTGCAGCCGAGCGGGCGGGGGGACGGATGTTGTGCTCATAGACGTCTCCGTGCTTCATGGATCAAGAGCCAAACCAGATATGCGCCTCCGATAATCACAGTCACGAGTCCGACCGGAATCGCCGTGGGGAGGGCGTGCTGTGCCACGAGATCGGATCCCAGCAACACGAGTGCGCCCATCGCGGCAGCGCCCGGGAGCCCGACCCCGGGAGACCGCGTGAGACGTCGAGCGATCTGCGGGGCGGCGAGCGCGACGAAAGCAATTGGTCCGGCTGCGGCTGTGACGACGGCGACAAGGATTACTCCGCACGCGACGAGCCCCAGCCGTGCTGGCTCCACCCGCACCCCGAAAGCGCGTGCCGCGTCGTCGCCGAGCTCGAGCTGATGCAGCGACCGGGTGAGCGTCATCAGCGCGACGAATGCGACGATGACGATCAGACCAGTGGGAATGAGCTGTGCCCAGCCGACCGGATTTAGCGATCCGGCTCCCCACACGGCCGCGACCATCGCGATCTCGAGTTTGGCGCGGAGGATGAGGAAGGACGAGAACGCGCTCGCCATGGCTGAGATGCCGATGCCGATGATGATGAGCCGGAACCCGTGCATCCCGTCGCGGTAGGCCAGCAGATAGATCGCGACGGCACTGACGAAACCCCCGACGAGAGCACCGCCGGCGACGGCGAGGTAGCCTCCGCCGAACGCGATGATGACCAGGATGCCGCCGGCATACGATCCCGCCTCGAACCCGATGATCTCGGGACTGGCAAGCGGGTTGCGTGTGAGGGATTGAAAGATGGCTCCCGATACCCCGAGTGCTGCGCCGAAGAGGACCGCCGCGAGGACGCGGGGGAGTCTCCATTCCATGACGACGGTGTGAACGATTCCGTCCTGGCCCCCCAGGAGTGCCGCGACTACCTGCGGCACCGACAGTGGGAGATCGCCGAGTCCCAGGGCGACCAGGGAGAGTGTGCCGACGACGATCCAGATGATTAGCCCGATCGTGAGAGGCCGCCAAGCAACGCGGAATGACATGCGCCCGACTCGGATGATGCTGGTGCGCCCGGGTAGCAGGAGCGCTTCCCTCGGCGGGGCATTCACAGTGCACTCGCCTTGGCGCGGCGCACGAGCGCGATGAGCGCGGGAGCTCCGATGAACGCGGTTACGATGCCGACGGGCACTTCGCCCGGTGCGATCGCCACGCGGCCCACGATGTCGGCGAATAGGAGAAGCGTCGGTGCGAGCACGAGCGAGAACGGGATGATCCATCGTTGATCGGGTCCGACGATCCAGCGCGCTACGTGCGGCACCATGAGGCCGACGAAGGCGATGGGCCCGGCGATGGCCGTCGCGCCTCCCGCGAGGAGGGTGATGGCCACCACCGTCAGGATGCGGGTTCCCGGTACGCCGGCGCCGAGCGATGATGCGAGCTCGTCGCCGAGCCCGAGAGCGTTCAAGGGATGGGCGAGGGCGAGGGCAACGATGACGCCGATGAGGACGAAACCCAACACGGGAAGGTAGACCTCCGTTCCGCGTTCCACGAAGGATCCGGCTTCCCACCCGCGCATGAGGTTGAACGCACGCGGGTTGAGGAGCGTGATCGCGGCTCCGATTCCGGTCAGCACCGCGCCGAGCGCGACGCCTGCGATCGTCATTCGCACGTGGTCGATCCCGCGTGCGCTGGTGGCGCCGATCAAGTACACCGCGCCGGTCGCCACGAGCGCGCCCGCAAACGCGAAGCCCATATAACCGACTGTGGTGGTGGCGCCGAACAGAACGATGCCCAGGAGCACGAACAGAGATGCGCCGGCGTTGACTCCTAGGATTCCCGGGTCGCCCAGGGGGTTGCGGGTGAGCGCCTGGATGAGCGCGCCCGCCGCGCCGAGCGCCGCGCCGACGATGATCCCGACGATCGTGCGCGGGAAACGCAGATCCCAGATGATCTGGTCGGTCGCGGTGCCCGTCGGGGAGGTCAGCGCGTGGGACAGCTCGGCCCACGACAGACCCTTCGCCCCGATGAGGATCGACCCGATGCACACGACCAGTAGCGCCAGCACCGACAGCAGCAGGCCGATGCTGCGCCTGTATTGCACCGGGCTCAGCCCTCGGTCGTCTGCGGGGCCTCTCCGGCCACCGCGTCGACGAGGCGGGGAACGAGGTGCTCGAGGACGTATTTCTGGCTGAGCGGCGTGAGGAAGTAGATCGCGCCGGCGAGGGTGCCGTCCGTGTAGATCGCGCGGTTCTCCGTGACGGCGCCGAGGCTCGATACGGTGCCGAAGTCCAGCAGCGTGTCGACGTCCTCGCCGAAGTCGGTCGCGAAGACGATGACGTCGGCCTCGATCAGGTCGATGTTCTCGGGCGAGATGAGCGCCTGCGAACCGGGCTCGGCAGCGTACGGCTCGAGGTCGGGAGTCATGATAAAGCCGAGATCTGTAAGGAAGTCGGTGTTGAGTCCGTCCGGGTAGACGTAGAGATTGCCCTCGTACGGCACACCCTGCGAGAAGGTCGCGCTGAGCCCCGCGAACTCCGGGTGCGCAGCCGCCGCTTGGGCATACGCGTCTTCGACGCCCGCGATGAGGTCCTCGCCGGCAGTGGAGCGTCCGGTCGCCGCAGCGATCTGTCGCGTCTGCTCGCGCCAGTCGGAGAAGTACGGGTCTGCTTCAGCCGCGCTTGCGATCGTAGGGGCGATCTGCGTGAGCTTTTCGTACGTCTCATCGTCGAGCCCCGCATTGGTCCCGACGATGAGATCGGGCGATAATGCGGCGATCTTCTCGTATTCGATGCCGTCGGCGTCGTGGAGTACGGCGGGCTCGGCATCGCCCAGCAGTGGCACGGCCCACGGCCATACTGCATAAGGCTGCTCGCCGTACCACTCGGTAGTCGCGATCGGCGTGACCCCCAGCTCGAGCAGGATGTCCTGCTCGGTGATACCGACGATCACGATGCGCTGCGGCTCGGCCGGAACGACGGTTTCGCCGAACTGATGCGTGACCGTCACCGGGAAGGTATCGGTCGGCTCGCTCGTGTAGTCCGGGTTCTCAGCAGTGGCTGTCGGTGCCGAACTGCAGGCCGCGAGCGCCGCACCGCTGAGTGCGATCGCGGCGGCGGCCGCAGCGATTCGGGCTGCAGTCGAAGTGGGGCGTCGGTGGGCGCGGTGCATCGTCGGATTCCGTTCTAAGCCGTCAAGAAGCCATTTCCAGATAAGCCTAGCCTTACCTAATAGAATAGATAGATGGCCGGTAACCGTCTCATGCCGACAGATCCGCGAATGTTCACCGCACAAGTGGTGAGCACAACCCGACGGTCGCCCTCGTTCCAGCGCGTGACCGTCGCAAGTCCGGAGCTCGCGGAGTTCGAGTGGAGCGGACTGGATCACTGGTTCCGTCTGTTCCTGCCGCCCCGACCTGGCGCGCCACTTGTACTGCCGGTCATCCGCGGCGGGAGCTGGTACAAGCCATATCTCGCGATCCCCGACCACGCGAGACCGCATTGCAGCAACTACACAGTTGCCTCGATGCGCCCAATCTCGGGGGGCGCCGAGATGGACATTGACGTCGTGCTGCACTGGAACGAAACGGGTGCGATGGCGGGTCCAGTCGCCATCTGGGCGACAAGCGTTCTCGACGGCTCGCCCGTTGCGCTCCTCGATCAGGGGCCACTGTTCGACCCCCCTCGCGACACGCAAGACATCCATCTCGTCTCCGACGAAACAGGCGTTCCCGCACTGCGAGGCATCCTGCGCGACCTGCCCAGCGAAGCAACCGGTACGGCGATCATCGAGGTGCCGGATGCTGGAGACGTCCAGGACCTCAAGCGACCAGTCGGCGTAGAGGTGATCTGGATTCTGCGCCCGGAACGGCATACGTTGCCGGGAGCCGCAGCTCTCGATGCACTGAGCTCACGCATCTCACCGAAGCCGAAAGACTACGCGTTCGTCGTGGGCGAGTCGACGCTCACCACGGAAGGCCGCCGACGATTGCATCGAGCCGGGTTAGCGAAGTCGCGCATAACGTTCTCCGGGTTCTGGAAGCACGACCCAGTCAATCAATAGGTCTGCTCTCTCGTGTCGCGATGCCGTTGGTCATCACGAGGCGAACCGCACCGACTTCGAGTCCCACATCTCGCTAGTCCGCGACATCACTCCCGTCACCGACGTGCCCGCGACGACTTCACATCGGGCACCGCGAGAGTCTTGATTGCGCCTCGGTCTTTCCCCGCAACCGATGGCGCTTGCCGATGCATTGCCGGTGTATGTCTGCTCGCGCGCGAGGAGTGGCCTTCTCGCTGCTCGGCGGCGCTACTCGGGCGTCTGGGCTGGTGGGAACGTCGTGGGAAAGATTGACGAAAGATCAGGCCCGCTGGGGTGGGCATTTGAAAGGTCGAGATCCGCAGAACGACAGCGAAGTGGGCTCGTTGTGCGCCGTCGAAAGTTGTTCCCGTTTGGGTTCAAATCCCACCGTCACCGCCAAAAATCCCTGATCAGGGTCACTTTCTGATTCTCATTGAATGGAAGTGAGAAAGATCGGGCGATATCCCGTTTGCGGAATGGGCTCCACGGTCGCGTAATCACGCGGTTCTGGAGCCCATTTCCGTGGGTAAAGTCCGGGAAAGATCGACCGGGGCTTTGAAATGGGTGACGACGGTATGGTCGACGAACCCGGATCGATCGGTCCGACCTCGGTGAGTATTTGTCTTCGGGCGATCAATCTCCGTTCCACGGATTGGTGGGGCGAGTAACCTGCCTGTATGTCGATCATTGCCGGAGGCGCTCCCGTCTCACTCGCTGCCGTGCTCGCACGGCGTGACGAGATCACCGAGGTGCTGATCCGATATGCGGCGGTGAATCCGCGCGTGTTCGGTTCTGTGGCGCGGGGAGAAGCGCACTCGACGAGTGACGTCGATCTGTACGTGGATCTGCTCCCGGATGCGGGGAATCCGCTGTTGCGGGTGTCGGGTCTCGGGGAAGAACTCAGTGACCTGTTGGGTGTCCGTGTGGATGTCGTCACTGCCTCGTTGCTCCGTGATGGCGTCTCCGCGCCCGCGCTTGCGGAGGCTGTGCCGTTGTGAATCGACGTGATGGCGAACGGACGGATGACATCCTGTCGGCGATCGATCGAATCGCGGCGTACCGCTCGTCGCTTCGTAGCGCCGACGCTCTGATCGCCGGGATGGCCTATGACGCTGTCCTGCGGAATCTCGCAGTCATCGGTGAAGCCGTTCGTGCGCTACCGGCAGAGTTCAAGGCGGCGCGGCCGAATGTTCCGTGGCCGGCGATCGCGGGGCTGCGGAACATCCTTGTCCACGAGTATTTCCGTGTCGATCCAGAAGCCGTCACCGACATCATCGACACAGAGCTCGTGGCACTCGCCGCCGAGCTGGCACCACGCAGCGATGGCGGAACCCGCGGGTAGCCCGTGGGAAAGAATGAGGAAAGATCAGGCCACTTCGCGACACCGCAGAAAGGTCGACATCCGCGGAATGACAGCGAAGTGGGCCCATTGCACATCGCTGAAAGGTGTTCCCGTATGGGTTCAAATCCCACCGTCACCGCCATAATGCCTGATCAGCGCTACTTTTTGTGGCGCTGATCGGCGTTTGGGAAGGTCCGGGAAAATTCGACCGACGCGCTTCTGCGCCGTTGGGAGCCAAGCGAGATCCTCGGAATTCCGCGGGTCCGCGTGATGACAAGACCGCTTCCGGTGGCCTCAACCTACTTGTGTTCGCGTACCCACCGTCACGCCTCGCGACCCCATGCAAACACTGGTATCGCGAGGCATCGGCATATGAGCGTGAGAAAGAATCGGGAAATAGTCTTCTGCAGGTATGCAACTACAGTCGGCGCGGGGCGACACGGTGGGGTGCGTTTCTGACTGCATCCGAGTTCGTCTCGTGGCGGGTGGAGGCGGTCCTGGCGTTGTGCATCGCACCCGCGACGGCGTCGAGGTCGTCATCGAACAGGTGCCCGTAGGTGTCGAGTGTCATCACGGCGGAGGCGTGACCCAGCATTCGCTGGACGGCTTTCACGTTGCCGCCGGCACGGATCGCGAGCGCGGCGGCCGTGTGACGCAAGTCGTGAGGTGTGACGCGCGGAAACGCGGGGTTCTCCGATTGGGATCGTCTCACCCCGCCGGCGAACCAGCCGTCCCGGGAGTTCGGCAACGGGAGGTGCGTGTCACCGTCGCCGCAGAATAGGTCTTGTGCGCTTTTCCCGGCGATCGCCTCCTGAACACTCGGAGTGAGGAACTCCGGGTACGCCACGGAACGCGCGCGATGAGTCTTCGGGGACCCGACATGGATGGTGCCGTTCACGGCGACAGCGTTCTCTTGAATGTTCACGCGGCGCCGTACGGTGTCCACGTCGCTGACACGGAGCGCTGTCGCCTCACCCCACCGAAGACCGGTGTAGGCGAGGAGGTTCACCACGTCCGGCTGGCGGGCGTGGCCAGCGAGCCGCGCGACCTGAGCATGGCTAAGATACGCGCGCCGTGCCGGGGCCTTGCGGGGCAAGCGGATGCCGCGGGCGGGATTGTCCAACAGGCGTCGGTCGCGGACGGCGACCTCCAGGAGCCCGGACAGCACCCCGTGCGCGCGGATCACCGTAGACGCCCCGTGCGAGGTAGCGAGCCCCGCGACCCAGTCCCGCACATCACCGTGGCCGATCTCCGCCAGTGCCGCGTCCGCCCATCGTGGGGCGACGTGCACCCGCCATGCGGAGTCGAGGCTGTGGGCGGAGGACTGTTTCAGCACTGCCGCTTGGAACGCCAACCACGCGGGGGCAAGCTCTCCCACCGTGACCCGCGCCCGCATCGGGTCCACGTAGCACCCCCGCGCGATGGACGCTTCGATGAAGGCGAGATACTCCGCAGCGTCGGCCCTCGTCAGAAAACGCCGCCGACCCGCATGGACACCGTCGGGCTTGCGGTATCGGACCAGGTAACGCGCGCCCTCAACAGTGCTGTACTCATGAATGCTTCCCATCTCCACCCCAGCACCACAGCACCCGAGTTCCTTCCCATCCCCCGGACAGCTCATGACACTTCTTCTCTCGTCGCGCAGACTGTCGCCGCGCTATGAAGATCTTCGCCCGATCGCCCGAGCCGAATCCGCTCGGGGCGAGCACTCTCTCACCGCGAGACACCTTCGCGGCTCGTGTTGGCTTGAAGGAGATACGGTCGAGGGGTGGAGGGCGGTGTTCGATTGGCGGCGGCAAGGGAGCGTGTTCGTCGGCTGGAACGTGAGCTCGCATCCGCGCGTCGAGATCTCGCGGAGATCGAGCAGGAGGGCACCGCGCAGACCGAGGCTGCAGCGCGTTCCCTTCCCCGGGACGTTTCGGAGCATGCGCCTGCTGTGACAGCAGAATCCTCACCTGAACAGAAGCTTGCCTTGTTTCGAGCTCGATTCGCCGGTCGAGCTGACGCCTACGCGCTGCCGTGGGTGAGTCGGCGCACCGGCAGGAAGGGCTGGAGCCCGGCGGTGCGGGGCGGTTTCTTCACCGATGCGACAACCGATGTCGATTTGCTTCCATTGACGGATGCGGTTCTCGAGCAGTACCTGTGGGGCGGGCGGACAGGTGATCGTGTGTTTCATGTCGGCGTGTACCCGCTCCTTCAAGACGACCAGTGTCGATTTCTCGCGTGCGACTTCGATGATGGTGACTGGCGGCTGGATGCCCGGGCTTACGCGGCCGCGTGCCGAAAGGCGGACATCAGTGCCCTCGCCGAGATCTCTCGTTCGGGGGCGGGAGCGCACGTCTGGACCTTCTTCGAGGAGGCGGTGCCAGCCGCTGCCGCGCGGGCGATGGGCGCGGCCATGCTGCGCGCCGCGATGGCGGAGCGGGCGTCAATGCCGATGTCGAGCTACGACCGGTTCTTCCCGTCCCAGGACACTCTTCCGGTGCGGTCTCCGGGACGTCTCCGTCTCGGCAACCTGATCGCACTTCCGCTTCACGGCGACTCGCGGCGACACGGAACAACAGTGTTTCCCGACCCCGAGACGTGGGAGCCGTTCGAGGATCAGTTCGCAGCCCTTGCTGAGGTCAGCGTCGTCGGGTCCAAGCGCGTAGACGAGTTCGCGAACACTTCGAACCGATTGCCCGCCGGCCCCCGAGAGTCTCTAGCGGTGAGGCCCCGCCGGGCTGCGATCAAAGCGGAGGCCGCTCATGTCGCAGGGCGACGAATAGTCGTTCAGCGCGACGCGGTCGTGCGAGTCCCTACGGAGGGACTTCCCGGCTCGGTGGTGACCGAACTCAAGCACGCGGCATCGGTCTCCAACCCTGAGTTCTACCGTCGGCAGGCGCAGCGATTCAGCACGTTCGGTATTCCGCGCCTTGTCAGGTGCTTTGAGCATGATGAGCGTGAACTCCGTCTGCCGCGCGGCCTGCTCGATGAGACAATCAGCGTGCTGGCGGACGCAGGCTTCACTGTTGAGTTGTCGATCGACATCGCCGCCCCGGCCTCGATCGATGTGACGTTCACGGGCGAACTGCGCGATGAGCAGCGGGACGCGGTCAAGGCCCTGTTGGGTCAGGACACGGGAGTGCTGGTCCCCCCGCCAGGGTCGGGCAAGACCGTGATCGCATGTGCGCTGATAGCTCAACGTGCGACACCGACAGCAATACTCGTCAACCGGACCGAACTCCTCCAGCAATGGCGAACCCGACTGACTCAGTTTCTCTCCATAACAGACAAGGAGATCGGGCAATTGGGTGGTGGTCGCCGGAAGCGTCGGGGGGTTGTCGACCTGATCATGATGCAGTCGATCGCGCACCGCAGCGGGGACCCAACGCTGCTTGAGGAGTATGGGCAGATCATTGTCGACGAATGTCATGCGGTAGCAGCTCCTGCTGTCGAGGCTGCAATTCGTACGGTGAGTGTGCGGCAGTGGGTAGGCCTCACAGCGACTCCGTATCGCGCCGATCAGATGGACGGGCTCATCACGATGCAGTGTGGCCCGATCCGGCACAACATCTCGGCAGCGCCCGCGCGGGCGCGCAGCTTTCTGGTGCATGAGGCTGCGTTCACCACCGAAGAGTCAGGAGCGGACGGACCATCGATTCAAGCGATCTACTCAGAACTCGCGATCGACCAGGTCCGCAACGCGCTGATCGTCGAGCAGGTTGCACGCGCAGCCGAGAGTTGCAGCCGTTCTTTGGTGCTCACCAACCGGCTCGGCCATCTCGACATGCTGGTGGAAGGGATCGCTTCGCGCGTCGATGTCCCAGTGCTGTCTCTGCACGGTCGACTCAGCGCCCCGGACCGCCGCGCACTGCGGGACCGGCTCGCATCCTTCGATGCGGCGCGTGCACCTTTCGTGCTTGTCGCGATCGACAAGGTCGCCGGTGAGGGGATCGACCTGCCATCCCTGAACGCCTTGTTCCTCGCGGTGCCTGTCTCCTTCAAGGGGCGCATCATTCAGCAGGTCGGTCGGGTCACGCGTAGTGTCGATGCGGATGCCGTTGCGGTCGTTCACGACTTCCGCGACTCCGCTGTACCGATCCTGGAGCGGATGCACAGTCGACGGCGACGCGTGATGGCGAAAGAGGGCTTCTCGATCATGCACGATTCAGGCTGAGACCAAAAGCACGCTCCCTTCCCGTTTGCCACATTGGCGTCTTCGGGTCCATCACCGGGGATCGCTTCGACGACTCGTGGAGTGATGTGCTTCTGCTCGCCGACTTCGAGCGGGACGTCGCGGACCTCGTCGACGCATACTTCGGACTGAAAGAAGACCTTGAAGTCGTGTTCGGTCGCAGAGTCGATCTGGTGATGGCCGATGCCGTCCCCAACGCCTACTTCCAAGGGGGCGCTCACGACCGCCGAGGAGCTGTGTGCAGCCTGAGTAGGCCGCCTTTCTTTGGGACGTGCGTGGCGCGGCCGCCCATCGGCGGGTGACGGCGGCGGATTCGCGTGGGACACTGTGTTCATGGCTCCCACGACTTCGCGCCTTGACCGGATCAGTGTTGATCCGGAGGTTGTGCACGGCAAGCCGGTCATCCGCGGCACGCGAGTCACCGTACAGGTGATCCTTGAGCTTCTTGCGGCCGGAGAGACGATCGACGAGTTGCTCGGCGAGTACGACGAGCTGACCCGGGACGACGTGCTTGCGGCGCTCGAGTACGCAGCATCTGTTGCGGGCGGTACGAAAGTGCTCGCATTCGTCGCCTGAAAGACTCTCACCGATGAAGTTCCTGGTCGATGCGCAACTGCCGCGCAGCCTCGCCGTGCACCTGGTCGATCTCGGGCACGACGCGATTCACGTCAAAGAACTGCCCGCCGGCAGTCGAACAACCGATTCTGTGATCACATCCACCGCGGACGCGCGCGGGCGTGTCGTGGTGACGAAGGACGCCGATTTTCGTCACACGCACGAGACCGGTGGTCATCCAGAGCGGCTGCTGCTGCTCGTCGTCGGCAATACTCGCAACCGGGAACTGCTGGACCAATTCTCCGCCCATCACGCGCAGGTGGTCGTCGCGTTCGAAGACGCAGATTTCGTCGAACTTGGCCGCGAGAGCCTTATCCTCCATCCTCGGCGAAAGCGCTGACCCATCGCTAGTCACGGTTTGTTTTCCGGGCAAACCCGTGAGAAAGAACGTGTCGCATCAAGTACCGCCCGGCACATCGACGAAAGGTCGACACCCGGGTGGATACGGGTGAGGAAGGCCCTGCACGGCGGGGAAAGGTCACAGCGGGGAAAGGTCACAGGATGTGAGTTCAAATCCCACCGTCCCCTCTTCGCCAGGCTGGTTGTGAGTCAGTTCACGTTCAGCGAGGGGAAGAGGGATGTCGATCAGTGCGGGGTTCACGGCGGATGAGATCCGCGAGTTCGTGCTCGAGTATCAGGCTTTGCCGCAGGGCCGGAAGGGCCCGCCTCGGCTCCGAATTAGCCGGGACAGAGATCCACCATAGTAGTGGTTTATCGGTGGCATTACTGTGGACATTCCGGTGTTGCGGACGTAGGGTGGAACCTCGAGAGCGACTGAGGCGGGACCCATCATGACTGTCAAGGCAGGCGTAAAGAGCGTCGAGACAACCATTGTGCGCAATAGTGCGTACCGTCGCGCTATTCAACTGGATGCGCGAGAGATTACCCGCCGCTTGAATGCTGCGTTGGGCGGGACTCTCGTGTCGGCGCTGGCTGGTTCGAAGGATACTAAGGCGTCGCACAAGTGGGCCAAGGAGGGCGGTCCGTCCCCGCGCCCGGAGGCCGTGAAGCGGCTCGTGTTTGCCTACGAGCAGTGGCAGAAGGTCGTGGAAGTAGAAGGGGAGCATGTCGCGCGTGTGTGGTTCATCGGCGCGAACCCGTGGCTCGAGTACGACACCCCGGCGAACGCGATCCGCGAAGACCGGTTGAAGGATGTCGCGGTTGCAGCCCAGGCACTGGTAGACGACTCGTTCAGCGGCTGATCAATGGGGTCGACCCAACGAATCTGTCAGAAGACCGGGCTCGCGCTCGCAGCGAGCCCGGCCCAGGCTTTCCGCATCGCGCGTGAGTCCTATGGCCCGCTTGCGCCGCCTCTGCGGCACGCCGGCGAGGAGGACCCGTCGGCGTGAAGTCGGTATGACACTGTGGGTCGCACGATCTACGCCAGCGCCGACCGGCAGACGGCGTTCATGGAATTGCTTGCGCCCTATCGCACGATCGTGGATGAGAAGCGACGCGCGCTGCAACCCTTGGCCGATTTCATGGGACTGCCGCTCGACGAGCTTTGGTCCCAGATCGTCGGCGAATGGGAAGAGGCCGGCACGATGAAGGCGAGTTGGCTCCCTCGGGTCTTCCGGGAAGGTCGGGAGATCTATGGTCTGTCTTTCCCGCAAGGATGGTGGATCGACGTCACGGCGACCGAGACGATCTCTGCGCTGATCGACTATCTCGAGCCGCATGCGCTCACGGACGACTCGATGCTGACGATGTCGGATCTGACGGGGGACGACCGAGCGTTGACAACCGCCATCGCCGGGATCCTGCGAGATCGCGTGGAGCTCGACGATGGCACGTTGCCGTTGGGGATCCAGTTCTTCTCCAATCACGGACGCCCCGCCGATGGCACGGGGCTGTGCTGGGCGTACTGGTTGCGTAACGTCGACGCCGGCCTGGACGAACCGACGACCGTCCGCTCCACCGACGAGATCTCAGTGTCAGACCCCGCCTTCGACGCAGCCCTCAAGCTCTGCAAAATCAAGTCGAGGTAGCGGGGTAGAGCCGCCCTTGGATTCGATGCGACTATGTCGCTCGCGTAAGGTTGCTATCGCAAGGGGGGCAGGTCTCTTCGTTCGATTTCTACACTGGCCCGAGCGAGTTGTCCTCGCTCGGGCCAGTGGCATTCCTGGCACCCGTGCCCACGGGCCCCTCCCGGTTCAGCTCGGCGTGGATCTTCCTCGCCCCGTAGACGCCCAAGTTCGCCTTGTGCGCGGTGCGAGATATCCTCCACCAGCGCAGCGTCCCTGACCGCTCTCGCGGACGGTGGACGCGCCTTGGCGGCGTAGTACGTGCTCGGGGCGATCTGCAGCCCGCTCTCGCGGAGGACCGTGCAGATCGGCTCGACCCCGAACCGGTCGCGGTGCTCGTCGACATACTCGACGAGCACCGCTGCCGACACCTCGGTTACTTCAGCTTGCGGTCCAGCTCCGCCGCGGCGAAAAAAGCCGACGCTGTCTTCAGGATTTCGTTCGCCCGCCTCAGTTCCCGGTTCTCCCGCTCCAGCAGCGCGATCCGCTCCGAGTCCACCGTCGTGGTTCCCGGCGCCCCACCCGCATCGACCTCGGCCTGCCTGACCCATGGGCGCAACGCTTCCGGGTGGATACCGAGCTGGTCGGGGCGATCCGCTTGATCGCCCCGACCTTGCTCGCCGGGTCGCGGCGTGCGTCCAGCGCGAGCCGCGTCGCCCGATCCTTCAGTTCCTCACTGTACTTCCGTGGTGCTGCCATGACTCTCATCCTTCACAGGTTCGAGAGCCTCCATCAAACCCGGGGCGCTTCAATCCTCTCCCCCCTGTCGAGCAAGCAGGAGATCAGGGTCTCCGATCGCGCAACCATCTTCAACCTCATGTTCGGGCTCGGCGGCTACACGATTTCGACGGGCATCATCAGCGATGACCTCGACCCCGAGATCATCGCCGTGCCGCTCCACGTCGAAGAACGCATCGAGATCGGCTGGATCGGACATTCCGCGATACCCCTCACCGAGCAGGCACAGCGGTACCTCAATGAAGTGCGCGCCGTCGTCGCCGGCTTCGGGGTGGTGCTGCTCGGCTAGGGCTGAGCCGGATCGGTCACGAGCCCATGTCTTCGCGTGCTCAGGCCGCGCTCGAGGAGCAGCATGCGGCCTGAGCCAGCTGGATGCCTTCGAATCTATTTCGCGACAAGGGTGGTTTCGAAGTTGTACATGTCGGGTCGGTAGCAGTGGTGGCCGAACTCGATTGCTCGTCCGGAGTTGTCGAACGCGATGCGTTCCATGGTCAGCACCGGTCCGCCCCGGTCGATGTCGAGCAGTTCGCTCTCGTCTCCGTGTGCTCGTCGCGCGCCGATCTTCTGCTTGGCGATGCGGATCGTCACTCCGCGCGCGCGGAGGATCTGATAGAGCCCACGCTGCTCGAGCTGTTCGGTGGTCACGTCGCTGAATTCGGTCGGGAGGAAGTTCTCGAGCACGGCTACGGGCACGGCATCCGTGCTGCGGAGGCGGCGCACATAGACGACCTCGGCTCCGGCGGCGATGCCGAGGGCTGTGGCGACGCTATCCGACGCGGCAATGATCCCGTGATCCAGCACCCGCGTTCCGGGGTCGTGGTTTGCGCTTTGCAGATCTTCGTACAGGCTGGTCAGTTCGACCTGGCGAGTGACCTGCCCTTGGACGACCTGCGTGCCGATACCGCGTCGCCGCACGAGTAGGCCCTTGTCGACGAGGTCTTGGATGGCACGCCGCACGGTGGGTCGCGACAGGCCCAGTTTTTTGGCGATCGCGATCTCGTTCTCGAGGCGCGCGCCCGTGGGGATGGCGCCTGACGTGATCGCCGCTTCTAGTCGGCTCGAGACCTGGAAATAGAGGGGCATGGGTCCTGTGCGATCCAGGTCTTCGAAGAGCTCGTCAGGCCAGTAGGTCTCCTCGGTGGCCATGGAATCCTCTCGAGCGCTGATCGCGGCTGCTCATGTCCCGACAACCTTACCTAAGGCCCCCTTTGTTGTATCAACCGTTGCGCGCCGGGGTACATGTGCTATTGTTAGGACATAATCATCTGATGTGAAAGTGAGTTGTACAGCGGAGTATGACTGAGACGATTCTTTCCCCTGACGTCCTGGCGTTCGGCCGGCTCGGCGTGGACTTGTACCCGTTGCAAGACGGGGTCGGTCTTGAGCAGGTCGAGACGTTTGGCAAGTACCTCGGCGGCAGCGCCGCGAACGTATCGGTTGCCGCGGCCAGGCATGGTCGCCGTGTCCAGTTGGTGTCGCGAGTCGGCGATGACCCGTTCGGACGCTACCTTCTCGCCGAGCTCTCGCGCCTGGGCGTCGATCCCCGCGGCGTCGCGACAGATCCGTCGCTGAAGACCCCGATCACCTTTTGCGAGATCTTCCCTCCCGACGACTTCCCGCTCTACTTCTACCGCGAGCCCAAGGCGCCGGATCTCAATATCGATGCGGCTCAGCTCGACCTCGACTCCGTTCGCGGTGCGGGAGTCCTGTGGATGACCGTCACGGGCCTCAGCCAGGAGCCCAGCCGGGAAGCGCACCACGTCGCGCTCGATGCGCGCGCCCGCGCGACGCACACCGTGCTCGACCTCGACTATCGGCCGATGTTCTGGCAGACGCCTCAGGATGCGTCGGATCAGATCGCCCCCGTTCTCGCCCAGGTCACGGTCGCCGTCGGCAATCGCGAAGAGTGCGATGTCGCGGTCGGCGAGACCGACCCGCATCGCGCCGCGGATGCTCTTCTCGAGCGAGGCATCGAGCTCGCGATCGTCAAGCAGGGCCCGAAGGGTGTGTTGGCAAAGACCTGCGACGAGAGCGTCGAGGTGCCTCCGTACTTCGTCGACGTCGTGAACGGACTCGGCGCCGGTGACGCCTTCGGTGGGGCGCTCTGCCACGGCCTGCTCGAGGGGTGGGGGCTCGAGAGAATCCTTCGATTTGCGAACATCGCCGGTGCCATCGTCGCTTCCCGCCGCGAGTGCTCGACCGCGATGCCGTACACGGATGAGATCGAGAAGATCCTCGAAAGGGGCGTGTGACATGACGATCACCCCACCGACCACAATCGATCTGGCCGCCCTTCGCGACCTCCGCGCCGAGCGCCCCGAAGCGATCAATGAGGCGCTCCACAAGCGCAGGCGTCGCGAGGTGCTCCGTGGCGATGGGCGACTGCTCATCGTGGCGGCCGACCACCCGGCCCGCGGCGCGCTCGCGGTCGGCGCCGACCCGCACGCGATGGCGGACCGCAATCAGCTGCTCGAGCGCCTCGCTATCGCCCTGAGTCGGCCGGGAGTCGATGGGGTCCTCGGCACCCCCGACATCATCGACGATCTCGCGGCTCTCGGGCTGCTGGATGACAAGATCATCGTGGGTTCTATGAACCGCGGAGGCCTGCGCGGGGCGGCATTCGAGATGGACGACCGCTTCACCGGCTACGACGTGCCGTCCATGGTCGCCTCGGGTATCGACTTCGCCAAGACGCTTCTGCGCGTAAACCTGGCCGACCCGGCAACGGCGCCGACGCTCGATGCCACCGCACGCGCTGTGACCGAGGCCGCGGCTGCTCGGCTCCCGATCATGCTCGAGCCGTTCATCAGCCTGTGGTCCGACGGGCGCATCATCAACGACCTGTCGACGGATGCCGTCATTCAGTCGATTGCGATCGCGTCCGGCCTCGGCGCGAGCAGCGCCTACACCTGGATGAAGCTGCCCGTGGTCGAGGACATGGAGCGGGTCATGGCGGCAACGACCATGCCGACCCTCCTCCTCGGAGGGGACTCGGGTGTGGACCCCGACGAGACATTCGCCTCGTGGGAGGACGCTCTCTCTCTCCCCGGCGTCCGCGGGCTCACCGTGGGACGCACCCTCCTCTACCCGCCCGATGGTGACGTGGCGGCCGCGGTCGACACCGCCGCCGGCCTCGTCCACCTCGACCTCTGACCCGCACAGAAGGAACCGTCATGAGCACAACCGACACCACCCCCGCCACGACCGACGACGCCATCGACCTCCGCGTCATCTCTCACTGGATCGACGGCGCCGAGCGCCCCTCCACGAGTGGTCGGACCGCGCCCGTCTACAACCCGGCAACCGGGCGCCGGACGGCATCCGTCGCCCTCGCCGATGAGGCCGAGATCGCCGAGGCGCTGGCCTCTGCCGAGCGAGGGTACGCGCTCTGGAGCGGCTACTCGATCGCGAAGCGGCAGGCCGTGCTGTTCGCGTTCCGCGAGCTGCTCAACGCCCGCAAGCTCGAACTGGCCGAGATCATCACGAACGAGCACGGGAAGGTCGTCTCGGATGCGATGGGCGAGATCCTGCGCGGACAAGAGGTCGTCGAGCTCGCGACCGGCTTCCCGCACCTGATCAAGGGCGCCTTTACCGAGAACGCCTCCACCGGAATCGATGTCTACTCGCTCAAGCAGCCCCTCGGGGTCGTGGGCATCATCAGCCCCTTCAACTTCCCGGCCATGGTTCCGATGTGGTTCTTCCCCATCGCGATCGCGGCGGGCAACGCGGTCGTGCTCAAGCCCTCGGAGAAGGACCCGTCTGCGGCGCTCTGGCTCGCCCGGTTGTGGAAAGAGGCGGGTCTTCCCGACGGTGTCTTCACGGTTCTGCAGGGCGACAAGCTGGCCGTGGATGGGCTGCTGACAAGTCCCATCGTGCAGTCGATCTCGTTCGTCGGGTCGACCCCGATCGCGCAGTACATCTACGAAACCGCATCCCGCCACGGCAAGCGGGTGCAGGCGTTGGGCGGCGCGAAAAACCACATGCTGGTGCTGCCGGATGCCGACCTCGACCTGGTCGCCGACCAGGCGGTCAACGCCGGCTACGGCGCGGCGGGCGAGCGCTGCATGGCGATCTCGGTCGTGCTCGCGGTCGAGCCGGTTGCCGACGAGCTGATCGAGAAGATCACCGAGCGCATCGGACGTCTGCGCATCGGCGACGGGGCGGGCGGTGCCGATGGCGAGCCTGACATGGGTCCCCTCATCACCGATGTGCACCGCGAGAAGGTCTCGAGCTACGTCGATATTGCCGAGCAGGACGGCGCGAAGATCGTCGTGGATGGCCGAGGATTCTCCGTTGAGGGGCGCGAGGACGGCTTCTTCTTCGGGCCGACCCTGATCGATGACATTCCGACCAGCTCCCGGGCCTATCAGGAAGAGATCTTCGGCCCGGTGCTCTCGATCGTCCGCGTGCGGAGCTTCCAGGAGGGCCTCGACCTGATCAACTCGGGACAGTTCGGAAACGGGACGGCCATCTTCACCAACGACGGCGGCGCCGCGCGGCGGTTCCAGAACGAGGTGCACGTGGGGATGATCGGCATCAACGTGCCGATCCCCGTTCCGGTGGCGTACCACTCGTTCGGCGGCTGGAAGTCGTCGCTGTTCGGGGATGCAAAGGCCTATGGTGTGCACGGGTTCGACTTCTTCACCCGTGAGAAGGCGATCACGAGCCGGTGGCTCGACCCCGCGACGCGGCACCACTCCGAGCACAGCGGCATCAACCTCGGGTTCCCGCAGAACAACTGAACGCACCCGCGGCATCTGATCGCCGCCGATGACGAGAGCAGAGCATGAGCACCACCGACCAGCGCTGGTTCCACCGCCGAGGCGCGCTTGCGCGTGACGGCTGGGAGAGCGTCGTCGACGGTTCCACTCCGGGATGGCAGCACACGGGGCTGCGCGTTACGCATCTGACGCCGGGGGAGGAACTCACCTTGCCCGAAACGGGTGTGGAGCGGATCGTCGTCCCGTTATCGGGGTCGTTCACCGTGACGCACGCCGAGGCGGGCATAGCCACGACCACGGTGCTCGCGGGCAGGTCCTCGGTCTTCGACGGTCCCACAGACGTGCTGTATCTCTCTGCCGCCTCGACGGCGACGATCACCGGTGCGGGGCGCGTCGCCGTCGCGACGTCGCCCACCACCGATGTCCGGCCGAGTCGCCACATCACGGCGGCAGAGACTCCGCTCGAGTTGCGGGGGGCCGGTCGATCCAGCCGTCAGGTGCACAATTTCGGAACTCCGCAGGCCCTAGATGCGGCACGCCTCATCGTCTGCGAGGTCATCACCCCGGCCGAGAACTGGTCGTCCTACCCGCCGCACAAGCATGATGAGCATGTGCCCGGCCACGAGTCGCGGCTGGAAGAGATCTACTACTTCGAGGCCGCGACCATTGAAGGTTCGCAGGCCACGGATGCCGACGCCTTCGGCATGTTCAGCACGTACTCGTCGTCGGCGGGCGATATCGACATCAACGCGATGGTGCGAACCGGCGACATCGCGCTCGTGCCCTACGGGTATCACGGCCCCGCGGTGGCAGCTCCGGGCTACGACCTCTACTACCTGAACGTCATGGCGGGCCCTGACCCCGACCGTGCCTGGCTGATCAGCGATGATCCGGCCCACGCCTGGGTGCGCGACACCTGGACCGGGCAAGAGGTGGACCCCCGTCTGCCGTACACGAACGAGAAGTCCGACACGAACGAGAAGAAGGGCCACCACTGATGGCGGCGACGAAGCAGGCGACGAAACGGATGACGGTCAGCCAGGCGCTCATCGAGTTCTTGGCCCACCAGTGGACGGTGGATGGCGACATCCGGGAACGGACGATCCCCGGCGTGTTCGGCATCTTCGGTCACGGCAACGTCGCAGGGATCGGTCAGGCGCTTCGGCAGGCCAACGTCGATCAGCCCGATCTGATGCCGTACTACCAGGCCCGCAATGAGCAGGCGATGGTGCACCAATCCGTCGGCTACGCGCGGATGCATCGCCGTCGCGCGACCTTTGCGTCCGCGGCATCCGTCGGTCCCGGTGCGACCAATATGCTGACCGGTGCTGCCCTCGCCACGACCAACCGCCTGCCCGCCCTGCTGCTGCCGAGCGACACGTTCGCCACCCGGGTCGCCGACCCCGTGCTGCAGCAGCTCGAGCAGCCCTGGGACATCGGCCTGACGGTCAACGACGCGTTCCGCCCGCTGTCGAAGTTCTTCGATCGCGTGCAGCGCCCCGAGCAGCTCTACTCGATCGCCCTCGGCGCGATGCGGGTGCTGACAGACCCCGCAGAGACCGGCGCGGTCACGATCGCGCTCCCGGAAGACGTGCAGGCGGAGAGCCTCGACGTGCCGCTCGCCTTTTTGCAGGACCGCGAGTGGCACATCCGTCGTCCGCGGCCCGAGCGCGATGCCCTCGCGCGCGCGGTCGCGGCGATCCGCGGCGCGAAGCGACCGTTCATCGTCGCGGGGGGTGGCGTTCTTTACTCGACCGCGGAGGAACATCTGCGCGCGCTCGTCGAAGCGACCGGCATTCCCGTCGGTACGACGCAGGCCGGCGGCGGATCGCTGCAGTGGGACCACCCGCAGTACCTCGGGGCGGTCGGTGCGACGGGGACCACCGCGGCGAACCGGATCGCCGCCGAGGCCGACGTGGTGATCGGCATCGGCACGCGGTACAGCGACTTCACGACGGCTTCGCGGACCGCCTTCCAGAGCGCCGGCGTGCGGTTCGTCAACATCAACGTGGCCGCGTTCGACGCCTACAAGCACGGCACGCAGCTCCCGGTGATCGCGGATGCGCGCGAGGCGCTCGTGGAGCTTTCGGCCGAGCTCGAGGGGTTCGCAGTTGCGGCGGACTACCGCGCGAGGATCGCCCGAGAGAAGAGCGAGTGGGATGCCGCGGTCGATGCCGCTTTCGTCCCCTCCGGCCTTGCCCTTCCCGGTCAGACCGAGATCATCGGAACGGTACAGTCCGCGAGCGGCCCCGAGGATGTCATCGTGCAGGCCGCGGGATCGCTCCCCGGCGATCTGCATAAGCTCTGGCGCGTGCGGGATCCGCTCGGCTATCACGTCGAGTACGCGTACTCCTGCATGGGGTATGAGATCGCCGGTGGGCTCGGGGTCAAGCGAGGTGCGCTTGCTGACGGATCCGACCGTGACGTCATCGTCATGGTCGGCGACGGTTCGTACCTGATGCTGAGCTCGGAGCTGGCGACGGCGGTCGCCGAGGGCATCAAAATCATCGTCATCCTCATTCAGAACCACGGATACGCATCCATCGGTCATCTCTCCGAGACCGTGGGCTCCGAGCGCTTCGGCACGAAGTACCGGCTCTACGACGACGCGACCCGTAACTTCCAGGGCGAGCGGGTGCTGCCCGTCGATCTGGCGATGAACGCCCGCAGCTACGGGATCGATGTCGTCGAGATCGCGGCCACCGCCTCCGCGATCGCGGATCTTTCGGCGGCGGTCACGGCTGCCAAAGCCTCTGATCGCTCGACGCTCATTCACATCGAGAGCGACCCGCTGTTGTACTCGCCGAGTGGCGAAGGATGGTGGGACGTGCCCGTGCCCGAAGTGTCGACGCTCGATTCCACCCGGCGCGCGCGCGGCGAATACGAACAGCAGCGCACCGCTCAGCGGCCGCTCCTCGGTGAGGAGGCCGGCGTATGAAGGCCTCGATCGCCGGGGCCCCGGTGAGCTTCGGGGTGTTCGAGATGACCCCCGAGGGCGCCGAGACGATCGCGCCCGACGACATGCTCGAGGTCTTGGTCGAAGCGGGCTACGGAGGGGTCGACCTCGGCCCGTTGGGCTACTTCGGTCGCTCCACAGAACTTCGTCGCAGGCTCGAGAGCCACGGGCTCGAGCTCGCCGGCGGATGGGTGCAGCTTCCGTTCTCGGATGACGAGGCATTCGAGGCGTCGCTGCCCGACCTTCGCGACGCCATGAGGGTCTTCTCCGACGCTGCCGAGAACAGTCCGGCACGACTCCCGCTCCCAACGCTCGCGGACGACGGCTCGGTTGCCCGTCGTGCAGCCCCGGGGCGCGGCGCTGCCGTCGACCCTCTCGCCGACGCCGCGTGGGAACGACTCGTCGCGAACACCGAACGCGCAGCCGCGATGGTGCGGGCCGCCGGATTCGAGCCGACCTTCCACCACCACGCGGGCACCTTCGTCGAGTCGCCGGATGAGATCGACCGGTTTCTCGCGAACGTCGACGTCGACCTCACGCTCGACACCGGCCACCTCTTCATCGCGGGAGGCGATCCGCTCGAGGCGGTCCATCGCTGGGGTGACCGCATCAACCACCTGCACCTGAAAGACGTCGACCTCGGCGAACTGCAGCGCGTTCTCGCCGCAGGCGGAGGAATGCCGGAGGTCTGGGCATCCGGCTCGTTCGTCGCGTTCGGTCGCGGCGACATCGACCTCGCCGCCGTCATGGATGCGGTCGATGAGCGCGGCTTCGATGGCTGGGTCGTCGTGGAGCAAGACGTCCTCAACGGCCCGGACATCTCGATCAGCGACTTCCGCGCCGAACGGGGCGCCGACCAGCTCGTGAACCGCGAGGCCCTCCGGGCTTGGCTCTAAACCCCGACGATAACGACAGAACAAGGAACACAGATGTCCCAGTCACCCCTCCGCTTCGGCCTCATCGGCACCGGGCGCATCGGCCAGGTGCACGCCGCGAGCATCGCCGCCGATCCCGACGCCATCCTCACGTGGATTGCCGATCCGTTCGTCGACGGCGCGCACCGCGTCGCGGCCCTCTACGGAGGCACGGCGACGGACAACTCCGATGAGGTTTTCGCCTCGGGTGAGGTCGACGCGATCCTCGTCGCTTCTCCGACGGCCACGCACGTCGATCTGATCTCTCAGGCGGTGGATGCCGGAATCCCCGTGCTCTGCGAGAAGCCGATCGATCTCGACATCGCGCGGGTCGACGCTCTGCGTCCTAAGGTCGCCGCCGCGGGGGTCCCGGTGGCGCTCGGTTTCAACCGCCGCTTCGATCCGGCATTCGCGAGCGCGCGTGCCCGCGTGGCCGCGGGTGAGATCGGTGCGCTGGAGCAACTCACGATCATCAGCCGCGACCCGTCCGCCCCGCCCGCCGCTTATGTCGGTGTGTCGGGCGGTATCTTCCGCGACATGACGATCCACGATTTCGACATGGCTCGGTTCTTCCTGCCAGAGATCGTCGAAGTCTCGGCAGTCGGCACCAGGACCTTCGACCCGGGCGCCCGGGAGCATGGCGATTTCGACACCGCCGTCACAACCCTTCGGGCGGCGTCCGGCGCGATCATCACGATCGTCAATTCGCGCCACAGCGCCGTCGGCTACGACCAGCGCATCGAGGCGTTCGGTGGCATCGGAATGTTGCAGGTGGCGAACGCACCGTCGAGCCTGGTCAGCCTTTCCACGGCGACCGCGGTCGAGGCCAAGCCGCCCTACGAGGAGTTCTTCCTGGAGAGGTACTCGGTGGCCTATGCCGCCGAGCTTCGTGAGTTCATCAAGCTCGCCCGCGGTGAGGAATCCACCAGCCCGACATTCGAGGACGGCCGCGCCGCTCTGGTTCTCGCGGACGCGGCACAGCGATCGGCCACCGAGCGCGTCATCGTGCCGGTCGACCTCGGCTGAGACGAGAGAGCAACATGAGCGCATCGCATTACCGACTCGCGGCCTCCGCAGAGATGTTGTTTCGCGACCTTCCGTTCGTCGAGCGGGTGGAGCGACTTCATGAGCGTGGTTTCGAGGTGGAGATCTGGGATTGGAGCACGAAGGATCTGCCGGCGCTTGCCGCGACGGGGGCGACCTTCTCGTCAATGACCGGATATCTGCGGGGTGACTTGACCACGGAGGACGGCATCGCAGAGTTGCTCGCGACGGCCGAGGAATCTCTTCGGATGGCCGATGTGATCGATTCCCCACGGCTGAATCTGCACGGGACCGGGCTTGATTCGCAGGGCTTGCCGGTTCGGCCCCAGGAGGCGACGTCGGGTGCGGAGTGGCTCATCGCCGCCGATACCCTCAGCCAAATCGCCGAGCTCGGTGAGCGCGCGGGGCGGGTCTTCACCTTGGAGAATCTGAACACGGCGGTGGATCATCCGGGAACACCGTTCGCTCGCGCCGATGACACCCTCGCACTCGTCCAGGCTGTCGACTCTCCCGCACTGCGACTGAACCTCGACCTCTACCACGCGCAGATCGGCGAGGGAAATCTCATCGAACTCGTGGAGCGCGCGCTCGCCTGGATCGGCGAGATCCAGATCGCGGATGTGCCTGGACGCTGCGAACCCGGGACGGGGGAGATTCGCTACGAAGCGATCGCCGCAGCTCTGCGCCGCGTGGAGTACACGGGCGTCATCGGCCTCGAAGCGTGGGCAAGTGAGGACTCCGATGCCGCACTGGATGCATTCCAGGCGGCGTTCGAAGGCTAGAGCAACAGAGGGAGGGCACCCGGCGTGACCGGGCGCCCTCTCTCTGCGTTCAGGCGTCGTACGTTGTGCTGCCGGTCACGGTGGCGACGTCCACCCACGCGCCGGATACGGCACTGGTCGAGGCTGCCTCCACGATCTCCGCAGCGGACCACGCATCCGAAGCCGATGGCGCGAGCTGACGGTTCTCGATGACAGATCTCAGGAACAGCGCAGCCTCGATGGTCTTGAGGTCATCGAACCCCATGCTGGTGCCCGCGCCCGGTTGGAAGAGGGCGAAGTCGCCGTGACCCGGTCCGACCATGATCGTGCGGTAGCCGGATGTGTCCTGTGCGAACCGAAGCTCGTTGAGGCGCTGGAAGTCCCAGCGGAGTGAGCCCTTCGTGCCGTACACCTCGAGCCGATATTCGGCGCGTGGGCCGATTGCGACGCGACTCGACTCGAGGACGCCGACTGCCCCGCCCTCGAAGCGCGCGATGATGGCGGCGTAATCCTCGTTCTCTACCGCACCGGTCGGGCCATCGGTCGATCCCTTGCTGAAATGGCTTGCGGCGCCAGCCGAGGGGAGGGGCCGCGTTCGGATGAATGTCTCGGTCAGGCCGCTGACGGAGGCGATTCGCCCGACGACGTACTGCGCGAGATCGGCTCCGTGGGAGAGAAGATCTCCCAACACCCCGGTTCCCGCTCGCTCGCGGTTGAATCGCCATGTCAGGGCGCCTTCCGGGTCGGCAGAGTAGTCGGCCAGCAGGCTGACCCGCACGTTGGTGATCGTCCCCAGGGCGCCATCGCGCACCAGTTGCCGTGCATGGGCGATCGCGGGCGCGTGCCGATAGTTGAAGCCGACCGAGGTGACCAGGCCCGCATCGGTTGCGGCGCGAGCGATCTCCCCGGATTCGTGCGCTCCGCGGCCCATCGGCTTCTCGATCCAGAACGGCTTTCCTGCCGCGATCGCCGCGAGTGCGATCTCGTGGTGGAGGAAGTTCGGCGAGCAGATCGAGACGACGTCAACGTCGGGGTGCGCGAGAACCGCCCGGTAGTCGTCGGTGGTCTCGCGGTAGCCCAGGCTCGTGGATGCGTGGCTCCGACTGTCGGGGTCGGGATCGGCCGCGATGACCAGTTCGGTCTGCGCGGGGAGATCGGCGTAGTGCCGTGGCGCAGCAAGATAGGCCCGCGAGTGCAGCCGCCCCATCCATCCGACGGATACCAGTCCCACTCCGATGTGGTTTCTCGAGGTCATTGAGATCATCCCTTCTCTGCGGCCCACAGTACACCGCGATAGGCCCGTTGACAGAATGTATTGACAAAGTCCGGGACGGGTGCGACACTCGATCCCGACACAGTCGTCAGATGGACGCCATGATCGCTGAAGACAGCGTCCTCACCGAAAGGGAAATCACATGAAGAAGCGCCTCCTCGCCGGCTTCGGGCTTGCCGTGACCGCAGCGCTGCTGCTCACCGCATGCTCGGGAACGGGCCAAGAAGCAGCACCCGACTCCGATGGCGGCGGAGACACCGCCTCAAAGGGCTTGACCTACGCCGTCGTCACACACTCGTCGCCCGGCGACTCGTTCTGGGATCGCGTCAAGTCCGGCGCGGAACAGGCCGGATCTGACTACGGCGCCGACGTGACATACAACTCCGACCCGGACCCCGCCAAGCAGTCGCAGCTCATCGACAACGCGGTCGCACAGGGGGTCGATGGGATCGTCGTCTCCATGGCCAACCCGGACGGCGTCCAAGAGAGCGTCGAGAAGGCCGTCGCAGCAGGCATCCCCGTCGTCACCATCAACTCGGGCCTCGAGCGCTTCGCAGAGTTCGGCGCCATCACCCACATCGGGCAGAGCGAGTCGATCGCCGGTGCCGCCGTCGGCGAGCGCCTGAGCGACGAAGGCGCAACCAAAGCACTTTGCGTGATCCAAGAAGCCGGCAACGTCGGGCTCGAGGAGCGGTGCAAGGCCGCGACGGACGCGTTCAGTGGATCGATGGAGAACCTCCAGGTGGATGGCACGAACGACGCGGAGGTGAAGGCGACGATCAAGTCCAAACTGCAGGCCGACCCCTCGATCGATGCCGTCCTCACACTCGGTGGGCAGTACGCCATCGACGCCGTGGGCGCCGTGGAAGAGTCCGGTAGTGCTGCGCAGATTGCCACTTTCGACCTGTCGGAGGATGTCGTGGCCGCGGTCGAAGACGGGAAGATCCTCTTCGCCGTTGACCAGCAGCCCTACGTGCAGGGCTTCATGGGCATCACCGCCCTGTACCTGAAGAGCACGAACGGCAACGACATCGGCGGAGGACAGGCCATCTACTCCGGTCCCGCCTTCGTGACCGCCGAGAACGCAGCCGCCGTCGCTGAGTTCGCAGCCAACGGCACTCGATAAGGACCCGATCGGGACCGGGCGGATGACCGCCCGGTCCCGATCGCCAAGAAAGGAGCCGACGTGACTACGACGGACATCGTGACAATCGCCACACGCCCCCGGCTGGAGCGGCGACCATTCCGGCGCTTCATGGCCCGCCCCGAGATGGGCGCCCTGGTGGCAGCACTCGCAGTGATGATCTTCTTCTCGGTCTACACCGAGAGCTTCATGACGCTGCCCGGCGCGGGCGTCTGGCTGGAGTCCGCGTCGACGTTCGGCATCATGGCGGTCGCGGTCGCATTGCTCATGATCGGCGGCGAGTTCGACCTCTCCGCGGGTGTCATGACCGGCTTCACCGCTCTCATGGTCGGCGTACTGACGACCCAGTTCGGTCTGAACATTTGGCTGGCCGTGGTGATATCCCTCGTAGCCGCTCTTTCCATCGGCGCGCTGAACGGCTTCCTGGTCATGAAGACCGGGCTTCCGAGCTTCATCATCACGCTCGGTACCTTCTTCATCCTCGCGGGCATCGACCTCGCCGTGACGAAGCTCCTCACCGGGCAGGTCGCCATCCAGGGCATGACGAGCGTGCCCTTCTACGACACGATCCAGCCCCTCTTTGGCGCCTCGATTCAGATCGGCGGCGGCAACTTCTACATCTCGGTGCTGTGGTGGTTCCTCGTCGCCGCGATCGCAACGTGGATCCTCCTCCGCACCCGCGCGGGCAACTGGATCTTCGCCGTCGGCGGTGCGCTGAACTCTTCCCGTCAGATCGGGGTCCCGGTCATGAAGACCAAGGTCGGGCTGTTCATGACCACGGCGGGCGCCGCCTGGCTCGTCGGAATGATCTCGCTCTTTCGCACATCCACTGTTCAGGCGAACACCGGTGTCGGTCAGGAGTTCATCTACATTATCTGCGCTGTCGTCGGTGGGTGCCTGCTGACCGGAGGTTACGGATCCGCGATCGGTGCGGCCCTCGGTGCACTGATCTACGGCATGGTCTTCCAGGGCATCACCTTCGCTCAATGGGACACGAACTGGCTGCGCACGGTTCTCGGAGCGATGCTGCTACTCGCCGTCTTCTTGAATCACTGGGTGCGTTTGCGAGCGGGAGGAAGTAAATGAGTACCTCAATAGTCACCGGCACGCCGATCGTCGAAGTACGCGATATCGGCAAGAGCTACGGACCCATCAATGCGCTCTCGAACGTGTCGACGACCGTCGCCGCCGGGCAGGTGACCTGTGTGCTCGGTGACAACGGCGCCGGCAAGTCGACCTTCATCAAGATGCTCGCCGGTGCGCATGCTCCGAGCGAAGGCACGATGCTTCTGGATGGTGAGCCGGTGACGTTCTCGTCGCCGAGGGCCGCACTCGATGCCGGAATCGCGACGGTCTACCAGGACCTCGCCGTTGTTCCTCTGATGCCGGTGTGGCGCAACTTCTTCCTCGGGTCCGAGATCACCAAGGGCCGCGGCCCTTTCCGCCGCCTGGACGTTAAGCGGATGAAGCAGATCACCTTCACCGAACTCGCCAACATGGGCATCGACCTGCGAGATGTCGACCAGCCCATTGGCACGCTATCGGGTGGCGAGCGGCAGTGCGTCGCGATTGCCCGGGCCGTGTATTTCGGTGCCAGGGTGCTCATCCTGGATGAGCCCACAGCTGCTCTGGGCGTGAAGCAATCCGGCGTCGTCCTCAAGTACATCGCCCGATCGCGGGACAGGGGCCTCGGGGTCGTGTTCATCACGCACAACCCGCACCACGCCTATCCGGTCGGAGACCGATTCCTTCTGCTCAATCGCGGGACCAGCCTCGGGAACTTCGAGAAGAAGGACATCACACTCGACGAGTTGACCAGCATGATGGCGGGCGGTGCGGAGCTGGAATCTCTTGCTCATGAGCTCGAGCGCACTCTGGGAAGCGGATCGGATCTCGTCAAGGAGCTCGAAAAGGAAGCAGAAGAGCAACCAAGAGTGATGCGGGCTCCCGCGGCCGACATCGACGGTTCGCACTGAAGCGTGTCTCATACATCCGTGTGAGGCAGACGTGGAGGACATTGGCGGGCGCACTCCCACCGCGGTGTCGGGGCCGCGGCCGCTGCCGCAAGGAGGATCCTCATGACCGGCTGGCGCGTGCGTGACTATCACCCCGACGATGTCGATGGCATTCTTCGACTCTGGGAGCAGACTCTGGCTTCGAACGCAGAGCCGGTCTACGGGATCTCGGATGTCCTCGCGTCATGCGCGAAGGATCACGCCGTTGTCGCAGTGGTCGGCGACGACGTGGTTGGTGCCGCGATCGGTCGTGTGGCTCATGCTCAGGGGTGGGTCGTGTTCCTCGCCACCGCGGACGCGGTGCGCGGGACTGGCATAGGGTCCTCGCTCCTCGCCGCTCTGGAGTCTCGGATGGCTGCGGCGGGTATCTCGAAGATGTCCGCGTTGATGCCAGCAGCAGAGACGAGGGTCGGCGCGTTTCTGCGGCAGGGTTTCGCGCTGAAGCAGGATCTGCATTACTTCGAACGCCGCATCCCCGTTCAGCGTGAACAACTGAGACTGCTCGCCGAGCTGGGCGGTCGTGTGCTTCCCCGTGGGCTGTGGGACTCGGTCGGGGGGATGACAGCAGAAAAAGACTTGTTGGAACGACGCGTAGTGATGCCGCTCGCCCAATCACAGCTCGCAGATCGGTTCGGTGTTGTGCCACCGCGCTCGATCGTGCTTTTCGGGCCGCCGGGGACAGGCAAGACAACTTTCGCAAAAGCGATCGCATCGCGGCTCGAATGGACGTTCGTTGAGGTCTTTCCTTCACGGCTCGCGTCGCATCCTGCCGGCCTCGCTGGTGCTCTGCGGGAAACGTTCGCCACAATCTCGGAACTCGAACACACCGTGGTCTTCATCGACGAGGTCGAAGAGATCGCATCGCGTCGCCAGGGCGAGCCGCCATCACCCACCCAGGGCGTGACTAATGAACTACTGAAAATAATCCCGGCATTTCGAGAGCAGCCCGGACGGCTGTTGATCTGCGCCACCAACTTCATCCGCGCGCTCGACGCCGCATTCCTCCGTCATGGTCGCTTCGATTACGTCATCCCGATCGGCCTGCCCGACCACCAAGCGCGGAGCGCGATATGGGAAAGATACATCCCGGACGCAGCGGTCGGCGTGGATGCGGTTGCCTTGGTAGCGATGACTGAGGGCTTCTCGCCCGCTGACATCGAGTACGCGGCACGGAAGGCGTCGCAGGCGGCGCTGGAGAACGCGCTGAACTCGGGAGCAGATGATCCCGAGGGGCCATTCATGGACGATTACATATCCGCGATCGTTGGGACCAGAGCCACCGTCTCCGCTGAGATCGCGGCGCAGTTCCACGAAGATATCCAAGCCGTCGGCCGCGTCTGACTGCAACTTGCCATCGCACAGAACGGACAGTAATGAAGCTGGGACTCATCACCGACTCCATCGGAAGCAGACCCTTCGAGGAGGCCCTCGACCTCGCCGTGGAATTGCACCTCGACACGGTCGAGATCGCGACTGGGAACTGGGTCAGAGTCGCCTCACACAGACCTCCCGCTGATGGTCAGAAGCTCGGCGGCGCGGGCGTCCCTCATGGAGTCCGTCACGAGTCGCCGGTTGAGTCTTAGCGCGTTGAACGCCAATGGGAACCAGCTCCACCCTGTTGAGGGCGCCCAGCATGACAAGGTCGTCCGAGACGCCATCGATGTCGCAAGCGAGCTGGGGGTGCCGACCGTCGTTCTGATGTCGGGACTTCCCGGCGCTCGGGGCGAGAAGACGCCGAATTGGATCACGACCTCATGGCCGCCGGAAACGCGAGAAGTTCTCTCCTACCAGTGGGATGACGTCGCCATCCCCTACTGGGAGGGCCTCGCCAAGCACGCGAGAGCACGCGGGGCGAAGTTGGCGGTCCCCTACGTGTCAGGCATGGTCAGGAGGCCGTCGACGGTTCGGTCGCCTACTACGTCGTGCCCAACACCGGACATGGCGGGGCGCCGTCGGATGCGAGCGGCACACAGATCGCAGCCAACGTCGACCTCTACGACTCACTCACCGGATGGGTGAACGACGGCACTACGCCTGCGCAGTCACTGACAGCGACCGCGGTGAGGGCCGGCGCTACGGTTGCGTCGAAGCCGATCTGTCGGTACCCGAACTACCCGGCGTACAACGGGTCGGGAGACCTGCATGACGCGAGCAGCTACAGCTGCGCGGCGCCGGCAGACGCCGACGCGTCAGGCCAGCAGGTACAGGTTGAAGTTCCTCAAGCGGTACCGGGTGAGCTCGTCTGGGCGGTCGACGGCACGTCGACGCTGATCGACCTGGGTGTGGCGACCGAAGAAGGAGATCACTTCGCTGCTGCAGGGTCGCTGAACCCGATCCGCGTCACCGATACGCGCAACGGATGTCCCGAGTGGTCGATTTCAGCGAGCGTGAGCAGCTTCAACGCGGGCGGAAAATCGTTCGGCGGAGACTACCTCGGGTGGACGCCATTCGTGATCGACGATGCGGGTGATGCGCAAGCCGGGCCCGAGGTTCTCTCGCGATGGTTCGGTGGTGAGGGACTGACCACAGCGTCGGTCCTGGCCTACGAGTGCATCGCCGACAACGAGTACGACGAGTACGCCATCTGGCAGACCGTGGGTGGATAGCGCACTAGTCGGTCCGTTACCGGGCGCGGACGGAGTTTGGTGTGAACTCGAGTGGTCGGATCGGACAATACCTAGTGTGACCACCCGGTGGGCTCAGCGGAGTTCGAGGAGGTCGTTTCCGGAGTCGATGAGTTCGACGACCCTATCGATCAGCGGTTCGAACCAGTCCAGAAGGGCCTGGCGCCGGGTATTTCCGACTCGCACCCAGACGACGGCTGGTGGGCTGCCGCTGAGCAGGAGCATGTCACGGAAGTCTTCGTCTTTGGTGACGAGGACGGCGCCGTGTTCGAGGGCGTAGTTCCAGAGCGTGAGGTCGGCAGCGTCGCAGGGCCCGACATCTGTCACATGCTCGGCGATGTGGCCATGCTCGGCCAGCATCCGCGCCAGCGCTGGCGGGAGTTGCGCATCGATCAGGAAGCGCACGGACTACGAGGCGGTGAGGATCGCGTGGTTGGACTGCGCCGCCGCGTATTCGAGGGATGCCTTTACGTCCTCGGCAGTCAGATAGGGGTAGTCCTCAAGAATTTCCGTCGTCGTCGCTCCGGAGGCAAGGAGCGACAGCACATCCGCGACGCGTACGCGCGTGCCTCGAATCGCGGGGCGCCCGTGCACCACGTCGGGGTCGACGACGATTCGATCTAGGCGAGACATGTCCTCAGGTTAGCGCTGCCTCCAGACAGTGAGAACCCTTGCTGATGATCGCACTCACACAGACCCCCAGCTCGGCACCTGACTGGTGTCCTTCGACGCCAAGGGACGGCGTTCTGCGGCGACCGCGGTCGAGAATCTCATCGCATACGCGATATCGCGGTTGCGCGACGCCGATGTCGGTTGAAGCGGTCAAGAGGGACGATCGCAGTCAGCGAGGCGACACGGCAACCATCGGCGCCCTAACCGCCCCTTTGGCGTGTCTTGTTTGCTGGGCGTCGATCGAATATGAGCAGCCATGTCCGTCCAAAGGTCCTGGGCAACGAGGAGCACGTGGCGCGGTAATGGTTCGATCTCGCGTGTGCGCGCTGCCGGCACGAGCGCGTCGACGAACTCGTCCATGATGTTCGCCCGCTCCGCGAGGCTGATTTCAGCGGGCATCGGCGGTTCGGAATCGATGGCGGTGCGCAGGTCCCAGAGGTGCTTCCCAGCCTCGTTGGTCATGCGCCGCTGCCTGAACGAAACGACCGGCTCCGCGCTCCAGAGCGTCCAGCACTCGCGGGCCGGATCGGTCTTCTCGAGCGTTTCCACCAGAGCGGCACTGGTCTCCTGAAACCATTCGACCCGTTCGCGCTCAGCCGGGCGCGTGTACTTGCTGCGGTCCGCGGGCGTGCCGACGCGCACGGCGTCCGTCGCCCACGCCTGGATGTTGCCGAGGTGGTCGATCATCGCGCCTGCCGTCGGCCAGCTCTCGTTACGCACGGACGCATGCGCATCCACCCGGGTCGCTAGATCAGCGAATGCACAACTCGCGGCGCTCAGGCCCGTCAACGACGTCATCCGCTCATCCTGACGAATCCCACATCTCTCGTCCACCGCCACGGTCACGTATCCGGCTCGGATTAGCGCGTGCAACCGGCCGGGTGTGCGCTTGAAAGGTCGACACCCGCGGAATGACAGCGAAGTACCCGCTACGGGCACCGCCGAAAGGCATTCCTGTATGGGCTCAAATCCCACTATCCCCTCTTCGCCATTTTGGGCCCCGTTTCAGTTGATCTCGATCAGCCGGGACGGGGCTCGTTCCATTTGATTCTCGTTCAATTGTTGCTACGATGTTGCCGCTGATCTGGGGTTCTTAACCGTCGGTCACGACCACGTCGGGGTCGACGCGGTCGGAGCCACCCACTCGGTACCTCGTGACTGGTCCGCCGCCGCGTGATTCTGCGGGTTTGTCGGCAACCGGATGGCAACAGCCGCCGGACTCGCGAACTCGCGGACTTTGAAGTGGGGGCGTTTCATCGAACGAACTTCCGGTGGGGTCGGACCCCGCAGGTGAATTGGTATGTCGTGATCAGGTCGGCCCGTTCCGATCAGATTGACCTGTACCGGTCGGGTCGGTACCGGCGGGGGCACTGGCGATCGGGCCACCTGGGGCGACCTCGCCGCCGCCGTGGTCAGATCGGCTGAGTTATGGGTCGGCTTCACACGAACCGCTTGTGCTGAGCGAGTCTGCCGGCTGTTGTGGGCGCTCGCCGTGAAGAAAGTGCGGGCATGCTGCCTAGTCGTGATCGGGATGCTCCGTCTCGCCGTTCACCCATGCCCAGTGCTCGGCCAGTGAGCGGCGCCGTTCGGAGATCAGCAGCCCCGGGTCGCCGAGGGTCGCGTCATAGGCCCAGCCGCTGACCCGCTCGACACCGAGTGCCCGCAGCATCGGCTCGGCACGCTGCGCAGGGCTGCCGGTGAGGCCGAGGTGAGCCATCATCGCCTTCACCGTCACACGCCGGAACTGATCGTTGACCGTCCCGCTGATCCACAGCGCCGCCGCCGCCGTCATCTCTGGCTTCGAGTTGCGGCGGAAGATATTCGGATCGGATGCCGCGATCCGCGTGACGATCCGATGCGCGACGGTGCGCAACTCGGGATCGAACAGCTCGGCGCCGGCATCTCCGGCGGTTCTCGCAATGGCAGCCACACGTTCGCGGATGTCCGGCTCGACGGCGTCCAGACGGACCGACTCGGCGGGCAGCGGCGAAAGGTCGAGAGACTCGATAGCTTCGACGCTTCCGCACGCCGCAGCGAGCAGCGCCTTGTAGTACGCGTCGGGGTCGTCGGGTGAGAATTGGCGGGTCAGATCTGCGCGTGCGTCGCGGGGCGCTCCGGTGAGGCGTCGGTATTCGGGCTCGAAGCGGTCGACGGAGTCGAGCGTGTCCGCAGTGAGCCGAGCGGGTACCTCTCGCGTCTTGTGCGCGAAGGTGACCACCGTGCGCATGATCTCGGGGATCCGGCTCAGGTATCGCCGGTCAGCGTGCACCTTCCGCGGGAACAGGTCTGTCAACAGGATCTCGACGGTGACCGGGCTCCAGCGCAGCGGATCGCCGCCGAAGTAGTTCGCGGTGAGTTCCAGCAGGGTCTCGGCGATGTCGCGATCGTCCGAGCCGTCACGTCTGTCGAAGTCTAGGGAGCTGGACGTGTTCGCAAGCTGGTCCACGAGCGCTGTCGTGTCGAGTTCATCGACGGCGTCGGCGGCATCCGGGTATCCGACGCCGCCCGGCGGCATCCGTCGAAGCATCCACTCGGCCAGTGGCCGCGCCGACGGCCAGGTGTCAGTTTCGAACGGCGGATACATCATCCGGCCCGTCTCGATGGCCTGCTCGATGCGCGCGCGGGCGTCGGCCAGGGAGAGGTCGATGGTCGTCGTGCCTACTTCGTCGCGTGCCAGCTCCCCGAGCCGCCCGGTGACCTCGGTGAACGGCACGTCGAGCAAGTAGGCATCCTTGACGGCGGTGCCCTCGTTGTGGTCGACATAGAACAGGAAGGTCAGTTCACCAGCAGGCGAGTCGATGCCCACGACGATGTTCTCTCCGTCGCCGAGCACATGACCCAGCCCGACCGCGCGAGCGGGCTGGAATCTGTCGAGCTGCGTCAACCACGTCGGGAGAGGATGTCGTCGCGCTGTGACCTCGCCGGAGATCCGACGCGCGAGCATCTCGTCTCCGTCGAGCGCGGTGAGCACCAGCAGCAGCGCATCCGTGGCGCGGGCGCCGGTGTCACGGAACATCGCGATCAGCTCCGTCAGACTGGGAACACCGGTGCGTGGCGGCTTGAGGGGACCCGCCGGCTCGATCGACGCGACCAGTGTGCTCGCGTACGCCAGCAGGTCCAGCGCCGACGCGCTGAGCAGGAGGCGGTCGACCTCGCGGTGCAGTTCCGGCTCGGCCTGAGTCCTGCGGGCGGCGCCGACCCCGAACGCGGCGCCCCGCGGCGGACCCTGGCGAGACGAAGGGCGGGAATTCTTCGGGCGCTTGCTCACCGGACAAGGTTAGAACACCCGCTTGCTCGCACTCGCGACCACGTCGTGTTCCGGAGGGGGGCACTCTCCGTCGTTGTGGTCGGGGTGAGATACCTTCGCGCGGATGGACAGAGACGCGCGGATGGGCAGAGACGCGCGCGGATGGACCATCGAGTACGAGGGTCACGATTTCGAACGCTTCTTCTCGAAGCTCGGCGGCTATGAGCAGGCGGTGCTCGCAGCGGCGATCAACCAGGTGCTGAAGGTCCACGGGATCGACATCTGCCAGGCGAGTGGGGCAAGCCTCTCGGCGACGGACTCTACGAGTTCCGCGTGCGTCGGTCGTTGCGGGCGATCCTCTCAGCAGCCGGAGTGGAGGCGCCGTCGGGTCTGGCAGGTGCTGACAGGATGGTTCTGATCCGGGTGTTCTGTACGTTCCATGGTGATCGCATCGTGTTGCTCTATCACGGGTACGACAAGAAGAAGGACCCTTCCGAGAAGCGTCAGGCGAGCGAGATCGCTCGTGCGCGGAAGATGCATGCGGCGTGGAAGCGCCGGCGTTGACCACCTATGTGTTTTGACGCATAATAGAGCGGAGGGGGTGGCATCCGATGGCTAAGAGCTTTGATGATCTTGTCGCTCGCGCCGAGCAGAATTGGACTGCTGACCAGCGGCGCGTTCATGACGCCGCTGAGCGTGTGTTCCAGCTCGAGATGGCGGCGCGCGCCGAGTTGGGTGAACAGCTCCACGCGGCGCGTACAGCGAAGTCGTTGAGCCAGCCAGCTCTGTCGGCCGTCACGGGCATCCAGCAGTCGGAGATCAGTCGAATCGAGTCCGGCGCAGCGAACCCGACCGTGGCCACGATCAGCAAACTCGCTGACGCCCTCGACCTCAAGCTATCGCTGACCCCGCAACACTGACGACGCGTGGCAACAACTGAACCAGTTCGAGTCCGATCCAGCTGATCGAGCCGGGATGTCGGCCTGATCGAACCCGCATGAAACCGCGATTCCAGACCGAGCCAGATGTCAGGGTTGTGGGTTCAAATCCCACCGCCACCTCCACCGTCGAAGCCCCGCGAACCCATGGAAAAACAGGGATCGCGGGGCTTCGGTCATTCGCGAAAGTGCGAAGTGAGAACGAAGTGAGAGCGAACGTATTCTCCCCGGTTTGGCCGCCCGATCTCGGTCTTGACGAAACGTGACCGGGCGGCCGGACCGCGAAGGCGCTCACTGCCCGAGGTGAGTTCGCCGACCGAGCTACGGCGATTGCTCCGTTACCAGGGCTGGTTTTTGCTTCAGTGGGTGGGGCGGAAGGGGCGAAGAAGGGTCATGCCATCTTCGATGGATCCCTCGATGAGATCGAGCATCTGTGGCGCGAGGTCCTGCATGCGGAGGGGCTCAAGTGTGCGTTGAGGCGCTCCCGAGTCTCCCACCGCTCATAGATCACGAAGGCGCCGGGCTCGCCATCGACCTCGGGGGCTTCGTAGTCGATGTTCCCGGCGTCGTTCCGGTCTGCGCGGTCACGGTCGCTGGGCTGGGCGCGTTTCCAAGCCCGGTATGTCCGCTCGGCGAGCGGCACGCCCTGCTCACACAAACCTTGCAGATCGTCCCGACCGAGCGGCCCTTGGCGCGCTGCTCTTCGATGAACGCGAGGTCAACGACGACGCGGGTCGAGATGCCCAGCGCCGTCGCCGCGATCGTCCGAGACCTGCTGACCGACACGTGAGGGCACCCCGCCGCAACGCCCAGCCCATGTGTCCAGCACAAACGCCCCTCCGTTCTGTGCCCGCGTTCGGCGCCCGGCGGTGCGGCACACTCCGCGACGTGGACGGCGCACCTCCGCGGAGCCAGTAGAACCTCCGCGGAGCCGGTATAATCTACATGTGACGAGTCCCGAGCCGAACGCCTGCAGCCATTGCTGCTAGGAGTCCGCACCCCGACGGCACTGTTCGGGCGACACCTCCTCGCCGCGACCGTCGCCGCCGTCCTCGTCTTCTCGGTGTGGCAGATGCATGCCAGCTGGAGTCCAGACATGCGCCTGTGGAAGGCATTCGGCGGCGCTTCCCTGGGGATGCTCTGGTTCGCCGTGTTCATCGGTCCCGCTGCTCGGCTGTGGCGTCCGCTCACGCGGCTGGTGCCGTGGCGGCGCGAGTTCGGCATCTGGTTTGTGGTGATCAGTGTCATCCACGCATACCTGGTGTGGGACGGCTGGGCTCGGTGGGACGTGGCAGCACTGCTGGGCTACCAGCTCTCCCCGGAAACCGGCATGTACCTTCGCGCAGAGCCCGGCTTCGGTCTCGCGAACATCCTTGGCCTGATGGCGCTCATGCTCGGCTTAGGACTCGCCGCTACCTCCTTCGACCGGGCGGTCGGCTTCCTCGGCATCTCGGCCTGGAAGTGGCTCCACACGCTGGCTTATGCGGCGTTCTTCCTGACCACTGCGCACGTCCTGTACTTCGCGTTCATGCATTACACGCCGGCGTCGCCCGAGGCTCAGTTGTACGCGCCGAACCCGCTGCGGTGGGTCTATCTTGCGATGATGGTCACGGTGTCCCTCGCTCAAGCGGCCGCCTTCGTGAGGACCACGATGGCGCGGAGGAGCTTCGGTGGAGCGTGAACGGACGGGACCGGTGAGACGCGTGCTCACCACGGCGGCCCTTTCCCTGATCGGCGTGATGCTCGCGCTACCGATCCTGCTGATCGCGTCCACCATGCTGGTGCTCGAGAGTCGGCTAGCGGCCAACGCAGGCTCCGCGATGGGCGCACCGGCTCAGGCCGCCGAGTACGCCCGCTCGTTCTCCATGACGGTGTCTGAACCGGACCGGACGGTCCGGCTTTGGCTGGAGAACATGGAGGGCCAGCCGAATTTCCGGCAGACCATCGAGGTCGACGGGCAGCCCGTCTCGGAGCAGCTCTACCTATCCGAAGAACAAACGCTATACACAGCTGAAGCGAACGCGGACTCGGAGCTCGCCTGGACGATGGTGGAAGGCGTCACTCCGGAGCAGATGCAGTTCTCCCGGCTCGCGACGGGGCCCGCCGCATGGGCACTCGAATACGGGGTGGGAGACCACCAGGTGCCGGTCCAGGGAGGCAGCTTCGACATCACGGTGCACAGCGTCGACGAAGACATTCCGGCCGAGGTGTTCGAGCTTCCCCCGGACGCCGCACCGGTCCCGGCCGAGTGAGCCGGGCAGCCGATGAGCAGAATCCAACGGACGACGATCCTCGAGCGAAAGCGGATCGCGGATGACGCACTCGAGATCTCCTTCGCTCGCCCCGCCTGCTTCACCTTCTCGGCCGGGCAGCACATCCAGGTGAAGCTGCCGCAGCTTGCGCACGCCGACCCCCAGGGGAGCTCGCGGGTGTTCTCCATCGCGTCGTCGCCGAACGACCGACGACGGATCTCGATCGCTTTTCGGCGGACCATGAGCGGCTTCAAGCGGTCGCTCGAGCAATACCCCATCGGGACGGAGGTGCTATTGGAGGGCGCCCACGGCTTCTACACGCTGCAGGGCACACCGCGCCATCCGATCGTGTTCGTCGCCGGGGGGATCGGTATCACGCCGCAGTTGAGCATGATCCGCTTCGCCACAGAGGAGCAACTCCCCGCGCCGCTCGCACTCGTCTACCTCAACCGCAACCGAACGAGCGCGGTGTACCTCGACGAGTTGACGGCGCTCGCGCGCCGAAGCGACCACTTCACCTTATGGAGCACTTCCAGCACCGTCGACCTGCCGGAGGTCCGTCAAGCGGCGGAGGACTTCCCGACCGCGGTGTGGCACCTCGCGGGCCCGGCTGGGATGGTGGACCACGTCCGTAGCCTGCTGTCCCTCTCCGGCGTGGACGACCTCAGCGTGTTCACCGAAGTGTTCGTCGGATATTGAGGCCGGCCCGCTCCCTGCCGCGCGGAGAAGTCCTGCGGACTGGTGCATCCGGACTTCTCAAGGTCGGGCCGTGGCGTGCACCAGTGCACCCAGGACAGGGTCGCTAGTTCGATCTCATCGGCGGTCCGCAAAGTCCCCATCCCAAGTCCCCGGTGACCCGCCCCTCTTCGCCAGCGGCTCACCGGAGCTCATCGCGCGTACATGACTATGGCGGCGGCAACGTCGGCGGCCAAGATGATCGCCGCTGCGGCCAACGTTATCGCTCGTCCGTGACGGGTTTTACCGCGCTCCGCTCGCAACGGCAAGAGTAGCTGCCGACCTGCGACGTAAGCGGCCAGGGTTCCGATGAAAATCACGCCACCCAGCGGCGGGCTCCCCAGGATGATCAGGAGCGCGAGAGCGGCTACCCCGATCGCCGCCGCGACAGCGGATTCCAGCAATTGCGTAGGGATACGGCGCACCCCGACACGCCGGTCCGAGGACCACAAACCCCAACGCGATGCGGTGGGGCGCCCCACGCAGCATCCGCTGAAGAAACAGCCGAACCGACCTATCGTCATCCCGAACATCAACGCGGGCGCGGTGATGTCAAGCAACGTGCCTATGGGGATGCCAGCCACCCATGCACCAATGATTAAGCCCGCACCGGCGCCAATAACAAACCCTTGGATGCACATCCCTCCCCCGATCAATGCACGACGCCGCGCGGCCGGATACACCGCAAGGTAGTAAACCTTGGCTCCGATCAGCCCGATCAGGCTCGCTATCACTGACACCAGTGCTACCCCGAACACCGACAGCCCTAGAAAGGCGGCGAGCATCGCCTGCAGGCTCAACCCGACTACCGCACCTAACCCGACCAGAGCCGCCCAAGAGCCAAGGAATACCCCCGGAGCCCGCTGCGCGATCACCGGAGCCCAACCCGTGGAACCCTGTGCTCTTCCCCCGGGTAGATGCGGTAACGCGGCTCGCAGACCATTGGATGGGCCTTCATCAAGTCCGAGATGGTGGGCCGACGGCCGAGCGACCACCCTCCAAGAGCCCGCTGCCAATCCCGGGACTCGAGTAGTGACCGCAACCCGGCCGACCCCCGGCAGTACGGGCTTTACTGTCGTCGAAACCTGAAACCTGTCGCCGGGACCGGGACGGTGAGTCACGCCTGCCCGCTGTCCCTCAAACGTGACCGTTACTGCGTAAGGGTCGCCCTCAGGCGCGGCGTTGAACTCATAGGTCAGTCCCAAGGCATGCGGCTCAGCCTCCGCCAAGGCTCTGCAATTGAACGCGGAAATCTGCAAAGCTCCAGGCTGTACGTCACCACTGCCCTGATCTGGCTTCGCTGGTGGCGGTTTAGATCCGCCGACCCTGGCCTGTGCTGCGCCGAGCCCAACCTGTGGTTTAGGAGGCGCCGACCCACGGAAAAACGATGCCCCAGGAGGCGACGGAGTCTTCTTCGGGTCGGCGGTCATGGCCGCGGTTCCATGGGGAGCTCTAGCGCCGGACGACGGTTCATGGTGACTACGCGTCCGGTCCTCGTTGAAATGGAGAGCCTTCGTCGCGTGCTCGACGCGGGCCGGGAAGTGCCCAGCGGCACAGTCCTGCGGGTCCTCCACGATCGGGTGGAACGCGCCACAGGCTTCGCACTCGAAGTCCAGGAACTCCACGACGACGACGGCGCCCTCACCTCCGTCGTCGACGACATGCGAATTGGGGCGCACCGCTGAGGCCACCTCCGCGTCGCCTGCGAGAGGCGATAGTTCATCAGGGCACAGATAATTCTGGCGAGGACCAGAACGACAGCGACAGCAATGGCGATCAACGTCGCCTTCACGGGGGTCTTCACGAAGCAACTCCAAACAATCAACAAACGCACGGCACAAAGCGGATACCTCCGGCGGGAGCCGGAGTGGGCGCCATCAGAGAGATGGCGTACGACGTATCAGGTTCGCGAGATGCTCAGTTGCGTGAGTGAAAGTGCAGCCTTGCGGGGCGGAGTCGGCGTAGCGAGGAGCACCCGGGTCGATGCAAGCGGTCGTCGGACGTAGATGGGGCGCCCTCGCGAATGGAACCACCTGGACACGATCAGAACGAGAAGAACCCCGCACAGTACCCCAAGCGCGCACACCCCTACCCCCAGAAGGGAGTTGGTGCCCAGGTATGTGCTAACGATGGTCTGAACGCTCGGAGCGGGCCCTTCGACGTGTGAATCGATCAGCTCGACGCCAACGGGAGCCGGTGCGCCAGCCTCCTGATAGGAGTGGGTCGATACCCAAGCGCCAAGAATGAGAAAAAACGCGAGCGTCACACCCGTAATGATCTTCGTTATCATCAGGCGCTCGGACAGTATTGTCGAGGGTTGGGTGGACACCGGGGCGATCATGTCGCTCTCACACTATCAACGTTTGGTGGTGCGCTAGATGGGCTCTTTGCAGATGAGGGTGTGGTGGTGTCGGTTTCTGGGCAGGGGTCGAGGTCTTCCAGGATGGAAGTTCTCACACTGCCCAGCCGAAAGACCTCGACGTGCCCCACGCTACCTTCGCGAACCCTGACCTCACCACGTTCTGCTGGCTCGAGGAGTGGTGGCCTGCGGTCCGCGCCGGCGTGTGCGCCGACCAACACAGCACCGTCGGGCGCGAACGCGACGTCGTGAATGTGAGCGACGGGCGGGGCGGAGGAAGGTTCATCGCTGCCGGCGGTCGTGCAGGCCGCGACGGTAACTGTCAGCACGCCAGCGAGACGGTGGCAGTGGGGGTGCGTGTGCGCGTGTTCATGGTGGCGGGCTGCACGGGCGAGGGCCGGCCGGCGGGTGTGGCCGGCCCCTGCCTGTCAGAGGGTCGCGAGGATGTCCTCCATCGTCGTGATCTCGGTGGTCTGCGAGGCGACGATGTTCTCCGCCAGGGCAATCACATCGGCGTTCTCACCGTTGTCGATCTGGGTCTGCGCCATGTCGATCGCGCCTTCGTGGTGCACGATCATCTGCTCCAGGAACAGGCGCGACGCTTCCACGCCGGTGGCGCCCTCAAGCGCCTCCATGTCAGTGTCCGACATCATCCCCCCGTCGTCCATACCGCCCATGTCGCCCATCGGGGTGCCCCACTCGTCCAGCCACGACTCCATCAGCTCGATCTCGGGGCCCTGCGCAGCTTTGATCTGCTCGGCGAGAGTGAGTACGCGGTCATCGATCCCATCCTTGGCGAGGATCATGTCGACCATCTCTACGGCCTGTTCGTGGTGCGGGATCATCATCATCGTGAACTGCATGTCTGCGGAGTTCACATCGGCGGCAGGGGACGCCGAGGACGATGAGCCCATCCCGGGCATGTTGTCCATCCCGCCACCGGTCGTGGTGCCGGTGCAACCGGCGAGAGCGAGCAGGGCGGTCAGGGTGATCGCGGCGGTCGCCGTGGCACGGTTCTTCATCAGGTGTCTTCTCAGTCGTTGTGAGGCGCACGAACCGGATGTTCGTGCGCGAGACTGCTGTGCCCACGCGCAGGAACGGGTCGGCTGACTGCACCCCTCAGGTACGACCGATGCAGAGAACCAGCAGAGACGGTGGTCTAGGAAGGACAGTGCCACGGGCGATCAGGGCCGGTCCGGCAGGCAGCGCGGTCCGCCAGGTGGCGGCCATGCGAGGCAGGCGTTGCGCCAGAGCGATCATCGACATGTCACCTCGCTCGCTTCCCAGGGTAAACGGATCAGGCCAGCTGGGGCGTGCGGGACAGAGGTACGGCTACGGCGGCCGAAGCGGTGGCGTGGGCGCGGAAGCGTCGCAGCCGGAGGCTGTTGGTGACCACAAACACAGACGAGAACGCCATCGCGGCGGCCGCGATCAGCGGATTTAGCAGGCCGAGCATCGCCAGCGGGATCGCGGCGATGTTGTACGCGAACGCCCAGAACAGGTTTCCCTTGATGGCGCCCAGGGTTCGGCGGGCAAGCCGGATCGCATCCGCGACCACGAGCAGGTCACCGGAGACGATCGTGATGTCACTCGCGGCGATCGCCGCATCCGTCCCGCCGCCCATTGCCACCCCGAGATCCGCCGCGGCGAGGGCCGCGGCGTCGTTCACGCCATCGCCGACCATCGCCACCACCCGCCCCGAGGCGTGCAGCTGCCGGATCGCTTCGAGCTTCCCGGCAGGGGTGACTCCGGAGCGGACTTCGTCAATGCCGACGAGGGCGGCGATGTGCTGCGCCGCGCCGGCGTTGTCGCCGGTGAGCAGCACCGGACGGAGCCCGAGCGCGCGGAAACGTGCGATCGCTTCGGCGCTGCTGGGCTTGACGGTGTCGGACACGGCGATCATGCCGAGGAACTCGCCGTCGCGTGCGACCGCAATTACCGTCGCCCCGGCCGCTTCCAGACCCTCAGCTTCGGTACGGTGGGTGGTGGGGGCGTGGACGGACCATTGGTCTTCGACCCACAGGGGACGCCCAGCGACCACGACAGCGTCATCGATCACCGCTTGCACGCCGAATCCGGCGTGCGAGGTAAATGCCTCGGCAGGAGTCGGTGTGCCCTCCGCTGCCGCGACGATCGCACGGGCGACGGGGTGTTCCGATCCCCACTCTGCGGCGGCGGCCGATGCTAGGAGGTCCTCGGGAGTGATGCCGGGTGCAGGGGAGAGGGTGGTGACGGACATGACACCGTTCGTGATGGTGCCGGTCTTGTCCAGCACGATGGTGTCGACCTGGCGGGTCTGCTCGAGTACCTGGGGTCCGCGGATTAGGATGCCCAGCTGCGATCCGCGGCCGGTGCCGACGAGCAGCGCGGTGGGCGTTGCCAAACCGAGGGCGCAGGGGCAGGCGATGATCAGGGTCGCGACGGCCGCGGTGAACGCAACCTCGAGAGACCCGCCGAGCAGCAGCCATCCGACGAACGCGATGATCGCCAGGACGATCACGATCGGAACGAACACGGCCGAGACGCGGTCAGCGAGGCGCTGTACCTTGGCCTTGCCGGTTTGCGCTTCGTCCATCAGTCGTTGCATCCGTGCCAGCTCGGTATCGGCGCCGACGCGGGTGATCTCCAGGGTCAGCCGCCCGCCGACGTTCACGGTGGCGCCGACCACTCGGGAACCTCTGGTGACCTCAACCGGGACGGATTCGCCTGTCAGCATGCTCGCGTCGATCGCGGACGCGCCCTCAACCACGAGCCCGTCGGAGGGGATTTTCTCCCCGGGGCGCACGACAACTTGGTCGCCGACGGCTAGCTGTGACACCGGCACGAGCTGTTCGATGCCGTCGACGAGCAGAGTGGCGTGTTTCGCGCCGAGATGAAGGAGGGCGCGGAGCGCTTCGGATGAGGACTTCTTCGCGCGGGCTTCGACATATCGGCCGGCAAGGATGAATACCGTCACGAGGGCAGTGACTTCGAGGTAGATCTCGCCGCTCCCGGCCTCAGGGCTGCCGAACAGGGTGAAAGTCATGTGCATGCCCGGCATCCCGGCCATTCCGAAGAACAACGCGTACAGCGACCACCCAAACGAGGCGATCACTCCGACGCTGATCAGGGTGTCCATGGTCGCCGCGCCGTGTCGGGCGTTCACGAACGCGGCACGATGGAAGGGCCACGCGCCCCAGACCGCCACCGGTGCGGTGAGGGTCAACGCCAGCCACTGCCAGTAGGTGAACTGGAGCAGCGGAATCATCGACATCAGCGCGACCGGCACTGCCAGTGCGGTGCTGATCAGCAACCGGTGCCGAAGCAAAACCAGCTCAGGATCCTCGGGCACCTCGTCCGTCGAGGTGGGCTCCGCGACGATCGGGGCGGGAAGCACCGCGGAATACCCCGCGGATTCGACGGCGGCGATCAACTCCGCGGTCTCGACACCGTCGGCACGCACACGCGCCTTCTCGGTCGCATAGTTTACGGTCGCTTCAACCCCGGGAAGCTTGTTCAGCTTGCGCTCGATCCGCGTCGCGCAGGACGCACAGGTCATCCCTGAGATCTCGAGCTCCACATCGGCGGTGCTCATGCGGGGTTGCCGGCGAGGGTGTACCCTGCCTCCTCTACTGCGGCCCGCACCTGCGTAGCGTCGATCGGCGCTCCACTGTGAATGCTGACGCGCGAGGCGCCGCCCGCGTTCAGGTCGACCGACACGGACTCGACACCCTCGATCGAGGTGAGCTCCTCGGTGACACTCATCACGCAGTGCGAGCAGGTCATCCCGTCGACCAAGACAACCTGAGTAGTCGTGGACGCTGCTATCGGGGTGTCGACGGCGGACGCGGTGGAACAACAGCTGCACCCGGCGGCGGAGTCGGTCAGGCCCAGGTCGGTGCGGTCGTTGGTGGTGTTCATGATGAGTGCCTTTCGTTGGGGGTCAGGAACGGACCAGGCGAGCGATCGCCTCGTTGGCTTCGCGGATCTTCTCGGTCGCAACGGCACCGCCCTCTGCGGCCGCTTCCGCGACACAGTGCGACAAATGATCGGCCAGCAGGGACAGGGCCACCGTCTCGAGGGCGCTGGTCGCGGCGGAAACCTGGGTGAGGATGTCGATGCAGTACTTATCGTTTTCCAGCATCCGCGCGATCCCTCGCACCTGACCTTCCGCGCGACTGAGTCGCTTCAGAAGGTCATCTTTGTTGTCCGAGTAACCGTTCACAAGGACATACTATACCCCCCTAGGGTACTTGAAGTCACGATGGGTGGGATGAACGTGCACGTTGAGTGTCTACGGTGCGAGACGGTAAAGACCTCCTATCTGCACGACGACCGCCGGGAGGGTGAGAATGAATCTGAATACAGCGAAAGTCGACCGTGTGAGACGACGTCGAGACGTGCGGTCGCCCAGCGCGCACCTATCGGTGGTCGAGTGAGGACATCTGCATGCATACATCTGCGTATGCATGCAGATAAGCGGGAAAGTGCGTGGCTATGTCAACTAGAGGTGGCCCCGGGGTGACGGCTACATGTGGCTCCACCGAATCGGTGTTAGCGACCGGGGATGTCCGCCGCGGTAGGGGTGCGGGCCTTCCCTCACCTTCGGGCGGGAGTCGTCTCTGAGCCCCCCCACGATGACGGCCGTGATAGATCGTCCGACTGGATCGAGTCCCCGTGCTCGACGTCGAAACGCGGTGGATCAGAGTCCGAATGCGCCCCCGCTTATCAGGATGAAGATGCCAAGCCCGATGAGAACTAGCGGGAAAAGGATGTGCTCCCAACGTTCCAGGATTTCGGCGATCGGACGTCGCGTGGCAATGAACTTGGCCACTATCACCAACACTGCAACGAGCGCGAGGAACACAAGGCAGTAAGCGACCACGGCGGCCGGCCCCACGGTGAGGAAGACGGGGACGTAGACGCCGATGTTGTCTCCGCCGTTAGCGAAGGTGACTCCGGCTACGGCCCAGACAGCGACCTTCTTGCCTTCGATCTTGACCTCATCGTCATCATCGTCCTCGTGCCTGTGGCGCCACGCTTGCCAGGCTGCCCATAACCCCAGCGCCAGTGGAATCAGGCCGAAATAGGGGATGACATCGGGAGGCAGGAACGCTCCGGCGCCGAGGGATACGAGTACGGCGGCGGCGAGAATACCTACGAATCCCAGGTACTGACCGACCAGAATCCGAGCCGTTGCACCTCGTTGCCCAGCGCCGCGGGCGAAGAATAGTGACAGCACGATGATGTCGTCGATGTTCGTGGCAAAGAACAGGCCGATCGCTTGCAGGACGGAGTGGAGGATCATGCCTTCGCCTCCCGGAGGTAGACCAGCAGGCCGAGCCCCACCCCAACACCGAGGATGACATCGGCGAGGTTGCCGATGAAGAGGTTGCCGTAGGCGAGAAAATCGGTCACGTGACCGCGGCCGAATCCGGGCGGGGCGAGCAGTCGGTCCAGGAGGTTGCCGACTGCCCCTCCCCATACGAGGCCGATCGCGATCGCCCATCCGACGGTGCGAGCACGTGTCGCGGCGATGAGCAGGGCGATCGAGGCCGCACCCGCTACGGCCGTCAACAGCCAGGTTGCGTCGGCTGCGAGGGACATGACGGTGCCGGGGTTGAATGCGAGTTGTAAGCCGAGCCAGTCCCCGAGGAGCGGGATTCGCTCGTCCTCGCGGAGCTGCGCGAGGGCGAGCGCTTTGGCGCCTTGGTCGACCAGTACAGCGACTGCTGCGACACCGACCGCTAGTAGGAACCGTCGAGCTCGGCCCCTCTCGGTCGCACGGCGAGGCGAACTTGACACTTCGAGACCCTCCGCTCGGGCGAGAGGGGGTCCGTCATGGGGGGAGGTCGTGCTTTCTTCCGCCGCGCTGCGCGAAGCCCGTTGGGCGAGGCGCAAGCCGCGTCGGCTGAGGCGCTCGACCTCGGCGGTGTCGAGAGCCGTCACTTCGCCATCTCCCGGGTGCCGTAGACCGAGCACAGGTCCACTCGGGATCCGGTCGCTTCGAGCACTCCCTCTGCCGCTCGGAGAAGGTCGATCAGCTCGGGACGGGACAGGGAGTAGAAGACCTGACGGCCCTCCGACCGCCCCGCCACGAGGCCACAATCTCGTAGGCAGGCGACGTGAGCGGAAACGGTCGATTGGGCGAGACCGAGACGTGCCACCAGGTCGGTGACTCTCAACTCCCCGCCGGCCAGTTGCTGCACGACCGCGAGCCGAGTCTCGTCAGCAAGCGAGTGGAATAGCGCGACAGCGGGATCCAGATCAGGTGAACAGTTCATCGTCATACACCGATGATAGCCAAAACGGACGATGACTAGTGATGCCTACTCGTCAGTTGGTTTGTTGCTGGTGTCGGGTGTGGGCGAGTCGGTAGGAGTCGGTGCCGGTTTCGATAATGGTGCCGTTGAAGGTGAGCCGGTCAACGATCGCAGCGCAGAGTCTCGGGTCAGTGAAGGTTTTCGTCCACCCGGAGAAGGACTCATTCGACGCGATCGCGATGGAGTTGTTCTCCTCCCGCTCGGTGAGGACCTGGAACAGGAGCTCCGCGCCGCGGCGATCCAATTCCATATACCCCAGCTCGTCGATCGCGAGGAGATCCACCCGGCCGTAGCGGGCAATGGTGCGGGCGAGGTTCTTCTCATCCGCGGCTTCGACGAGTTCGTTCACAAGCCGGGTGGCGAGGGTGTATTTGACCCGGAAGCCTTTCTCAGCCACGGCGGTGCCGAGGCCGATGAGGAGGTGCGATTTGCCGGTGCCAGAGTCGCCGATGAGGCAGAGTGGTTTCCCTTTCCGGACCCACTCGCCGGTGGCGAGGGTGTTGATGGTCGCGGCGTTGATGTTCGGGTTCGCGTCGAAGTCGAAGTCCCCTAACCACTTGTCCCTCGGAAAGCCGGCGGCTTTCACCCGGCGGACGGACGAGCGCCGGTCCCGGTCGTCGCACTCGGCGAGGAGGAGTTCGGCGAGGAACCCGTGATAGCTGAGCTGTTCCTTCTGAGCGGTCGCGGTGGCCTCGTCGACGACGGCTCGGATCGTCGGCAACCGGAGCCGCCGGCACGCCTGGTCGATCGCCGCGATGGCAGCTTCCTCGGTGAGCCCTCGTCGACGTCTCAGGGTGGTGGTGACGCTGGTGGTGACGGTCATGATGCAGTTCCTTCCTTCACGGCCGGAGCGGCTGTGGTCTCGGTTCGTGCAGGCAGTCGGAGCAGCTGGTCGTAACCCGCCACCGACGGGAGTGGCCTCGTGTCGGCGGGGAGCCCGGCGATGACGGCGGCGGGATCCGCGAGCCGGCGTTGGGTGAGGCTGATGACCCGGGGCCCGGTGGTTTGTCCGTCGCGCCGTTCATCGTCGTGTGCTCGAGCAACGAGGTGACGGCCAGAACTGGCCCCACCCGCTGCTTCATGTCGACGGGCTTCGACCGCGACGACATCGGCGGTGACCGCTCCGACGAGCAGGGCCGACCGGATGCCGGCTTCGACGTCGGCGGCGGCCATGGATCGGTGCAGGAGGAGGACGTCGATCAGCTGCCGGGTGGCGACGGAGTCCCCGTCGGTCTTCCGGGCTGCGGCCCAGAACGCTTCATGCGCGGACGTGAACGTGCCCGCCGCTCGAGCTGCGGCCAGTGCCGTCGAGCCGGGCAGAGCGCCCGGTTTTCTCTTGAGCACGTCGAGGTAGTGGTCGAGGTCCACCGATTCCCCGCCCCGCGCCACGACCCTCGCGTGTCGGGCGACCTCGAGGCGACCGTCGAACACGACTACCTCGGCCGCTCCGAGGGAGACGCGCACTTGCCGACCAATCAGGCGGGAGGGGACGGAGTATCTCGCCATCCGCACCGTGATCAGACTCGACCTATCCACTCGTGGCGTGAGCGGCAACCCCGGATCGAACCGCTCTGCCGGCAGAGCGGCGAGGAGCGGTTTTTCAGTGGCGAAGTCCCCTCCGACCGACCGGAGCCGGGTGTCGATCCGGCGGGCGTCGTCCGCTTCGTCCCAGGCGATGAGCTTCTCGTTGAGTTGGGCGAGGGAGTCGACTTCGGGCATCGGGGAGAGTCGATTCCGGCGGAACCTCCCGACCTCACCCTCGACCCCGCCCTTCTCGTGCGCGCCGCCGATTCCGGGTTCGCAGTAGAACGCGTCGAACCCGTAGTGGGAGCGGAACAGCACCCACCGGTCGTTCTCATCCCGACGCCTCCCGAACAGCACCTTCGTCACTGCAGAGGTCAGATTGTCGTACCGGATATGCCTCGTCGGCACACCACCGATCGTGTCGAACGCGTCGATGTGTCCCTGCAGGAACGCTTCCTGCGACTGGGTGGAGTAGATCCGGTGCACCGCCTTTCCCGAGTGGGAGAGGCGGAAGACGAACATGTGGCACTTCGTTTTCACCCCGGCGAGAACCACCCAGACGTCGCCGAAGTCGACCTCCGCCTCAGCCCCGGGCGCGTGCCCCTGCGGGATGAACGCGTCAACCCTCCGGCGGCCGGCGTCCACTTCGATCTCGACTCGGCGGGTCCGGACGTAGTCCCGGACCGTGGAGTAAGACAGCTCCGTTGCACCGTGTTCCTCCGCGAGCCGGGCGAGGATCCGGGTAGCTGTGTGGCGTTGCTTCTTCGGAGCATCGAGATCCACCCGGAGCATCTGATCAATGGCTTCTTTAAACGGAGCCAGACGAGGCGCCACCCGAACCTGCACCTTCCGTGCCGGTGGCTCGGCAGACCCCTACGCGGACCGCACCGTCCGTCGGTGGACCCCATGCCGGCGCGCTAACTCCCGCACCGAGAGTCCCTCGACCCGGGCGTCCCTCCGAATAGTTGCGAACAGATCCACCGTCGACCTCATCAAGGGCCCTCTCGTCAGAATCATCCAGACGAGAACACGCTCACGGGCGGCCCACTCAAACCCGCGAAAGGCCCCCGGCAAGTCCGAAACGGTGGAGCCACATGTAGCCGTCACCCCGGGGCCATATCAGGCTGTCATAACCAAGTGCGTATCGTCCGGATAGTTCATACGTCGAGCTTGCGGTGGAGATCTTCGGGATGCTCGCTGACGCGACACGTGTGCGGATTGTCCTCGCGCTGGAGGATGCGGACAAATTTTCCGTCAGCGCTCTCGCCGAAGTGATCGACAAGTCGCCTGCCGCCGTCTCGCAGCAACTTGCCAAGCTGCGCCTGGCTCGCATAGTGGCGACGAGGCAGGAGGGGCAGAAGATCTTCTACCGGCTGGAGAACGAGCACGCATCCCGGTTGGTGGCCGATGCCATCCTCCAAGCCGAGCATTCTCTCGGCGGCAGCCCCCGCCATCACCATGCAGAGCATTGTTGTTGTTTTCAGCGGCACGCACCGACGGAGTCACCTCCCTCGCGGTCGTCGGGGGAATCGGAGTGCTCCTCGGCTTCCCCCTCGCCGACCCCATCGTCGGACTGATCATCTCGCGGCGATCTTCATCCTCCTGATCGGCACTATCCGCAGCGTGGGCCGGCGTCTCCTCGACGGCGTAGAACCCGAACTCGTCGACAAGGTCGCGCGCGCACTGGCCCACGTCGAGGGGATCGAGCATGTCGACCGCATCCGCATCCGCCTTCGCTGGAACGGGCACCGGTTGGAGGGGACGGGATCCTGACCACGCGCCAGCCATAGCGCGCTCCGATTGTTGGACGGAGGGCCCAGGTGTTGGCCGGAGGGCCCAGGCCAGGCGTTGAGGCGGCGGGAGCAGCAGGGGCCTCGTTGAGAAGCTGCCTACTTTCGCGGCGTCAGTCACCAGCGGGCCGCTCACTTCCACGCCCCCTGCTGTCGAGGGGCCGAACAGATTAGGTCAGTAACTGCTGTATAGTCATCGCATGCTGACTATAGCGTCCCGTCTCGATGTGATGAACCGGCTCGGTCGGGCGATGGCTGATCCGACGCGCTCGCGTATTCTGTTGACCTTGTTGGACGGCCCGGGGTATCCCGCAGAGCTCTCGCGAGATCTGGAACTGACGCGCACAAACGTCTCGAACCATTTGTCGTGTTTGCGGGGGTGTGGTCTGGTCGTGGCTACCCCAGAGGGTCGCCGCACCCGATACGAGATCTCTGACCGTCACCTGACCCGCGGCATTAGGCACCTGCTCGACGCAGTGGTCGCGGTCGACGAGGGCACGCCGTGCGCCGATGACGCGTGCGAGTGTTGTGAGAGCATCGGGTCACTCGACTCGGTGGTGACCGGGGTGACCCGGTGAGCGAGGAATGCTGCGGTCCGGGCGAGTCGCGAAAGACCGGCACGGTGCGACGAGTTGACCTGCACCGGCCCGCGGCGACGGACGCTTGCTGCGCACCACGCGAGCCGGGCGGCCCTGCTACGAAGGTGCCTGCGGACGAGGGTGACGCGTGCTGCGGCTCGGACCCTGCACGGACGGTGCTCCAACGCAACGGCGAGGATGAGGAGGTCCGCCCGGCGTGGTGGCGCGACCGTGCGCTCCTGCCCTCCGTCCTGTCGGGTGTGTTCCTGTTCGTCGGGTACATCTTCGAGTGGTCCGGGCTCGACATCCCCGCGGTGGTGTTGCAGTCGGCCGCATTGGTGGCGGGTGCGTACACGTTCGTTCCCGGTGCTGTTCGTCGGCTTCTCCGCGGCCGCCTCGGGGTGGGACTGCTGATGACGATCGCCGCGATCGGGGCTGTGCTTCTCGGCCATGTGGGCGAGGCGGCGACGCTTGCGTTCTTGTTCTCCCTCGCCGAGGCCCTTGAGGACCGTGCGATGGACCGGGCAAAGGCGGGGCTGCGCGCTCTCCTCTCCCTGATTCCGGAGACGGTGCGCGTGTCACGTCCGACCGGTGATGTCACGATCCCCGCAGCGGAGGTGCGCGAACTCGACATCCTCGTGGTGGGTGCCGGTGAACGTGTCGCCACCGACGGCGTGGTCGTGGAGGGCCGGTCGAGTTTGGACACGTCCGCCGTGACGGGCGAATCCATTCCGGTAGATGTCGGGCCCGGCGGGACGGTCGTCGCGGGTTCCGTGAACGGGGCGGCGACGCTGCGGATCGAGGCGACCGCCGATGGTCGCGACAACTCGCTGACGCAGATTGTTGCTCTGGTGGAGCAGGCTCATGCTCGGAAGGGAGACCGGGCGCGGTTGGCCGACCGTATCGCCCGCCCGCTGGTGCCTGCCGTGCTGATTGCCGCTGCCGCGATCGTCGTGTTCGGGTTCATCGTGGGGGATCCCGGGACCTGGATCGAGCGCGCCCTGGTGGTCCTCGTCGCCGCGTCGCCCTGCGCTTTGGCGATCGCGGTTCCGGTGACGGTGATCAGCGCGATCGGGGCTGCGTCAAAATTCGGTGTGGTGATCAAGTCGGGTGAGGCGTTCGAGCAGTTGGGCACGATCCGTACGGTGGCGCTGGATAAAACCGGGACGCTCACCCGCAACGAACCCACCGTCACGGACGTGCGACCCGCGTCGGGCGTTACCCGCGAGGAACTTCTGACCTGGGCTGCAGCGGTCGAAGCGACCAGCACGCACCCACTGGCCAGGGCGATCACCCAGGCCGGACCGGGAGCTGCATCCGCGACTGACGTGGTGGAGGAGGCCGGCCACGGTGTCACTGGCGGGGTAGGCGACCGGGTCGTGCGCGTCGGCAACGCCCGCTGGCTGGACCCCGGCGTGCTCCGCGTCGCCGCGGAGGAGATGGCAGCGCGCGGCATGACCGTTGTTGTCGTCGAAGCAGACGCACAGCTCGCCGGTCTGATCGGGGTGCGCGACGAGCTCCGCCCGGAGGCGCCGGAAACGGTCCGGATGTTGCACGCGCAGGGCATCGACACGATCATGCTCACCGGTGACAACAACCGCACCGCGCACGCGATCGCTGAGGAAGCCGGAATCACCGATGTCCGGGCCGAGCAGCTGCCGAGAGACAAGGCCGACGCGATCGCGGCGCTCGTAGCGGCGCGTCCGACCGCGATGGTCGGTGACGGTATCAACGACGCCCCGGCGCTGGCTACCGCAACCGTCGGGATCGCCATGGGAGCGAAAGGCTCCGCGGCGGCGATCGAATCTGCCGACGTCGCCTTCACCGGCCACGATCTCCGCCTCATCCCCAGCGCCCTGGCACACGCCAGACGCGGACGGCGGATCATGACCGCCAATATCGGCCTTGCGCTGGCGATCATCGTCGTGCTCTTCCCTCTCGCGCTATTCGGGGTGCTGGGGCTTGCCGGGGTCGTCCTGGTTCACGAGATCGCGGAGCTGATCGTCATCGCGAACGGCGTTCGCGCTGCGCGTCGCCCGGCACTCGTTCGCGGCATGACCGAGTTGGACGACTCCCAGCCCGCAGTCGCCCCGACGTCCTGAACCCGCCGATCAGCTGAGGCCGGAGTATGAATGCAGGCCTTTGAAGAAGATGTTGACGATGGTGAAGTTGAACAGCACGGTCGCGAACCCGATGATGGACAGCCAGGCGGAACGCGTGCCGCGCCATCCGCGGGTCGCTCGGGCGTGGATGTAGCCGGCGTAGAGCACCCAGATGACGAACGTCCATACCTCTTTGGTGTCGAAGCCCCAGTAGCGTCCCCACGAGTCGTTCGCCCAGATTGCGCCGGCGATGAGCGTGAAGGTCCAGAACATGAAACCGACAATCGCGAAGCGGTAGGAGAGCGATTCCAGGGCGTCGGAACCGGGGAGCGTGCGCAGAAGTCCAGGGCGGCGAATGTCGGCATCTGATACCGCCGAGGCTCGCGTCTCGCGGCGCGCTTGCAGCAGCTGAACAATTGATATCCCGCATGCGATCGCGAAGAGTGCCGTGGCAAGGGACGCGACGAACACGTGGATCACCAGCCAGATGCTCTTCAGGGGATCCATCAGCGGGACGACCTCCACGTAGAAAGCGACCGTCGCCCCACCGAGAAGAAGCACGACTATTCCGATGAGGAATGCACCAAGGAAGCGGAGGTCATACCACCGGAGGACGATGAGGAATACCGCCACGATCAACAACGTCCCGGTGAGAGCGAATTCGTACATGTTCGCCCAGGGAACCCGCTCGGCCGCGATTCCACGCAACACGGTGCCTACCGCGTGGAACAGAAACCCGAGGAAGGTGAGCGCTGTGCCGATGCGAGCCCACAGCAGCCGGGGCCGCAGTCTCGGCGGCACCCGCAGGTCATCGATGGCTCCTTGTTCGGCGGCGGCAGTATCGGCGGCGCTGTGCCGGGGGACGTTGGCGCCTGCCGCAACGAGCACGGGGACATGTTCGCGCAGAGACACCGAGTCGGTGCGAGAGGCGCGCAGGGCCAGGTCAATGGTGAAGGCGATGAAGGCTAGTGCGTAGGTGGCTATTGCCGTCCACACCAGCAACAAGGAGATCCCATCGAGGGATAGAGGCTCTGTTCCGGACATGGGATTGTTCCTATCGGTAGGTGCGAGGTCGGTTACGGAGACGGCGAGTGAGTCCAAACAGGATCAGCCCGGCTCGGGCCCTGGTCAGGAGGAGCGCGTTGAGCCCGGCGCCGACGACCGACGCCGGCGTGAGGCCGGTTCGGACCGCCGACATCGGAACCGCCGTCCACAGTGGCAGCCCCGCACCGATGCTGGCCCGCGCGGCTGCCGTCGGCGCGTCGGGTGAGGCGAAGGTGAGCGAAAGCATTCGTCAGGTGCCTTTCTCGCGGAGGGTTTCGAGGTAGGCGTTGTACGCGTCCAGATCGGGGTCGCCGTGTGCGTCGGCATACCGGGCAGCCGCCGCACCGCGTGTGGTGTCGTCGCGGTACCAGCGATGCATGACGAACAGGAGCATCAGCAGGGTGGGTGCTTCTCCGTACGACCAGGCCAGCCCGCCCGCGATTCTCTGATCTTCGAGGGGGTCGACGCCCAGGGCGAGGCTGGACGCGGCGAAGGTGTTGATGAGGAGGCTTCCCGAGATCATCAGGAATACCCCGAAGAAGGCGTGCAGCGCGGCTTCCGCGAAGACGTCGAGGGCTCGTCCCGCGTGATTGAGGCGCACGGGCAGCGGGTCCGCCGAGAGTACCGGGATGGTGAACAGGATCCCCGCGATGAGAAAGCCGACCTCGAGGCCGAGATGACCGCCGGGCAACGCGAGGATGAGGTCGGCGAAGTCGGCCAGGTAGAGGCCGTAGAACGCGAAGAGATACAGGGGTAGCGCGACCCAGGGGCTGAGAAGCCACCGCGCGAATCGGCTGCGTAGCCCCGCATGCGCGATCTGAAGGACCGACCGACCGACGCCATCGTGGGGGGTGGACCGCAAGAGGAGTGTGCCCGGTGAGCCGAGGACCAGCAGCGGCGGGATCGCCATCATGAGCGTGAGTTGCTGGAACATGAACACGGAGAACAGCGCGTATCCGTAGGCCTCGACGCCGAGCCCGGTGATGGCGGCGAGGCTGGCGCATCCGAGCAGGAAGCTCACGGTTCGCCAGATCGGCCAGCGCCGCCCCCGTACCCACATCCGGATAACCCCCAGAAGGTAGGCGGCGGCAAGAATCGCCGCGACAAGCGGCAGCAGCGGGAACGGTAGCGGGACAGGGGAAAGGAACCCCATCAACGTGGGCGGTACGTCCGGGATCCAGTCCGTCATGGGCGTGTGGCTGCGTTCGGCAGGTCGGAATAGGCGGTGGCGTGTCGAGATGCGAAGTCGGTGACGGCGCGGGAGAGAGCCGGGTCCTCTCCCCGCGCGAGACCGGCGTAGTCGACGTGAACCCCGTCCGGCGTGAGGTGAGCTTTGACCCAGAGGCGTCGGCGCGGGACGAACAGTCCGGCGAATAGGCCCAGGAGGGCGAGGATCGAGAACACGAGTACCCAGACGCCGCTGGGGTCGCTCTGAATCTGGAGGGACGCGAACCGTTTCACGGGCTCGCCGACCTGTTCCGTGTCGTCCTCCCAGGTGACGGTGCCCCACCCGTTGGGGAGATCGGCGGTGGCTCCGGGGGTGAGTTCGAGGGAGTCCAGGCCGGAGTCGCCCCCGGTGAGTTGGGTCAGACTGCCGACGTCGAGGGTGTACACCGACCGGGGTGTGCCGTCGTCGATGCCGAGATCGCCGCTGAACACATTGAGGGTGAGGACCGGGTTTACCACGTCGGGGTAGATCGAGGTGAACGCGCCTGAGGGCAGCACGCCCTGTGTGGGGTAGAAGAAGCCGACGAGGCCGACCTGCTCCGGCAGCCCGTCCGGAATCTTGATGATCCCCAGAGAGGTCATTGCTGTGTCCTGTGGGAGGAAGGGCTGGGACTCGCTGTAGACCAGCTCGCCGTCGGGGTTGCGGATGGAGAGGGTGGGTGCGTAACCGTTGCCGAGGAGGAAGACCCGATCCCCATCGACCGTGATCGGGTAGTTGACGAGCACGCTTTCGGTGTTCTCCTCGTCTCCGGGTGTGCGGACGGTGACGTCTGCGGAGAAGTCCCCCGCCTGTCCGGCCCCGGGCGTGCCGGGCAGGCGGTACGAGACCTGGAAATCGTCGAGGGTGAGCGAGTACGGAGCGAGTCCGGTCCCGTCTACGAACCGACCGGGATTGAAGGACGAGTAGTCGCTGAGCGCGTTGACGAACGTGGTTCCTTCCACCACGACCCGCTGGCCGGTATAGGCGAATCCGGTGCCTATGGCGACCGAGGTGAGCACACCGACCAGGGCGAGGTGAAACAGCAGGTTGCCGGTCTCACGCAGGTAGCCACGCTCGGCCGACACCGACGCCCCACCGGCGCCGTCGTAACGGTGCACGCGATAGCCGGCGCGACGCAACTGACGCTCTGCAAGGTCGATCGCGAACCCCGCGGCGTCCGGGCTTCGCTCGACGATAGGCAGGATCGCTTCCTGGTAGGCGGGGAGTCGAGACAGTCGCGCAGGGGTGCGGGGCGGCTGGGAACGCAGCGCGGTGTAGTGGTGCTTCGCGCGCGGGATCACGCAGCCGATGAGGGAGGCGAATAGCAGAAGATAGATCGCGGAGAACCACGGCGACGAGTACACATCGAACAGGCTGATTGCGTCGGCGAGGGGGAAGACGTCGGGGTTGTTGCGCTCCCACTGGATGACGCCATTCGGGTCGGCGCTACGCTGCGGAAACAGCGAACCCGGGACGGCGGCGATTGCGAGGAACAGCAGCAGCACGAGGGCGGTCCGCATGCTGGTCAGCTGTCGCCACGCCCATCGCAGCCACCCGACGATCCCGAGAGCGGGACTGGCGATCTCGTCGCGGTCGGTGTCGGCGTGATCGGCTGGGCGCAGCGGATCGACCGCGGTGTTAGAGCGGGACGGGGACATTGATCACCACCTGTTGCAGCGCCGACATCAGCACGGTCCAGAGCCCGGTCACCATCAGCAGCCCCAGCACGACCAGCAGGGCCCCACCGACGATGTTGAGGACGCGGATGTGGCGGCGGAGGATCGACACGGAGCGTGAGGCCCATCCCCAGCCGAGCGCGAGCAGCAGGAAGGGGATGCCGAGCCCCAGTGAGTAGGCAAGTCCGAGGAGCCCCGCGCGGGCAGGATCGCCAAGGTTCCACGACATCGACAGGATCGCTGCCAGTGTGGGGCCGATACAGGGCGTCCACCCGACACCCAGTGCGAATCCGAGGAGAGGAGCACCGATCAAGCTGGCCCGGCCTTGGATGCGGGGCCTCAGGGTGCGTTGTGCGATGCCGAAGAAGCCAATGAACACCAGCCCGAGCGCGATCACCACCACGCCGAAGATGCGGGTCAGGACGTTCGTGTACTGCAGCAGCAGGTAACCGAACGTACCGCCCAGAATCGTCACACTCACGAACACCACCGTGAACCCCGCGATGAACAACCCCACGCCCACCAGCAGGCGGGCACGCTCCGCGGTGGCCGTCCGCGCATTCGCGTCAGCGGATGCACCGCTCTCTGCCGAGGTGCCACCGAGGTATCCCAGGTAGCCCGGCACGAGCGGCAGCACGCATGGCGAGACGAACGAGACAAGACCGGCGAGAACGGCGATGGGTATCGCCACCCACAGGGCACCATCGAAGACCACCTGACCAGGATTCACGACGAGTCCTCTGCCAGAGCGCCGTCAACGAGGGTGGACAGGATGGACGCGCTCGCCAGCTGCCCGATGATCCGGGCGGCCACGCGTCCGTCACGATCCAAGACGAGCGTCGTCGGGGTGGCCTGAATGGGAGTGAGCTGCGCGAACGCGAGCTTGACCCGCCCGTCATTGACATCGATCACGCTCGGGTACGTGACGTTGTTGTCTTGCGCGAAGGACAGCGCCGTAGCGGGCTGATCGTAGGTGTTCACTCCGAGAAAAGCGACGCCCCGTTCCTGATAGTCCTGCGAAACCTCCTCGAGAAACGGCGCCTCGACGATGCACGGCCCGCACGCGGCATACCAGAAGTTCACCACCAGCACACCACCCCGGTAGTCGTCGCTAGACACCGTCTCGCCCGTCTCGGTGACCCCGTCGAACACCACCGGATCGCCGCGGTCGGGCTCCGGGATCTCTACGACCTGAAAGTCGCCGGAGATGTATCCTTTCTCGCTCCCGTTCCGGTACTGCTCTGCGAGAGCATCATTTGCGGCGCATCCCGAGAGCACGATGCCGAAGGCGAGCAGCGCGGCGGTCCATCCGATTCGCTTGTGCGGACTCATGCGCGCGGCACCTTGATGAGCACGCCTGCGACGAGGAACACAACCGCCGCGACGAGTTGGGCGCTCGCCCAAACGGGGCCCGTGAATGGCAACGGGAACACAGGATTCCAGATCACGGCGATAGCGAGGAATGTGGGTGTCCACCACCACTGGCGCGCCTGGATCGAGAACCATCCCACGATGGCAGCCATGATGGCGGTCACGAACAACACCAGGGTGAACCAGTCGTTCCCCATGAGGACGGGAGCGACGAAGAGAACAGCCGCAGCGACCAGCCCGGGGGCGAACGCGTTCCGCTGGAAACGGGCTGCGACACGCGTCTTCTCACTCATGCGGTCACCGTCGCCTCGGGCTCGTTAGCAGCTCGATCCGCGGCAGGGACTTCGCGGGTTCGCTGAGAGCGACTCAATAGGGCGAGGGCGAGCACGATTGCACCGGCGCCGAGGGCAATATCGGCGAGATTGCCGATGAAGAGGTTCCCGTACGCGAGAAAGTCAGTCACCTGACCGCGCGCGAAACCGGGGGGTGAGAACAGTCGGTCGATCAAATTTCCGAGCGCGCCCCCGAGAATCAGCCCGATGCCCACCGCCCACCCGGCGCTGCGAGCATGCGTTGCGGTGACGACGAGGAACACCGTGGCGATCACGCCAAGCAGCGTGAGCAACCAGGTTGCTGAGGATCCGAGGGAGAGGATCGCCCCGGGGTTAAACGCCAGTTGCAACCCGAGCAGGTCACCCAGGATGGGTATCCGCTCCGTTTCGCTCAGCCCGGCGATGACGGCCGCTTTCGTTACCTGATCCACCAACACGACTACTGCGGCGACGACGAATGCCATCGCGAACAGTCGCACCCGGTCACTTCTCATGGGACGCGTCCTCACTCGTGGACTCGGCACCCTGCTGAGCCCGCCGGTCGACCGCTTCCTCGCTGCGGAGTCGACGTTCGCGGGTGACCTTGAATACCACGATCAATCCTACTCCAAGGATGATGACCCCGGTGAGTACGGCGAGGATCGGCAGGAGTGCTGCACCCCCGAACGGTGCGTTGCTGCCGGTGGTACTGCTTGTCACGGCCATGGTTATGGACGGTTCGGGCGTCTGGTCTGTCGCGCTCGCGCCGGGGTTGCTCGTGTCGGCTTGGTTGGGTTCGACCGTGTAGGTGTACTCGCCGCTGATCGGGTGCCCGTCGCCGGAAACGACCCGCCACAGAACGGTAAAGGCGCCATCCGGTGGGTTGGGTGCCAGGTGTTGCGTGATCGCGGTGCCACTGACAATCGGGGCGTCGGTAGCGATGTTCTCGCCGCCGGCGGAGGTCACCTCGATGACCGCTGACTGCATGTCAGAGATGAGCTCGCCGCTGAAAGACAAGGTGATCTCATCCGGCGAGACGGCGACGGTTGAGTCTGACTCCGGGAACGAGCCCAGCAGATCGTCGTGGGCCTGTGCTGGGCTCGCGACTGTGAGTGTGATGCCAGTCCCGAGAAGGACTGTCGCGATGACAGAAAAGAGGTAGCGGCGGGTTTTACGCATGGGCGGTGTGCTCTCCGGGGTGTGATTGCGGTTCGATCTGGAAGGTGGAGTGCTCGATGCTGACCGGGAAGTGCTCGGCGACGCACTCCTGCAGGTCCTGCAGCATCCGTGCGGACTGCTCCGGGGTCAGGGTGTCGTCGACGACGACGTGCGCGGTCAGGGTGGGAAGGTCGGTCGAGACCTGGGAGGCATGGAGGTCGTGCACGGAAACGACATGCGGAAGCCCGAGGATGTGTCGACGCACCTCGCCGAGATCGAGGTCGGGCGGAGTGGATTCCAGCAGCACGCTGCCGGAGGCGCGCAGCAGGATGACCGTGCGGGGGATGATCAGCAGGGCGATCAGGATGCCCGCGATCGCGTCAGACCGGTACCAGCCGAGAGTGGCTATCAGGATGGCGCTGGCGATAACGGCGACCGAGCCGAGGGCGTCGTTGACGACCTCGAGGAACGCGGCGCGCATGTTCAGGTTCTGTTTGCGGCCGCTCATCAGCACCAGCAGCGACGCGACGTTGGCGGCGAGCCCGACGATGCCGAAGAACAGCAGGCTGCCCGACGCGATCTCGGGCGGCTCGAACAATCGGCGGATGCCCTCGACGAGAGCAAAGATCCCCACACCCAGGAGCAGTGCGGCTTGGGCGAGCGCGCTGAGCACTTCGGCGCGCCGCAGCCCCCAGGTGTGCCGATCGGACGGGGGGCGGTTCATGAGGCTGGCGGCGGTAACCGCCATTGCGAGGCCGATCACGTCGGTGAGCATGTGCCCGGCGTCGACCAACAGCGCGAGGCTGCCGGTGATGATCGATCCGATTACTTCGATCACGAACACCGACAGGGTGATCGAGAATGCGATGAGCAACCTCTTGCGCGGGGTTGTCTCCCCGGTGTCGTGGCTGTGTCCTGCGCCCACGGTTCGCTCCCTTCAGCAGCGGCGGATGGTCATGAGGCTCCGGTTACCGCTTGCGCGATCGCGTCTTCGAGGTCGTTCCACTGCTGAAGTTCCAGAAGTTCCCCGTCCACGAAGAACGTCGGGGTGCTGCTGACGCCGAGCGCGCGGCCCTCCTCGAAGTCCGACTGCACCCGAGCCAGCGTCGCGGGGTCTGCGACTGTGGCGTCGTAAGCAGCGAGGTCGAGCCCCAGTTCCTCCGCAAAGCCCCGGAACACGTCGGCGCGAGACTCCTGCGCTTCCCCCCACTCGGTTTGAGTTTCGAACAGCCGTTTGTACATCTCCTCGAACTTGCCCTGTTGCGCGGCCGCTTCCGCCGCGAGCGCGGCGTTCGTGGAGTTGGTGTGCCCGGGCAGCGGGAAGTAGCGGATGACGTCGGTGATCTCGCCGTCGAACTGTTCCCGCAGGTCTTCCACGATCGGGTAGAACGCGCCACACGCTTCACACTCGAAGTCCAGGAACTCCACGACAACGACCGCGCCCTCACCTCCGTCGTCTACGACATGCGAGTCGGGTTGCACCACCGAGCCAAGCCCGGCGTCGCCCGTAGGGGACGAGGGCTCGTTCTGGTTCACGAGGGCATAAATGATTCCGGCAAGCACCAGAACGACAGCGACAGCGATGGCGATCAATGTCGCCTTCACGGGGGTTTTCACGAAGCAAACTCCACACACTCAACACACGCACGGCATAGAAGCGGATGCCTCCGGCGGACGGCCGGAGCGAGGCGCCCTCAGAAAGACGGCGCAGCGAGTATCAGGTTCGAGAAATGCTCAATTGTGTAAGTGAAAGAGCAACTTTGCGCGGCAGGGGCGGTGCAGGGAGGAGCACGCGTGTCATCGCGAGCGCTGCGCTGGCGTAAGTTGGCCGCCCCCGCGAATGGAACCAGTTGGTCACCATCAGCACGAGAAGAAGCCCGCACAGCACCACAAATGCGCACACCGCTATTCCCAACAGTGAGTCGGTGCCCAAGTATGTGCTGCCGATGGTCTGGACGGCCGGGGCGGGCGCTTCGACGTGTGAATCGATCAGCTCGACGCTGAGAGGAACCGGCGCACCAGCTTCCGGCTCGGAGCGAGTCGACGCCCACGCACCGAGAATAAGAAAAAATGCGAGCGTCGCACTCGTAATGATCTTTGTTATCAACATGCGCTCGGACAACATTCTCGACGGTCGGGAGGGCACCGGAGCGATCATGTCACCCTTACGTTATCAACGTTTATTGGTGTGCCGACGGTGCCCCGGCTTAGATGCGTATTCACGACGCGATCAGGGTCACCCATGACACGCCGAAATCCTCCGACGCGAGCACTCCTCGGTCATCGGCCACGAGAAGCACTCCGAACTCGTCCAGATAGCTGAACGCCTGCGCCGTACCCGAGAGAGTGCCTCCGGAAACCCATTCCGCAGAAGGTCCGTCCTGGTAGCGAACCGTGCCGGCGAGGTCGACTCCGACGAGGCCCCCTTCGTTCCGGGCAGCGATGACATACATCACGGGCGCCCGGGGATCGGTGGCGAAGCTCTCGCCGCGGTCAGAACTCACCGCTAGCCCCGCTTCCGTTGTCGCGTATAGCGTGCCTCCGCTGCCGGGGGACACGACAATGTCGCGGGCCTGCACGGTGGGAAGGTCGACCCACGTCTGGCCGCCGTCGTCGCTGCGGCGCAGCGCCTCCCCCTGCAGTCCGTATATGGTTTTGGATTCCTCCGACACGGCACTCAGATCGTGAAAATCCGCTACCCCTGCAAGGGACACGCTCCGCCAGGTGAGGGCGCCGTCGTCCGATTGAACTAAACCCACGTTCGGACTGCCGAATCCCTCCGGTGTCGTGGGCCCAGGGTGCCCGGAGGCGTAGAGAGTGTCGGCTGTCGAGGTGATGCCCATTGCATCGAATTCCCACCCTCCGACAAGCTTTGTCAACTCACTATTTCCATCTACGGAGGCGAGACCATAAATGCCGGCGTGGGTGGCGATCAAGATGCCGTCGCCGCCGGGATTGCCGACTATGCCATGGACGTGTTGGAGCGCCGTGAGGTCTTCCGGTGTTGTTGCGTCGGGTGAGTTGCTGCAGCCGACGAGCGTCAGCGTGGCGACGACGACTGTGACAGCGTGGCGAAGATGTTGAGTGCGGCCTCGCTGAGAGCGATGTTTAGGCGTGCGAGTCATGAGCGCTTTCTGGCGAAGAGAGGTGGGCGAGGGGTCGCCCGTTTCACGGCGACCCCTCGCAGATGGCAGATGGTTACGGGCGCGAAGCGCCTAGAGCTGCGTGAGCAGCTGCTCCATCTCCGCAATCTCCGCTGTTTGGTCGTCGATGATCTTCTGGGCCAGTTCCACGGCGTCCGGGTTCTGCCCGTCCGTCAACTCCGCTTGCGCCATCTCGATTGCTCCCTTGTGGTGCACGATCATCTGCTCGAGGAACAGCGAAGATGCCTCCGGTCCCGACGCACCTTCGAGAGCGGTCATATCCTCTTCCGACATCATCCCGCCCATGCTGTCCATGGAGCCCATAGAACCCATCGTCTCCCGGCCCCAAGACGCAAGCCAGTCGTTCATGGTGTCGATCTCGGGCTGTTGCGCGGCCTTGATGCGTTCGGCGAGGGAGACGACCTCAGGCGCGACGTCGCTTTTCGCGAGGAGAACGTCGGACATTTCGATCGCCTGCTGGTGGTGCATGATCATCTCCATCGCAAAGGTAGCGTCGGCGTCGTTGAAATCGACATCCGTAGCCTCCGCGGACATGCCTGTCGATGGGTCGTTGCCATTCATGCCCTCCATGCCCTCCATACTCGTGCCGGTGCAGCCGGCGAGAAAGAGTGCTGTGGCAAGTGTTCCTGCGGCGAGCAGGGTGGATCGAGTGCGCATTTCTTATCCTCAAGTTCAGTTTTGGTGTGGGTGAAGCCGCGCTCAGCGCGGGACTGCGTTGTGGCAGCTACCCGTTCACGTTCGACTGATGGAGAGGACGTTCAGGTCAGGAGGCGCGGGCGGCGCAATGTCTTCAACCCGGTGCTTGATCTCGGGAGCGACGAGGTGCCGCGGGAGCACGCTCATGGCCTTGGGGCGAACGCCGACGAGAAGAGCACCGACCATCAGGGCCACCACGCACATGAGCATCGTCATCATGTCGCCTGACGGGCACGCTGGCGCGCAGTCTTCTGCGGTTTCTTCGTGATCTGTTGGCGCGGGATTGTCGTGCGGCAGAGATTCCGAGGCAGCAGCGTGTGCCTGGGTAGCGGGCATCGAGTGGTCGGCGATTTCGCCCATCCCATGCATGGACAGCAGTCCGACGATCATGAGGGCGACGCCTATGATCGCGAGAAGAAGGGCTCGGACATACCCGACACGGCGAGTGAGGGCGACGCGCAGACGCATCACGCTCATGTGCGAAACCTTTCCCCGGATCCGATTATCGGCGGTAATACCGCCACGGGGTATCGTACATTCGATTTCTGATGAGTTGGCGGGTGTCGGCGCCTGGCTGCCAAGTCAGATAGAGATGCCGCGCTCGCTCATGAACGGTTCGGGGTTTATTCGTTGCCCGTTCCGCCACACTTCGAAGTGCAGGTGGCAACCCCGCGACAGTCCGGATTTCCCTTCCCGCGCAACCAGCTGGCCCGCCGCGACCTGTTGCCCGTAGCCCACCAGAATCCCGCCCTGCTGAAGGTGCGAGTAGGCCGTCAAGATGCCACCGCCATGATCGATGCGGACGTGCTGGCCGAACGCTCCGTATGTTCCGGCGTATGCAACACGACCCGCACTCGCCGCAAAAACGCCAGCCCCGCAGCCCGTCGCCATGTCAGTGCCGTAGTGATATCCGGTGCAATAACCGTTCTCGCAAATTGTCGCGCGCGCTCCGTAACGTGACGTCGGTCGCCCGCCGGACGGTCGCGCCCAACCCGACTGCCCGATCTGTCCGCCCCCGCCCCCGCCCCCGCCCCCGCCTCCGCCTCCGCCAGCCGCAGCCGCAGCCGCTGCCGCGGCTGCGCGCCGTGCCTCTTCCTCCGCGCGGCGTCTCGCTTCCTCCTCCGCGCGGCGTCGAGCTTCCACGCCGGCTTGGTAGTCCGCCACGGTTCGTGCAGTGGAATCCTGAAGTGCCGCGAGCTGAGCCTCCAGGACGACCAAGTTGGTGGACTGTTCGTCCAAAGCCTGCTGAGCGGCGTTGGCTGCGGCCTGCGACTCTTCCATTCGCTGCGAAGCGAGCTGCTTGAGTCGATCGCGTTCGTCTCGCGCGACCGCGGCTTGATCGCTGAGCGACTGTGCCGCCCCGCGCGCGAGGCTGGCATCGGCGAACGCATCGCGGTTTCGCTGCAGAAGCTTGTCAGCCCTGCCCAACCTGCTCAGTAGCTGGTCGGCGTCACCGGCATCGGAAAAGAACAATCGCAACGACGTGTCGTCGCCACCCGATCGATACATTTCCGCTGCAACGCGGCCCGCCCTTTCCGAAGCAGTCGCTGCGACAGCGGCCTGGGCATCGGCCTGGGACTGGAAATCATCCGCCCGCGCGACCGCAGCAAAGTACTCCTCCTCCGCGAGGAAGAATTCTTGAGACGCTTCCTCTGCTGCTGCCTGCGTCCGTGTGACGTTGGCGTTTAGTGTTGCGATGAACCCTTGAATGCGCGAAATTTCGGTGGCTTTCGCGGCTTCGTTGGCACGGGCGCGCTGCACATCGTCCCAGGTGGGGTACGCCGCAGCGAAGGCCGGAGCGGCCACCCCAAGCGATGCCGCGGCGAGCAGCCCGAGCGCTCCAATGCGTACGAAGCCGCGCCGTCCCAACGTGTGCCTGACGCGCGCATCGTCGAGATGACGGAGTTCTTCCGCGGATGGCGCACACCCGCAGTCCACGGTGGGAAGCGCCACCGGCGGGAGGGAGCGGGACATTCGACTTCTCCTAGGGCGGGGCGATGGGACACGGGAAACGTTCGCTACCCTTACACCGATCGTCGAGCGCACGTGTTCGGACACGCCGAATAGGTGCAGTCGGCACCTAACGGGGTGTGGTTCACAGGAAAGTCTCGGACGGAGATCTTGTACGCTGGCCGAAGGTCATCACGATCATGTAACGAGCCCGGCGGCAGGAAGGCGCGAGTGAACATTCTTCGCGACGGCACACGCACGCAAGGCGCGACGCTCTGGCTTGTCACTCTCGTGTCGCTCTTCGTGCTCCCCCTTCTGGCGATGCATGCAGGGGGCGAGAGTGAGCACCGCATCGCAGGATCGTCGGAGGTTTCCCTTTCGCAGAGCATTGTGGACAACCCGATATTGCCCTCCGCATCGGGCAGTTCGTCTTCCGTTGCTGAACCCTGCGATTCGAATTGCTCATCCAACATGGGTGACCTGCTCGCGTGCATGGTTGTTGCGGTCTGCGCATTTGTTGCTGCATTAGGTCTCGGGCTCGCTCGGGCCTCGCGCCGATTCTGGCTGTCGACACGTCTGGTTCCCCCTTCAGGGGCGGGTTACCGTGCAGGGGTGATCCTTCCCAGCGGACCCGATCTTCACGTCCTCTCGATCAGTCGGACCTGAGCACACCCGTTTCACCACGGTGCTCGTTGCGCCCACACCGCGTTTCTTTCGGCGCTGGGACGGCGTGAGCCAAGACCGGTCTGCCTCATGATCCGCGACCGCGTCACGAGTGATCCGCCACATGGATTTTCTCGCTCTTCTTCCGCGCCGGTGCGCGCGACATAGTCACCTTCCGGAATGCTCAATGCTCTCATCCTCAGACCCGTCCATGCCCGCTACCTCACCGACCCGCCGAAGCATCAGGGAGAGCGAAAAGGAGCGGCGGAGATTGCCGCCATCGGCGCCACCCAACTCTGCGCTCGCCGTGATGCGTCGTTCGTCGTTCCGGCGACAGATTGTGTCGGCGACCGCGATGTCGTCCGCGATGGCTCTAGCGTTAAGTTTCGCTCTTCCCGCCAGCGGCGCCTCATTCCCGGCATCGGTGTCGAGCGACACGGCGGAAGCACGTGGCTCCGCCGGTGAGGCCCAATCGCTCGACCTCGACATCCAGGTGACAGGCGCGCCCCTCGACCGAGGAACGTACGTCAGCGCGAGCGCGATCACGACCGGCGTGTATGCGCAGACAGCATCCACATTCGTCAACTACAGCGGCGCGATCCAGTGGCCGTTTCTGACCGGAGTTCCTATCAGCAGCGGGTTCGGATGGCGCGCATCACCGTGCCCCGGTTGCCCGCAAGATCACAACGGGATCGATATGAACCCGGGCGCCGGTTCGGCGATCCAAGCGGTCGCCGATGGCGTCGTACGGGAAGCGTCGTCCAGCGACAGCAGCCAGTGGGGGGTGTACGCGATCATCGACCACGTCGTCGACGGTGAGAAAATCAGTAGCCTGTACGCACACATGGCAGTCGGGACGCTGGCTCTCCGGCCCGGTGATTCGGTCAGTGTCGGTGACCTCGTCGGCAAAGTCGGCGATACCGGCCTGAGCGGAGGCCCCCACCTCCACCTCGGTATAATGCGTGCCGACGGTACCTACATCGACCCCTACGCGTGGCTTTCGGCAAAGGTGAAGCCGTGAACGCCGGCGGGCTGATGTTCACGGCGGGCATTCCCAGCCCCTCCATCAGTTCTATCGATCTCGGCGTCTTCGAACTTCGCTTCTATGCGCTCTTCATCATTCTGGGGATTGCTATCGCCACGTGGCTGGCTTCTCGGCGCCTCGAACGGCGAGGTGGCGCCCGCGGCGTTGTCGTCGACATCGCGCTGTGGGCAGTTCCTTTCGGAATCGCCGGTGGACGCGCCTATCATGTGATCACCCATCCCAACGACTATTTTTACCCGGGCGCTGATCTGTGGCGCGTGCTCTATGTCTGGGAGGGGGGACTCGCCATCTTCGGTGCCGTCCTCGTCGGGGGCGCTGCCGCGATGATCGGATGCCGCATCGCGGGAATCCGGTTCCTGTCCTTCGCCGACGCACTCGCGCCGGCCATGCTCATCGCGCAAGCAGTGGGTCGGCTGGGGAACTACTTCAATCAAGAGCTCTACGGCCTTCCAACCACTCTTCCGTGGGGGCTTCAAATCGACCCGCAGAGCGCCGCTTTCCCGGAGGGTTTGCCGCCGGGCACGCTCTTTCACCCGCTCTTTCTGTACGAGATGTTGTGGAATCTCGCAGGCGCCGCGACAATCCTTCTTCTGGAGCGTCGCTATGACCTGAGGTGGGGCAGGGCGCTCGGCGTCTACCTGCTCATCTACGGCACGGGCAGGGCATGGTTGGAATCCATTCGTATCGACCCCACCGAACTCGAAATCTGGGGCGTCAAGATAAACGTGCTCACAGCGCTCGTCGTCGCGATTGCCGGCGTGGTTCTCGTCGTTGTCCAAGCGGCCCGGCACCCGGAGCCCGAACCAAGCGTTTACCGACAGGGCCGCTCCCCGAAAACCGCTTCAAGCGACCAGGAGAGCGGCCACACTCTCGAGAGTGAGAGGCAATCCCACCGCTCAACCTTCGTAGCGTCCGCCTCCGACCCCCGCGTGGCGGGCGATAACCCCCCAGGACCGTGACCATCCCGGTCCCGCTCGAGGCGGTTCGCCCCCGCCACGCGAAGTTGGCGCGGCGACGGGCGCCCCGATATGCCTTCCTGAGGACTCTGGCTCTCGGCGCACTGGGGGGTTCTCTCACGACGCTCGCGTTCCCTCCCGTCGGGTCTTGGCCCTTCGCGCTCGTGGGTGTGGCGCTGCAGGTCTGTGTTCTGACAGCACCTCGGATGACCCATGCGCTGGCGGGAGCCGCGGCGGGAGCGGCATGTTTCTGGGGCATTCATATTGTCTGGTTGACGACCTATCTCGGTCCCGCACCCTGGGCAGCACTCGTCGCGTTGCAGGTGCTCATGTCGGTGGGCGCCGCCGCAATCATGATCTCCGGGTGGAGGACGATTGAGGAGTGGATTCCGGGAGACGTCACCCGGATGGTGGTGGTTCCCGTGCTGGTGGGAGCGGCATGGGTCGGACGCGATTTCGTTACCGGGAACTGGCCGTATGGTGGCTTCGCCTGGGGTCGAATCGCCTACAGCCAGGTGGACGGCCCATTGCGCGACCTACTGCCGTGGGTCGGGGTTGCCGGAACCACTTTCGCCGTTGTCATAATGAGCACGATGGCCGTGCAGGTCGCGCGTTCGCGCAGATTGGGGTCCGCGTCCGCTCCACTCGTACTTCTCGTCGTTCTTTTAGCCGTTCCCTCTTTCTCCTTCAATGAGACGGGAAGTATGCGGCTCGGTGCAGCGCAGGGCAACTCGGATGCCGGCATCTTCAACGCCAGCGCGCCGGGAAGGATTTTTGTCGATCATATGCGTGCGACGCAACCGCTCTACGGCGAAGATCTCGATCTTCTGATTTGGCCTGAGAATTCGGTTGATGTTGACGTCGCGCGAACCGCCGAGGTTCAAGCCTCACTCGACGGCATCGCCGATCGGGTGAGCGCGCCTATCCTTTTCGGCACGCTGACGGTGGACGACGGTCAGGTGTTCAACAGCGCACTGGTCTGGCGCGCGGGCGAGGGAGTAGTCGAACAATATGACAAGAGGTACCCGGTCCCCTTCGCCGAATACCTTCCGGACCGCGCAGTTTGGTCAAGTCTCCTGCCGTTTGTTCCGTCGCTGATTCCTGTCGATATGACCCCCGGCACGACAGGCGCCACCGTCCGGGTGAACGGCGTCCCGATCGGTCTGGCACTCTGCTTCGACATTGTCTCCGATCAGCTCGTCCGGGAAACCATCGCGGAGGGGGCCGAGATTCTGATCGTCCCGTCCAACAATGCTGACTTCGGTGATTCGGCTCAGGGTGCGCAGCAGCTCGCCATCGCACGCGTCCGCGCCATGGAGACGGCTCGATCCGTGGTGAACGCGTCCACCGTGGGATCATCCGCGATCATCGGGCCCGACGGCGCCGAGATCGCCACGATGGCACCATTCACAAGTTCCGCCATGGTCGCCGAGGCGCCGCTATCCGACTCGGTCACCCCAGCGATGGCGGTAGCACCATGGTTCGACCGGATCGGCGTGGGCGTCCTCGTTGTCCTATGCGCGGCGGGTGCGGTGGCTGGATTCTCGTCCAAATCATCCCGCCTGAGCACGATTCCGCTGAGGCACGGATGATTCGTGACTCGCTAGCACGATGCCTGCGGCGATTGGAAGGTGCCGTGGACTTGACGCACATACGCAGTGGCGAGGCCGGGCGTCGGGGCAGGCGCCCAGCCTCCGCTCCTTTCCTGATTCTGCTGGCGGTGTCCCTGATCGTCGGTCTCGTCGCAATACACGCGCTTGCCTCAGAGGGTTCCGTCGACGCATCGAGTCCGCTGGTCGTTTCGGCGGAGCACCCAGGGCCAGCAGGCGGGGTCGATGCCGCGGCATGTTCTGGTGTGTGTAGCGAAGCGATGATGTCGTCTTCCGGAAACCTGTGGATGGCGATACTCGCGTGCGGGATGATTCTGCTCAAACCGATCTGGCGCCGATTCCGTAGTGCTTTCCCGATCGGAATGCGTCGACGGCCGGTGAATGCGCCTGAACGTGCAGTCTGGCATGAACCGCCAGCGGCGCGGCCTGACTTGATCTCGCTAGGCATTCAGCGGACATGAATCCCGCGCACGACCCGTGCGTTGCGGAGGTCATGACGCGCTGTCACCGCGTTCCGACTGCACGTCTGGCATCATCGCCTCGCTGCGTCTTCGACCACCCGCTGTTCGTGTCGGGACATTGATCGCCGACGTGCAGCACTTGTCGTCGCAGCACGTTCGTGCTGCACACGCCCACACAAGCAAGGATCACTTATGGACACGCCGCGTAGAGAGCCCACCCAAGAAGAACTCCAGAAGCGTTACCGCCGCCGCCGGATATACCTTCGCACAGGCCAAATCATCATGATTGTGGGAGCAGCGGTCGGCATCACTCACTGGCTCGCGCATTTGGAAGCTTTCGGGCCGGCTCAACCGGAAGGCTGGGTCGACCTCGCCGCAGGGTATCCCGCCGCCGCGCTGCTCGTGATTCTCGGGGCGGTGGTGGCCAGCCGCAGGGCGTCCTGACGGCTCGGGCGCCGGCTCATTCTCTTTGCACTTGAGAGGGTCCGCTTCATGACTACGGGGGCCTTCCGCCGATCTCGCCTCGCTGTATTTCCGCACGATGTTGGAGTGCGTTGGACGCATCCGTGGTCGGCTCAGTCGTCGGAAGGCTCACCCGAGCGAAAAGCCGTTCGTCGCGTCGATTGGAGCACAACGAGCCCCGGCTGATCCATATCGACACCGACAACATTGCCCGCGTCCCCCGGCGGCGGGCGGAGACTTCACGGCCGAGGGACACGGCCGGCGGCTGACCGCCCCTGCTCCACGACTACGTCCACACGCGATCGACGATCATTCCCTTCTCGCGTACGCCGAGGTCCACGACGACGAGAAATGCGTCACCGCGGCCGGGTCCCTCGACCCGCAGAGCATCGCCTGCCTCGTGATGACGGAGGGCGAGTGGCCTTGACCCCGGGGAGTGGACACCTCACAAGAGAGAATGTTCGCTATGGCAAGATCACGTCGGGAGTTCACTCCTGAGTACAAAGACGAGGCTGTGAAGCTGGTTTTAACGACTGGTAGAGCGGTCGCGACCGTGGCTCGCGAGCTCGGGATCAACGAGGCCACGCTGGGCCGGTGGGTGGGCGCGTTCAAGGCGCGTAGCGAGACCGGGCAGGCCGAGGTGACGGAGTCTGAGCGGGCTGAGTTGATGCGGCTGCGCAAGGAGAACGCGGATCTGAAACTGGATCGGGCGTTTCTAAAAAAAGCGTCCATCTTCTTCGCCCAGGAAGCGTCGGATACGAACGGCAAGCGTTCGAACTGATGCTGGCGGAGAAGACCAACTTCACTATCACCCGTATGGTCCGTCTCCTCGAGGTGTCCCGGTCCGGTTACTACGCCTGGGCCGGACGGGTCCCGTCGCGTGCGTCGCTTCGGCGGGTGCACATTGAGCAGAAAGTCACGTTCTTCTACGGCGATTCCGACGAAACCTATGGGACCCCCAGGATCCTTGCCGACCTGCGCGCGGACGGGGAGATCATCTCCCGCAAAACCGTTGCTGCGACCATGCGGCGCCTGGGATTGGTGGGTATCTGTCCGAAGAAGTGGAAGACAACCACGATCATCGACCGCGCTGACGCCTACCCCGTCGACGCGGTGAAACGGAAGTGGGATACCGGGGCTCTGAACCAGGTCTGGGTGGGCGATATCACCTACCTGAGGACCTGGGAGGGGTGGGTGTATTTAGCGACCGTCATCGACGCTCACAGCCGCCGCGTGATCGGCTGGGCCATCGCTGACCACATGCGCACAGACCTGATCGAAGACGCCCTCAGGATGGCCTTGGCACTGCGCGGGGACCGCCCAGCGACGGTGATCTTCCACTCGGATCGCGGCACCCAATACGCGTCCGAACAGATCACCCTGTTCGCGGCGAAGAACGGCATCACCCGGTCGATGGGATACACCGGCATCTGCTGGGACAACGCCATGGCCGAGAGCTTCTTCGCGACCCTGAAAACCGAGTTCTACTACCGCCGTGTCTGGCCCACCCGAGCCCGCGCGATCCAAGGCGTCGCAGAGTGGATCGAGGACCGCTACAACCGCCGCCGCCGGCACTCCGCGATAGGGCAGGTCACCCCAGTGGAGTTCGAAATGCAATACTCATCACAGGCCGCACAGATCCAACTCGCCGCTTAACCCGTGTCCACTCTCCGGGGTCAAGGCCAGAGAAAGATGGGTGGGGCGATGTTGGTGCGCGGGCGCATGACGCTGCCCGCCTCCCTTCTTCCTCATGGTCGGGAAATCAGCACCGGACCTGACTCGTGCCACTTTAGTGCCCTGTGTCGGCGGCGATCGTGTCGAGGATCGCCGCGGCGTCGGGTCCGGGCGGTGTTGTTGCGGTGATGTCGTTCCCGGCGATGCGGATGGTGACGTCTCGGAGGGGCCGGAGGGTGCGGACGAGTCGACGGATGCTGACCCCTGTGGTGTCTTGCAGGTGGCGTGAGATGGCGAGGGCGGTGAACACGATCGTGAGGTGGGCTTGGATCGAGTCGTGCTGATGGTGGAACATCGGCCTGGCTTGGAGGTCAGTTTTCGCCATCCGGAACGATCGTTCGACCTGGAACAGCTCGTGTACGCGGCCACGACCTCGCGCCCGTCGAGCCGGATCGCGGGGATGTTGCTGACGTAGCCCTTCAAGCCAGCGACTTGCCGGGCCCGATCCACCAGGGTCTGGTCGATGTCTCGGCTGCTGCCGGTGAGTTTCACGAACCGGTCCTTCTTCACCGGCCTGGTTCCGTCAACGACCTTCTGCGCGCGTTCGACCTGCTTGTCCAACGTGTGGTTATCCCGCCGGTCGCGTTTCGCTGAGTAGTGGTAGACGATCCGCCGCTCACGCGCGTTCGGCCCGACCCCCATGATCCGTTTCGATTCGAGGGTTTCCCCGTCGTGGAGAGCGGTCCCGATGGTGAAGTGTTCGATGAGGTCGTCGGGGGCTTTACTGATCCGGGACCCGACGATGAACGAGAACCCGGCATCTTCGAGCGCGTTCAGATTCGAGGCGGAGAGCATCCCCGCATCGGCAACCACGACGATGTCTTTGACACCGTGGCGGTCTTGGAAGGACCGCAACACCGGGAGGAGGGTGGTCGTTTCGCCGGTGTTGCCGGTGAACGCGTGGACCTCCAACGGGAACCCGCCGGGGGTGACCAGCAGCCCGACGACGATCTGCGGGTCCACGCGGCGTTCTTTGCTCATCCCGACCTTGCGGAGATCGTCCTCGTCTTCGGCTTCGAAATACAGGGTCGTGACGTCGTAGAGCACCAGGGACAGTTCCCCCGCCTTCGTGGCGTGAGCGTAAGCGGCGCGGGAGACCTGGTCACGCCAGTCCTGCTCAACACAACGGGCCAGGGTCCGCCAGATCGTCCGCAACGATGCCGCCGGAACGCCGAGCTCACCGAGGACACGGATCGTGTCTGCTTTCGACGTCGGCTCCACCGCCCGAGCGAGCACGAGTTTCCGGAACGTGTCGTCGCCCACGACGTCGAACCCGAGCCGAACATACGCACCCTCGAGCACCTCCCAAAGCACACGCGAGGAACTGCCTGTCACGATCGGCGCCGCCGTCACCGGCGACGCCGGGCCCAGCGCGTCCAGATCGAACGCGAGCTGCCCGGCCTGAATCCGGTCCTTCGCGATCTGCACCAGCACGGCGAGCTGAGCGTCGTCATGCGCGGAGCCGATGTGTTCCACGATCGTGCGGACGCCGCGGTGCTTCCGCACGATCTGCACCGCCGTCGCGCCCGAGGAAGTTGGCACCTTCCGCACGAACAAGCCCATCCGAGCAGTCTAAAAGCCGTCCATTAGTGCCCCGCCCGGACACCAGCACCCCCGGAAAATCAACGAACTCCGACCCCAAAACCCCAAATCACGAAAAAGTGGCACGACTCAGGCCGGACGAGCCGGGCGATCGCGTCCCGGTGGCCTCCTTGATCTTGATATCGACCACGCAGTGCTTGAGGTGTTCGTTGAGCAGGCCGACGGCGACGACCTGCAGTGCGCTGGTGAGGGCACTGATCTGAGTGAGAATGTCGATGCGGTACTTCATGTCGTAAATCATCGTGATGTCAAGTACTTCGACCTCAGGGAGGGAGCCGCTATTGTGGCCGAACTGGAGATGGGGGGAATGGAATGCACACCGGAATGGCATCGATGTTTTTGATCTCCCTGGTCGGCGTGGTCGTGTTGCAGCTGGTCCATCGATGGACGGCCGTGGCGGCCAGACCGGTCCGGTCTGTACCTTTCCAGTCGGGCTGGCTGCCCGAGCAACACGCTTTGTCCCGATTCCACGTGCGCTGGTACCCGGCGACAATCGTGTTCCTTGCTTTCGATGTCGAGATGCTGTTCATGTATCCGTGGGCCGTCGTCGTGGGTCGGATGGGTGCGGGGGCAGTGGCGGAAATGTTTCTCTTCCTGGGCGCGCTGCTTGTTGGTGTTCTCTGGGCCTGGCGGGAGGGCGTTTTCCGGTGGGTGTGAGGGAGCTTCTTGCGCGGTCCGCCGCCGCAGTTGCCCATGTGCTTGTCGTCGAGGTGCCGGGGTCGTGGCTCCTCCGTCTCCGTGCGGAGCGGGCTCTGCGCGAGCGTGGGTGGCGTCTGTCGAATTCGCCGGCCGATGCAGACGTCTTGCTGGTGTGCGGAACACCGGGGCCCGCGCTTTCCCGGCTCATCGAACAGGCTTGGGAGGCCATGCCGGGCCCCCGAGTGCGCAGCATGCTGACCGAAGATGCCGACGTCGCGTCAGAGCTGGACAGAGCTAGGGCGCAGCTCTGCGACACCGCTGAGCAAAGACATGACGCGGAGCAGCGGTCGGACTTCACACCGGGACCAGCGGACAACACCGGTACGGAGCACTCCGATATGATTCACTCGGCTATGGAGCACGGCTCGATGGAGCACGGCTCGATGGAGCACGGCTCGATGGAGCACGGCTCGATGGAGCACGGCTCGATGGAGCACGGCTCGATGGAGCACGGCTCGATGGAGCACGGCTCGATGGAGCACGGCTCGATGGAGCACGGCTCGATGGAGCACGGCTCGATGGAGCACGGCTCGATGGAGCACGGCTCGATGGACCACGGCTCGATGGACCACGGCTCGATGGACCACGGCTCGATGGACCACGGCTCGATGGACCACGGCTCGATGGACCACGGCTCGATGGACCACGGCTCGATGGACATGTCCCCCTTCGGCATTCCTCTCGCCGAGGGAGCAGAGGAGGACCGCGACGGACTGGAGATGGACGTTCTGCACGTGACATTCGGGCCGATCCTCCCGGCATGGCCGGCCGGGCTCGTGCTGAACGCGACGCTGCACGGAGACGTCATCATGGATGTTCGCGTGAATGCTGTCGATGTCGATGTCGATCTCGATCTCGATGTCGATGCCCATCCTGTATCGCCGGTGGAGTCGCCGTCCGTGTCTGCGGCCCGCCTTTACGGAAGGGCCGCAGATCTCCTCTGCCTGGCGGGTGCGGGTCGGCTGGCTGCTCGAGCCCGCGATTTGCGGGACGCGCTGGCCGAGAGGAAGCCAGTCGACCACGCCGCCGCGGCGCGGCTCCGCTCGGGCGTTGCGCGTTCCGTCCTGCTGCGCTGGTCGCTCAGGGGTGTTACACCGCTGTCAGATGCGGATCTTCGAATCTTGGGCTTGCCCGAGGACTGCAGGGGAGACGTGTTCGATCGCCTGTTGACGCTACTGGACCGTGCGGCGAGCATCGCCTCCGGGGAAGAGGCGGTCAGCGTCGATGCGGTGCCGCTGCCGGCTCTACCGGCGTTGCTGGCTGGTCTCGAAGTAGGGCAGATGCGGCTCACCGTGGCCGGGCTCGCCCTGGAGGTGCTGCCGATGAGGGGCCACGTCCATGGATGACCTAGTAGGAAGCCCCGCCCACGACCCACTGACCCTCCTCGCCTGGGCGCTTGCGGCGGCCGCGTTACTCGGCGCGTTCACTCTCTTTGCTGCATCCGTCGACGGGGCCCTTCTCGCGCATGGAGAGGGTCGCGGGGTTTCTGCTGGCGCCGCCCTCCCCGTCCGCGAGGTAGCCCGGCTGCTCCGGCAGCGCCGGCGAACGACGCCGGCGGCTGACTCGCTGCTCTGGCGGGTGGGAGCGGCGTCGTTCCTCATCCTGGCGCTGCTTAAGATTTCCCTCGTCCCGCTGGGTGACGCGGTGGTGTTTCCCTCGTCGGTCGGTCTGGTCTGGTTCAACGCGTTGGACGCGGCCGTCTGGGCAGCGGTGTGGCTGGCCGGCTGGGGAGCGAACGCCGTTAACCCGCTGCTTGGCGGATATCGCTTCCTAGCGCTCGCCATCGCCTACGAGTTACCCCTCATGTTCACGCTGGTCGCCCCTGCTGTAGCCGCCGGAAGTCTCGACGTGCAAGAGATCGCCGCTGCGCAGAGTGAGCTCTGGTACCTGGTGCTCATGCCGGTCGCGTTCCTCATCTACTGCCTCTCGGTGCTCGCATTTTCTGTGGTTGGCCCCTTCGCTGCTCCCTTCTCCTCCGATATCGCGGGTGGGGTGGATGCGGAGCTCTCGGGCGTCGACCGGCTGCTCGTCGCCGGTGGACGCTACGCGCTGCTCGCTGCTGGATCGGCTTTCGCTGTTCCGCTCTTCCTCGGCGGGGGGGCGGGTCCGCTGCTTCCAAGCTGGGCTTGGGTACTGATCAAGGCACTCGTGCTTCTCGGTGCACTCGTAGCGCTGCGCCGGGCACTTCCCCTTGCGCGCCCGGATCGGTTCCTCGAGATTGGCTGGGTTGTCCTGCTCCCGCTCGCACTTGTGCAGGACCTGGTCGTGGGGATCGGCGCCGTGATGGCCTCCGGAGGGATGTCGATGAATGAATGACGTGGTGTTCTGGGTCCTCGGCGTCCTCGCGGTGGCGGCGGGAGTTGCGGTTTTCCGGACCGACTCGATGGCACGGGCGACGTACGCCCTCGCCGTCTCCTTCATCGCCGTCGGTGTGCAGGTCGTGCTGCTCGAACAGAGCTATCTGGGTGTCGTCGTGATCTTGATGATGATCATGGAGATGGCGATCATGGCGGTGTTCATGGTCATGTACATGGGCATGAACCCAGCCCTCATGCCGATGAGCATGGTACACAGCAAGCGGGCCGCGTTGATCGTGTCGGTGGCTGCGTTCCTCGTGCTCGGTGCGGGGGCGCTCTTCGTGCCATGGCCCACGAGGCCCTTGGAAGACGTCGCCGGTGTGACGGAGGCCATTGGCGAGGCGGCGATGGAGTCCAAAATGCTCGTGATGCTGGCGATCAGTCCCGCCATGCTCACCACCATCGTCGCCGGAGTCGTACTCACGCACCCTCGCAGCCGCTATGACCGTTTCAACGACGACCTCCGCGGCGCCGCCAGCGAACCCAAGCAGGGAGGGCCGCGGTGACACTGCAGGCCGTCCTCCTCATCGCCGCGGCCCTGTTCGCGGTCGGTCTCTACGGAGCCATCTCCCAGCAGGTTATCGTCATGGTGATGATGGGGCTCGAGTTGATGATCAACGCCCTCATCCTGGCTGCGGCGGGGTTGTGGTGGTTCCTGTTCCCCGAACCCACGGGCCAGATGCTGCTCCTCGTCATCGTCGCCGCGATGACCCTCGAGATGGCGATGGGCTTCGCGATCGCCACACTTGTCCACCGTCAGCGGCGCTCAGATATGACGGACAGCGCGACGGAGCTGGCCGGATGACCGGGGCGGAGGTCGCGCTCTGGCTTGTTCCTCTCCTCCCCGCGGTCGTCGGCGTGGTGCTGTTGCTTGGCGGAGGTGGCAACCGTGCCGCTCCCGTGATCTCCGTCGCAACAGCCGGCCTGACAGTGCTGCTCGCCCTGACGGTCGGGCTCACCGGTCCCACAGTCGCCGCACCCTTCCTGCCGGGCATGGACTTCGTGCTCCGCGTCGATCCCCTCAGCGCATTCGTCGTGCCGATGGTCGCGATCGTTGCGGCGCTCGTCCTCGCCTTCTCCGTGGCGGACGTCCGGCACGATACCCGCCGCTTCCATGGGCTGATGCTCCTCTTCGCTTCGGCGGCGCTGCTGACCGCCGCGGCGGGCACAGTGCCGACCTTGCTTCTCGGCTGGGAGGTGATGGGTGCCACCTCGTATGCGCTCATCGGCTTCGGCTGGCGCGAGGAGCGACGAGTGTCCGCAGGGCTCACGGCCTTCCTCACGACTCGCGCCGCCGACCTCGGTCTCTATGTGGCAGCCGGGGCAGCGTTCGCCGGCGGAGCGGGACTCGACCTCGGCGGTCTCGCCGAGGCTACCCCCGGCTGGCGGGACACCATCGCGGCGGGGATCGTGCTCGCCGCCCTGGGTAAGGCCGCCCAGCTTCCGTTCTCGTTCTGGCTCTCCGGGGCGATGCAGGGACCAAGCCCCGTGAGCGCTCTGCTCCATTCCGCGGCCATGGTGGCGCTGGGTAGCTACCTGCTCCTCCGCGTTTCTCCGCTGCTCGAGGCGACGGGCTGGGCCGGACCGCTGGTGGCCTGGGTCGGGGCCGTGACCGCGGTCGCACTGGGCATCGTCGCGATCGCTCAGCGGGACCTGAAGCAGCTGCTGGCCGCGTCGACCGCGGCGCAGCTCGGCTTCGTTGTGCTTGCCGCAGGGCTCAGCGCAGTGGCCGCGGGCACCGCGCACCTTGTGGCGCATGCGGCCACGAAGGCCGCCCTGTTCCTCGCCGCGGGAGCTTGGCTCACGGCGCTGGGGACGAAGCGACTTTCTGCGCTTTCCGGAGTGGCGCGGAGATGGACCATCACAGGGGCGGCGTTCACGGTGGCGGCACTTGCCCTCGCGGGAGTTCCTCCTCTTTCGCTATGGGCCACGAAGGACGCCATCCTCGCCGCCGCACTGGAGGAGTCGGGGTGGCTCTACGCCGTCGGCCTTCTCGCCAGTGCTCTTTCGGCCGCCTACGCAGCGAAGGCGATCTGGGTGGTGTGGGCGAGGCCACCGGCCGACGCCGAGCACGAGCGGCACTGGGACGAGGAGGAGCGAGGCACAAGGGCGGTGACCTCGGCCCAGTACCTGCCGGTGGTGGTGCTGGCCGTGGCCGCCGCTGTGCTGGGCATCCTGGCGCTTCCTCCGCTCGCACCGGTCGTGGCAGGCTTCCTCGGAGACGCGACAGCCGTGCCTCCGTCGCTGCTGGAGCTGCTCGTCTCGGCAGTGCTCGCGATCGTCGTGCTGTTGAGCGTGCGGCGTGTCCGCCTGCCGGAGCCGAAGTGGGCCCAGACGTGGCTCGGCATGGAACGTGGCGTTCGTGCGGCAGTCGTCCGTCCCACGCTGGCACTGGCCACCACGCTGGCCCGCTTCGACGACCGGGTATTGGACCGGGGGGTGGAAGCCGCCGCGATCGGCACCGCCCGAGCCGCGCGGGCAATGGGACGCGTCGATGACGCCGTGCTCGACCGGGGCGTCGACGCGGCAGGCACGGGCACGCTCCTCGCCGGGGTGGCCGCCGCCCGGGTGGACGATCGTGGCGTCGACGGGGCGGTCGAGGTCGTGGCCGCAGCGGTCCGTCGTGCCGGACGAGCCGCCCGACGTCCGCAGTCGGGGTTGCTGCACCAGTACTATCTCCAGGCCGTCGCCGTTCTCACCGGTGTCGGTGTCGTTCTCCTCCTCCTCTCGATCGGGTGAACATGCTCAGCATCCTTGTCTTCCTCCCCCTCGTCGGAGCCCTCGGGCTCGTCGCGTTGCCGAAGCTGCCCGACCGCGCGGCGCGCTGGGCGTGGGTAGCGATCGCCGGCGCCGACCTGCTCCTCGTCGGTGTCATGTGGGCGCTCTACCGCGACCCGGGCCCGGGCGGCCTCGCCTGGGAGGAACAAGTGCCGTGGATCCCGGGAGTCGGGAGCAGCTACCACGTCGGCGTGGACGGCCTCTCTCTGCCGCTCGTCGCACTGACGGCGGTCATCTTCTTGGCCTGTGCGATCTATTCACTGCGGGAGGAGCGGCACCCCCGGGCGCAGGCCGCCCTTTTCCTGTTTCTGCAAAGCGTGAGCGTTGGCCTGTTCGTCGCGCAGGACCTGCTGCTGTTCTTCGTGTTCTTCGACCTGTCGATTGTCGGCATGTACTTCGTGATCACGGGTTGGGGTCATGGCGACGCGCGCCGGTCCGCGCTCAAGTTCTTTCTCTACACGTTCCTCGGCTCGCTGGCACTGCTGCTCGGCTTCATCGGCCTCTACCTCGCAGCCGAGCCGCACACATTCGACATCCCAGAACTCGTCGCAGCCATGCCGTTGCAGGGCAACCCGATCGGGGGTCTCGTGCTCGCCGCCATCCTGTTGGGTCTGGCCGTGAAGACACCCACCGTGCCGTTCCACACCTGGCTGCCCCCGGCACACACCGACGCCCCGGCGGTCGGCTCCGCCGTGCTCGCCGCGGTGCTCCTCAAGATGGGCACCTACGGCTTCGTCCGCATCGCCATGCCGATACTCCCCGATGCGTGGCGGGCGTGGGCTCCCGCCATCATCGCGGTCGGCATCGTATCGGTCATCTACGGTGCTCTCGTGGCGCTCGCGCAGACGAACCTGAAGCGGATGATCGCCTACACGTCGGTGAACCATATGGGCTATGTCGTGCTCGCGGTGGGAGTCGCGGGGCTCGTCGGGGGCGACACGGAGGAGGCTCGCACCATCGCTGTCACGGGCGCGGTGACGCAGATGGTGAGCCACGGACTGATCACGGGGGCACTGTTCCTGCTCGCCGGTGTTCTCCTCAGGAGAACGGGCACCTACGATATGGGGGCCGCCGGGGGGCTTGCCGCCGCCGCTCCCCGCTACACGGCCCTCTTCGCGATCAGCGCGTTCGCGTCGCTCGGGCTTCCCGGCTTCTCGGGGTTCATCGCGGAGTTCCAGATCTTCGTCGGAAGCATCGCTGCCGCCCCCGTCACCGCGATCGCCCTTCTCGGGATCCTGGTCACCGCTGCCCTGTTCCTCCGCGCGCTTCAGCGGTTGTTCCTCGGTGAACCCAGGGGCGCGGCGACCGGCTTCGCGGACGTCCGCGGAAGTGAGTTCTGGAGCGTGGCCCCGCTGCTGACATTGGCTGTTCTGATCGGTGTGGTGCCGCGGGTGCTCCTCGACGTGGTCGAGCCGGCCTCGGCCGTCCTCCTCGAACTCGTCGGGCGCTGACATGGCGGCAGAGATGAACATGGACCCGCTCCTGCTGCTTCCGGAGCTGTTGCTCTTCCTCGGGGGCCTCAGTGTGCTCCTCCTCGGGTCCTTCCTTCCTCGGCGCCGGCAGTGGATCGCCGCGGTACTCACCGCAACCGTGCTCGTGCTTGTGATGGCCGCAACTGCCTTCACATTCGGTGACCCGGCGCTCACCGCCTATGCGGGAACGGAGGCGGTGGATGCCGCCACACGCGCCGTGCGCTTCCTGACTCCACTCGGCACACTCCTCGTCGTCGCCCTCGCGGCAGAGGAGATCCGCGGCGACCGGCGGGAGAGCGAGACGTACGCGCTCCTGCTGTTCGCCACGACCGGAACAGTGCTGCTCGCCGGAGCCAACGATCTCCTCGTCCTAGCGGTGGCCTTCCTGCTCACGAGCATCCCGCTTTACGCCCTGATCGGCCTGGGCGGAACCGCTAAGGCCGCCGAGGCCGCCATGAAGACCTATCTACTCGGAAGCATCTTCGGCATCCTGATGCTGGTCGGCATAGCGCTCCTCACCAGCCTCAGTGGCAGCTCCCTCTACGCGGAGCTGAAGCACGGACTCGCCGATGCACCAATCACGCCGGTCATCCTGGGCGTTCTTCTCGTCATGAGCGGGATCCTGTTCAAAGCAGGAGGGGTGCCCGCCCACTACTGGGTCCCAGACGCAGCACAGGCGTCAGGCGCAGCCGTCGCTGCCTTCGTCACCACCGTCCCGAAGGTGGGAGCGGTGGTCGCCATCTACCGCCTCGCCGTGGCACTCCCCGAGACCGCTGCCTGGGGACTGCTCGTGGCACTCCTCGCAGCGGCCGGAATGGTGGTGGGGAACCTCGCCGCATACTTCCAGAACGACCCACGCCGACTACTGGGGTGGTCGACGGTCGGCCAGGTCGGGTTCCTCCTGATTCCACCCGCGGTCGCCACCCCGGAAGGGCTCCCACTCTCCGCCTTACTCCTCTACCTCGCGGCGTACGTGCTCACGAACATCGCGGCCTTCGCTGTCAGCGCAGCCGAGCCCGAACGGCGGGAGCTGGCGGAGTACCGTGGCCTGGCCCGCACCCGACCCTGGCTCGTCGCCGCGCTCGTGGTGGCGCTACTGGGACTCGTCGGCACACCCCCGCTCGCGGTGTTCCTCGGCAAGGTGAGCGTGACCGCTGCGGCGCTTGAAGGCGAAGCCCTGTGGCTCGCCCTCGTCCTCCTCATCACGACGGTGATCAGCCTCTTCTACTACCTTCGCTGGCTGATCGTCCCCTTTCGGCCAGTCCTGGAAGCCTCACCCCGGGAGTTCGTTCGTCGCCCGTGGGCAGGGGCCGTCGCAGTCGCTGCGGCTACTGGCAGCCTGCTTCTCGGGCTGGGCGCAGGCCTCGCCTGGGGGGCGTTCACTGGCGAGCTGGCGATCTGACGTCTGCTGCCTCGGCCTTCCCCGCCTGTGTAAGGATGTCGTCTTTCGCGTCCTCGAGTATGCCGGCGACCTTCGGGTGGGAACGGCTCAGCATCCGCTCCGCCTCGTGGAACTGGGCGAAGACGTGCGCAGTGTCGGGCTGCGCGAAGTTCGTGCGGATGATCGCCGCTGCCATCGGACCCGCGGACTTCGGGACCGCGGTGAGCCTGTTCCACATGAAGCGGACCCGGCATCGTTGCCAGCTGGAGCCTCGGAAGACGGTGTTGATCGCGGCGGTCAGGCAGCGGGAATCCGGTATCTATCGATAGTGGGACACGGCAGCAGCGGGACGGAAGCCTCGGGCACGAGGCTGCTTCCACCGCTGCATCCCGAGATCACGGAGCCCGTTGGCGGTACGTGGGAGTGACTTCCCGGGGGTTGGTGTGTCGACGCTCTTCGAAAAGTGGGCCAGTTCTGCTCGTTGAAAAGTGAGCCACGTTTTTGTTGACGCACCTGTCCCTCGGTGCGGCGCAGCCTCTTCAGCAGGTCGTCCTTATTGCCCACGTATCCATTCACAGAATCCACGAGACCCCTTAGTATCATCCACAAAATCGGGATGGTGGTATCCGACGTGAACAGATAGATCTGTTCTTACCGAACCCCCGTGCGGTACGCAACCCCCCTGCCTGGAGACGTACTCCGGTCGTAGCGTCGTTTCGGACGGGCGCCCGCCCGCGGGAGAGGAGCAAGGACGATGACCGTAACGGGAGACATGTTGCGCACCCACCCCGAGGGTGCCCCGAGCAATGCGCTGCTGGCCTGTATCGAGGCGTGCGTGGAGTGCGCACAGTCGTGTACCTCGTGCGCCGATGCGTGCCTGGGTGAGGACATGGGGGCGGAGCTCACCGAATGCATCCGCAAGAACCTGGACTGCGCAGACATCTGCGCCGCGACCGCCTCGGTGCTGACCCGCCAGACCGGCAGCAACCCCGACACCGTTCGCGCTGTCCTCGAGGCGTGCCGGGCCGCGTGTGCGGCGTGTGCGGAGGAGTGCGAGCAGCATGCCGGGATGCACGAGCACTGCAAGATCTGCGCAGAGGCGTGCCGTCGCTGCGAGCGGGCCTGCGCCGAGTTGCTCGCCGCCTGAGGCGCGACCTATCGCGCCTCGTCGGACGAGCGGCAATCCACGGGACGAATGAGTGAATGAGGAGATGATCGGTTTGTCTACGAATCAGAACAACGACCAACAGCGGGACCACGACGAGCACCAGGCGGAGCAGAAGTCGCGGATGCGGATGACGATGTATCTGCGGTTTGCGGCGATGATCCTCACCGCGATGGTCGTCATGTACTGGGTGATGTTCGCCGGCTCGTGGGAATGGGGCCACGTCCGCTTCAGCGAGAGCCGTGTGTTCATGGCGGTCACGATGGGCGGCGCCATGGTGTTGGTCATGCTCGCCTGGATGCTGAACATGTACAAGAACACGAAAGCGAACATCGCGATCGTCGCGGTCGGGGTTTTGCTGATCGGCGGCGGCATCGCTCTCGACCGCAGCCAGATCACGGTGGATGACACGGACTGGATGAGCGCAATGATCCCGCATCACTCGCTCGCCATCACCCGTTCCGAGCGGGCACAGATTCAGGATGTGCGCGTCTGCGAACTCGCGGTCTCGATCAGCGAAGCTCAGCGGAACGAGATCCTCCAGATGGACTGGCTGATCAAAGACATCAACGAGAACGGCATCGCCGCCACCGTCGCCGAGGCCGAGGCCCGCGAGGCACCCGAGTTCGATCGCGCCGCCACGCGGCAGTGCCCCGTCGAGTAACTGGCGAAGTAGCACGACGGGCATGTTGGTCTACTACGCCACCTGAGGCGGAAGCGGTGGTGCTTGCCTAGCCGGAGGAGAAAATGAAAGTTGAGGAGCGACGCGATGCCGCCGGAGATTGTGAACGTGCTGTCCGTCGTAGTCGGTGTCGCACTGATTCTCGTTGGCCTTCGTGACCTGTTCCACACGCTGTTTCACCCCGCCGGCCGCGGAGGGGTGAGCACGTGGGTGATGCGCGAAACCTGGCGGGTATCCCGGAGGCTGAGGGGGAGCCCGTCACCGCTTGCCGGGCCGGTGGGAATCGTCCTGGTCACCGTCGTCTGGGCAGCGCTGCAGGTTTGTGGGTGGGCACTGATCTATCTGCCTCAGATGCCGGAGGGCTTCAGCTTTGCCCCGGGTATCAACCCGGACCGCTATCCCGATCTCTTCTCATCGATCTACCTCTCCCTCGTCACGCTTGGAACCCTCGGCTACGGAGACGTCGTCGCGACCACCCCCGTGCTGCGAATACTTGCCCCGCTCCAAGCACTCACCGGCTTCATCCTCTTCACCGCCGCCGTATCGTGGATCATGCAGCTCTACCCCGCGCTGAACCGACGCCGCACCAGCTGCTTGCGGATCCGGAGCCTCGTTGAAGGCGGATTCGCGTCTCGCCTCGAACGCGACCAGGCGTACGAGACCGATGCGCTGGTGATGAACGAAATCGCCTCCGCCCTCGCGCATATCCGCGTCGATCTCACGCAGAGCGCCGAAACCTACTACTTCGCCGAGAAGGATCGGTCCCTCGCACTGCCCCAAGCGATGACCGCGGCCTGGAACATCGCGAAAACGGCCGAGAAGAGCCGCACCCCGACCGTCGTGGCCGCCGGAGAGGTGCTCACCGTCGCCGTCTCCGACGTCGCCACCCTGCTGCAGCACGAGTTCTTGCAGCAAGCCGATGACGACACCCCCGCCATCATCGACGCAGCAGCACGCGATCAAGGAGAACCCCGCACGGCCGGACCATAAGGCGCGCTTCCGGGCACGTGTGAGGCCCGGGCCCGTGGGAACGCCGTGAGAAAGACCGACGACAGATCAGGCGCAGTGGAGTGCACCACTGAAAGGTCAAGTCCCGCGGAATGGCAGCGAAGTAGGCCCGTTGCGCCCCGTTGAAGGTCTTCCTGTATGGGTTCAAATCCCACCGGGGCACCGCCACTTAAGTCCTATTTATCAGGGCTTTTATTCTGTGGGCGAGTATCATGGGAAAGAATCGGGAAAGAACGTGAACGCGCGGCGTCACGGCTCGCGTATTCCGGACACGGACTGGGCTGTACGGAGGCGCGAATCACGATCCCGCGTCACGGAGTCGTGCGCGGCGCCCGTCTCTTGCGAGGCTTCGTCCATGGTGGGCGGCGAGTTCTTCGGCTGCTGTGCGGATTTCTGCGGCCATCTCTGTGAACTGTTCCAGCGCCGGGTTGACGCCCACCAGGGTGAACTCACGCTGTACGACGAGTAGGTCAGCGCCCCACACGTCTTCGATCACTCGGCGTAGCCACGGGGTGGAGTGGTCCCACCCTTCCTTCGGGGTCCCGCGGTTGTAGTTGCCTCCGAGTACCGTCGCGAGCACTACCGGTCTGCCTTTGAGCGCACCGCCTGCAATTCGTGGGTCGGCATAGGTCACGTCGTACCAAGCCTTGACGTGGGCCGCGACTCCCCAGTTGTAGAGCGGGACCGCAAGCAGCAGGGCGTCGGCGTCGATCAGCTCGTCCGCTAGGTGTACTTCCCCGTGAGGTTGTGAACGCGGGCTGAGGGGGTTTGGCCGCTGATGCCGGTGTGGGGTCTGTGGTGATTGTAGTGATGGATCCAGGTGTCGTAGGCGGCGGCGCGCTCGGCTTCGTTGGCGTAGGGCTTCGCGTAGGCCCATTCGGTGGCGAGGGTGCGGTTGAAGCGTTCCACTTTGCCGTTGGTCTGTGGGCGGTAGGGCTTGGTCCACTTGTGTTTGATGCCGTCGCCGAGCGCGGCGGCGAAGGCATGGGAGCGGTAGCAGGAGCCGTTGTCGGTCATCACGGCGGTAACGGTCACGCCGAGGCCGGTGAAGAATGCGTTGGCGCGTTCCCAGAAACCGGCGGCGGTCTCTTTGCGTTCGTCGTCGAGGATCTCCGAGTACGCGACCCGGGAGTAGTCGTCGACGGCGTGGTGCAGGTAGCGGTAGCCGCGTGAGCCTGCCGCTCCTGCGCGGGCGGCTTTGTCGCGGGCGACACCGGCTTTCCGATCCTGGGTGGATCCGCGGCCGTGGACACGCCACCCGCCACCGTCGGGAATCCGGCCCTGCTTCTTGATATCCACGTGGACGAGCTGGCCGGGCGCGGCGACCTCGTAGCGTTTCGGTGTGGGCTTGCGGACGGGGAGCCCGGTGGACTGGTCGATGTACGCCAGCTTCGGCATCCCGTAGCGGTCGAGGACTCGTCCGACCGTGGAGCGGTGCAGCCGCAGGTGATACGCGATCCGGTGCGGACCCCACTGGCGGGTGAACCGCAACGCGACGATCCGCCGTTCCGTCCTCTGCGGAAGCCGGTTCGGTGATCTCTGCGGTCTCGAGCTGCGGTCGATCAACGGCAGCCCGGACCGGTAACGGTCCGCCCATCGCTTAGCCGTCGCGGGCGAACACTGGAACCGCTCCGCGGCCCGCCGCAACGGCCACCGCTTGTCAACGATGAGAACAGCAAGACGGCGACGCCCCTCTGGAGTCAAGGGCGCGTTAGCGTGAGTCACGAAGACCTCCGTGGTCAGGATGGTGAGTGTGGTAACCCACATCCTGCCCGGAGGTCTTCGCCTACCTCAGATGTTCACAACCTGCCGAGGAAGTACAGCTAGGAGACTGCTGAACAATCTGGCGGGTTAAGGCGCGCCTGCGTGGTGGTCGAGTTTGGTCGTTAAGACTTGGTTCATGCAGGGTCGTGATGACGGTGCGCGTGATCTTCTGGATGTGTCCTCGTTCGCGGGGCATCTGTTGCCGGTGGGGGGTGTGTTCGCGTTCCTCGCCGAGCACCGGCACCGACTGTTCCCCGATGACATGTTCGAGGACTTGTTCCCCTCGGGGCGTGGCCGCCCGTCGCTGCCGGGGGATGTCGCCGCGTCCGTGTTGGTGCTGCAGGCGTTGCATGGCCTGTCGGATCGGGAGACGGCCGACGGGGTCACGTTCGATTTGCGGTGGAAGGCCGCGTGCGGGTTCGCGATCGATGCCGTGGGGTTTCACCCGTCGACGTTGACGTACTGGCGGCGTCGGCTGGCCGCGTCCGCTCGGCCGCATCGGGTCTTCGACGCTGTCCGTGAGGTGATCGCCGAGTCGGGTGCGGTCGCGGGCAAGACGCGGCGGGCGGTGGATTCCACGATCCTCGATGACGCGGTCGCCCGGCAGGACACCGTCACCCAGCTGATCGCGCAGATCCGCCGGGTCGGTCGGGACGTGCCCGGCGCGGCCGAGCAGATCACCGTGGTCTGCACCCGGCTGGCCGCGCTCACCGGGCACGGTTACGAGCAGACCGGGAAGCCGCGAATCGCGTGGGACGACCAGGACGCCCGCGACGAACTCGTCTCTGCCCTGGTCGGCGACGCGCTCGCACTGCTGGACGCCCTGGACCTCGAAAGCATCGAGCAGGCGGGTGGGAAGTCGGCAGACGCGGTCGCGCTGCTCGCCCTGGTCGCTGGGCAAGACGTTGAACCCGCCGCCGGGTCAGATGGCACTGACGGGCGGTGGAAGATCGCACGGAAGGTCGCACCGGACCGGGTGATCTCTACCGTCGATCCCGAGGCGCGACACGCGCACAAGACCGTGGAACGCCGTCAGGACGGGTTCAAAGCACACGTCGTGATCGAGCCGGAGACTGGGCTGGCGACCGCTGTTGCCCTCACCAAGGCCGCCGGGCCGGATAACTCCGACGCCGCGGTCGGAGCAGAACTGGTGACCGCCGATGCGACGATCGCTGCGGGTGAGAGCGTTCAGGTGCTCGGTGATTCCGCGTATGGGACCGGGGCGATGCTCGCTGCCCTCGACGAGGCGGGGCACGTGCCGGTGATCAAGCCGTGGCCGCTGCGGCCAGCAGTTCCCGGCGGGTTCACGATCGCTGACTTCGCCCACGATCCGGTCGCCGGAACCGTGACCTGCCCCGCCGGGAACGTGCGGAAGGTCACCGCGTATGGCCGCGCGACGTTCAAAGCCGCGTGCCGCTCCTGCCCGCTGAAGACCCAGTGCACAACATCGGCCGAGGGACGCACCGTCGTGTTGCACGAGCACGACCTGCTGCAACGCGCACATCGCGAACGCGCGACCGATCCCGATTTCCAGGCCACTTACCGGACGCTCCGGCCGATGGTCGAACGCACGATCGCGTGGGTCACCCGAGGGAACCGGCGCGTCCCGTTCCGGGGTGTCGTCAAGAACAACGCATGGTTGCATCACCGTGTCGCCGCACTGAATCTGCGCCGCTTGCTTGCCCTCGGCCTCACCCGGAACAACCAAGGCTGGGCGCTGACCTGACCCGAGCGCGGGACCCCGCCCCACGGACGCGCACACCCCCTGGACACGCCCGCGACCCCGTCGCAGAATAGGCACCAGCGGGCGGAGCGACCCCGTTGACGCACCCCGAGTGCTGACCTACACACGCCGCGAGACGGCTACTCGGCCGCGCTCCGTCCGCGCCAAACCCCCTTGTTCAGCAGTCTCCTAGGGCGGCGCCCCCCGCGCCCAATCCGCCGGCGCGAAAACGATAGCCGCGGCAATGTCCTCCACCGCTCCGATGCGTCTATCGGACGCGGCAGCATCTGCTCCCGCATCTCGTCTAGCTTCAGGCCCACCCGCGCCGCGCTCTCGCACAACATGTCGGTCTCGATGCAGAGCCGAGTGCGACGCAGTACGTCGTCCGCGGAAGAGTGCGAGCTCGATCATCAGCGTCGCCGCGAAGCCCTGGACCCCGGGCTTCGCGGCGGACTAATTCGCCTGGCCTCGATTGCCGAGCGCCGACACGCCGGACATGTTGATGATGCGGCCCCGACCCGCTGTGGTCATCGACGACTGCGCCGCGCGCGACATGAGGAAAGCCCTGCGCAGATGCACGTCTATCACTGAGTCCCAGTCGGACGTCGTCATACGGAAGAGGGCGGTGTCGCGCAGGATTCCCGGGTTCAGGTGGAGGGTCGGGCCTCGCAGGACACGGCGGGTGGTTTTCTACAGCGAGGCTGATATCGAGCGCGCGCAGGCGGCGCTTGCTCGGTTGGATGGCTCGTGCTGAAAGGTGCTTGCAATTTGCAGTAGAAGTTGGTGACTATCGGACAACCGTCACGGCAGTACGCAGGGGGAGGCGTCTGGTGCGCCTGCCGTCTGGCGGGTGTGGCCTGATAGCATTGCTGATGTTGATTACGCGTAGGCAACGAGGGGGAATGATGGGTGCGAAGACTGTGGGTATTGCTGTTGCGGATGATTTGCGTCCGGCTCTGGATGCGGTTGTGGAGCATTTTGGGCATGGGAATCGCAGCGAGTTTCTGAGGTTGGCGGTGCGGGACTTTCACGGCCGGCTGCGGCTGGAGCGGATGCATGCTCTTCGTGAGCAGGCCAGGGTTGAGCGTGGCGGCCGCCGCTATTCGGCGGATGAGGTGCTTGGGCTTATTCGGGGGACCGCCGCCGCGTGATCGACCCTGCTACTCCGGTTGTTCTCGACGTCAACGTCTATCTCGATTACATTTCGGGGGATGACGGCAGCTGGCCGTTGTTGCCGGATGTCCCGCCGACGACGGACAATCCCGCCGCGGATGCGGTTTCTCTTGCGTTTGCTGAGCGGTTCCGGCTGTTTGCTTCGCCGAACATCCTCCGCAATGTCGCTCGCGTGATGCGGGCGGTGGGGCAGAGCGACCCTCTCGTCGAAGCGTTCGTGGCTGCGGTCGTGGAGATGTGTGAGTTTTCCGGTGGAGCGGTTATCGAGCCGGAGGCTCGCGATCACGGTGTCAGCGATTACGAGGACAATCTGATTGCGTCTTTGGCGAAGGATCCTGGCGTCGATGCGCTCATCATCGTCACGAGCGACAATGATCTGCTTGGCCTCGGTCCGAACTGGAATGGTCGGCTCGTAATGAGGCCTGGTGACTTCGTTCGCCGTGTCGTCGCCCGGTAGCTGCATACGGATGGCTGCGGGAGGGGTGCGCCGGGGCGGTGGCCTATGGCCAGGGCGAGGGTGCTCTGGTGGTCGGCTTTCCGTTGGTGCACGCGACTTACGTCGAGGGCGACGTGACCTGCTACCGGTTCCCTCGGTGGGGCGGAATCGGGATCCTCAAGGTACAACGGGGGCGTCGCGGCCCATTTCAAGGCTTGGTACGACCTGACCTACGCCGACCCCCGCATCGCTGGCGGTGCGCTGAAGGACAAGCCGGTCGTGTTGGCGACGGTGCTCGGAGGCAACTACAGCCCGGTACCCCGAAAGAGGGGTGGGACTACTCCACGCCTTGATTACGCCGCGCGATCGAAGAGGTCTGGGGTGCTGACCTTCTCATCGTCCAGCGTGAGTTCACTCTTGTGGCTCCCGCTCCCCGATGATGTCACGGCGCGGCTCGAGGGGAAGTCCTCGCTCGGGGCGGCTGGGTTTGCTCACGCGCTCGTCCGCCGGATTCACCGGTCGGCAGGGGCGGGCGTCGTGATCGTGCCAGCACGACCGGCAGGCCGCGCTGGCACGGCTTCGTGTGCGGCTGGCGGCGCGGGTGAGGGCGATCGCGTTCCCGCTGGATGCCCAGGAGCCCGCTCGATCCCGTTCGCCGAGGGTGCGGCGATGGCGAGGGCGGCTCTGGACGACGGTGCGCGGGGATCCAGAGCGGTTCCGAGGACGCGGGCGGGGGATCGCCCGCGCCGGAATCGGGACCTGGGTGCGTGCGGATCGTCTTTCGGAGTCAGGGGATGCCGCGGCCACTGCGCTCCGGCTCACGGACCCCCGGCATCCTGTCGTCAACGCGTCCGAGCTGGGAGCGCTGCTGCTGTTCCCGCGCGGTTACGATCCCGAGGAACCTTCGCCGGACGCGATCGCCTTCGCGAAGCCCGCTCGCACGACGTCCTGCGCACGCTCGTCGAGTTGGAGAGCGTGCGTGCGGCATCCGCGACGCTCGGCATGCAGCACCCGACACTCCGGGAGCGCTTGAACGATTACGTGGTTTGGCCATGACGGGCCGGAGAGGGGCCGCGCTGGCTCATGACCAAGTCTGTGGAGTCGGTGCAGAGCATCGAGGCCGTGCGCGACTGGATACTGTGGATCGAGGGAGCTGAGCGGGCCGCGTAATCAACGGCGGAACGAGCTGGCATCCACCGGTCGGTTGATGCCGAGAATCAGTCCTTCGGTCGCTGTTCGGCGGGGGTCGGTCGGCGTCACTTTCTGAGCATGAACTCTTCAGACACGGCGTCAAGTACCGAAAATGTGCGGCAGACCATCGGAACGCAGTGGCATAAGCCGCTGCTCGCGGTCGCGGTCATCGGCGCGGTAGAGACGCTGGCGTCCCTCATCGGGCTGCTCGTTGACCAGCGAGAGCTGGTGGGCGCCCCGATCTGGGCGAAGCCGCTGAAGTTCTCGATCTCCTCTGTGATCTACAGCGTCACCGGGGCGTGGTTGATCGGCCAGCTCACGCGGCACAGGAGAGCGGCTTCGAGGGCAGGGACCGTGATCGCGTTCGCGCTCGCGCTCGAACTGGCCCTCATCGTCATCGACACCATCATTGGGCATCGCAGTCACTTCAACGTCTCGACGGTGTACGACACCGTCATCTGGTCGACGATGGCCGTGATGATCAGCACAATGTGGATCGCCACGCTGATCGTCTCGATCATGCTGTGGTCTTCGCAGAGCAGAGACCCCGCCAGAGGTCTGGTCGTCAGGTTCGCGTCCCCCTCATCGCGCTCATCGGCCTGGCCCTGAGATTCCTCATGACCATCCCCACGGCCTCGCAGCGTGCAGACTTCGAGGGCATAGCTGGCGCGCACACCGTCCGCGCTGCGGACGGCGGCCCTGGGCTCTTTCTCCTCGGGTGGAGCGTGACCGGTGGCGACCTGCGCATACCGCACTTCGTCGGAATGCACGCCCTCCAGGTGCTGCCGCTATTCCTCCCTCCTGCTCGAGATCGCGTCTCGCCGGGTGGTCGGTCTTCGGAGCCCGCGAGTTCGTGCGGGGTTCGTGTGGACGGTGGCTGTCGGCTACGTCTTGATGCTCGCTCTGCTCACCTGGCAGGCGCTCCGCGGCCAGTCGATAGTGCAGCCCGACTTCATCACCCTCCTCGCCGCAGCGGGTATCGTCGCTGTCGTCGTTGCCGGATTCGGGATCAGCTGGACTCGTCGTAATTCCGGCGGCCCAGTCACGCAGAGCCCAGTCGCACAGAGCACCGATGCGCACGAGCAGACTACATCTCTCGCCGGGTCCGTCCGGACGGGGGCGTCGCGGACGAGTCCGACGAACGCCCGCTGTCAGCGCATTCCGAATAGCTCCCGTTCGTGGGAACGCCGCCATATTGCCCCCGCCGGAGTGAGAGTCCCCTCGTGTTCTGCGTTTTTAGAGGCGCGGATACCCCCTCAACTTCAGAAGCGCGGATTCGGTCGTGCTGCCGCGACGGTCGCTCCCAGCGCTGGCTGTAGCTGACCAGGGGGTGAGCGCACTGACCAGCTCATGACCTCGAGCTGTCAGGGCGTAGTGGACATACGCCTCCATCACGACCGCGAACAAGGTCTGATCGACCCGGCGGCGGCGTTCCGGCAGCGACGGGAAGCAGCTTCCGGCCTGCAGCTTCGGGATCCGCAGATCGAGCTCACCGGCCGTGGTGAGCAACGGCCGGGGCCGGGTGCCATTGCGTTGAGCGATACGTGCGCTGCTGCGCTCATATGGGGCCGCATCGATGAACGCGGTCGCCCTGCGCGGTGGCGGACTTGCTCCGAGCTACTGGCCGCCTCAACTCACCCTGACACGTAGGGTTCCTCGAAGATCAGTGCGGGCTGCACATAGAGTCATCCACAGATTTCGCTCTGGCCCCTGTGATGACTGCCCGCATATCCTCTTCGAACTGCACCCGGCAAGGCGGCGTCAGGAGACGCTCTGAGGCGGGAACATCTCGTCGGGGACGTTGTCGAGCACGGTGCGAGCGTGCGCCTCGCCCCAAGATGTGCGCAGGTGTGCGAGCAGGATGACGGTCGAGGGAAGCCGCGCGCTGCGTCCGATGCCGTGTCCGGCATTGACCTCGGCCCACACGTACTCGGCGGTGCTCGCGTCCTGCTGGGTAACAGCTCCGACGAAGTCGCTGACGAACGTCACCTGGGGCCCGGCGCCCTTCGGATCCGGTGCCGGGGTCGGGTTCGGGCAGGCCGCGAGGAGCCGCGCGAGGGTGTAGTCGAACAGCAGAGCGTTTCGGCGAACCCAGAATGATGTGGACTCACGCTCGAATGCGTCGATCTCGTGATCCCAGCCGGAGGTGTCCAGATCGGTGTTCAGCGCGAGGACGATCTTGGTGAGCAGGTAGTCCTGGATAAGGGAGTAGTCCTCGCCGAGAAGCGGGTGGTCGGTCGCCATGCGTGATCTCCGATCTTCTCGGATCCTTCGTCGGGGTGGTGGTCGCCGCCCGCGTGGTCAAATCTCACGTTACGGTAGATTTCTGCGCTAACGCTCCGGATCACGTCGGAGATGTCGGCGGCATCATCGATCAGGAGGACGTCACGCCCACTGCACGCTCTTCCGGAGCTCCCGTGACGCCGTCGCGGCGCAGCTGGATCGTCCCGGTTCTCGCTGGCGGCGGGCTCTCGGCGATGACCTTTCCCGGCCAGACGGCCGGACTGGCCGTCTTCACCGATCCCCTTCTTGACCAACTCGGCATCGACCGCACGTTGTTGTCGTTGAGTTATCTGATCGGGACGCTCGTGGGGGCGACGGTACAGCCTATTCTGGGTCGCCTCATGGACCGGTGGGACGTTCGACGCGTGATCATCGCGATCGCCGTGGTGTTCGCGCTCACCTTGGTGGGCCTCAGCTTCGTTCAGGACATCGTCGGTCTCACGGTCGGCTACGTCGGTGTCCGGATGTTCGGCCAGGGGGCATTGGGCCTGGCGTCCAGCACAGCCGTCGCCCAGATCGTGCGGCGGCGACGCGGGCTGGCGCTCGGAATCAGTGGCGCGATCGGTTCGGCCGGCATCTCGCTTGCGCCGGTGCTCCTGGAGCGGCTCGTGGCGGCAGTCGGCATTGGGTGGGCCTGGCGGATCGAGGCTCTCGCTGTACTGATCATCGCCGTGCCCTTGGCTCTCGTGCTGCCGCGACCGGCCTCGATCGAGCCGGACCCCACCCGGACGGACACGGGAACGCTCATCGTCGGCGGCTTCACTAGCGGTCAGGCGCGGCGGACCGGAATGTTCTGGGTGCTCACCGCCGCGATCTCCTCCACCTCGATGCTTGGCACGGCGCTGGCATTCCACCAGATCGCGCTGCTTGGGGAGCGCGGGTTGACTCCACTCGAAGCCGCCGCGAACTTCCTTCCGCAAACCGTCACGGCTCTCCTGGCGACGCTCGCGGTGGGCGCACTCATCGATCGCTTCAACCCGCGGATCTTCATCGTTGCTCCGATGGTCGCGATGGCCGCTTCCCTGTTACTCGTCGGGGTTGTCCAGCCCGGCGTCTTGGCGCTCGTCTACGGCCTCGTGCTGGGGTTGGCGGGCGGCGCGCTCCGCGGGATGGAGGCAGCCTCGTTTGTTCGATACTTCGGTGTCACCCATATCGGTTCGATCCGCGGACTCGCGATATCCGTCAGCCTGGTAGCGTCCTCACTCGGCCCGTACGCGCTGGCGCTCGGGGAAGATTTGAGCGGCAATCTTTCCGTGCCAGCCGCGTGGTCGGCAAGCATCCCGATCGTCGTCGCGGTTCTCGCGGTGATCGTGCGTACCCCGACGCGTGGTGCCGTTCCGGGCGCGACCGCTCACAAGTCGTCGAGCTGATCCAAGAACTCGTCGGCGACCTGCATGTGGTCGAGCAGGTGTTGCTTGCGTTCTTGAGCGGCCGCGCGGATCACGTCCAGCTCGCTCCCGCGAGATGACGAGGGGTCTACCCCCGTCACTCCTGGAGATGACGAGGCGACTAAACCTAACGTTACGGTAGGGTTGTGGAAGATTCCTGTTTCGCGAACCAGAATCTCCCACCTTCTCCCGTCGACCGTGTCGGCGACCGCGCAACGCTGCGCTCCCACCTACCATCCCGAATCCTCAGGAGCGCTTGTGACTGACGTCATCCCTGTGCAAGACCCCAGATCCCGTTACCGCATCGAACCCACCGTGATGCAGGCTCTTCGCAGCCCCCGCATCCTGACCCGCGAGGTTCTTGCTGGCCTCGTCGTTTCGATCGCGCTGATCCCCGAGGCGATCGCGTTCTCACTGATCGCCGGTGTCGACCCGCGTGTGGGCTTGTTCTCCTCCTTCGTGATGTGTGTGTCGATCGCCTTTCTCGGCGGCCGCCCCGCGATGATCACCGCGGCCACTGGTGCGATCGCCCTCGTCATCGCCCCGGTCGCGCGTGAGTACGGCATGGACTACTTCATCGCCACGGTCCTCCTCGGCGGGGTCATCCAGATCATGTTCGCCGCCCTCGGTGTGGCGAAGCTGATGCGATTCATCCCGCGTTCGGTCATGGTGGGATTCGTCAACGCGCTCGCCATCCTGATCTTCACGTCACAATTCCCCCAACTGATCGACGTGCCCTGGCTCGTCTACCCGCTCGTCGTCATCGGCCTGCTGATCATGTACCTGATGCCGCTCTGGACCAAGGTCATCCCGGCACCGCTCGTCGCCATCGTCCTGCTCACCGCCGCGGCCGTTGTCTTCGCGCTGAACGTCCCGACCGTCGGCGACCAGGGAGACCTGCCCCAGAGCCTGCCGGAGTTGTTCTTCCCGGTGGTGCCACTCAATCTCGAAACCCTGGGGATCATTGCTCCCTACGCCGCGGCGATGGCTGTCGTCGGGATCCTGGAGTCACTCATGACCGCGAAGGTCGTCGACGACTTCACCGATACGCACTCGCGCAAGACCCGCGAGGCCTTCGGTCAGGGCGCAGCGAACATCCTCTCTGGCGCGTTCGGCGGAATGGGCGGTTGCGCGATGATCGGCCAGACATTGATCAACGTGAAGGCATCCGGCGCACGCACCCGCATCTCTACCTTCATGGCGGGAGTCTTTGTGCTCGTGCTGATCCTCGCTCTCGGACCGGTTGTCGGTGCCATCCCGATGGCAGCCCTCGTCGCCGTGATGATCGTCGTTTCGGTCGCTACGTTCGATTGGCACAGCATCCGCCTTTCGACGTTGAAGCGGATGCCGAAGAGCGAGACAGCAATCATGCTCCTCACCGTCGTCATCACTGTCTGGACTCACAACCTCGCGGTCGGCGTCGGCGCGGGTGTTCTCGCGGCAATGGTGCTTTTCGCCCGCCGGGTTGCGCACTTCGTCTCGGTGACCCGCAAGACCGACAAGGAAGCATCCGTCCCCACGGTGCGCTACACGGTCGACGGAGAACTTTTCTTCGCCTCGAGCAACGACCTCACGACTCAGTTCGAATACACGCACGACCCCGAGCGTGTCATCATCGACATGTCCAACTCGCACATCTGGGACGCATCGACCGTCGCCGCACTCGACGCGATCGTGACGAAGTACGAGCACCAGGGCAAGCGCGTCATTCTCGAGGGCATGAACGAAGCCACATCGCTCATGCACGGACGCCTGAGCGGTGGCCTCGGCGGCGGACACTGACCCGCACCGTCGCTCCGAACAATCGGGCACCACGCGCCACACGAACGGAAAACTCATGCACCAACTCGACCTGCCCGCGCCGCCGCCGCTTGCCGACGGCGGGCTCAGGATCTTTGCCCTCGACGGCCTCTGAGAAGTGGGTCGCAACATGACCGTCTTCGACCACAACGGGCGCCTGCTCATCGTCGACTGCGGTGTGCTTTTCCCGAAGACATGCACCCGGATATCGACGTCATCCTTCCCGACTTCACCGCCATTCGAAACCGCTTGCACGACATCACGGCAATTGTGCTGACGCACGGGCACGAGGATCACATCGGAGCACTCCCGTATCTTCTACGCGAACGCGGAGACATCCCGATCATCGGCTCGCGTCTGACGCTCACGTTCGTCGCCGCGAAACTCAAGGAGCACCGTCTCTCGCCCCCGATGATCGAGGTCGCCGAGGGTGATCGCCACCCGACGGGTCCCTTCGATCTCGAGTTCTTCGCGGTGAACCACTCCATTCCGGATGGCTTGGCGATCGCCATTCGCACGACCGCCGGTCTGGTGCTGCACACGGGCGACTTCAAGATGGACCAGTTCCCCCTGGACCGTCGCATCACCGACCTGGCCGGTTTCGCGCAGCTCGGCAGGGAAGGAGTCGACCTGTTCATGGTCGACTCGACCAACGCCGAGGTCCCCGGATTCACGACCGGTGAGCGGGACCTGATGCCCGCGATCGACGAAGTTTTTCGCACGGCGCCGCGTCGCATCATCGTCTCCAGCTTCGCGAGCCACGTGCATCGGATCCAGCAAATCCTCGATGCGGCCGAGTTGCACGGGCGTAAGGTCGCTTTTGTCGGTCGCTCGATGGTCCGCAACATGGGCATCGCGAACGAACTCGGCTACTTGCGGGTCCCCGACGGGATCCTCGTGGACTTGAAGAAGCTGGAGAAGCTCCCCGACGACCAGGTCGTGATGATCTGCACCGGGTCGAAGGGCGAGCCGCTGGCTGCCCTATCGCGAATGGCCAACCGCGATCACGTCATCGAAATCGGTGACGGCGGCTAGCCATCTGTTGCATCGATGAGCGCGACCTGCGCGCACACGCCCGACGTCTTGCGGGTCGATTTCCGGCGCCGCTCGCCGGTCCGGTCGAGCTGACCGAGGGCAACAACTTCCAGCGGCGGCCGATCCGAGATCGCGTGCCGTTCGGCGTGGGGGACCGGCCGCGGCAGGCGGCACCGGCTCGGCCCGCGGGCTCGCTCGTCTGTACGCCGCGGCGCTCGGTCACCTCGGCGAACCGTTCGTTAGCCGAGAAGTTCTCGCGCGGATGGCCCAGTTGCGGATGAGCGGCCACGATGTTGTGGTAGATGACGAGATGAGTTTCGGCGTGGTCTGCATGAAGCCTCAGCCCAGAATGCTGTTCGGCAGCTACCAGGCGTTCGGTCATGACGGAGCCGGCGGTGCGTTGGCGTTCGCCGATCCGATGTATGACCTCGCCTTCGGATACATCCCCGCCCCGATGACAACGCCCGGCGGCGTTGACGATCGCGCCATCCACCTGTCTCAGATCGTGCGGGAGTGCATCGCCGACGACGGCGCGCTCCCGATCGGGTCAGCGTCCGGGTTCGACGACCGACTTTAGCGTCGTGGCGGCGCTCGTCGATTCGAGGGCAGCCTGCACGTCGGCGAGCCCGAATGTGCCTGTCACCATGCGATCAAGGTCGACAAGCCCCTTCGTGACAAGCGTGATCGCGGTCGGCCACGTGTTCGCGTAGCGGAAGACTCCGGTCACGACGAGCTCTCGGTTCTGAATGGTCGTGACCGGCAGGGGGATCTCAGGAAGACCCATGCCCACGAGCACTGCCCGGCCGCCAGGGCGGAGCGCGCCGATACCGGTGCGTACGGCGGCGGCCGCGCCGGAGGCGTCGACGAAGGCATCGACATCGGTGATGTCGTGGTCGCCTTCCGCGATCGGATCGAACACCGCGGTCGCACCGAAAGTCAGGGCTGCGTCCCGTCGCGCTGCGGCGACGTCGGACACGATGATCTCGGCAACGCCGTACGCCCGGGCGACCTGCGCGATGGCGATCCCGACTGGGCCCGCCCCCGTGATGAGCACGCGCTGGCCGGGGGCGAACCCCGCTTTGCGTGCCGTGGCGATCGCGACGGACAACGGCTCCATCAGGGCTGCGGCGTGGTCGCTCACTCGATCGGGCACCGCATGCGCGAAGTGGCTTTGAATCGTGACGAACTCTTGAAACGCACCGTCGGTGCCGGGCACTGCATAGAACGACATGTGCGGATCGAGGTTGTAGTCCCCGCGCAACGTTTCACGCGAGCCCGGTGATGGATGCTGCGGCTCGATCGAAACCCGCTCGCCGAGCCGACTCCGATCGACCGCTGTCCCGACTGCGACGATCGTGCCCCCCGACTCGTGGCCGAGCACAAGGGGCTCGTCGACGATCCAGTCGCCGAGGTGACCGTCGCGGTAGAAGTGCACGTCCGACCCGCATACCCCGACAGCCGTCACCTGCACGAGCACCCCATCGGGTGCTGGAGTCGGCACCGGGCGCTCGTCGAGCTCGATGCGGCCGGGTGCCATGAGCACACTCGCTCTCATCTTCCGGGGGATCACGCGACATCCTCCGTTGACGCACTGAGGGTTTCGCGCGCGGCGTCGACGACCGCTTCGACTGTGATGCCGTACCGCTGGAACAGGGTTTTGTGGTCGGCCGAAGCGCCGAAGTGCTCGACCGACACGGACCGTCCGGCATCGCCGACGATGTCCCGCCAGGGGAGTGCGATGCCGGCCTCGACCGACACACGAGCCTTGACGGCCGCAGGAAGCACCGACTCGCGGTAGGCGGCATCCTGTTCTGCGAACCATTCGAGCGACGGTGCCGATACGACGCGCGCACCGATTCCTTCGTCGGCCAGGGTCGCCCGAGCGGCGACGGCGAGCTGCACTTCGGAGCCCGTCGCGACGAGAATGACATCGGGCGCACCGTTCGGTGCGTCGATGAGCGTGTAGGCACCTTTCGCGACACCGTCGACGGTCGCGAACCCGGCATCGCCTCGGGGGAAGACCGGAACGTTCTGTCGTGTCAACGCGATACCGGTCGGTCCGTCATGGCGGCGGAGTATCTCGAGCCAGGCGGCCGCGGTTTCATTCGCATCCGCCGGGCGCAGTACCGTGAAGTTCGGGATGGCGCGGAGGGTCGCCAGCTGCTCGATCGGCTGATGCGTCGGTCCGTCCTCGCCGAGGGCCAGGGAATCGTGCGTCCAGACGAAGATCGAGGGAATGTTCATGAGCGCTGCGAGCCGCACGGCGGGGCGCATATAGTCGCTGAAGATGAGGAACGTCCCGCCGAAAGCGCGCGTCGGGCCGTGCAGCACTATGCCATTGATGATCGCGCCCATGGCGTGCTCGCGGATGCCGAAATGGAGCACCCGTCCGTACGGGTCCCCCGACCACTCGTGAGTGGACCACTGCGTCGGGATGAACGACTTCGCGCTCTTGATCGTGGTGAGATTCGATTCGGCAAGGTCGGCAGATCCTCCCCACAGTTCGGGCATTTCCTCGGCAAGCGCATTGATGACGACACCGGATGCTGCTCGCGTGGACAGGTCCTTTCCTGGCTCAAAAGATGGCAGCGCCTCGTCGATCCCGTGGGGGAGTGACTGAGCCTCGAGGCGATCCAGAAGTGCCTTGCGTTCCGGGTTCGCAGATGCCCACGTGTCGAAGCCCGCTTGCCATTCTTCGCGAGCGTCGGCGGCGCGCGCCGCGAGCCCGCGCGTGTGGGCGATGACGTCGTCGGCGACGAAGAACGACCGCTCGGGGTCGAACCCGAGCACTCTCTTCGTCGCGGCCAGTTCGTCGCCACCCAGCGCCGCGCCATGGATCTTGCCCGTGTTCTGCTTGCCCGGCGAGGGCCATCCGATGATGGTGCGAAGGATGATCAGCGACGGCTTCGAGGTCTCCGCTCGCGCCGCCTCGAGCGCGTCGTTCAAGTCGGCGACGTCCTCGACGTACACATCGGTCTTCTTCCAGTCCACGACCCGCACGTCCCAGCCGTAGGACCTGTAGCGCTGGGCGACGTCCTCGGTGAACGCGACGTTCGTGTCGTCCTCGATCGAGATCTGATTGGAGTCGTAGATCGCGATCAGGTTGCCGAGCTCCTGGTGACCGGCAAGAGACGATGCCTCCGCTGTCACTCCCTCTTGGAGATCGCCGTCACCTGCGATCGCGTACACGAAGTGATCGAATGGAGACGTGCCTGCCGCGGCATCCGGATCGAAAAGCCCTCGCTCGTAGCGCGACGCGTACGCGAATCCGACGGCAGAAGCCAGACCCTGGCCCAGGGGACCGGTCGTGATCTCCACGCCCTTCGTGTGCCCGAACTCCGGATGACCGGGAGTGAGCGACCCCCACGTGCGCAGCGCCTTCAGGTCATCGAGCTCGAGCCCGAATCCGCCCAGGTACAGCTGCACATACTGCGTGAGTGATGAGTGACCGACCGACAGGACGAACCGGTCGCGACCCAGCCAATCCGCATCCGCCGGGTCGTGCTGCAGCACTCGCTGATAGAGCAGGTAGGCCACCGGGGCGAGGCTCATCGCCGTACCCGGGTGACCATTGCCGACCTTCTCCACGGCATCCGCCGCAAGAATCCGGGCGGTATCCACCGCGCGCCGATCGATTTCGTCCCAACGCAAATCCGACACCGGGTCCACCTCTCCTTCGAAGCTCTACGGGTGCCTGTTGACATCGCCGCATCATGTACCTATGGTGATTCTAACGTGATCATCGTTCAAGATCACATAAAGATAACATGAGGGTAGCCGCCGACGAGGGCGGCGAAGGGATGCAATGATGCGCGCAGTAGTATTCACCTCCGAGGGTGAGTTGGCCCTGGAAGAGCGGCCCACCCCCGTCCCGGGGTACAAGGAAATCCTGATCGAGACTGCGGCCGTGGGTATCTGCGGCACCGACACTCACGTTTTCGACGGAGAGTTCGAGGGAACGATCTTCCCGCTCGTTCCCGGCCACGAGGCGACCGGGACGATCATCGCCCTCGGCGAGGGCGTGAACAGCGGGGTCTTCGACTTCGCCATCGGCGACCATGTCGCCGTCAACCCCAGCACGACATGTGGTGAGTGCGAGTTCTGCCTGAACGGGCACTCGAACCTCTGCCGCTTCTGGAACGGCCTCGGGGTCGTTGCCTCCGACGGCGCGTCACAGCAGTACTTCACGGCGCCGGCCGCCAACGTCTACAAACTCAAGCCCGAGACCGACCTCTACGAGGCCGCGCTGATCGAGCCGCTCGCGTGCGCCATCCGCGGATGGGACGTGCTACCCCGTCGCCTCGGTGACCACGTTCTCGTCTACGGTGCCGGCACGATGGGGCTGCTCATGGCGCAGCTCGCCTCGAAGGCGGGCGCGTCGACGGTCACGATCGTCGACCTCAACGCTGAGCGTCTCAAAACAGCTGAAGAGTGCGGCATCGCGTTGCGCTACACCTCGGCCGACGATGCCACCCGCGAGAAGTGGGACGTCGTGATCGACTGCACCGGCAACATCCGCGCCATCGAAGACGGTCTCACTCGAGTGAAGCCGGCCGGATTCTTCCAGGATTTCGGCGTCGCTCCCGCCGACCGCACCGCACAGTTCTCGCCCTTCCGCGTCTACCGCGACGAGATCTCCATCGTGGGCACGATGGCCGTTCTCAACTCGTTCGGTCGTGCCGTGGAACTGTTCGAAGCCGGTGCGATCAACGCGAAGGCCATGATCAGCCACTCCTTCACGCTCGATGACTACGAGCTGGCGCTGGAGATGTTCCGTCGCGGCGAAGGCCGGAAGCTCCAGATTCGCCCGAACGACGCCGAGTCGAAGGTGCTGCTGTGACCGTGGCGACAGACACGAACTCCAGACGCAAAAAGCTCGGGCAAGGCGCGAAGCGCGGCATCTGGATCGGCGTGATCGCGCTCGTCGTTCTCGGTATCGTGCTTGGTACCAAGGTCGTCCCCAGCGACGACCCGCTCGCACAGGGCAACGTCGAATTCGACCCCGCTACCTTCGGAGCCGAGAACTTCCCCACCGTCCAGGAGGGGATCATCGACCGCGCGGTTGACGCCGCGACACTCGCGGATGCAATCGCGGCAGACACCGATGCCGCGGCAGCCGAGTACGCCATCGCCAGCTCGGGCGGTCCCGTCTACAGTGTCACCTTCAGCGGTGTCGTCGGCGAAGGCCAGTCGGGCATCTACCCCGTGCAGGTCGAAGGCATCCCCGAAGACCTTCTCATTCGTGTGCAGACCGGCCCTGCCATCAACGGTACTGAGCTGCGCGATGCCACCGGCGAGATCCAGTTCGGCCAGTTCAAGAATCAGATCGACTACCAGAACGCCGCTGCGGCGCTCAACGACGAGCTCAAGACGCTCGTTCTCGCAGACGTCGACACCACCGCCCTCGCAGGCCAGACGATCGAGGTCACCGGAGCGTTCACGCTCGTGAATCCCGCCGGCTGGCTCGTGACTCCCGTGGAGCTGTCGGTCCGATGAGCGGCGGAGAGAGCTTCGACGAGGTGGTGCTCGAGGCCCGAAACATCGTGAAGAACTACGGGGGAACCCGGGCGCTCAAGGGCGTGAACTTCGAGATCCGCAAGGGTACCGTCACGACCCTGTTCGGCGAGAACGGCGCGGGTAAGTCGACGCTCATGAAGATTCTCTCCGGCGTCGAGCAGCCGACATCCGGCGAGATCGTGCTAGACAGCGAGTCGGTGGTCTTCGGGTCGACGAACGACGCGCGTGATCGCGGAATCTCGATCATCCATCAGGAACTGAGCCTCGCGCCCAACCTCTCCGTGCGAGACAACATCTTCATGGGGCGTGAGCTCACAGGTCCCTTCGGTGTCGATTTCGCGGAAGAGGCTCGGCAGGCGCGGTCCCTGCTCGCTGAGCTGCAGATGCCCATCGATCCCGACACCCTGGTTGCCGACCTGCGGGTCGGCCAGCAGCAGATTATCGAGATCGCCCGGGCGTTGTCGGCGAACTCGCGGATCCTGATCATGGACGAACCGACTTCTGCTTTGGCCGCCGCCGAGGTCGAGGTGCTGTTCGGGGTCATCCGTGACCTGCTCGCCCGCGGGGTGGCGATCGTCTACATCTCCCACCACCTCGAAGAGGCACTCGAAGTCACTGACCACGCGGTTGTCCTTCGAGATGGCACGATGACCGCGCGCGGGGAGCGCAGCGGTATCGACCTCGAATGGATCGTCCGCAACATGGTGGGCGACAACTTCGACCTCGGTTCACCTCCCGAGGGATACGAGTTCGGCGAGGTCGCCCTCAGCGTGCAAGGCCTGACGGTTCTCGACCCGGAAAACCCCGAACGTGCGATCGTCAGCGGGTTGAACCTCGATGTGCGTGCCGGCGAGATCGTCTGTATCTACGGGTTGATGGGTGCGGGGCGCACCGAGCTCCTCGAGTCGATCGCGGGAAAAGGGGGGATCGCATCAGGAGACATCGTCCTGGAGGGGCGATCGATTCTGGGCGATTCGATCGCCGAGCGGATCGCGTCGGGAATCGGCCTTGTGCCCGAGGACCGACAGCGTGACGGACTGGTTCAGACGTTCGACGTCGGCACGAACCTCACGCTCGCGAGTCTCGACGACAGCCTCGTGCGCGGAGTCATCTCGAGGCGTCTCGAGAAGTCCCGTTCGAAGGAACTCATCTCTGCGGTCACCGTCAAGACCCCCGGGCCTGAGCTCCCGATCGGCGCACTGTCCGGTGGCAACCAGCAGAAGGTCGTCATCGGGAAGATCATCGCGACAAACCCCCGCGTCATGCTCCTGGATGAACCCAGCCGAGGCATCGACGTCGGCGCCAAAGGCGAGGTCTTCCGCCTTCTCGCCGAGCGAGCCCGCCAGGGTCTTGCGGTCGTCTACTCGACCTCTGAGGTCGGCGAATGCCTGAGCATCGCCCACCGGATCATCGTGATGCGTCGCGGACAGATCTCGGCCGAGTTCACACCCGACGTCACCAAAGACATGATCATGGCCGCCTCGGGCGAGGCCGCGGCCGCCTGAACCCAGATTGGACCGGACAATGACGACCACGACCACCAACACCATCATCGAGAACAAGAAGAAGTTCTCCGTCGCGAAGCTCCTTCTCGAAGGCCGTGCGTTCGTTGCGCTCATCCTCATCATCGTGGTGTTCTCACTGCTGACGCCCAACTATCTGACCGTTGAGAACCTGCTCATCATGGCCTCGCACGTCGCGATCTACGCGCTGCTGGGCCTGGGCATGCTCATGGTGATCCTCAACGGCGGAATTGACCTGTCGGTCGGCTCCACACTCGGCTTCTCAGCCGTCATCGCGGGATTCCTCCTACAGGGTGTACCGATCAACTTCTTCGGAATCATCCTGTTCCCCAGCGTTCCCGTCGTGGTGTTGCTCTCGTGCGGCGTCGGAGCTGCGGTCGGCTTCGTCAACGGCATCCTGATCGCGAAGTTCAAAGTCGCGCCGTTCGTGGCAACTCTCGGCATGCTCTACGTCGTGCGCGGCCTTGCGTTGTTGATGACCAACGGTCTCACGGTCAACGACCTCGCCGGAGACCCGGAGCTCGGCAACACCGGCTTCGACTGGCTCGGGTTCAACCGCATCCTCGGCATCCCCATCGGCGTCATCATTATGGGAATCGTCGCTCTGATCCTCGGCTTCGTCCTCGGACGGACGAAGTTCGGTCGCTGGCTCTACGCCTCGGGCGGCAACGAGCGCGCCGCCGAACTGTCGGGGGTGCCGGTGCGCAAGGTCAAGATCTGGGTGTATGTCATCTCGGGCATCTGTGCCTCCATTGCCGGGCTCATCCTGGCATCGACCCTGACCAGTGCGAGCCCCACGGCCGGCAACACCTACGAACTCACCGCCATCGCCGCTGTCGTCATCGGTGGCGCAGCACTCACCGGTGGCCGCGGGAACGTGCGTGGCACTCTCCTCGGGGCCTTCGTCATCGGCTTCCTCGGTGACGGCCTCGTGATCGTCGGGGTGTCGTCGTACTGGCAGATGGTGCTGATCGGCTCGGTCATCATCTTGGCGGTCCTGCTGAACACGCTGCAGTACGGTCGCCGCCGAAAGGCGCCCACTACCTCCGCTCCTACGCCGAAGGCCGGAGCGCCCACCCAGACGTCGGGACAGGATACGGCGGCTCCGGCCGCCACCGCCTGACCGCGAACAGTCGGCATCAAAGAACGCTGCCGACCACTCAAGAAAAGGACACATCACATGATGCGAAAGAAGGCTCTGGCCGCCCTCGCGGCCACCGGCGCACTAGCACTCGCTCTCACCGCATGCGCCGGCGGCGCCGGGAGCGGATCCGAATCGGCGAGCAGTGAAGGCGGCGGTGGCGAGGCCGGCGGCCTCATCACGATCATCGTCAACGACCCGGCCAACCCCTACTGGAAGACCGAGGGCGACGTCGCCGAGGCTGCCGCGATCGAACTCGGCTACGAAGCGGTCGTCGGTGCCCACAAGGGCGACACGAACACCGAGAACACCCTGATTGACACCGCCATCTCGAACAACTCCGTGGCGATCATCCTCGACCCCGCAAACGCCGACGGCTCGATCGCCGCCGTGCAAAAGGCTGACGCCGCCGGTATCCCGGTGTTCTTGGTCAACGCCGAGATCAACGAGTCGGGAATCGCGAAGGCGCAGCTCGTGTCCAACAACGCGCAGGGTGCGGCCATCGGCGCTCAGGAATGGGTCACGCGGATGGCCGAGGCGGGCAACTACATCGAGCTGTTCGGTGCGCCCTCCGACAACAACGCCCAGACCCGCTCAAACGGCTTCTCAACCGTCATCAGTCAGTACCCCGATCTGGTGGAGGTCGGCGAAGAAGTTGCGAACTGGGATCGCACCGAGGGCCGCAACAAGACGCAGGCACTCATGCAGGCGAACCCCGACATCAACGGTGTGATCTCCGGCAACGACGAGATGGCGCTCGGCGCGATCGCGGCGCTGAAGGAAGCGGGCAAACTCGAGGGCGTCGTTGTGGGCGGTTTCGACGGCAACCCTGATGCGGTCGCCGCGGTTACTTCCGGAGAGATGGCGTACACGGTGCTGCAGCCTGTCGCCGTGTTCGCGAAAGAGGCCGTTGTGCTCGCCGACGAATTCATTCGTACGGGCAACGCCCCCGAGACGGAGAAGCAGTCCTTCGACTGCATCCTGATCACCCAGGAGAACGTCGCCAACATGACCGGCCCGTTTACCTACTCCGGCTGACCACTGAACGAGTACCGGCGTCGTTCTGCGACGCCACGACAGGGGCGGATGCCTCGTGGCATCCGCCCCTGTCCCACCCCAGACTTCGGAAAGAACTCCCATGAGCTACGTCCTCAACGATCCGGCGGACTTCGCAGACGAGTCGGCCGACGGCTTCGTTGCCGTGCACCGGTCCCTCGTGCGTCGCGTGCCGGGCGGCGTCGCCCGCTCGACGGCGACCCCCGCCGGCCAGGTGGCGGTCGTGATCGGCGGCGGATCCGGTCACTACCCGGCGTTCGCCGGACTGGTTGGCGCGGGACTCGCTCACGGTGCAGCGATGGGCAACGTCTTCGCCTCGCCCAGTGCGCAGCAGGTGTACGCGGTTGCCAAGTCCGTCGCAACGGAGGCGGGAGTGCTCCTCAGCTACGGCAACTACGCCGGCGACGTGCTCAACTTCGATCAGGCGGAGGCGCGGCTCAACGCCGAGGGCATTCCGTGCCGGACGGTGCGCGTCACGGACGACATCTACAGCGCCGGACCCGATGAGCGCGCCAAGCGCCGCGGCGTCGCGGGCGATCTGGCAGTATTCCGCGCCGCGGCGTGGGCAGCCGAACAGGGCCTCGACCTCGATGCCGTCGCCACGATCGCTGAGCGTGCGAACGACCGCACCCGATCGTTCGGCGTGGCGTTCACGGGCTGCACGCTCCCCGGCGCATCCGAGCCCCTTTTCACGATCCCTGCGGGACAGATGGGTGTCGGGATGGGCATCCACGGCGAACCGGGTATCGATGTACGTCCGCTCGCGACGGCCGACGAGTTGGGTCGCCTCTTCGTGGAGGCACAGCTGAGCGAGAGACCGGACGGCATCGCCTCGACAGCCGGGGCCCGCGTCGCTGTCATTCTCAACGGCCTCGGCGCCGTTAAAGCCGAAGAACTCTTCGTCATCTATCTGACCGTCGCGCGCGAGCTCGAAAGAGCGGGTGTCGTCGTCGTCGAGCCCGAGGTCGGCGAGTACGCCACGAGCTTCGAGATGGCGGGTGTTTCGTTGACGCTGCACTGGCTCGACGACGAGCTCGAGGCCGCCTGGGCCTCGCCCGCCTACACACCGGCCTACCGCAAGGGCGCCGTCGTTGCGGGCAGCGACCTTCTGGGTGACCTGATCGCCGAAGATGCCAGCGCGGCCCTGCCGGAGGCATCCGAGGAGTCCGCCGCCGCCGCGGCGAGCGTCGTCGCCATCGTCGAGGCGATCCGAGACGTCATCGACCGAAACGCCGACGAACTCGGCCGTCTCGACGCGATCGCCGGCGACGGTGACCACGGTATCGGCATGCAGCGCGGCGCGCGTGCGGCCGCGGACGCGGCTGTCAGCGCGCATACCGCGGGCGCGGGTGCAGGCACCGTTCTGGCTCTCGCCGGAGACGCGTGGGCACTTCGAGCCGGGGGAACCTCCGGCGCCCTCTGGGGTGCGGGACTGCGGGCCGCGGGTGAGAGTATCGGCGACACCTCGGCCCCCGACGGCCCCGCTCTTGCTGCTGCGGTGGATGCCGCCCGGGCGATGGTGCAGGGCTACGGCAAGGCGGAAGTGGGCGACAAGACGCTCGTCGACGCTCTCGTGCCGTTCGTCGAGAGTCTGCGCCGCTACACCGACAGCGGTACGCCGACTGTCGAGGCCTGGACGGCGGCGGCGTCGGATGCGACGTCCGCAGCAGAAGCGACGAGTGACCTTGTGCCCAGGCTCGGGCGCGCACGTCCGCACGTGGCGAAGAGTCTCGGCACACCCGACCCGGGGGCCGCCTCGTTCGCCCTCGCGATGACTGCCGTGGGCGTCGTGCTCGCGGCCAGAAGAGAGGAGCGGTCATGACGCGCCAGTGGAGAATCGTCGTCGGATCGGATGACGCAGGATTCGAGTACAAGGAGGCGCTCAAGGCCGATCTGCTCAGCGACCACCGCGTCGCCGAGGTCATCGATGTGGGCGTGGACGATTCGGGGCACACGCCTTACCCGCGCATCGCGGTCGCTGCTGCCGAGCGCGTGCGCGACGGGCTGTCGGACCGGGCTCTGCTCGTGTGTGGCACAGGACTCGGGGTCGCGATTGCGGCGAACAAGGTCGCGGGTATTCGTGCGGTCACCGCGCACGACAGCTTCAGCGTCGAGCGGAGCGTGTTGAGCAACAACGCGCAGGTACTGACCTTCGGGCAGCGTGTCGTCGGCCTCGAACTGGCCCGCCGTCTCGCCCGCGAATGGCTCGACTACGAGTTCGACGAGACATCGGCGTCGGCAGAGAAGGTTGCCGAGATGACCTCGTACGAGCAGACGGGTAGCTGTGGGTGACGCAGTGCCCCCGAGTGTCGTCCCGGCCACCAAGCCTCTGCTCCTCGGCGTCAGCCTGAAGCTCTACCTCGACAATGCCGCCAGCCAGGCATGGGCGCACGGTGTCGCGGCCGCAGTCGGGGGGCATCCGGCCGTCGTCGATGGCAGAGTGAGACTCTTCGCGCTGCCGTCGTTGCCCGCTCTCCACGCGGTGCGTGATGCGTTCGAGGGGACGCCCATCGCGGTCGGTGCTCAGGATCTTCACTGGGCGGAGCGCGGGGCTTACACGGGAGCGGTGAGCGGAGCCGATCTCCTCGATGCGGGCTGCACGTTCGTCGAGGTGGGTCACGCGGAGCGAAGGAGACTTTTCGGCGAGACAGACGAAGTGGTCGCGCGAAAACTGGCCGCAGCTACGAGGAGCGGTCTGACGCCGATCCTCTGCATCGGTGAGGAAACCGAGAGGCCAGTCGAGGATGCCGTGGCGGCGAGCACGGCCCAGCTTGCGGCCGCGCTCGCCGGACTCGATGATGCCGTTCGCGGCGAAGTCATCGTGGCTTATGAGCCGGTATGGGCGATCGGTCGACCGCAACCGGCACCTGCCGGCCACGTCAGAGACGTGGTCGCGGCTCTACGCGAGATCCTTGATGGGGACCCCCGCATCACCGACTCGTGGGTAATCTACGGAGGGAGTGCGCGATCGGGGTCTCTGAGCAATCTCGGTAGCAGCGTGGACGGCCTCTTCATGGGGCGCTTCGCCCACGACCCCGAGGACTTCGCGCGCACCGTCGATGAAGCCGCGCGGCTGAGGACGTGAAAACGGAAGGTCTGAGATGACGACGATGCGTGAGGAGCGGGCCGTCGCCGGCGACGCCCGGCAGGGTCGTCAGGCCCAGAGGCAGCGGGAGATCACCGAGGCCGTCATGGCGGCCGGCGCGGTGCGCATCGAAGACTTGGCGACGCGGTTCGATATCAGCGTCATGACCGTGCATCGCGATCTCGACGAACTCGAAGGACGCGGCCTGCTCCGGAAGAGTAGGGGCGTCGCGACGGCGCTGTCATCCGCTCTCGTCGAGTCGAGCGATGTCTACCGAGCCAGCAGGCAGCTCGCGGAGAAGGAGGCCATCGCCCATGCCGCACTCGATTTCATCGAGACGGGACAGGCGATCATGCTCGATGACTCGACGACGACTCTGCACCTGCTCCCGCACCTCGCGCCCAAGAAGCCGCTCACCGTGATCACCAACACGTTGACGATCATGGAGGAGCTGCGCTCGGCCAACGGCATCACGATGCTCGGGCTCGGAGGTCAGTACTACAACTGGTGCAGCGCGTACATGGGACGCATCACGACGACGACGATTGGGAGCCTCCGGGCAGACCTCCTCGTCATGTCGACGTCGGCCATTTCGGACGACGTCGCGTTTCATCAAACGCAGGAAACCGTCGACGTCAAACGCGCGATGTTCGAGTCCTCCCACCGCCGCATCCTTCTGGCGGATCACACCAAGTTCGAGCGCCGTGCGCTGCACGCGATGCTGCCCCTCGCCCAGTTCGATGCCGTGATCGTAGACACGGGTACTGATCCCGTCCACATCGACCGCCTCCGCGACAAAGGAGTCAATGTTGTCGTCGCACGGCGCACTTCGCGCCCGTGAGGGATGTGGCGGGGTACGTACGGGAGATGCCAGCAGCGACCGAACGCTCTTCTCGCTCTGATCGACGCGGTTTCGCCCGTCTCGTGAGCATCGCGATGCTCGGGATCCGAACCGCTGCTGACCCGATGCCAGGCGGCGTCACGCTACGCCGTGCGTGCCGCAGACGACGGGTCGCTCGACACGCCCCGCAGGAGCTGCGAGACGAGATCGTCGCAATACCGCACAGCGGCTTCCTCATCCTGTTCGGGCGGCACGGAGAAGCCCATCAGTGAGCTCACGAGGGCCGAGCCCGTGATCGTTTGAATGAGGATGTCTGGGTTGCAGTCCTCCGCGAGCTCACTCCGACTGATCGCCTCTACGATGAGCGCCCGGTTCTGAGAATGGATGACGTTGCCAACGCGCTCGAAGTACTGATTGAACAACTCCGGGTGCAGGCCGCGTTCGGAGCTCATTCGCAGAATGAACGCGCCCTCCTCGGAGTGGACGAGGCGCAGCGAAGACATGGCGACCGCTCGCAGCACCGTGCCGATATTGCCCTGCGATGACCTGTCCGGCACCAGTGCGTGGGAGGACAGCACGTCGTGCATGAGCTCCTGGGAGGAGGCCCAGCGCCGATAGATCGCGGGTTTCCCGACGGCCGCCTCTCTGGCCACGGCTTCGAAGCTGAAGCCGCTGGATCCGGCGCGCACGTACACGCGTTGAGCGGCCAAGAGAACCCGCTTCCGGATCTCCGGGTCTCTGGGTCGTCCCGCCGGTTTCTGTTTCTGTTTCTGATCTGCCACTGCCGCTACCACCACTCAATCGTCGGGTTCCTCCATTATCGGGCTCCCCTTCGGCGGGCCGGAAAGTCCTTGCAGTAACAGGCGAGTAGATATAGACCTGTTACGTACGAATTGCGTACGTATTGACAAGGGGGTCTTTTCATGGATGCACCTGCCGAAGCCCGAAAGCCGGGCATCCCGATTGTTACCGAAGAGCTCATGCTCGGAGATACCGCGCGTTGGCGCAGGTTCGGGGAGGTCGTTCCCGCGGGAGGGTCGCTCGACAGTGACGGCGTGCCCGACTACGGCTGTTCGGCCCTCGCTCGGTCGCCTGGCGAGTGCTCCTTCATCCCGCGACGATCGTCTTCGAGACGGCAGCCCAGGCGTCGCTGCAGTTCCTCTACAAGCCCGTCACCGCGGGCATCCCTGACCTGGACCCGATCTCGCGGAAAGCGCGCAAGGGGACGTTCACGATGTTCGACTTCTTCGAGCGCTTCCAGCGCAACGCCGGGATACACGCCCCGATGTGGCTCGGTGACACCGCAACGGCAGAGAACATGGCCGCTCACCTGCACCGCATCCACGGTCACGTGGTGGGGCCGGTCATCGATCCCGAAGATCCTTCGCTCGGCGGCTATGCGGCTGACCAGCCGCGCGATGCGATGTGGGCAGCGCTCACCGAGATGCACGCGATCCTGTGCGTCTACGAAAATCTGGCCTGGAACGGCGACCAGCCGCCCCAGCCCCTGACGCCGGAAGAGCGCGATCAGTACGTGCTGGAAATCGGTGCCTACCTGCGTCTCGTCGGCACTGACGAGTCCGAGATCCCCACGAACATGGCAGAACTGGGCGCTCTATACGAAAAGTACTTGCCCTACTTCGGACTCAGAGAGAGCGTGTTCGCTGATCTCGAGACTGGGATGAACATGATCGCCCAGTACGAGACCGTCGGGAAGCAGAACTGGGATCCCTCGCACAAGCTGGCCACCGATGCCCTGGCCGAGGTGTGCGGGGATTGGAGCGACGTCACGCACGCGATCCTCCCGGAAAAGCTCCAGGTGGCGTCTGGAATGAGCCGGGCGCAGATTGATGCGTCCGACGAGATCCTCGCCCAGCACGCGGAGGGCATCCGCGAGCTACAAAGCCCCGAGAACGAAGCCCGTCTGGCGCGTCTGCTGTGGGGACCGGACGGAGTGGACCTCATTCAGAACGCCCGACGGCTGCAGGCCGCTGCGCTCGCAGGAGCCGTGTAGCTCCTCGCCCCTCAGGCGCGGATGTAGAGCAGCTCGCCGTCGTCCGCTCGGGCGCTGTATCGGCCGCCGATTTCGACCGATACGTCCGGGCGGGCGGAAGCGCGTTCGAGAGCGGGGGTCGGGGGAGGTCTGGAATCGGTCCTACATCCTCACTGCACACGTGGATGCCCGCTCGCGGTAGATCAGATCGAAGGTCTCGACCGTTTGCTCGGCGGTCCCGCCGGCCTCGATGATCTCGATGAGAAGATCGCCGGCCCGCCGGCCCGCATCCTTCGCCCTCAGGTCCAGAGCGGAGATCGGCGGTTGCACGATCTGAAGGGTCGGGCTATCAGAGTAGGAGACGAGCTGGATATCGTCGGGCACGGAGAATCCGAACTCGCGCAATGTCGAGAGGATGCCGACGCTGAGGCCTTGCGGGAGGCAGACGATTGCGTCGACCTTTGGACGGATCGACCGAAGCTGTTGAACTATGTGATGCAGATCCTCCGCGGACGGCACCCCGGTGAGATCGACGAATGTCAGGGGGAGGCCGTGCGTGGTCGCCCAGGCGGTGGCTGCCTCGGCGGGTATGCGCACCCACGTCTGGCTGACGGGCGGTCTGACCAGGGCGATCGACGTTGCCCCCCCGAGCCGTAGGCGGTCAAGGAGAGTGTTCATCGCTGACTGATGGTTGCCGGCCACGATCGCGGTGGGCTCCGGCATACCCGGCGGAACGAGCTCTGATACAACGACGGGACGCCCGGTTTCGAGGATCGCTCGGGCCAATTCATCGCCATCCACAACGTCTGCCATCACGAATCCGTCGACGTGGAGGCTCCGTGCCTTGCCTGCCGGAAAGTCTGCGGGAACGAGAGAAACGGTCAGTTCTTTGTCTGTGGTGCTGTCTACGACACCGGCGGCGAAGTTCATGTAGTAGTCCATGAAGTTCATGCCGCCAGGCATCCACAGTCCGATCGAACCGGCTCGAGCCTGTCGAAGGTTGCGGGCACCTCGGTTGATGGCGTAGCTGAGACTTGCCGCAGCCTGGCGTACGCGTGATCTCGTCTCTTCCGAGACGCGACCCTCGCCGGTGAGCGCCCGAGACGCGGTGCCACGCGAAACGCCTGCGAGGTCGGCGACGTCTTGCAGAGTCGAAACTCGCCTGGATGACATCGTCAGCCTCCTCGGGTCGATCCTAGGGTCGCTGTGAGACATCAATATTGCACAATCGATTGTGCACCGGGTCATATGTACGGCACACTGTCCCCCAATGAACCGCAGCGTCACCCGTAGCTTCATCACCTGACAGAAAGATCTGCCATGACACTCGACTCGTCGTTCCTCACAGATGAACCAACCGGAAAGCTCAAGAAGGCCGCCCTCGGTACCTGGGGAGTCGTCTTCCTGATCATATCGGCCGCAGCCCCGCTGAGCGTGCTCGCCGGTATCGGACCTCTCGCCGTACTCATCGGAGGCGTCTCTGCGCCGATCGTCTATGGCGTCGCCGGTGTGGTGCTGGCCATCTTCGCCATCGGCTTCCTCTTCATGGCGCGAAACCTCAAGCCGATGGGTGGGTTCTACACCTACATCTCGGTTGGGCTCGGTCGGGTCATCGGTCTGGCGGCCGGCTTTCTCGCGTGGATCTCTTACAACCTTCTGCAGATCGGGCTCTGGGGTCTCTTCGGTGTCATGGCACAGGGAATGTTCTCCGTGGTTTTCGGCCTCGACGTGCAGTGGTGGATTCTCTCGGTGAGCGGTGCGGTTCTCGTCTTCGGCCTCGCAGCACTCGGCGTCGACTAGGCGCCAAGGTGCTGGGGGTGCTTCTCGTTCTCGAGATCGTCCTGCTGGTCATCCTCGCCGTGTCCATCCTGAGCCAGCGGGCCGGCCAACTGGAGTTCGGCACATTCGCGCCGGAGAACATCTTCACCCCGAGCATGTTCGCGATCCTCGGTTTCGGTTTCGCCGCCTTCATGGGCTTCGAGTCGACGGTGCTGTACCGGAGCGAGACCCGCGACCCCGAGCGCTCGATCCCACGGGCGACGTACATCGCCGTGGCATTCCTGGCCATCTTCTACACGGGGACGCTGTGGCTCGTCATCCATGCATTCGGAGATGCGGCCGTGCAGGGCGTCATCGCCGAGGACCCGGCCGCGTTCTTCTTCATCGCGATGGGCACGTACGTGGGTGACTGGGGCGTATCGGTGATGTTCGTGCTGATCGTCTCGAGCATCTTTGCCGGCCAGCTCGCCTTCCACAACGCGATCAACCGCAACAGCTTCGCGCTGTCACGCGACTCGATCCTTCCCGCGCTGTTCAACCGGACCAACCGGATGGGCGCCCCCTGGGTCGCCGGACTGATTGAGCAGCCGGGATGGGGCGTCCCGTCGTCGCGCGTCGATCGGCACGCTATCTGCGGGTGGGCGGTATCGCCTCACCGTGATCTCGAACGCGTTCGATGCGGACGTTCCCGCCTTCGTTCTGCCGGACTTCGCCGCCCGGTGGGTGCCGTATCTCGGCAACTCCTCGGCGCTGCTCAGGCTCGGGGATGAGTCTCCGTCCGAGACTTCGTCGCGATCCGCCGAGAGCAGCGACGATCTGCTCGCGCGCCGCGAGGCGTTGCTTGCCGATGTGCTGGAGCACTACTACGCGCAGCCTCCGCGCATCGAGCGCGGGTGGAGGCACCACATGATCGCCGACGATGGCCGCGTGTTCGTCGACATGGTCAACAACGTCACGGTGCTCGGCCACAGCCATCCGCGGGTCGCTCGTGCGATCGCCGAGCAGTGGCGCACCTTCAACTCGAACTCTCGGTTCCGCTACGAGTCGATCGTCGCGCTCGCTGAGAAGCTCACGGCGCTGCTTCCGGAGAGCCTCGACACGGTATTCCTCGTGAACTCCGGCTCGGAGGCCGTCGAACTGGCTCTGCGCCTGGCGCGCGTGCACACGGCGCGCGAAGATCTGGTCTCGGTGCGCGAGAGCTATCACGGATGGACGTACCTGGCGGATACGGTGTCAACCTCGAGCTCGGACAATCTGCGTGCCTTGGAGTCCCGACCCGACTGGGTGCATACGGTCGATGTCCCGAACGCCTTCAGCGGCGGCTACCGGGGTGGCGAGGCGCATTGGTACGCCGAGGACGCGACCGCGGTGATCCGAGAGCTCGCCGCTTCGGGCCGGCCGCCGGCCGCGTTCATCTGCGAGCCGGTCTATGGCAGCGCCGGCGGTGTGACACTGCCGGAGGGGTACCTGCAGGCCGTGTATGCCGAGGTGCGTCGCGCTGGTGGCCTGACGATTGCGGACGAGGTGCAGGTCGGGCTGGGCCGGCTGGACAGCTGCTTCTGGGGCTTCGAGCAGCAGGGCGTGGTGCCCGACATCGTCTCGCTCGCCAAGTCTTTCGGTGACGGGCATCCGCTGGGTGCCGGTGTCACGACGAGGGAGATCGCGGCGAGCTATGCGGCCGAGGGGTACTTCTTCTCGTCAACGGGTGGCAGCCCCGTCGCGTGCGTGGTCGGGACCACTGTTCTGGACGTCATCCTCGAAGAGGACCTTCCGGGGAACGCCGAGCGCGTGGACCGGTATCCGAAGGATCGTCCCGAGGCGCTCGCGCAACTGCACGAGCTAATCGGGACGGTGCATGGCGAGGGCCTGTATCTGGGTGTGGAGATGGCGCGCGACCGCGTCACTCTCGAGCCGGCCGCGGCCGAGACATCCGAGATCTGCGAACGACTGCCCCAGCGCGGAATCATCGCGCAGCCCACGGGCAACTCGATGAACGTGCTCAAGATCAAGCCGCCGCTCAGCTTCGACGAGGCCGCTGCCGACTTCTTTGTGGACGCGTTGGACGCCGTGCTGAGCTAAGGTGAGGGCGCCGTGAGCGTTCCCCGTGCTGGCGCCGGATGTTCAGCGTCGTCGCGAGTCACACAGGTCCGCGATCACGGCTCTCGCCGCACGGTCGCCCGACACGAGAGCGCCCTCGATCGAGGCGCTGTCGCAGTGATCGCCCGCGACGTACACCCCGGCGCGTACCCGCGGTGACCGAGCCTGCAGTGGCGGATTCTGTGTGGGCAACGCGTGACGGATATCGTCGCGACGCAGCAACTGCCAGGCACCGACATCCGTGCCCCAGATCCCGCTCAGGTGAGCCCGCACGTCGCGCTCGTCGGGTGCCGCGGCGTCCCCTCCGGGGAGCAGGCATGTCGCTTCGATGAGGTGTTGGCCCGCCGGTGCGTAGGTGGGCACGGTGTGTGAGATGACGGCCGTGTTCACAACGGGCACACGGCGGCGCCCGTCGACGGCCAGCATCCCGGATGCGGTGGGCGGCGTATCCGTCTGAAACCACCACGTCTGCAAGCCGCGCGTCGCGGGCTCCGCGATTCCCGTCAGACCGGCGGTCGCCTCAGGCCCGACCGCCACCACCACCGCGCGCGCCCGGAGAGTGTCGGCACCGGCGACATCGACCGCGACGGCGCTCGCAGAACCCGACACCCGTCGTGCGGCGTGCCCCAGCCGGATGTCGACCGACAGCGTCCGAGCGAGGGCCGCGAGCTGTGCGGGCACCGCCTGGATGCCCCGCTCGGGCAGACCCGGTGAGCCGACGGCGAACAGGCGAACGAGCATCCGCACGAATGCGTCGGATGTGTCGAAACGGCCATCGGCTATGACGCCCGCAAGGAAAGGCTCGAGTACCTCGTCGCGGAGCGGTCCGGTGAGGCCAGCGCGGTCCCATCCGTCTCGGACCGCCCCGTCCCAGCCCGCCCGGCCCGCGCGTGCGGGGCCCCGCACGGCACGGCGCGGTGCGACCAGCGCGGGCGTGATCCAGCGTGCGAGTCCGACGATTCCGCGCGGAGTGATCAGGCCACTGCGCAGGGACGCCGCGAGGGTCGACGGGTGCCGCAGGGGGTCGGCGATGGAGACCAGACCGCGCTCGCGGCGCACGTGGACGCCAGCCGGAAAGTTCTGCAGGCGCAGCGCCTGCGCGTCGACCCATTTGCCGATGGCCGGGTACGCCGGGTTGAGCACCTGAAACCCGCGGTCGAGCAGGAACCCGTCGACGGCGTCCGTGCGTTGACGTCCGCCGACCGAGTCGGACGCCTCGACGAGCGTCACGCCGAGGCCCGCGTGCCCGAGTTTGATCGCCGCGCGCAACCCGGCGAGTCCTGCACCGACGACGATCACGTCGTGCTGTGAATCCGCGGCCACAATCCCCATCCGTCCTCGTCGGTTACTGTTCACTCGACCATCAGTTGCGAACCCGACCGGAGCAATTCCGGCACCCGGCTGATCACGTCGCGATCGCCGCCGACCAGGGCGGGTAGGAGTACGGTCCACATCCGCGCGAGTCGGTCGAACAGATCCACTCCGCCGGCGAGCGCTACCGATACGAACTGCGTCCCGGAGAAGGACGAGATCACGACCTCGGCGGCCATGCCGACGTCTAGATCGCGCACCAACTCGTTCTGCAGCTCGGCCTTCTCGAAGAACAGGCGCGAGGTCGAGATCCATTCGACGTAGGGTGCGACCGAGGCATCCGCGAGATCCGACGCCGACTCCGTGCTCAACCGCAGCCCCGCCTGGACAATCGGGTTGGACTGTATCTGTGCGGCGAGCGCTCCGGAGAGCAGAACCATCCCCTCGACGCCCGAGGTGCAGTTCTCGAGGCAGGATTGGCCGACGGCGATCGAGAGTTCATGCTGTTGCCGGATGACCTCTGCCGCAAGATCCTTCTTCGAACGGAAGTGGAAGTACAGCGCACCCTGTGTCACCTGGGCGTCGGCGGAGATCTGGCTCAGGGTGGCCGCACGATAACCACCGGCGGCGAAGACGCGCGAGGCGGACAGGACGAGCGCCTCGCGTGTCGCGATCGCTCTTTGCTGCTTCACGGTGGGCTTCCTCTCCGTCCACCGAGCATAGGGCGCCCGTTCGGCGGAATCCGTCGACAAATAAGATAGCGAGCACTATGTTTAGGGCAGTGGGTTGGCCTCGCGAGACGACACCGCCATTTGCCGACGACAGGGAGCACCGTGACCGGACCGGAGCACGACATCGACCCCGCCGCGATCTCGCTGCCGGCCACGCTGCAGGTGCCCGTACCCGTGCATGTACCCAAGCCCTACGGTCACGCGTCGGAGGAGTAGGCGTCCGAGCAGCAGGCGCCGCACTCGCTCACACGGTCTCGACGCCCGCGACGTATCGAAACGGGGGTCGACGTTCTTCCATGAGAAAGCGTCAAGGCTCGCACTATCGACTCCGGCGTAAGTCTGCAATACCCGTCGCCCATATGCCCAGCGCAGCTAGCGTGGGATCCACAAGCAATGAGGCTCGGGTCTTTCCTGCGCCAGAGATGGATCGAAAAGCAGTGCAGACCGAAACAGAACGCCGCGATGTCGTGTGGGCTCGCGTGGACGACGGCTTCTATGTCGCAAGTCGTCCCGGACATTTTCTCGGGTGCATCGACCGGCAAGACGACGGACGCTTTCTCGCCCTCGATACGCACACGCAACCGATCGGTACTTTCGCGCACCTGGCTGATGCCCGGGAGGCCGTGGCCAGCGCGTACGAGGGCGGCTCGTGAACACCGTAGAGAGCTCGGGTGACGCGGGTGGCGAGCTGTATTCGCTCGTCTACACGAGCTTCGCGGTGACGCTCCTCGACGAATCCGAGCTCGAAGCCTTGCTGGCGCACAGCCGGGCGGCGAACGAGCAAGCCGACATCACTGGGATGCTGCTCTATCGCAACGGACGGTTCATCCAGTACCTCGAGGGACCCGAAAAGGCGGTGCGCGCTCTGCTCACCCGCATCTGGGTCGATACCCGTCACACGGATGCGCGGGTACTGGTCGACACCAAACCTCCAGCCCGACAGTTCACCGAATGGACGATGGGGTACGAGCCGGTCGATGAGGCGCGCACGCCGCTCCCGGCAGGATTCCGTAGCACCTTCGATGACCTCGAGAAAGTGAATGACGCGGATGCCGTGCTGCGCGCAACGCGCGAGCTGAGCCTGTGGTTCCGGGTCCGGCAAGCTCGCCGGCGGACCGTCTCGGCCTAGGGCCGAGGGGTTCTGCGCCGCGGAGCCGAAACGGACAGTTGATCAAGACTGCGCAACTGCCCTGAGATTTGCATCACTCCCCGCCGTGTGCGCAATGTATTGCATGCCGATTCCCGCTGGCCGCTCAGGCGTAGACCGTTCCCTCCTTCGTGACGACGTGTATCGCCGTCTTCGCGACGCCATCGTGGACGGCACGTTCGAGCCGGGGGAGCAGCTGCGCGACGGAGATCTCGCGGAGTGGCTCGGAGTCAGCAGAACCCCGGTGCGCGAGGCTCTGCTGCGTCTCGGAGCGAGCGGCCTAGTGGTTGCGGTGCCCGGCCGCTCGACGACGGTCAGCACGATCGATCCGCAGGCGGTCCGTGACGCCCGGGATGTCATTGCCGCGATGCACGGGTTGGCCGTGCGCGAGGCCGCGGGAAAGCTGAGCGCCGACGACATCGACCGGATGCGTGACGCAAATCACCGCTTCGCGCAGGCGCTCGACGCCGATGACCTGTCGGCGGCCCTGGATGCGGACGACGAGCTTCACATGATCCCCGTCGCCGCTCTCAGAAATCGCGCTCTCGAGGCGGTCCTCCAACAATTCGGTCCCCTCGTCCGCCGCGCTGAGTTGCTCCAATTCACGGGCGACGGGCGCGCCTCGGTCGAGCGGCACGAGCAGCTCATTGGGCGCCTTGCCGAGGGCGACGTGCAGGGGGCCGAGTCGGTGAACCTCGACATCTGGCACAGCCTGCCGGCCGATGTGAGCCCCGCACATGAGAGCCGGAGGGGTGAGAGCACCGACGAGTAGTCGCTCCATGGCGCGCTCAGTGATCGTCGTGGCGCTGGTTCACGCGAATTGAGTAAAGTCAGCGAAAGGGTGGCGATTCGCACCAAGCTGCTGAGGAGTGCACGATGTCAGACGGCAAAGTTGTCGACGAAAGCAAGGCGATCTCTGAGATCGTGCAGCGATTGCGGGAGCAGTTTCCGGCGGCTTCGCCCGAGTCGGTCACGGACGCCGTCGAGTATGCACGTGCGACGTTCTCCGGCGCGAAGGTCCGTGACTTCGTGCCTGTGCTGATCGAGAAAGAAGCCAAGGCGCTGCTCGCCGGCAGGGCGTGACCGCGGCGCATCACGCGTGCTGTGGGCGCTCCCTCAGCTTTTCTTGCCCCGTGCCTTCGGCTTGACGACTGCGCGGATCTGCTTCCACAGATCGCCGTAGGCCTGCGCGGCCTCGGCGTGGGGTGCGTAGCTTCCGATCGGCGCGCGCTCCGTGCCCATGCGCTCGACATGGACCGTCGCGGGGACGACCACATCCGTCACCGCCTTCTGCGCCTGCGGGAGCTGCTCGACGGTCGTCCGGTGCAGGGTCTTGCGCCGATCGACCATCGAGAGGAATCCGACGACGCGGGCCTTCGATACGGATGCTCCGACGAACTCGACCACCTGCTCGAGGGATCGCATCGACAGTGGCGAGGGCACGAGCGGGACGACGACAGCATCCGCCGAGAACACCGCGTTCTCGGCCACGAGCGACGCGCCGGGCGGGCAGTCGAGAATGACGACGTCGTAATCGCGCTCGACCTGCTCGAGGATCTTCGCGACCCTCTGCTCGGACTTCTTCGCGTTGTCGAAGACGAGATCGAGGTCCCGATAGCTCGCGTTGCCGGGGAGAACATCGAGGTTGTCATACGCGGTGGACCGGATGGCTCCGCTGACCTTGCTGTCGCCCGCGACGAGCGCGGCGACGCCGCCCTTGACCTTGGGTTTGACCTGCAGCAAGAAGGTCGCAGCCCCCTGTGGATCGAGATCCCAGAGCAGCACGCGAAACTCTTTCGCGGCTTCCCAGGCGAGGTTGACGGCAGCGGTCGTCTTGCCCACGCCGCCCTTGGTGCTGTACACGGCGATGACCTTCATGTCCCCACCGTAATGACGTCAGGGTCGTTCTCCTAGGCATCGGAGACTCGTCGAGCGGGATGTGGAGGGTTCTCGAACTCCGCTGAGGGCAGGGGATCGGATGCCACCCGACCCCCTGCTCTGACATTCGCCGCGGCTCAGTCGCCCTTCACGTTGACGATCTGCCGCAGGGTGTGCCGCACCGTGACCAGATCGGCGGCATCCGCCATCACCTGATCGATCGGCTTGTAGGCCTGCGGAATCTCGTCGAGAAAGGCATCGGTGTCCCGGTATTCGATGCCCACCATCGCCTCACGCAGCTGCTCGTGCGTGAACGTCTTGCGGGCCGACGTGCGCGAGTGCTCCCGCCCGGCACCGTGCGGAGACGAGTTGAGCGAGAGCGGGTTGCCCTTGCCCTCCACGACGTACGACGCCGTGCCCATCGACCCGGGAGTCAGCCCGGGGCGACCGGCATCCGCCATGATGGCTCCTTTTCGCGAGACCCACACCCGCTTGCCGAAGTGCATCTCGGACTCGGTGAAGTTGTGGTGGCAGTTGATCCGCTCGAGCTCCTCGACACCCGAGCCGTCAACGCCCGTGCCGAGGAAGCGGCCGAGCTGGTTCGCGACGCGGTCCATCATCTCTTCGCGGTTCAGCAGTGCGAATTGCTGAGCCCACCGCAGTTCGCTGATGTACCGCGTGAACTCCGGCGTGCCCTCGACCAGGTAGGCCAGGTCGGGGTGCGGCAGCTCGATCCACCACTGCTTCGCGAGCCGCTGCGCGACCTTGATGTGGTGCTGGGCGATCTTGTTGCCGACGCCCCGTGACCCGGAGTGCAGGAACATCCACACCGCGTCGGTCTCGTCGACCGAGATCTCGATGAAGTGGTTGCCGCTGCCGAGCGACCCGAGCTGGTTGCGCCAGTGCCCCGCGTACGCGGCGGGATCGAACCCGGCCTGCGTGGCGAGGTCTTCCAACTCGGCAACCCGTGGTTCTGCTGTCGCGACGATCTTGCGGTTGTCGCGGCCGGCAGACAGCGGGATGGCGCGCTCGATCTGCTCGCGGAGCTCTACGAGGTCGCGTCCGGACAGATCCGAGCGGGTGAACGCGGTCTTGACCGCGATCATGCCGCAGCCGATATCGACGCCGACCGCCGCGGGCATGATGGCCCCGAGTGTCGGGATCACCGATCCCACCGTCGCGCCGAGCCCGAGGTGTGCATCGGGCATGAGGGCCAGATGTGGGTAGATGAACGGCATGCGCGACGATGTGCGGGCCTGGTCGATGGTCTTCTCGTCGATCAGGCTCGCCCACGACAGCAGGCGGTTCGTGAGCCTTTCCATGATTCCTTTCCTTCTTGTTGGGGTGGCGGGCCGCCCAGGTGATTCGGACGATCCGTCCCCGCCTCGCGGAAAAGGAAAACGCCCCGAACCTGTGCGGTGCGGGGCGTGAGAAAAGCGGATGCTTCTACACGGCCGGCGCCGGAGGGCACGACTCGTAGCGGAACTGGTTCTTCAGAACCAGCACCGTCGTATTGCGAAGCTCCCGCAGCGGGTTCATCGCGTCGTCCCCTCGGCCTGCCTTTGAGTGCCGTGCCGTCGGCACAGCCTTGCAACGCTAGCCAGGCTGCGGCTTCGGGTCAAGCACGGACCTCGTCGCGGGAACGCGAGAATGGACAGATGGAACCGTGGCAGATGCGCGAGTGGTACGCCGACTTCCTCGACGCCTACAACCGGCACGACCTCGCCACTATCCGCTCGTTTCTTGACCCTTCGGTTCGCCGGGCGCACCTGCCGAGCGGAGCGGATGCCTGGGTCGAAGACCTGGCGGATCTGTTCCGGGCGTTTCCCGACTGGCGGTGGCGACGCATCCAACTCGTCGTCGAAGACGATCGTCTTGCCGCGCACCTGCGAGCGGGTGGCACCCATGTCGCTGAGTTTCGCGGGATCACCCCGACTCGGCGCCACGTGAATGTCGCCGAGTTCGGGATGTACCGCGTCGTGAACGGACGGATCACCGAATTCACGGGCACCGCCGATCATGTCGAGCTGCTGAGTCAGCTACAGAGCTGAACCCTTCTCCGGCAGCTGCTCCTCCATCTGCTCGGCAACGGGCCGGGCGTCGTTCCGCGTCTTGATGAGGCTCGCGATCGTCGCCACGGCGATCGTCGCCGCGATGAAGAGCAGTGAGAACCAGATCGGGATCTCGGGTGCCCACAGCATGGGCTCGCCGCCGTTGATGAAGGGCAACTCGTTGACGTGCATGGCGTGCAGCACGAGCTTGACACCGATGAAGGCGAGGATCACCGCTAGCCCCTGCGCCAGGTAGACCAGGCGCTCGAGCAGCCCGCCGATCAGGAAGAACAGCTGGCGGAGTCCCATCAGGGCGAACGCGTTGGCGGTGAAGACGATATAGGCCTCGTTCGTCAGCCCGTAGATGGCAGGGATCGAGTCGACGGCGAAGATGAGGTCGACGAATCCGATCGCGATGATCGTGAGGAACATCGGCGTGACCCAGCGTCGGCCGCCCTTCCGCACGGTCAGCTTGTCGCCGTGGTACTCGTCCGTCACGGGGAGGTGGCGGCGCACGAAGCGCATGAACTTGCCGTCGGCCGGGTTCGAGTCGCCGTGGGCGAACGCCTGCCGGTAGGCAAGGAACAGCAAGAGGGCGCCGAAGAGGTAGAAGATCCACGAGAAGTTCTCGATCAGCGTCGCACCGACCGCGATGAAGATTCCACGCAGGATCAGGGCGATCACAATGCCGATCATCAGCACCTTCTGCTGGTAGATCTTCGGAACGGCGAAGCCGGTCATGACGATCAGGAACACGAAAAGGTTGTCGATCGACAAAGCCTTCTCGGTCAGGTAGCCGGCGAAGTACTCGCCGCCGTAGGTCCAGCCCGACACGACTCCGATGCCGACGCCGAACAGCAGCGCGAGGCCGATGTAGAACGCCGACCACCGCGCGGATTCGCCGATGGAAGGCTCGTGCGGTTTGCGGACGTGCGCGAAGAACTCGTAGACGAAGAACGCGATCGTGACGGCGATCGTGATGATCCAGATGAGCGGCGTGATGTTCAAGGGGTTCCCAACCGTGGCGTGAGCGAATCGACGCCAAGGTCTTCCCCATCCTCTGATCGAGGACCGGCGACCCGGGATGCTGTAAGCATCCGTAGTGACGAGCCGACCGTGTCGGGGTACTCCCCTTGGTGCGTCCAGCCTAGGAGGCGCTACCCCCGACTTCCTGAGCGAACGCTGGATGCGCCGACCCCCTTACAGCGTGTGAGCGGATAACGGAAGGGGGCGGGCATCGGCGACACATCCGCACACACTGGAAACCCAATCGACGACCAGATCGCGGCGGCGTACGAGTCGCCTTGACGAGAGGATCCTCCATGAGTTCCACCACGATCACCGCAGCAGTCATGCCCGCGCTCGAGGGCGAATTCGAGATGGCTCAGTTGACGCTCGACGCGCCCCGCGCGGGCGAGGTCCAGGTTCGGATGGTCGCCACCGGCGTGTGCCACACCGACATGGCCGTTCGGGACGGATGGATCCCGACCACGTTCCCGATAGTCCTCGGCCACGAGGGAGCCGGTGTCATCGAGAGCGTGGGCGACGGCGTGACGCACCTCGAGGTCGGCGACCATGTCGTCTTGACGGTCGCCAGCTGCGGCACATGCGTCGATTGCCTCAGCGGAAACCCGTCATTCTGTGCGAACTCGTACGAGCAGAACTTCGCGGGCGGACGACCGGATGGATCGACCTCGCTTGCCGATGACGAGGGCGGGCAGGTCAACTCCCACTTCTTCGGTCAGTCGGCATTCGCCACCTACGCGAACGTGCCGACGCGCAGCGTCGTCAAGGTTCGGGGGGACGTCCCTCTCGAGGTGCTTGCGCCACTCGGGTGCGGGGTCCAGACCGGTGCGGGCACTGTTCTGAAGGTCCTCCAGCCGCGGATGGACAGCACCCTCGTCGTCTTTGGCACCGGTGCCGTGGGCATGTCGGCCATCCTGGCGGCTCGAGTCGCGCGCGTGCGGACGATCGTCGCGGTCGATGTCGTTCCCGAGCGCCTCGAGCTCGCCCTCGAGCTGGGCGCAACGCACACGGTGAATGCGCGAGAGGCCGACACGGTCGAAGAGCTCGCCTCGATCAGCGGGTCCGGCGTCGACTACGCGATCGACACGACCGGGAACGCGGCGGTCGTGGAAGGGATGCTGCAGTCGCTCGGACACCGAGGGCACGCCATCTTCCTCGCCGCGGCGAACCCCGAAGCGGAGTCGAAAGTGAACCTGTCGCAGGCCGTGGCCCGGGCCATCCGAATCACCTCCGTCGTCGAGGGCGGTGTGATCCCTCAGCTCTTCATCCCCGAGATGATCGAGCTGTATCTGGCGGGGGAGTTCCCTTTCGACAAGCTGGTTCGGTCGTACCCGTTCGCCGAGATCGACCAGGCGTTCACCGACAGCGAGTCGGGCGAGGTCGTCAAGCCCGTGCTGACCTTCGGCTGACCACCAGCACGGCGATCATCAGGCCGAGCACGGCGCCCGACGCATTCGCGACGAGGTCGCGCGGGTGCGAGATGCGGTCGCCCAGCGGGATCTGCGCCAGCTCGATCGCGACGGTCACGGCCACAGGAATGATCACACGGGCGGCGCCCCGGAACAGAAGTCCCGCCACGAGCCCGAGCGGCAGGAACATCGCGACATTGGCCGCGACCTCGAGCGGTGAGCCACTCAGCCAGGTCGACGACCCGATCCAGGCGCGCGGGTTCAGGATGCCGTAGGGCTCCTGGTTGCCCTCGGTCGCCCAGGGGAGGGGGCGGAGCGTCACCCAGAGCACCGCGCACAGATAGAGCAGGCCGAGCGTAGCGATGACGGCGCGTGCCGGGCGTCCGGGGAGTTCTTTCGGGGTCACGGGGATAGCCTCCCCGGACGGGTCGCGTTCAGGCAATCGGCAGGGAGACTTTCGTGAGTTCTTCGGAGAATTCCCAGACACGCTGGGCGTCGTCGGCGCTTCGAAGCGGGCTGAAGAGTCCCTGCTCGGCGGGCGGTCCTCCGATCTGACCCACCCCGTTCGGCCCGAAGAGCCGGCCGCCCTTCGAGTCGGGTCCGGTGGCGGCGAGCAGAGCGGGCAAGCCCGCCGATTCGACCGTGCCGGCCAGGATGCCGCGCGCCGAAAGCCAGCGGATGACGCGAATCGATGACGTGTCTCCGTCTCGGCCGAGCTCGGGACGCGCCGCGAGCAGGCTCGTCGGTGCGACGCCGGGGTGCGCGAGATTGCTCGTGATGCCCCAGCCCAGTTCCTTGCTGCGGCGGTCGAGTTCGAGCCCGAACAGGCCGAACGCGATCTTGGACTGGCTGTAGGCCTTCCCGCCCGAGTAATTCTGCGTCCAGTTGAGGTCGTCCCAGTTGATGCCGTTCGAACGCGCCGCGATGCTGATCTGCGAGGTCACGCGCGCCCGACCGGCCCGGAGTAGCGGAAGCAGGTGCCCGACCAGCGCGAAGTGGCCGAGATGGTTGGTTCCGAACTGGAGCTCGAAACCGTCGACCGTCGTCTGACGGGTCGGCGGGGTCATGACCCCGGCGTTGTTGATGAGCAGGTGGATCGGTTCGCCCTCGGCGCGAAGCGTCTCACCGAGGGCCGCCACGGACTCGAGCGACGACAGGTCGAGATCGCGCAGCGACACCCGTGCGGTGGGCACCGTGGCGCGAATCGTGGCAAGCGCATTCTCGCCTTTGTGGCGATTGCGAACCGGGATGATCACCTCGGCGCCGGCCGCCGCCAGCCGCTGCGCCATGATCAGGCCCATGCCGTCGCTGGCTCCCGTGATCAGGGCTCGCTTGTCGGTGAGGGACGGGAGGGTGATGTCGATCTTCGTGCGTGCCATGCTGTGCTCCTCGAGGGAATCCGATGTCGTCGTTCGATGTCGTGTGCCTCCACGTTCGCCCGCGCCATCCCGCGTAGCCAGGACCCGACGATCCCCCGATGTGAAGGGGGGATCGTCGGACCGTGGCTCCGGTCGGGTGTGCGCGGTAGACATGAACCCAACCCATCGGACCGAAGGACGACCGTGATCGACCGCAGGGGACTGGCCGAGTTTCTCCGGGCGCGCCGGCAGGCGCTTCAACCCGAGGACGTGGGGCTGACGCGAGGTGCTCGGCGCAGGACCGCCGGTCTGCGGCGCGAGGAGGTGGCGGCACTCAGTCACATGTCGACCGACTACTACTCGCGCCTCGAGCGCGAGCGCGGGCCGCAGCCATCCGAGCAGATGTTGGCCGCCATCGCCCAGGGACTGCATCTCTCGCTCGAGGAGCGCGACCACCTGTTCCATCTCGCGGGGCACACCCCTCGCGCACGTGGCGCAAGCCGAGACCACATCAGCCCGGGAATGCTCCGCATCCTGGATCGTCTGGACGACACACCCGCCGAGATCGTCACGGAACTCGGCGAGACGCTCCGGCAGAGCAGGCTGGGCGTCGCGCTGATGGGCGACAAGTCCGGTCTCACGGGACCGGAGCGGAGTCTGGGATATCGGTGGTTCACCGACCTCGCGTCGCGCGACTTCTTCGCCCCCGAGGAGCACACGTTCCTCAGCCGCATGTACGCATCGGGTCTGCGCGAGATCACCGCCCTCCGGGGGCCCGATTCCCGCGCCGCGGAGCTCGCCGAGATGCTGCTCGAACGCAGCGACGAGTTTCGTCGGCTCTGGGCACAGCACGAGGTGGGGGTGAGGCCGCACGAGGTGAAGCACTTCGTGCATGCGGAAGTCGGCGCCCTCGAACTGCATTGCCAGCGGCTGATCGATCCCGGGCAGGCGCACTCGCTGATGGTCTACACGGCTGTGCCGGGTAGTGAGAGCTACGAGAAGCTGAACCTGCTCTCGGTCATCGGAGCGCAATCGCTCTGACAGGGGGCCGGCGTCCCGCTAACCTCGGCCCATGCATCGGCTGACACTCGACGAGGCGCGCCGTATCGCCGTGCGCGCGCAGTTGCTCGATGCCCGTCGGCCGGGCGATGTGGTCGAGGTCGCCGAGCAGATCGGCGCGATCAAGATCGACCCCACCGCCACGATCGCCCCCGCCGAGCAGACCGCACCGTGGAGCCGGATCGGCTGGGGCCACGAACCGGGCCAACTCCGCAAAGCCGTCGAGACCGACCGACTGCTATTCGAGAACGACGGATGCTTCTGGGCAGGAAGCCTGCTCGCCCCGACACTGTCGATCATGCGCCACGGGCCGCGCCGACAGGCGAAGGTCGACTACCTCGAGGCGAACGACGCCTTTCGCCTAGGCATCCTTGCTCGGTTGCGCGCCGGAGGCCCGCTCGCGGCATCCGAGTTCACCGACACGAGCGTCGTCCAACGCGACCGCTCGAGCGGTTGGTACGGCCCGAACGAAGTGCCACGGATGCTCGAGGTCCTGGCGAGGGTCGGCGAGGTCGCGATCGCCGGGCGGGCTGGCCGGCAGCGCCTGTGGGATCTTTCCGAGCGGGTCTACCCGGCCGACCTGCCGACGTTCGAGCCGGTCGAGGCGGAGGTGATATTGCAGCGGCGGCGTTTGCAGGCTGCCGGCATCGCGAAGCAGAACTCGCCCTGGATACCCGTGGGAACTGTGGGCGAACCCGCCGAAGTCGAGGGCGGCAGCTGGAAGTGGCGCGTCGACCCCGAGGCGATCGCCGCCCTCGACGACGACCCCGGTGGCCGCGCCGCGATCCTGAACCCGTACGACCGGATGCTCTTCGACCGGCCGCGCCTGACCGAGCTTTTCGAGTTCACCTACGTGCTCGAGCAGTTCAAGCCGAAGGCGCAGCGGGTGTACGGATACTTCGCGCATCCGATTCTCGTTGGCGACCGGGTCGTGGGGCTCTTGGATGCCGAACTCGACAAGAAGAGGGAGACGCTCGTCGTGCATGCCGTGCACGAAGTCGTGCCCTTCGACGGCGACGAGCGCGAGATGGTCGAGGCCGAGATTCGCGACCTTGCGGAATGGCTGGGGGTCGCGCTCGCCGGACGGTGATCGGGCGGGTCAGCTCGTTGCTACGTCGATGAGCGCCTTGCCGACGAGTCCAGCCTCGACCGCGTCGTGCGCTGTGGCGGTCTGCTCCAGAGCGAACCGCGTGATCGGCAACCCGGCTTCGTGTCCGACGGGGAGTGCTCCGTCGCGGAGCGCGGCCGTGACATCCTCGACGGCCGCCGCGATCGCGTCCGCCCCCATCGTGTACAGCAGCAGAAACTGGTACCGGATGTTGAGCGCGAAGTGCGTGCGGATGTCGAGCTTCATCTTGGCTCCACCGTCGGTCGCGTAGACGGCGACAGAGCCGTGGTTCGCCAGGACCGCGGCGTTCAGCTCTGCGTTCCGCGCGGGGGAGACCTCCACGACGATGTCCACTCCGTCTGGGGCAGCGGCGCGGATCTCGGCGGCTGCGTCCTGCTCGCGATAGTTCACGACGGTGTGCGCCCCGGCCGCGAAGGCGAGCTCCGCCTTGGCGTCGGAAGAGACGGTCGTGATGACGGTAGCGCCGGCCCAGCGGGCGAGCTGAATGGCGGCGTGCCCCACGGCACCCGCCCCGCCCGCGACGAGCACGGTCCGGCCCGCGAGTGCACCGGGGGCGAGCCGCGACGGCCCTCCGTCGTGCACGGTGAGCGCGCGATGCGCCGTCAGGGCGGGCACGCCCAGCGATGCGCCGACGTCGAACGAGACGCCTTCGGGAAGGGGCGCGACGAGATGAGCGGGCAGGACCGCGTACTCCTGAGCCGTGCCGGTGGGGCGCTCGAATGCTGCGAGAAAAACCCAGACCCGGTCGCCGGGCGAGAGCTGCTCCACACCCGGGCCGACGGCGTCGACGATGCCGGCGCCGTCCTGGTTGGGCACCTGATCCGGGAAGCGCGTCGGGACCGGCGCCCCGCCCGCGCGGCTCTTCCAGTCCGTCGGATTGACGCCCGAAACGATCACACGAACCCGAACCTCGCCCTCGCCGGGCTCGGGGGTCTGAGTGTCGACCTCGTGGAGGACGTCGGACGTTCCGGTCTGGAAGTAGACGATGGCGCGCATGGTGTGGGCAACCGGCCTGCGCCGTCGGGCATTCCCGTCGGGAGCTCTTGCGGCGTGTTCGGCTCGGGTAGGCGGCGGTCGTGCGGAGATGTGAGAAGTCTCATCTTTTCGGTTCGGATTCGGCGTGATTTGGGGGGCTTTTCGGGGCGTGGGTGTCGGTGGTGATCCGTAGAGTTTAGAACATGCATTCGATAGTTCGTGGGTTCGATGCCGAGTTCCGTGAACTCGCGCTCGACATCGATGAAGCACGGGAAGTGGTCGCGCGAGCGCAGGCGGCAGAAGCTCGCGTGTTCGCACGCGCAGCCGCGGTCGGGATGCGGCGGGTCGCCGAACTCGACTCACCGTCGTCGCGTGAGGCGGAACTGCCGATGCGTGCGTTGGCGGCGGAGTTGGGTGCGGCGGCCAGAATGTCTGACCGGACCGTGCAGCGCCGGATGAGCGATGCCGCAACCCTCACCGAGAAGTTTCCCGCAACGTTCCGGGCGTGGGATGAGGGACGGGTGAGTACCGGGCACGTTGCGGTGATCATGGAACACGGCCTCCCGATCACCGACTCGGACGCACGCGCCCTGTTCGAGACTGAAGCGCTGATGCGTGCCGAAGAAACCACACCGGGACGGCTGGGGTCATCCCTCGCGCGGCTTGCGGAGTCGCTGCAGCCGCGACCGCTCGCGGAACGGCACGAAGAGGCGCGTGCGTCGCGGGGTGCGTGTGTGCGGGACATCGGGGATGGGATGGCGGAGTTCAGCACCATCCAGCCCGCTGTGCTCGCGCATGCGATGCACGACCGGATCACGCAGCAGGCCCAGGCGATCAAGAACGCCGACCCCACGGATGTGCGGACGATCGATCAGATTCGTGCGGACCTCGTCGCGGACATGATGCTGACAACGACCCCCAACGTTGAAACGGGTTCCGGGTTCTCGGACGGGTTCGGGGGTCTCGGGGCGATCCGCGGGATCGTGAACGTCACGGTGCCCGCGCTGGCGCTGGCCGGCGTGACCGACGAGCCCGCCGAACTGGTGGGCCGATGCCCGATCGACCCGGCCACGGCCCGGCAACTCGCGGGACACGCGACCGGATGGGATCGCGTTCTGGCTGACCCGATCACCGGGTGCGTGCTCGCCGTGGACCGCTACACACCGTCCGCGGATATGAAACGGTTCCTGCGGGCGAGGGATCAGCACTGCCGATTCCCCGGATGCCGACAACCCGCCCACCGGTGCGACCGGGACCACACCCTCGACTACGCGCTCGGCGGCGAAACCGCCTGCTGCAACCTGGCCTGCTTGTGCAAACGACACCACACCCTGAAGGGCGAGACCGCGTGGACGGTCCGACAACTCGGCGGCGGAATCCTGGAATGGACCTCACCGGGCGGCCACGTCTACATCGACAAACCCCCGCCCGCGTTGGTCGTCTTCACCCCGAACACGGATCCACCCCCGTTCTGAGACACCGCGGTCGCTGAGCCCCCGGCCACTGAGCTTGTCGAAGTGACCCGCTGCGCCCTGCCCGCCCGGCGTGCGCGGCTCTGCTGCTCCCTTCGACGGGCTCAGGGATCGTCGGCACCTCAGGGCCGCTGAGCCGACGGTCGCTGCGCTTGTCGAAGTGCCCCGCTGTGCAGACCCGCCTAGGCATCCCGCAGCTCGCCTATGTAAACTATCCGCGTGCTGTCCTGTCGTTGTTGCCGCTGAGTGCTTCGCACTCGCCTCGACGACCCCTGACAACACCCCGCGACAACATCGCGGCCCCGCAGCTTGGACACATCCCGTGCGATACGCGCAGAGCGTCACCGACCTCATCGGAAACACACCCCTCGTTCGCCTGAATCACGTCACCGACGGCATCGCCGCCACGGTTCTGGCGAAGATCGAGTACTTCAACCCCGGCGGCTCATCCAAAGACCGCATCGCGGCCAACATCCTCGATGCCGCCGAGCGTGACGGATTGATCGGCCCCGGCGGCACGATCGTCGAACCCACGAGTGGCAATACGGGCGTCGGGCTGGCCCTCGTCGCGCAGCAACGCGGCTACCGCATGATCTTCGTCGTTCCCGACAAGTTCGCAGGCCCCAAGGTCGCCGTCCTCGAGGCCTACGGGGCCGAGGTCGTCGTCACCGACACGAGTGTTCCGCCGGAGGACCCCCGCTCGTACTACAGCGTCTCCGACCGCCTCGCCCGCGAGATCCCGGGCGCATTCAAACCGAATCAGTTCGCGAACCAGAACGGCCCCCGCGCACACTACGAAACGACCGGACCCGAGATCTGGAGTGCCACCGACGGACGCGTCACCCACTTCGTCGCGGGCGTCGGCACCGGCGGCACGATCACCGGCACAGGCCGCTACCTCCGTGAGGTCTCGGACGGCACGACCCGGATCGTCGGCGTCGACCCGATCGGCTCCATCTACTCCAGTTCCGACGTCCACGGTTACAAGGTCGAGGGCGTGGGCGAAGATTTCTGGCCCGAAACGTTCGACCCCTCCGTCGTGCACGAATGGCAACGCGTCTCGGACGCGGAATCGTTCGCGATGACCCGCCGTCTTGCCCGGGAAGAAGGACTGCTCGTCGGCGGATCGAGCGGGATGGCGGTCGTCGGCGCACTCCGCACCGCCCGCGAACTCGGACCCGACGACGTCGTCGTCGTGCTGCTCCCCGATCACGGCCGGGGCTACCTCGGCAAGATCTTCGACGACGGCTGGATGACCGACAACGGCTTCACGGTCGAGCCACCTGTCGATCGCCCCGAAGCATCCGCAACATCCGAAACGAAAACCGCAGACAATGCCGCAGGAGGCATCCGATGAGCACGTCCGAGTTCGCGGGCTTCGACAGCCTCGCCATCCACGCCGGCCAAGAGTTCGATCCCACCACGGGCGCCGTCATCCCGCCCGTGCACTTCTCGACCACCTATGCACAGGACGGCATCGGCGGCCTCCGCGGCGGGTACGAGTACGGCCGCAGCGGCAACCCCACCCGCACCGCGCTCGAGACCCAGCTCGCCGCGATCGAGGGCGGACGGCACGGTCTGTCGTTTGCGTCCGGACTCGCCGCAGAAGACGCCCTGCTGCGCTCGGTTCTGAAGCCCGGCGACGAGGTGCTTCTCGGCAACGACGTCTACGGCGGCACCTACCGCCTGATCGCCCGCGTGCTCGCACCGTGGGGCGTGGGTCTGCGGGTCGTCGACATGAGCGACCTCGATCAGGTCGCCGCCGCCCTCGAAGAACGCCCCGCGCGGATGGTGTGGGTAGAGACCCCCAGCAACCCACTCCTGCGCATCACCGACATCGCCGGCCTCGCACGCCTCGGACACGCCGCTGGCGCGGTCGTCGTGGTCGACAACACGTTCGCGTCGCCCGCGCTGCAGCGGCCACTCTCGCTCGGTGCCGACGTGGTCGTGCACTCCACAACGAAGTACCTCGGCGGCCACTCGGATGTCGTGGGTGGCGCGCTCGTCATGAACGACGACGCTCTCGCCGAGCAGGCGCGCTTCCTGCAGTTCGCGGCCGGTGCGGTGTCCGGTCCGCTCGATGCCTGGCTCACGACCCGGGGAATCAAGACCCTCGGTGTTCGGATGCAGCGGCACAGCGAGAACGGTGACGCCGTCGCACGCTTCCTCGATGCCCACCCCGGCGTCGCTCACGTCTACTACCCAGGGCTCGAATCCCACCCCGGGCACGAGCTCGCCGGGCGGCAGATGTCCGCGTTCGGCGGCATCGTCTCCCTCGCGCTGCCGGATGCCGCCACGGCCCGCCGTTTCGCCGAATCCACGCGCCTGTTCACGCTGGCCGAGTCGCTCGGCGGAGTCGAGTCCCTGCTCAATTACCCCGACGCGATGACCCACGCATCCGTTCGCGGCACCGAACTGGCCGTCCCGGAAGAGATCGTCCGGCTCTCGGTCGGTATCGAGAGCCGCGACGATCTTCTCGCGGACCTTGAGCAGGCACTCGCGGCGGCGGGCTGAGCGGCATGACGGACAGCGTGCTCCACCAGCGGTACGGGGGTGCCGTACCGGCATCCATCGCCCCCGCGAACGACGTCATCGCGCTGCTGCAGCGTCACCGTTCGGTGCGCAGCTTCACGGCCGAGGGCATCGACGACGAGACCGTCGCGCTCATCGTGTCCGCAGCCCAGTCCGCCGCCACGAGCTCGAACATGCAGGCCTGGTCGGTGATCGAGGTACGGGACCCCGACCACAAGGCCGCGGTCTCTCGGCTCGCGGGCGACCAGGCGTTCATCCGAGCGGCGCCCGTCTTCCTGATCTTCGTCGCGGACTGGGCACGACACCGCGCCGTCGCCGAGCACCGTGGAGAAACGGCCGAGGGTGTCGAGTACATCGAGAGCACGCTCGTCGGTTTCATCGACGCCGCCCTCGCCGCGCAGAATGCCACGATCGCCGCGGAGTCGCTCGGCCTCGGCGCGGTGTACGTCGGCGCCGTCCGCAATCGGCCCGAAGAGCTGGCGGGTCTGCTGGAGTTGCCGACCGGTGCGTTCCCGGTCATGGGGCTCGCTCTCGGACATCCCGACCCCACGGATCGGGCCGGAGTCAAGCCGCGCCTGCCGCAGGACGTCGTCCGGCATCGCGAGACCTATCGCCCCGCTCCCGACGACGCGATCGTGGCCTATGACGATGCCGTGCGCACGTACTACGCGGGCCAGGGGATGTCGCACGGATGGATTGGCACGATCCTCGGGCGCATCCGCTCGGCGACGACCCTGCGGGGCAGAGAAAAGATCCGTTCCGCCTTGGAGCGTCGCGGGCTGCCCTCGCGCTGAGCTCAGGCGCCGCCGTCGGAGAAGCCCGTCGATTCTCGCCCGATGACCCGGAAGTCGGGCTTGAGGGTGCGTGGCGGCATCCGTTCCCCCTTCTCCGCGATGCGCTCGATCAGCAGGTCGACCGCCAGCGTCGCGATGGTGGCGCGCCCCGAATCGACGCTCGTCAGCGAGGGAACGGAGAACCGTGTCTCGTCGATGTTGTCGAAGCCGATGACCGCGACCTCGGCGGGGACAGCGACGCCCGCCTCGCCCAGTGCACGCAGCGCGCCGAGACCCAAGGTGTCGTTCAGGGCGAACAGGGCGTCGAACGCGATGCCCTCATCGAGCAGCCTCCGCGTCGCTTCGGCGCCGGTCGCACGGCTCCAGTGCGGTGTCGGACGGATGAGTTCGGGCGCGAGCTCGATGCCTGCCGCCTCGAGCGCCTGCCGATAGCCCTGCAAACGAAGGGTGGCCGAGCTCGTCTCGGATCGCGCACCCTCGGCGGAGCCCTCGTCCGCGCCGACCACCGCGATGCGGCGTCGGCCGATCTGCAGCAGATGCTCGACGGCCGCGCGCGCCGACGAGGTGTTGTGCATCGTCACGTGATCCGTGGGTCCGCCGAAGATCCGCTCTCCCAGCAGCACCAGCGGCAGGTCGACATCGAGCGCCGCGGCGTCGTCCTGCCCGAGCCCGACCGGGCTGAGCAGGAGTCCGTCCATGAAGCGTCGACGACCTCCGGCCACGGCGAGCAGCTCGGCATCCCGATCGCCGTTGGTCTGCTCGACCATGACGCCGAGACCGCGTTCCTCCGCGGCACGGATGATGGCGTCGGCCAGTTCGGCGAAGTAGTTCTCGCGGAGCGCGGGAACGGCGAGGCCGATGACGCCGGTGCGCCCGGAGCGCAAGCCCTGGGCAGAAAGGTTGGGGCGATATCCGAGCAGGGCGATGGCGTCGAGGACGCGCTGTTTCGTTTCGGCTCGGACGTGGGGGTAGTCGTTGATCACGTTCGAGACGGTCTTGATCGAGACGTCCGCCACTCTCGCCACATCGCGCATCGTGGGACCCATCGATGCTCCTGTCGTCGGCCTGGCCGGGGACGTCGGGCGTCGCACCCACACGGTGGAAGAACACTATCCAGCTTCTGTTGACACGGATGTTCGGGCACGCGGTATCCTCTTCAACACAGATATACAACGTTGTAAATCGAAAGAGGATCATGATCGACGCTCGCATCACGCTCGACCCCCACTTCGCCGTGGGGTCCGTCAACCGTCGCCTGTTCGGCTCGTTCGTCGAGCACCTGGGCCGCTGCGTCTACGACGGGATCTACGAGCCCGGTCACCCGACCGCGGACGAGGACGGGTTCCGGGGCGACGTGGTCGAGCTCGTGCGCGAACTCGGAGTGTCGACGGTCCGCTACCCGGGAGGCAACTTCGTCTCGGGATACCGGTGGGAAGACGGGGTCGGGCCGCGCGATCAACGCCCGCGCCGCCTCGACCTGGCCTGGCACTCCACCGAGACCAATCAGATCGGACTGGACGAGTTCGCCACCTGGCTCGGCAAGGTCGATGCCGAGTTGATGTATGCGGTCAACCTCGGCACCCGCGGCGTGCTCGACGCGCTCGACGTGCTCGAATACGCCAACATCCGCTCGGGCACGGAGCTCTCCGACCGGCGCGTCGCGAACGGGCACCCCGAGCCGCACAACGTGCGCATGTGGTGTCTGGGCAACGAGATGGACGGACTGTGGCAACTCGGCCACCGGCCGGCGTACGAGTACGGCCAGATCGCGGCGCAGACCGCGAGCGCGTTGCGTCAGGTCGATCCCGACCTCGAGCTCGTCGTCTGCGGCAGCTCGGGCGCACAGATGCCCACGTTCGGCGAATGGGAGCGCATCGTGCTCGAGGCGACGTACGACGACGTCGACTACATCTCGTGCCACGCGTACTACGAACCCAAGGGCGAGGACTTCGGCAGCTTTCTGGCCTCGGCCGTCAATATGGACCGCTTCATCGAAGAGGTCGCGGCGACGGCGGACCACGTCAAGGCGCTCAAGCGCAGCGACAAGACGATGTACATCTCGTTCGACGAGTGGAACGTCTGGTACCAGTCGCGCTACAACGAGGTCGACAAGATCACGGATGTGCAGAGCTGGCCGGTCGCGCCGCGGTTGCTCGAGGACTCGTACTCGGTGATGGATGCCGTCGTGTTCGGCAATCTGCTGATCTCGCTGATCCGCCACGCCGACCGGGTGACGGCCGCGAGCCTTGCACAGCTGGTCAACGTCATCGCCCCGATCATGACCGAGCCCGGCGGGGCGGCGTGGCGGCAGACGACGTTCTTCCCCTTCTCGATCACGTCTCGTCTGGCACGCGGCGTAGCGCTCGAACTCAAACTCGATTCGCCCACCTATGACACCGACGAGTACGGCACGGCGGCCCTGATCGATGCCGTGGCGACGCGCGACCCCGAAACGGGCGACGTCGCGGTCTTCGTCGTCAATCGGAGCATGAGCGAGGAGGCGTCGTTCGAGATCGACACGAGCGCGCTCGGAGGTGTCGACATCGTGTCGGCGGTGTCGCTGCACGACGACGACGTCCACGCCGCGAACACCCTGGCCGACCGTGAACGTGTCGCCCCGCGCGAGAACGACACGATCCGTGCCCAGGACGGCAAGGTCGTCATCACGTTGCCGCCGGTCTCGTGGACCGCCGTCGCGCTGCGCGGGCGCCCGACGGCATGACGTCGTCGCCGTGGCGTGACACCTCGCTCGACACGGACGCGCGGGTCGAGGCGCTCCTGGCCGAGATGACGCCCGCCGAGAAGGCGGCTCAGCTTGGCAGCTACTGGGCCGATGAGCGGGATGCGACGCAGATCATCGCGCCGATGCAGGACGTGCTCTCACGTGGTCGTCGGCCCTTCGATGAGGTCGTGACGGATGGCATCGGCCATCTCACGCGCGTCTTCGGCACGACCCCGGTGACGCCGGCCGTCGGCATGGACAAGGTGCGGACGGCGCAGCGGCACCTGGAGGAGCGTACGCGCCTCGGCATCCCGGCGATCGTGCACGAAGAGTGCCTGACCGGCTTCACGACGTTCGGCGCGACGGTGTACCCCACGGCGATGGCCTGGGCGGCGGCGTTCGATGAGGACGCAGTCGAGCGGATGGCGCACGCCATCGGCTCGGACATGTCCGCGCTGGGGGTGCACCAGGGACTCTCCCCGGTGCTGGACGTCGTGACCGACTATCGCTGGGGGCGGGTGGAAGAGACGCTCGGCGAGGATCCTTACGTCGTCGCCACCCTCGGCACCGCCTACATGCGCGGGTTGCAGCGCGCTGGCGTCGTCGCGACGCTGAAGCACTTCGCCGGGCACGCCACATCTCGTGGCGGACGGAATCATGCGCCCGTGGCGATCGGCGAGCGTGACCTGCGCGATCTCGTGCTGCCGCCCTTCGAGATGGCGGTGCGCAGCGGCGGCGCGGGCAGCGTCATGAATTCGTACACCGAGACCGATCGCGTGCCGGCCGCCGCCGACAGGTGGCTGCTGACGGACGTCCTGCGCGGGGAGTGGGGCTTTGCGGGCACCGTCGTCTCGGACTATTGGTCGATCGCCTTCTTGAAGTCCAAGCACGGGGTCGCCGAGACGATGGCCGACGCCGGGAGGCTCGCCCTGCACGCGGGCCTCGACGTCGAGCTGCCGGACACCGCGGGCTACGGATTGCTGCACCAGGACGATCCTGATCCCGAGCGGACGAGCGCGGACATCGACACGGCGGTGCGGCGCGTGCTGCGACAGAAGATCGAGCTCGGACTGCTCGACCCCGAGTGGGCGCCGCGCGAACCGAGCGAGCGCGACCTCGACGGTGCCGCGAACCGCGCCATCGCGCGCGAACTCGCCGAGAAGTCGATCGTGCTCCTCGAGAACACAGGCGGGGTCCTGCCTCTGGAGTCCGGGGTGCGACGCGTGGCCGTCGTCGGCCCGGGCGCTGACGACCCGCGGGTGCTGCTGGGGGCGTATTCGTACCCGATTCACGTGATGCCGCGGCATCCGGAGCGGGGATTGGGCGTCGATGTCGTCTCCATTGCGGACGCGATCGTGAATGCTCTGCCGGGTGCCCAGATCGCGATCGAGCGGGGCTGCCCCCTCGACGAGCAGGCGGCGCCCGAGGACATCGAGCGGGCCGTGAGCGCCGCACGCGACGCCGAGATCGTCGTGGCTGTCGTCGGCGACCGCGCCGGGATGTTCGGTCGGGGCACATCGGGCGAGGGATCGGACGCACCATCGATCGACCTGCCCGGCGACCAGGGGCGGTTGGTCGAGGCCCTGATCGAGACGGGAACCCCGACGATCCTGCTCGTCGTGTCGGGGCGTCCCTACGCCCTCGGCGCCTACGTCGGGCGCGCCGCCGCCATCGTGCAATCCTTCATGCCCGGTATCGAGGGGGCCGGTGCGATCGCCCGAGTACTCACGGGCGAGGTGAACCCGAGCGGGCACCTGCCCGTGCAGATCCCGCGCACGAGCGCTGCCCTGCCCCACACCTACCTCGCGCCACCCCTCGGCCAGGACGGCGACCGCATCAGCAACCTGTCGATCGCGGCAGCATTCCCCTTCGGGCATGGCCTGTCGTACACGCGCTTCCGGATCTCGGATGTTTCGCTCGACCGCTCCGAGATCCCGAACGACGGGACCCTCATCGCATCCGTCGAGGTCACGAACACGGGCGAGCGCTCGGGCGCGACCGTCGTCCAGCTGTACAGCTCCGACCCCGTGGCGCAGGTCACCCGCCCAGTTCGTCAGCTCGTCGGCTACGCGCGGCTCGACCTCGCGCCGGGAGCGACGGCCCGCGTCGCGTTCGACCTGCACGCCGATCGGTTCTCCTTCACGGGGCTGGATCGCCGGCGTATCGTCGAGCCCGGTGTCATCGAGCTCGCGGCGGGGCTGTCGGTCGACGAGCGGACCGCCCCCGCCACCTTCTCGATCACGGGACCCGTCAGACGAGTGATCGAGCCCGTGCTCACGACCGGAATCGCCATCGACGTCAGGGAGACCCCATGACCGGACTGTCCGCACAGACGTGGCCGATCGCCGCCGCAGCACTGCCTTTCCCGGGGGTTGCGCCCGACGGGACGTCGATGACGGACGCCGATCCTGCCGCCTGGCACGACACCTTCGTCGAGGTCGCGGACGCCGGATTCGACCGCATCGACATCACGGACTCGTGGGTGCGCGTCGGCGACCTGTCGCCCGAGCGCCTCGACGCGCTGAGTGCCGCGGCGGACGATGCGGGCCTCGTGCCGAGTTCGATCTCGGCCATCCGGCGCAGCGTCATCGATCACGCGAACGGGGAGCAGAACCTCGCCTACAGCCACCGCACGCTCGACGCGGCCGCGCGGCTCGGCATCGAGACGGTTTCTTTCGGGCTGCATCAAGCCCTGACTCCTGAGCAGCAGCGGCAGCTCTGGTTCTGGACCGTCACCGGCCACGTCGATGACCCGGCGGATTGGGACCTGGCCGTCGCACGGCTGCGGGAACTCGGCCGGCACGCACAGGACATCGGCCTGATCGTGTCGCTCGAGATGTACGAGGACACTTTCCTCGGCACCGCCGATTCGGCGGTCCGGCTTGTGTCCGACATCGGGATGGATAACGTCGGCCTCAATCCCGACATCGGAAACCTTGTGCGCCTGCACCGGCCTATCGAGTCGTGGCGCGAGCTCGTCGAAAAGACGCTGCCCTATGCCAACTTCTGGCACGTCAAGAACTACGCACGCGACGAGGATGTCTCGCGCGACCACTACAGCGCCATGCCCGCGCCGATGGCGCACGGACTGATCGATTACCGGTGGGCGTTCGGGGTCGCGGTGCAGAGCGGCTTCCAGGGCGTGATCTGCGTCGAGAACTACGGCGGGGACGGCCTGTCGGTGTGCGCCGAGAACCGCGACTACCTGCGGCGGCACGTCTTGCCCAAGCGGCCGTACGAACCGGCGAAGAGCCTTGTGCGCCAGCCATCCGGATGGGAGGACCGCCCGTGACGCGCATTCTGAACGATCCCGCCCGGTTCGTGCCCGAGGCGCTCGCCGGCTTCGCCGCGGCGCACCCGGATCTGATTCGCACCGTCGACGGCGGGGTGGTGCGCGCCGCGCCTGGGCCAGCCGGCTCGGTCGCCGTCGTCGTGGGCGGAGGCTCGGGGCACTACCCGGCGTTCGCCGGGGTCGTCGGTCCGGGATTCGCCAGCGGGGCGGTCTGCGGCAACATCTTCACCTCGCCGTCGGCGGGGCAGGCGTACCGCGTCGCCAAGGCCGCGCACCGCGGCGGAGGCGTGCTGTTCAGTTTCGGGAACTACGCGGGCGACGTGCTGCACTTCGGCGAGGCGCAGGAGCGCCTACGGGCCGAGGGCATCGATGCGCGCACGGTGCTGTGCACCGACGACATCGCCAGCGCACCCGTCGATCAGCTCGAGAAGCGGCGCGGAATCGCGGGCGACTTCACGGTGTTCAAGATCGCCGGCGCCGCCGCCGAACGCGGCGACGACCTCGATTCCGTGGAGCGACTCGCGCGCCGCGCGAACGAGCGCACGCGAACGCTCGGCGTCGCCTTCGGTGGCTGCACCTTTCCCGGGGCGACCGAGCCGCTCTTCACGGTTCCCGACGGGATGATGTCGATCGGTCTCGGGATCCACGGCGAGCCCGGCATAGAAGACGTGCCCGTGTCCTCGTCCGCAGAGCTCGCGCGCACGCTCGTCGATGCGCTGCTCGCGGACGTTCCGGATGCTCGGGGCGATCGCGCCGCGGTCATCGTCAACGGACTCGGCACGGTCAAGTACGAGGAGTTGTTCGTGCTGTTCGGCGATGTCGCCGCGCGCCTGGACGAGGCGGGCGTCACGATCGTGCAACCCGAGGTCGGCGAGCTCGTCACGAGTCTCGACATGGCGGGGGTCTCGGTCACGCTGCTGTGGCTGGACGATGAGCTCGAGCCGCTGTGGGCGGCGCCCGCCTATACAGCCGCGTATCGGAAGGGTGCGGTGGGCCTCGCTCCCGCTGCCGCAGCCGGCGGAGTCGCGGACGTCGCGGACGAGGTCGAGGATGAACCCGCCATAGCCCGGCCCGAGGCATCCGCATGGTCTCAGGATGCTGCCCGCCGTGCCGCCGCGTACCTGTCGGCCGTGCGCCTGACCCTCGTCGAGCACGAGGGCGAACTCGGACGGATAGACGCCATCGCCGGCGACGGCGACCACGGGGTCGGCATGCGCACCGGTATTGAGGCGGCGTGCGCCGCCGCCGACCCGTCTGCCGGACTTGCGACGATGCTCGCCGACGCGGGAGACGCGTGGAGCGAGAAGGCGGGTGGCACCTCGGGCGCGCTGTGGGGTGCGGCGCTGCGCGCGATGGGGCGGGGGATGGACGACGAGTCCGCCACACCGCGAGAGGCGGTGGCGGCGGGTGCCCGTGCCGCGCTCGAGACGATCACGGCGCGCGGTGGCGCATCGGTGGGGGACAAGACGATGGTCGATGCCCTCGAGCCCTTCGTTCGGGTTCTCGAGGAGCAGATCTCTGCCGGCGCCGAGATCCCCGCGGCGCTCGAGACAGCGGCACGCGCCGCGACCGACGCTGCCGTCGCGACCAAAGCCCTGCGACCCGCGCTCGGGCGGGCCCGCCCCCTCGCCGAGAGGAGTATCGGACATCCGGATGCCGGCGCCACCTCGCTGGCCCTGATCGCCGAAACCGTGGCAGAGCGCTCACGCGCCCAGCACGAACGAGAGGACGCCTCATGAACCGACCCCTACGGATCGTCGTCGGCAGCGACGACGCCGGATACGAATACAAGTCCGCGCTGAAGGCGCTGCTCGAGGCGGATGAACGGGTCGAGCAGGTCGAGGACGTCGGGGTCGGCGGCGACGAACACACCGCGTACCCGCACGTCGCCGTCGAGGCGGCGCGACGGGTCGCCGCGGGCGACGCCGACCGGGCCCTGCTGATCTGCGGCACCGGGCTCGGCGTCGCGATCTCGGCGAACAAGGTGCCCGGGATCCGCGCCGTCACGGCCCACGACAGCTACTCGGTCGAGCGGAGCGTCCTGAGCAATGACGCTCAGGTGCTCACGATGGGTCAGCGCGTTATCGGGCTCGAGCTCGCCAAGCGGCTCGTGACCGAGTGGCTCGGCTATCGCTTCGACCCCGCCTCGGCGTCGGCCGAGAAGGTCGCCGCGATCGATTCGTACGACAACGCCCCGCGAAAGGACCTCTCATGACACGCATCGCGATCGTCGGAAGCGGCTACATGGGCGGCGGGATGGCCCAGGTGTTCGCCCTCGCCGGGCACGAGGTCGTCCTGGCCGACGTGACCGCCGAGATCGCCGCGGCGAATCTCGAGCGCGTGCGGCGCGAGACGGCGGAGTTCGAAGAGCAGGGCCTGTACCGGCCCGGTTCGACCGACCTGATCGACCGGAACATCTCGGCCGCGGCGTCAATCGAAGAGGCGGTTGCGGGGGCCGAGTTCGTCGAAGAGGCGGTTCCCGAGCGGATCGACATCAAGCACGACACGCTCCGCCGGATCTCGCTCGCGAGCCCCACAGCGGTGATCGGCAGCAACACGTCGACCATCTCGATCGGCACCCTCGCAGAAGCCGTCGAGAACCCCGGACGCTTTCTCGGGATCCATTTCTCCAACCCGGCGCCGTTCATCCCGGGTGTCGAGATCATCCCGCACGCGGCGACCGACGAGCAGACGATCGTGTTCGCCGAGCAGATCGTCGGAGGCTCGGGCAAGGTCACCGCACGGATCACCGATGCGACCGGCTTCGTTCTGAACCGGCTTCAGTACGCGCTGTTCCACGAGGCGACGCAACTCGTCGATGAAGGGGTTGCGAGCGTCGAAGACATCGATGCCGTGGTGCGGTCGACGTTCGGCTTCCGCCTGCCGTTCTTCGGTCCGTTCGCGATCGCCGACATGGCCGGGCTCGATGTATACGCCTTCTGTTATGCATCCCTGCAGACCGGATTCCCCGAACGATTCGCGACCCCCGAGATCCTCAGCGACCGGGTCGCGCGGGGCGAGCTCGGCACCAAGAGCGGCGGCGGATTCCGCGAGATCGAGCCGGAGCGCATCGCCGAGCTGGTCGCCTATCGCAACAAGGCATACGCCAAGATGGCCGAACTCCTCGAAGAGCTCGGGCCCTCGCCGTTCGAGGCGCGCGACTGATCGGCGACCCGCGCGCGGTCAGGCCGCGTACTCGTCGGTCACGTCGAGCGCCTCGTCGATGATGTCGAGGCCGCGCACCAGATCCTCCTCCGAGATCACGAGGGGCGGCGCGACGTGCATGCGGTTGAAGTGTGTGAACGGCCAGAGACCCGCGCTCTTGCACGCGGCGGCGAGGGCACCCATCGGTGCAGCATCCGGCCCGCTCGCGTTGAAAGGCACGAGGGGCTCGCGCGTCGCAGGGTCCTTCACGAGCTCGATCGCCCAGAACAACCCGAGCCCGCGCACCTCGCCCACTGACGGGTGGCGCTCGGCGATCGCGCCGAGCCGCGGCCCGACGACGCGTTCGCCGAGGTCGCGCACGCGCCCGAGGATGCCGTCGCGTTCGAAGACCTCGAATGTCGCGACGCCCGCGGCGCAGGCGAGCGGATGTCCCGAATAGGTCAGGCCCCCGGGAAACGCGACGGTGTCGAAGTGCTTCGCGATGCGGTCCGAGATCACCACCCCGCCGAGCGGGACGTACCCCGAGTTGATCCCCTTGGCGAACGTGATCAGGTCGGGCACGACATCGAACGCCTGGAAGGCGAACCACTCGCCGATCCGGCCGAAGCCGACCATCACCTCGTCGGCGATCAGGACGATGCCGTGCCGGTCGCAGAGTTCCCGCACGCCCGCGAGGTACCCCGGGGGTGGGATGAGCACGCCGTTGGTGCCGACGACCGTCTCGAGAATGATCGCCCCGATCGTCGATGCGCCCTCGAGAACGATGACCTGCTCGAGATGCTCCAGGGCGCGCTGCGACTCCTCCTCGAGCGACGATGCGTGGAAAGAAGACCGGTAGGCGTAGGGGCCGAAGAAGTGCGCCACGGAACCGTCGGCGGGTTCGTTCGCCCAGCGGCGCGGGTCGCCGGTCAGCGTGATCGCGGTCGAGGTGTTGCCGTGGTAGCTGCGATACATCGAGAGCACCTTGCGTTTGCCGGTCACCAGGCGCGCCATCCGCACGGCATTCTCGTTGGCATCGGCACCGCCGTTGGTGAAGAACACCTTGTTCATGCCGTCGGGTGCGACCTCGGCGATCCGGCGCGCGAGCTCACCGCGCACGTCGTTCGCCATCGAGGGCTGGATGGTGGCCAGGCGCCCGGCCTGCTGCTGGATCGCCGTGACGAGATCCGGATGCTGGTGGCCCAGGTTCAGGTTGACCAGCTGCGACGAGAAGTCCAGGTAGCTGTTGCCCGCGTAGTCCCAGAACGTGGCGCCCGACCCGCCCGCCACCGGAACGGGGTCGATGAGCGCCTGAGCGCTCCAGGAGTGGAAGACGTGGCCGCGGTCGTCGGCGCGGACCCGGGCATCGGCTTCGAGATCGGTGATGTTCGTCATGCGTTTCTCCGGATGGCCGTCACGAGTCGAATCCCAGACCGAGAGCGTCGAGGGTCTTCAGCAGCACGTTGCGCCGGCCGCCGTTGTGGTCGGCGCGGTCGAGCGACCAGCGCGTCATGTTGATGCCGATCGCGGCTGCCGGCTCGGGCGGGAATGGCAGGGGGCGCTTCTGCACCATGTCGAGGCGCGTCCGTTCGGTGTCGGCGCCCTCGAGAAGGTCCAGCATGACTTCGCCGGCGAAGCGCGATGCCCCCACCCCCAGCCCCGTGAACCCCGCCGCGTAGGCGATCTGTCCCTCGCGGGCCGTTCCGTAGAACGCGCAGAACTGCGTCGAGGTATCGATGGCGCCCGCCCACTTGTGGCTGAACCTCAGGCCGTCGAGCTGCGGGAACGTCGTGAAGAAGTGGCTCGCGAGCGTCTCGTAGCTGGTCGGCCGGTTCTCGTAGGCGGGACGAACCGCGCGGCCGTAGTGGTACACCGCGTCGTAGCCACCGAACAGGATGCGATTATCGGCGCTCAGCCGGTAGTAGTGGAACTGGTTCGCGAGGTCGCTGAGGCCTTGGCGGTCGTTCCACCCGATCGCGGCGAGCTGCTCGGTCGAAAGCGGCTCGGTCATGAGCACGTAGTCGTAGACCGGAACCGTCATCAGCCGATTGCGCTTCAGAAGCGCGGGAAACACGTTCGTCGCGAGCACGATCCGGGGTGCGCGGATCGCCCCGGACGCGGTGACGAGTCGGACGTTGCCGCCGGCATCCGCATCATCGATCCGCTTCACCAGCGAGTTATCGAAGATCTGCACGCCCTGTTCGCTCGCGACGCGCGCGAGTTCGGACGCCAGCTTGCCCGGATGAACCAGCGCCGTCGAATGCTTCTCCCACACCCCACCGAGGTACGTGGGGGAGTTCACGGATGCGCGGACCTGTGTCTCGTTCAGGCGGACGACGTGCTCACCCTCGCCCCGCGAGGCCGCATCCACGACCCAGTCGTCCAGCCAGTCGAGCTGGTGCTCTTCGACGGCGACTCCCATCGAACCGACCCGTTCGAAATCGGCATCGACACCCCATTCGTCGAGGTCGGATCCGATCGCATCGAGGTTCGCGAGCCCCAGGCGTTCGAGTTCGTCGAGTTGGTCGGGCCAGCGCGCGAGTCCGTTGTCGCGGCCGTGCGTCAGGCTCGCCTCGCAGAACCCGCCGTTACGGCCCGAGGCGGCCCATCCGATCTTCCGTGCCTCCAGCAGGGCGATTCGCGCGCCGGGGTTGCGTCGGCGGGCGAGGAGCGCCGTCCAGAGCCCGGTGTACCCGCCACCCACGACGACCAGATCGGCGGTGTGCTCGCCCGCCAAGGTCGGGTACGCGGGTCTCGCGGGCAGGTCATCCAGCCAGAACGCACTCTGCCGCGTACCGGTGAGGGCGTGCCGAATGACGGATGCGGGGGGCTTCTGGCGTTCGAAGACGGTCGTGCCCACGGATATCACCCTTTCCGGGAGTGGCTTTCGCCCCATCCTGGCCTGTCCGGGGTGCCGCGTCGACTACTGAATGCGCGTGCGTCGGTCGCGTCGCCGAGAGAGGCCGAAACCCGCGAGGGCAAAACCCGTGGCGACCACGATGGCGACGGCCGATGCCGCCGTGATCGAGGTGGGCGAGTCTTCGCCGCCGACGAACGCGCCGATGGCCGGCCCCGCGGCGATCCCGAGGTTGAACAACACAACGATCCCGGCACCCGCGAGGTTTCGCGTGAGCGGCGTCGAGGTGCGCATCAGGATCGTCTGGAGGAGCGGGAAGATCGCGCCGAGAGCGAATCCCCACACCGTGAGGGCGGTGATGACTGTCGGCAGGCTGCGAGAGGCGACCGTCAGCGTGACGAAAGCCGCGACGAGCAGAATCAGGACAACCATCAGCGATCCGCGCGGAAACCGATCGGCTGCGAAACCCGCCGCAACCACGCCGAACAGTCCCGCGGCGCCATAAACGAACAGCAGGCCGGCGGCCCAACCCGCCTCGATGGACGCCGAGACCTCGAGGTACGGCCGGATGTAGGTGAAGGACGCGAACTGCGCCGTCGCGATCAGAATGGCGACGACTCCGAATGCGGCCAAGGCGGGAAGGGAGGGGTCGCGCAGCACGCTCGCTCGCTCGCCGTGGGTCGTAGCGTTCGGAAGATGCGGGGGCATCTTCAGAACCACGACGGCGCCGAGAAGAAGAGCGATGACTCCGAGTCCGATGAACGTCGCGCGCCATCCGAGTCCCTGGGCGACCAGGGTCGCGAGAGGAAGCCCCACGATGGTCGCGGCGGTCCCGCCGCCGGTCACGATCGCGAGGCCTCGACCGAGCTGCGAGGGAGCCAGGAGGGCGGTGGCGTAGACCATGACGACCGCCCAGAAGGCGCCGTGCGCGACGGCGGCGAGGATCCGCGTCGCGAAGGCGAACTCGTATCCCGGCGCGAAGGCGGTCGCGAGATTCGCGAGTGCGAAAGCCGCCAACGCCACCGCGATCACCAGACGCCGGTCGAACCGGGCGCTCGCGCGGGTGAGAGGGATGCTCGTGAAGATGACGGTCAGCGCCCAGACCGAGATCAGTAATCCGATCTGAGCCGGCGAGACCCTCAGATCGGCAGAGAGCTCCGGCATGAGTCCCGCGGGCAACGACTCGGCGGTGACCGTCACGAGAACGCCGAAACTGAGCAGGAGAAGTGCACGGAGGGGGAAACGGGTGGCGGGCGCAGATGTCGCGGCCGCGGCCGCGGCCGTTGAGGTGCTCATGTCCTCAGGCTAAACTCTGACATCAATGTCAATGTCAACCTTCGGGTCGCGGAGGACGTTGTGAAGATCGGCGAACTGTCTGCCCAGACGGGTATCCCGTCACGGATGCTGCGGTACTACGAGCAGCAGGGGCTGTTGGAAGCGGGGCGCTCGCACAACGGATATCGCGCCTACGACGATGCGGATGTGCAACGGGCAATCCGTGTGCGCGGGCTCGTGCAGGCGGGCCTGTCGACACGGATGGCGCGCGTCGTGCTCGATATCGAGCGCCAGTGCGAACTCGACTCGCCTCCCGAGTGCTCGCTTGCGCTCGCCGAGGAGCTCGCGGGCGAGCTCGAAGTTCTCGAGGATCGACTCGCCTGCCTGACGAAGAGCCGCGATGCAGTAGCGCGCTACCTCGAGCTCACCCGTCACGGAGACGTCGTCGCCGCTCTGGCTGGGAGCCACGTAACCCGGTCGACCTAAGTGCGGCGTTGCCGGATCCGGATGAGATGAACGTCACGCACCTGCCGTCGACGCGCTGATCTCGGTGTCCGTACGGGAGATCATAGGTTGGGTGAAATCTCGGACGTAGACTCGGACGCTATGGCCGCAGGCGCAGTAATCCACACGTTCGCGGTGCAACTTGCCGACGTCGACCGCGGTGTGTACGACGAGGTGATGCTTCGGGTAGCGAGGCATCCGTCCGAGACCGACGCTTACATGATGACGCGCGTGTTGGCGTACCTGCTCGAGTTCGAAGAGGGCATCGTGTTCAGCGAGGGAATCTCGTCGACGGATGAACCCGCTGTGCTCGTGCGCGACATGACCGGACACATCACCGCGTGGATCGAGATCGGTGCCCCGGATGCCGCCCGTCTGCACTATGGCAGCAAGCTCGCCGACCGCACCACGGTCTACACGCACCGTGATCCCGCGAAGGTTCTTGCAGCGCTGGCCGGTAAGCCGATCCACCGCGCCGACACGATCACGCTGCACAGCTTCGACTCGGGGTTCATCGACGCGGCCGTCGCCGCGCTCGCCCGCCGCAACACGATGACCCTGTCGGTCACCGAACGGCGGGTCTACCTCGACCTGAACGGCGCGAGTGCGAGCTCAGCGGTCCACGATCACCCGCTCGCGCCGTAGCTCGGTCTCCGGCTAGCGGTTCTTGACCCTCGTCACAGCGTCGGTGTTCTCGACCCGGCTGCTCGCGGCCTTCTTGTCGGCCTTCGCGGTGCGCTTCTCCTTGAGGGTCTTGGAGGCTGCGGTCTTGCCGGTTTCTTTACGCGCGGACTTGTCACCCATGGGCGTGCTCCTTCGAGAGCCGCGGTGACCCTGTGTGGTTGACGCTACACGTCGGGCAAGTGAATCAGGAGGGCAGGAAGTACTCGCGGGCGAGGGGTGCGATCTCGAGTGTGTCCGCGTCGGCGCGGGTGATCCAGCGCAGTTCAGCGATCTCGGCCGCCGCGATCGGGATCTGCGCCCCGATATCGGCGGCGAAGACATCCGCCACGACCGTGAACCCCGGCTCGTTCGCGGCGGCGGCGGCGAACTCGCCGAGCGGGCGCAGTTCGCTCGGTGCGACGCGGATGCCGACCTCTTCCGCCAATTCGCGGGAGAGCGTCTCGGCGGCGTTCTCGTCCGGCTCGGGCTTGCCGCCGGGCTGCATGTACGCGGTTGTTCCCGTCTTCCGGACCACGAGCAGCCGTCCGTCGGCGTCGACGATGACAGCGGCCGAAACCCGGATGCTGCGGGCTGCGGGCTCTTCGGTGGTCACGGTCGCATCGTCCCATACCGGCCCCGCGACGTAGAATCGCGTGTGCCCGACGAGACTCCTGCGACGCCCGAGCTGCCCGGCGTCGGCGAAACGCCGAGCGGCATCGACCCCGCAGAACTCGCGATCACGCTGAAGATTCTCGCCGGGATGTCGGACGTCGATCAGACACATCCGGATTACGTGGCGGTCCGCCAGGCGACCGCGGCGATGTTCAAGGCCGTTAAGAAGGTCCGTCGTCGCGAGATCCGCGATGCGATCGCTCAAGCCGACCGTGAGGTCGTCGCGGCCACCGCGACGGGCGCGCCCGACCGGATCGACGACGAGACCCGCGGCATCCCGATCAGCACGGCGACCATGGCACCCACGGCGGGCACGCTGCTGAAGGCGCGCGGCTGCTACATCTGCAAGCAGCCGTACACGCTGGTGGATGCCTTCTACCACCAGCTCTGCCCCGATTGCGCGGCCATGAGCCACGCCAAGCGCGACGCCCGCACCGACCTCACCGGCAAGCGCGCCCTGCTCACGGGCGGCCGCGCGAAGATCGGCATGTACATCGCCCTGCGCCTGCTGCGGGATGGTGCCCACACGACGATCACGACGCGCTTCCCCCGCGATGCCGTGCGGCGCTTCAGCAGCCTGCCCGACTCGTCCGAGTGGATCGATCGGCTGAAGATCGTCGGCATCGACCTGCGTGATCCGGCCCAGGTCATCGGGCTCGCGGACGACGTGGCCGCGGCCGGCACCCTCGACATCCTGATCAACAATGCCACCCAAACCGTGCGGCGCTCGCCGGGTGCGTACCAGCCGCTCGTCGACGCCGAGCTCGCGCCGCTGCCGGATGGTCCGCTGCCCGAGCTGATCACGTTCGGGCACACGAACGACCCGCACCCGCAAGCCCTCGAGCGTTCGGTGACCGCGCACCCGATCCTCGCCGCCGCGGCCTCGCGTGCCGATGAGCTGACCGAGCAGGCGATGGCCGCGGGGTCCAGCTCGCTGGACCGTCTTGCGGCGGGCACGGCGATCGATGCGGGCGGGCTCGTGCCGGACCTCGATCACATCAACTCGTGGACGCAGCGCGTCGACCAGGTCGACCCGCTCGAGATGCTCGAGGTCCAGCTCGCCAACACGACCGCCCCGTTCCTGCTCGTCTCGCGGCTGCGGCCCGCGCTCGCCGCGAGCCCGTCGCCCCGCACCTACATCGTGAACGTCAGCGCCATGGAGGGCGTGTTCGGCCGCGGGTACAAGGGTCCCGGGCATCCGCACACCAACATGGCCAAGGCCGCCGTCAACATGCTGACGCGCACCAGCGCCCGCGAGATGTTCGAGACGGACGGGATCCTCATGACGAGCGTCGACACCGGATGGATCACGGATGAGCGACCGCACCCGACAAAGGTGCGCCTCGCAGAAGAGGGGTTCCACGCACCCCTCGACCTGGTCGACGGTGCGGCCCGCGTGTACGACCCGATCGTCCGCGGCGAGGCGGGCGAGGACCTGTTCGGTGTTTTCTTGAAGGACTACGCGCCCGGCGCCTGGTAGTCAAGACCCTGCGCGGGGCGCATCCGGCGCATAGCGTCGGGAGCATGCACTCCGAGGCGCGATCGATCCCTGTGCGCCAAACCCCCGCGCGCCAGGCTCTCCCGCGCCCGACCCTGAGCGTCGTGGTGCCCGTCAAGGACGATGCCGCCGAGCTCGATGCGTGCCTGTTCGCGCTCGCGCGGCAGACCGACCTCGCGGACGAGATCATCGTGGTCGACAACGGTTCGCACGACGACAGCGCGGTCATCGCGGCCGCACACGGCGCGACGGTTGTGAGGTGCGCCGAGCCGGGCATCCCCGCGGCGAGTGCGGCCGGGTACGACGCGGCCAGCGGGGACATCATCGCGCGGCTCGACGCCGATGGGATTCCCGCGGAGTCGTGGACAGCGCAGATCCGCGACACCTTTCACCGGCGTCCGGATATCGATGCCGTGACCGGCGGAGCGCGCTTCGCGGATGGACCGACCTGGCTGCGAGGTCCTTTGGCCTGGTCGTACCTCGCCGCGTACCAGGCAGCCTCGGCGCCCGCGCTCGGGCATCCCGCCCTTTTCGGGTCGAACTTCGCGATGCGCGCGGAAGCATGGCGCGCAGTGCGAGATTCGGTCCATCGGCACGACCAGCGTGTGCACGACGACTTTGATCTGGCGTACCACCTGGGGCGGGAGCACCGTATCCGGTATCAGCCCGGGCTCGACATGACTATCGCCATCCGACCCTTCCGGAGCATCCGGCTGTTCGTCGTCAGAATCTGGCGTGGCCTGTACACCGTCGGCCGTCACATGCCGCAGGACTTCCCACCCCTGCGCTGGGCGCGATGTGTCATCGTCCGGCGCGGAATCCGGGAAAGGAATGCTGCATGAGCTCGCGTGACGCAGACATCGCCGGCAAGACCATTGTCGTCACCGGCGCCACCAGCGGACTCGGGAGGGGGACGGCGCTGCGACTGGCAGAATCCGGCGCTCGGGTCGTCGTCGCCGCGCGACGGGGCGACGTGCTCGACGAACTCGTGACCGAGATCACGGCGAACGGCGGCACCGCGGTCGCAGTCGCAGCGGATGTCAGTTCGATCGACGACATCCGCCGCATCTCGGCCGTCGCGATCGAGCGGTTCGGCGGGTTCGACGTGTGGATCAACAACGTCGGTATCGGAGCGCTGGGCTTCTTCTGGGACGTCCCGATAGAGGACCACGCCCGCGTCATCGACGTCAACGTCACCGGCCTGATGAACGGGGCGCATGTGGCCCTCCGGCACTTCCTCGACCGCGGCGCCGGCGTGCTCGTCAACATCGGGTCGGTGGAAAGCGAAGTACCGCTCGCGTACCAGTCGAGCTACGCGGCATCCAAGGCCGCCGTTCTCAGCCCTGATCCACCGATTGGGTGGAGTATCGGCGTGTGACTGGATTCCTGGCCTGCTGGTGGCCGTGGGGCGTGTGTGAGTGGCGGGCCTCGTGATCCCGTTCGTTCCACTTGGGTTCCGGTCGCGCCCGTGGTGGGCTGGGGTTGTCAGGCGGAGGCGTTCGCGGGTGGGGAGGTCCCCGTCGCGAGTTCCCAGAGCCGAGCCCATGCCTGCTGCCAGGGCCATCGCTTGGGGAGGTGCAGGATCAGACGCCTGCCGGTGGATGCGACCCTGCCGGGCACCGCGGTGAGGGTTCGCAGGATGGTGCTCATCCGTGCGGTGCTGGTGCCGGCGGCGTGGGCGGCGGCTCGGGAGATGTTGAACGCGAGGACGGCGAAGCCGAGCCATGCCGCGTTGGCGGGGAAGCTCCCGGAGGGCAGGTGGGCGAGGGGTCCGTTTTTGAGTTCGGCGATGACCTGCTCGATGATCGCGTGGCCGCGGTGACGGGCGTCGGCGTCGACCGCGGTCAGGGTGCTGTTGGTGATGAACGCGTGATACCGCCAGGTGTCGAACAGGGTGTCCTGCCCATGCCGGGCGTGCTGGTTCAGCCGTTTCACGCGGCGGACGATCAGCCGGCAGGTGACCTGCTCGTCCTTGCGGCGTGAGGTGAACGCGGTGAACGAGACTTCGGCGACTTCGGCGTCGCTGATCAGTTCTCCGGTGTCGGGGTCCGGGATCGCGTGCGGGTAGCTGATCGGTATCCACGCGTCCTCGGCGATGCTTGCGATCGCGCGGGTCACGGTCGGCCAGTGCGGGATCGTGAACGAGAACCATGCTCCCGAGCGGATCGTCTGCTGCACGTTCTCGAACGTGCAGAACGCCGAATCGCCGCGGACCAGCACGTCCCGTCCCGGTGCGACAGATTCGACGGTGCCCAGCGCTCGGGCGAGGTGCCAGGCGGCGTTGTCGCCGCTTTTGACGTTCCCGCGGCGCAGTGAGAACTCCCCGACCACCGGTGCGCTGGAATCGGTGGAGATCGTGACCGCGAGGGCGTTCAGGCCCTTCACCTTGGAGTACCCGAACGCGGCGCCCTGCTGCTGATACCCGTGCAACTCGCGGATGGTGTCGTCCATGTCCACCAGCACCGGCCCGCCCGACCCGACCAGCCCCGGGACCAGGGCGGCCAGCGAGGTCAGCAGCCGCCGGTTCACCGCGGCGAGCTGGAGGACGTGGCCGTGGGTGAAGTTCCGCAGGAAGGTGCCCATCGTCGATGGTGCCCGCACCTGCCCGATCAGCCGGGCCATCGACCCGGCGCGCAGCACGTTCAGATCGTCGATGCTGTCCGCCCCGGCCAGCATCCCGCCGATCACGGTCCGCGCCTTGATCACCCGGTTCGGCGAGGGCACCGTCCAGTGCTCAGCCAGCAGCTCGGACAGCCCGGCCCGTTCGGCCAGTGCGAGCACCGGCAGCAAGCCGGCATGCGACACCAGATTCGGGTCATCGAACACCGGCGTGATCCTGTGAGATGCTTTCACCTACGAGATGTCCTTCCGGCCAGGGTCAATACGGCTTCAATCACCAGTATTTTCCCGCGTCAGAAGGACATTTCGGCATTAACACGCCGCCCCCACACCCCTTTCATCGGTGGATCAGGGCTCAGCCTGAGCCGCTCGCTCAACGAGGAGCTTCGCCTTGCGGGGCACTCCGACACCATAGAGGTCGGTACGGTCATGCCGTGGGCCATCGACACGCCCTGGTGGGACCACGCCGCGAACTACACCGGACGCACCGCTCGCATGGCCGCGATGGATGACCCGGCAGAGGTCGTCGACGCGATCGTCCAGGCCTGTGCGAATTCCCGCGAACGTCAGCCCGTCGGCTGGAAAGCCCGCGGCGCGGGCGTCTCGCATCGGCTGGCTCCCGACCTGACGAAGCGCGTGTCCGCGAAGATCATCGATAGCGAGTCCGCCCAGGGCGATTCCGTTCCCGCGACGACCGGCTCGATCCACGAGCCGACGAGCGTCGGGACGACCGTGGCGGGCGGCACGCGCGAGCGCATGAAGCGCGAGGACACCTCGGGCGAATAGCTCATACGACGGTTTCGCGGTCATCGTGACGGATTGGGAGCCGGGCGGCGTCCGTAACCACGTGGCATGAGCAGCGTGAGTTCCGCCGTGGACGGCGCCGGCAACAAGCCGCAGAACACCGGCTCCGCGGGCTGGGCGTCCGCCGAAGGCGAACTGAGGCTCGGGTCGCGCTTCAGGCGCGGCGCGCGGCTTCGATTCGCTCGGCCTCGAGGCGTTCGGCCTCGTCGCCGCCGACCGCTTCCCCGCGCGCGACGAGGCCCGCGACATCCGAAAGCGGAATCTGCTGTGCGGTGACCCGCCGGTCCCGAGAGTTCACATCGGCGATCGATGCGCTTCATGTGAGTGGTGCCCGTCGTTCACGTTGACACCGCAACGTGAAATCTCCGTCCGAACGCGCAACGGAGTGGAGGCGGGAATGAGTCCGGAACCGATGCCGGTGGTGGCCTGGGTTGAATCCCCGCTGCAACTGGTCGGCGCAGCCGAATGGGCGGCGGTACATCGGCGCCGTGTGCCGATTGCGGGACGCCTGACGCGGCAGATGCCCGAGACGGCTGATGAGCTGATCGCGCGGGGCGCCCTGTTCGGGCAATGCTCGCCCTACCTCGGCATCCCCTGGAACCTGCTGGCGAGACACAAGCACTGGCTCGTCGGCGACGGATTCTCGGGTCAGTTCCGCCTCGCCGCGAGCGTGCTGCGTCCGCAGCGCATCACGTTCCTCGATGACGGTGCCAACGCCGTCGCGTTCGCCGACACGCTCGTGGGTCGACGACCCTTCGCTCGACCCGGTGTTCCCGAACGCGGCCTCGGCGCCCGGGTCGCTCCGTTCGCGCTCGACCGGATCGCGGGTCGCGCCCGAGCCGGGCAGGTCGACTTCTTCACTGCCTTCGACTTCGGTGAGCCACGCTCACGTGAACTCGAGGAGCGCGGCTACCGGGTCGCTCGCCACGCCTTCGAATGGACGCGCCGCACCGCGCGTGCCTTCGTCACGACGACCGCCGGACGCGTCCTGCTCGGCAGCGCTCGCCCAACGGACGGACGGATGCCGCTCGCGGAATATCTCGAGTGGGTTCGGGTCGAGGCATCCCGAGCACCCGTCACCTACCTGCCGCACCGACGCGAACCCGAAAGCCAGCTCGATGCCGTCGCGGCCATTCCGGGGGTGCATCTGGACCGGCAGTCGCTTCCCGTCGAGATGGTGCTGGCGGGCGCGATCGAGCGGCTCGAGATCGTGACGTTGCCGTCTTCGACGACAACGACCCTGCCCCTCGTGCTGCGGCCGGACTGCGCCGTCCGCAGTGTCCCGCTCCGCACTCTCGCGCTGCGGAGCGGGGCGTCGTGAGCGGGCTTGTCAGCCGGTCGAGGCGCGAGGTCGTCGCCATCATCCCGGCGCGCGGGGGCTCGAAGGGTGTGCCGCGCAAGAACGTGCGTCGTGTCGGGGGAGTGCCTCTCATCGGCCGAGCGGTCGCCGCAGCCCGGGCGACCGCATCCATCGATCGGGTCGTGGTCTCGACCGACGATGCCGAGATCGCGGCCGTGGCCGAGGAGTGGGGCGCGCAGATCGTCGCCCGCCCGGCCGAGCTCGCCGGTGACACGGCCAGCAGCGAGAGTGCCCTCCTGCACACCCTCGACGCCCTCGCGGCAACGGGTGTCGAGGCCGACGTCCTGGTCTTCCTGCAGGCGACGTCGCCCTTCATCGATCCTCGGGATCTCGAGCGCGCCATCGGGCTCGTGCGGGACGGATCCTTCGACTCCGTTTTTTCGGCGATCGAGACCTACGGATTCTTGTGGTCGGCGGATGCATCCGGCACCGCTCGCGGAATCAACCACGACGCGAGTCGGCGGCCCAGGCGCCAGGACCGCGAGCCCCACTACCTCGAGACCGGTGCGTTCTACGTCATGCGCTCGCTCGGATTCCGCGGGGCACACCACCGGTTCTTCGGGCGGGTGGGTGTGGTCGAGATCGCCGAGCGCTCTGCCATCGAGATCGACACGGAAGAGCAGTTGGCCCTGGCGATGGTAATGGCGAGCGCGATCGCTCCGCTCCGGCCCGACATCGGCGGTCAGCCCGAGTCGATCGATGCTCTGGCCGTGGTGACTGACTTCGACGGTGTGCACACCGACGACACCGCCACGACCGACGCCGAGGGCCGGGAAACGGTGCGTGTGAGCCGGTCGGATGGCATGGGTGTCGCCGAGCTTCGACGCGCCGGAATTCCGGTGCTCATCCTCTCGACCGAGACGAACCCGGTCGTCTCGGCGCGTGCCCGGAAGCTCCGAGTCGACGTGCGACAGGGCGTCGACGACAAGGCGGCGGCTCTGACCCAGTGGGCGGCCGAAACCGGTGTGCCGCTCTCGAGGGTCGCCTACGTCGGCAACGACATCAACGACCTGGCCTGCCTGGACCTCGTCGGCTGGCCCGTGGCCGTACCCGACGCGCACCCGCTCGTTCTCGCAGCGGCGCGAATCGTGCTCACGCGGGCGGGGGGAGACGGCGCGGTGCGCGAACTCTCCGATCGCGTTCTGCGATCACTCATTCCCACCGAAAGGCAGAGAACATGACGGTAAGCATCGGATCGCGCGTGATCGGCGGCGGACGGCCCGCCTACGTCATCGCCGAAATCGGACTGAACCACAACGGCGACGTCGAGATCGCGAAGCAGCTCATCGACGTCGCGGCCGACGCCGGTGTGGATGCGGTGAAGTTCCAGAAGCGCACCCCCGAGATCTCCACCCCGGTGCACATGCGCGACACGCTGCGCGAGACGCCCTGGGGCACGATGACGTACCTCGACTACCGCTACCGCGTCGAGTTCACGCGCGAGCAATACGTCGAGGTGTCGGACCACGCATTGCTGCGTGGGCTGGACTGGTTCGCTTCGCCGTGGGATGTGCCGAGCGTCGCGTTCCTCGAAGACCTGAACGTCGTCGCCCACAAGGTTGCCTCCGCGTGCCTCACCGACCTCCCGCTCCTGCAGGCGCTGCGCGACACGGGCAAGCCGATCATCCTGTCGACCGGGATGTCGACGATCGCCCAGATCGATGCCGCACTGGAGGTGCTCGGCACCGACCGGCTCGTGCTGCTGCACGCCACGTCGACGTATCCGATGGAGCCGGACGAAGCCAACCTCCGCGTCATCCCGACCCTCCGCGATCGCTACCCGGGTGTTCCGGTCGGTTATTCGGGCCACGAACGCGGGCTGCAGATCTCCGTCGCCGCGGTCGCGCTCGGCGCCGTCGCGATCGAGCGTCACATCACGCTGGACCGCACGATGTGGGGATCCGACCACGCGGCCTCGCTCGAACCGGCCGGGCTGCAGCATCTCGTCCGTGACATCCGGATCATCGAGCAGGCGCTCGGCGACGGTGTCAAGCGGGTCTTCCCGGGCGAGGAGGCTCCCATGGCGAAGCTGCGGCGGGTCCTGACATGAGGGACGCGTCCTGACGTGAGCGTCGTCGCATGACGGGTGCCGCGCTGAGGGTCGTCGCGCTTGCTGACACCGATTCGTACGTGAAGTGGGCGGCGGCGCTGCTCGGCTCCCTGCCCGCCGGAACGGATGTCCGGCTGCTGATCGTCGAGACCGCGCTGGTCGTGAGCCCGGCGCAACAGACGGCGGCACTCGACGGGAGTGGGTTGGATCCGTCGAGGGTCCGACGCATTGTGTACGGCGAACTCGCGAGCGCGCTCGGTGAGCTCGCCCCGGATGCGGTGCTGGTCGCTGCGCGGGGGCCTGTCGTGCGTGTGCTCACAGCCCTCGTCGCCGCGCTCGAACCCCGTCCCGTGATCGTGTCGGGCCTGCCCGGCATCTCGATTCCCGCCACGACCGCGGCCATGGTGCACCGCACCCAGTGCGATCTGTTCGTGCTGCATTCGACGCGCGAAATAGCGGCGTTCTCAGCCCTCGCGCGACAGCGCGGTCTGACCCAACGCTTCGCGCTGGCGGGGCTGCCCTTCGCGCGGGCCGGGCGAGTGACCGTGAACCGGGGCACGGACCTCGTCTTCGCGTCACAGGCGATCGTCCCGCGCGAGCGCACCGAGCGGATGCGTGTTGCTCGGCTGCTGATCGAGACCGCCCGCGCGAATCCCGACACGCGGGTCGTGGTCAAGGAGCGTGCCGCCGCGGGCGAGCATCAGACGCACGCCCAGAAGCACAGCTACCCCGATCTGCTGCGGCGGATGGGGTCGTTGCCGGCGAACCTCGTCGTCTCGACCGAGTCGATGGCCCGGGTACTCGATGCAGCCGAAGGTCTCGTCACCGTCAGCTCCACGGCCGCGATCGAGGCGGTTGCCCGCGGCATCCCGGTCATCGCGCTCGACACGTTCGGCGTCGACGACACCCTGATCAACACTGTTTTTGTCGGGAGCGGTCTGCTGGGGTCCGAGGACGACGTGGTGCGGCGCGATTTTCGGCTGCCGCCCAACGAATGGCTCGCCCGCAACTACTTCCACGATTGCGCTGACGAGGACTGGGTCACGGAACTCGTTCAGCTGGTCGAGCTTCGTCGTGTGGGGGAGCTGCCCGAGAAGCCCGGTCGCCTCCGTCGCGGCGGACGGTTGCGGGATGTCTGGGAGCGGCGCATGGCGCTCGGTTCCCGAGACCGCTCGGTCGCGGGAGCGGTCGTCTGGGCGGTCGGGATTCCGTCGCGGGTCATCCTGCGCCCGATCCTGCGGCCGTACTACCGGCGGCGACTCGAGTCGGCCTGAGGCGAGTCCGTCCGGGGTGGCGCGGTCGTCGCGCGCGGCACGAGACGGGTTGGCAGCACGAGGTGAGTGGCGGGCAAGGGATCCCCGTTCAGGAGCAGCACCAGCATCTTCGCGGCCTCGGCGCCCAGCCGGCGCATCGGCTGTCGGATCGTGCTGAGGGGGGACGAGAACTGCGATGCCTCGGGGATGTCGTCGAAACCGATGACCGAGAGATCGCGCGGTACCTCGAGCCCGATCTGATGCGCCACCTCGAGGATGGCGATGGCCGAGAGGTCGTTTGCGGCGAAGATCGCCGTCGGAGGGCGGGGGATGCGAAGCAGCGCCATCGCGGCGTCGCGCGCGGTGCGCGGGTGGTACATGCCGACACGCGTCAGGGCGGGGTCGTACGTGATGCCCGCCTCACTGAGCGCGAGCCGGTAACCCGATTCGCGCAGCACGGCGGAGCGCAGGTCCGGGCGCCCGGCGAGAAAGCCGATGCGCGTGTGCCCGAGTTCGACGAGATAGCGCGTCGCCATCCGCGCGCCCTCGAGGCTGTCTGACTCGACCGTAGGGAGGTCGGCGCGACCCGTGTGGGGATCGATAGCAACGAGGGGGATCTCGGATGATGCGCCCACGACGGTCGGCGTGACGATGATCGCCGCGTCGATCAGCGTGCCGCTCAGGCGCGACAACGAACGGCGCTCCCAGCCCTCGCTCTGTCCGTGCTTGGAACCGCTGTACGCGAGCAGGTCGAAGCGGGAATCACGCAGGGCGAGCCCCACCCCCTTGAGGATCTCGGCGCTGAAGGGCTCGAAGTCGGCGACGAGCACGCCGACGACCCCCGTCGCGCGTGCGCGCATACTGCTCGCGACCAGGCTCGATTCGTAACCGAGTTCGCGCACGACCTCGTTGACGCGCTCGACCGTGGCGCTCGCCACGCCGTAGCGGCCGTTGACCGCCTTCGACACGGTCGCGACCGAAACGCCGGCCGCCCGAGCGACATCGTGGATCGTCGTTCGCTTGCTCACGGGCTCACCGTAGCGCAGATGGAAACTGTTTTCGAAAACGTTTGACGACTCGGTTCCGCCTTGCGACACTCGGTGAACCGTTATCCGGGCATCGCGCAGCGTGGTCGATGCCTCTCAACGAAGAGAACAGGTGAATCACATGAAGCGTTCCAAGATCCTTGTGGGATCAGCAGCACTCGCCATCGGCGCGCTGGCACTCAGCGGCTGTGCCGGCGGCGGATCCGGCGGTGAAGACGGAGACGTCACCATGACGCTCTGGCACAACAGCACGACGGGCCCCGGGCAGGAGTTCTGGGAGACCACGGCCGCCGATTTCGAGGCCGACAACCCCGGCGTCACGATCGACATCCAGACGGTGCAGAACGAGGACCTCGACGGCAAGCTCCAGACGGCACTCAACTCGGGCGACGCCCCCGACATCTTCCTGCAGCGTGGCGGCGGCAAGATGGCGGAGATGGTGCAGGCCGGGCAGCTGAAGGATCTCACGGACGGCCTCTCGGGCGCCGCTGTCGACGAGATCCCCGAGACCGCCTACGACGCGAGCAAGATCGACGGCAAGATCTACGCACTCCCGGTCGCGGTTCTGCCGGGCGGTCTGTTCTACAGCCAGGACCTGTTCGATGAGGCCGGTATCACCGAGAACCCGGAGACCATCGAGGACCTGTACGAAGCGGTCGGCGCGCTCCAGGATGCCGGTATCGCACCCATCGCACTCGGGGCGAAGGACGCCTGGCCCGCGGCGCACTGGTACTACTGGTTCGCGCTGCGCGAGTGCAGCACCGAGACGCTGCAGACGGCCGCCGACGACCTCGACTTCAGCGACGACTGCTGGATCAAGGCGGGCGAAGACCTGCAGGAGCTCGCCGCGCTCGAGCCCTTCAACCAGGGCTTCCTGACCACCTCGGCCCAGCAGGGTGCGGGCAGCTCGGCGGGCCTCATCGCCAACCGCCAGGCCGCCATGGAGCTCATGGGCGCTTGGAACCCCGGAGTCATCGCCGGCCTCACGCCCGACGAGCAGCCGCTGCCCGATCTCGCCTGGTTCCCGTTCCCCGAGGTTCCCGGGGGTGCTGGTGAGCCCGGTGCGATCATGGGCGGGGTCGATGGTTACTCCTGCTCGGTCGACGCGCCCGATGCCTGCGTTGACTTCCTGAACTACCTGGGCACCGCCGAGGTGCAGACCAACTACTACAAGGCGTTCAACGCGCCGCCGGTCAACACCGTGGCACAGGAAGCCGTGACGGAGCCCTACCTGCAGCAGATCATCGAGGCGTACAACGCCGCCCCGTTCGCCCCGCAGTGGCTCGACACGAGCTACGGCCAGAACGTGGGCAACGCGCTGAACGTCGCCGTGGTCGACATGCTCGCGGGCAACGGTTCGCCCGAGGACATCGTTCAGGCCGTCAACGACGCCGCAGCGCGGGCCTAAGGCTCAGCATCATGCCGCATCGCGAGAACACCCTCGAGGCGGAGACCACGACGGCGGATCTCGCGGCCGGGGACGGGGGCGGTAACACGCCGCCGCCGTCCCCGGCGCGCCGGGCCCGCCCGCGCGGACTCGGCTGGGCGGGCCGACTCGAAGTCCTGATCCTCGTCGGCCCGGCGTTGATCGTCTTCCTGGCTTTCGTCATCTTCCCGGTCCTGATGGCCGCCTACTACGGCTTCTTCAGCTGGGGCGGATACGGACCGGCGACCGATTTCATCGGGTTCCGCAACTACGTCAACATCCTGACGGACCCGGCCTTCATCGAGGCGCTCGGTCACAACGGCTTCATCGTCGTCTTCTCCCTGATTCTGCAGGGACCCGTTGCGATCCTGCTGGCGCTCTTGTTGAACCGACGGATGCGCGGTCAGTCGATCATCCGGGTGCTGATCTTCGTTCCCTATGTGATCGCCGAGGTCGTCGTCGGAACCGGCTGGAGCCTCATGCTCCAGACCAACGGCGCCGTGAACGGCATGCTCGAGAAGCTCGGGCTCGGGGCGCTCCAGCAGGACTGGCTGTCGAATCCCGACATCGCCATCTGGACGCTGATGGTGATCATCACCTGGAAGTACATCGGGTTCGCCGTCATCCTCTTCCTCGCGGGGCTCCAGGGCATTCCCGAGGAGTTGTACGAGGCGGCCGCGCTCGACGGCGCCAGCTTCTGGCAGATGCAGCGTACGATCACGCTTCCCTTGCTCGCCCCGACCATCCGGATCTGGGCGTTCCTGTCGATCATCGGCGCTCTGCAGCTGTTCGACCTCGTCTACATCATCTGGGGCCAGTACGTGGCTGCGACCGCGGGCACCTCGACGATGGCGACGTACATGGTGGCGACCGGTCGCAACGCCGGCAACTTCGGCTACGGCAACGCCGTGGCGGTCGTGCTGTTCGTGATCTCGCTGATCGTCGCCCTGATCTATCAACGCTTCGTGCTGCGCCGTGACACGGCCGGTGCGATCACCGAGGGGAAGCGATGATGGCCACGCTTGCACCGACCGTCTCCCGTCCGACCGCCCGAACCGGACGCGGCCGCGGCGCTGCCAACCGAGCGCGCGGCAACCCCGGCGTCTGGTTCGTCGCGCTGGTCGTGATCGCACTCATGCTCGGGCCCGTGATCTACATCATCATCGGCGGTTTCCGCTCGAACTCCGAGATCACGACCGACCCGGCCGGCTTCCCCTCCGTGTGGAACGTCAACAACTACCTCGATGTGCTCGCGGGCGGGGTGTTCTGGCAGCAGGTCCTCAACTCGACGATCGTCGCGGTCGCCACCAGCGTCGGCGCGGTGACGCTCGGGCTCATGGCCAGCTACGTGCTTGCGCGGTACACATTCCGAGGCCGCGGGGTGCTCTATGCCCTGTTCGCTGCCGGACTGATGTTCCCGCTGACCGTCGCGATCACCCCGCTCTACATCATGGTGAGAAGCCTCGGGCTGATGAACTCGCTCGGGGGGATCATCCTGCCGCAGATCGCATTCGCCCTGCCGGTGACGATCATCATCCTCGTGCCGTTTCTGCGCGCGATCCCCGACGAAATCCAGGAGGCCGCATTCATCGACGGATGCAGCCGGCTGGGGTTCTTCTGGCGGATGGTCGTTCGGCTGTCGATGCCCGGCGTGATCACCACCGGCATCCTGGCGTTCATCGGCAGTTGGAACGCCTATCTGCTGCCCCTGTTCATCTTGAACAACGACGCGATGTTCACGCTGCCTCTCGGGGTGCAGAGCTTCTCGTCGCAGTACTCGGTCGATACGGCGAAGGTCATGGCGTTCACGGCGCTCTCGATGCTGCCGGCCCTGCTGTTCTTCAGCATTTTCGAGCGCCGCATCGTCGGCGGTCTGACGGGAGCGGTCAAGGGATGAGCACGGTTGATATGCCGGCAGCCTCCGCCCGGGTACGGGAGCTTCTCGCGCGCATGACGCTCGAGGAGAAGCTCGCGCAACTGGTCGGGTTCTGGGTCGACAAGGGTGATGAGGCCGTCGCGCCGATGGCCGGAGAGATGTCGGTCGCGGCGCAGTACGAGCAGGCGATCGTGGACGGTATCGGCCACCTCACCCGTGTGTACGGCACCCGCCCGGTCGACCCGGTCGAGCGGGCACAGTGGCTGTGGGAACAGCAGCGGTATCTGCGTGAGAACACCCGCCTCGGCATCCCGGCGATCGTGCACGAGGAGTGCCTGACGGGACTTGCGGCGTGGAAGGCTGCCACGTACCCGACCCCGTTGGCGTGGGGTGCCTCGTTCGATCCGGACCTCGTGGAGGAAGTCGGTCGGGCGATCGGTGGGTCGATGCGCGAGCTCGGCATCCATCAGGGACTCGCGCCCGTGCTCGACGTCATCCGCGACGCCCGGTGGGGGCGGGTCGATGAATGCATCGCCGAAGATCCCTACGTCGTCGGACTGCTCGGAACCGCCTACGTGCGCGGCCTGCAGTCCGCGGGTGTGCACGCGACGCTGAAGCACTTCGTCGGGTATTCCGGGTCGAGATCCGGACGCAACCACGCACCCGTGCACGCCGGGGCGCGCGAGGTGCGGGACGTCCTGCTGCCGCCGTTCGAAATGGCCGTTCGCGAGGGCGGCGTGCGATCGGTGATGAACTCGTACGCCGAGATCGACGGCCTCCCCGTCGGAGGAGTGCCGGACTACCTGACGGGGATCCTCCGCGACGAGTGGGGATTCGACGGCGTCGTGGTCTCGGACTACTTCTCGGTCGCGTTCCTGCACACGATGCACGCGATCGCCGCCGATCTCGGTCAGGCGGCGGAGCTCGCCCTCGCCGCCGGGATCGACGTCGAGCTCCCGACCGGGCACGCGTTCCTGGCGCCGCTGGCCGAACGCATCCGGGCGGGGCTTGCCGACGAGGGACTCGTCGACCGTGCCGTTTTGCGGGTGCTGGCCCAAAAGGACGAACTCGGGTTGCTCGACGAGACGTTCGATGAGCCTCCCGCGAACGTCGACCTCGACTCGCCCCGCCACCGGGCTCTCGCTCGGCAGCTGGCCGAAGAATCCATCGTCCTGCTTACCAACGACGGTGCGTTGCCCCTACAGGCACCGTCGCGCATCGCGGTCATCGGTCCCAACGCCGACTCGCCCGAGGCCCTCATGGGGTGCTACTCGTTCGCGAATCACGTGCTCGCGCATCACCCCGGGGTGCCTCTCGGGTTCGAGATTCCGAGCGTCCTCGATCGGCTGCGGACGGAGTTCGCGGATGCGTCGATTGTGCACGCCCCCGGATGCGCGGTCGAGGGAGAAGACCGCTCGGGGTTCGCGGCGGCGGTCGAGGCGGCCGCGTCGGCGGACGTTGCGATCGTGGTCGTCGGCGACCGCGCCGGGCTATTCGGGCGTGGCACGGTGGGGGAGGGCAACGACGTCGAGTCGCTGGATCTGCCGGGCGTGCAGCGTGAGCTCGTTGAGGCGGTCGCCGCAACAGGAACCCCGGTCATCCTGACTCTTCTCACGGGTCGCCCCTACGCCCTCGCGTGGGCTGTCGAAGATGCTGATGCGCCGGCCGCGGTCGTGCAGGCATTCTTCCCCGGTGAAGAGGGCGGATCGGCGCTCGCCGGTGTCCTGTCTGGCCGCGTCGCGCCCTCGGGACGCTTGCCCGTATCGCTGCCGCGTTCGGCGGGGGCGCAGCCGTACTCGTACCTGCATCCGATGCTCGGCGGTCCGAGCCCCGTCACGAGCGCAGACAACGCTCCCGTTCTGCCGTTCGGGCACGGCCTGACCTACACACGATTCGAGCGTTCGGCGCTCACCACCCCGACGGCTGTGCCCGCCGAGGGGGAGTTCGAGGCGAGCGTCCGTGTGACCAACGTCGGTACCCGCGCGGGGACGGATGTCGTGCAGCTCTACGCGCACGACGTGTACGCCAGCGTGACCCGCCCGGTCGCGCAACTGCTCGCGTTCCAGCGCATCGCGCTCGAGCCGGGGGAGTCGGCCGTCGTCACCTTCACCGTTCCGACCTCGCGGCTCGCGTTCACCGGTCGCGAGGGATATCGCCTCGTCGAGGCAGGGACGATCGAGGTCTGGGTCGGGGCATCGTGCGCCGAGCGCGAGACCGAGACGGTCGTCGACATCGTCGGCCCAGATCACCGCGTCGGCAAGGAGGACCGCCTGATCGTCCGGGTGCAGACCGCGGCGGTGGGCGACCCGACTCGCGTCTGAGCGCCGACGATCGCCCCCTCTCGTCGGGAAGGATGGCGACAGACAAGCCCGGCGCGCGACCGCATGCGCCACCGAGAGGACCACACCTGTGACCCAGCACCTGCGCGTCGCCGTCATCGGCACCGGTTTCATGGGGCGGATGCACGCCCATGCGTGGCGGAGCGCCCATCGATTCTTCGACCTGCCGCAGACTCCTGCTTTGCGGGTCCTCGTGGGGACGGATGCGGACCGGACCGCGCAGGCCGCGTCGCGCTGGGGGTTCGATGAAGCGGCGACGGACTGGCGGAGTGTGATCGAGCGCGATGACATCGACGTCGTCGACATCTGCACTCCGGGCGACACGCACGCCGAGATCGCGCTCGTCGCGCTCGCCGCGGGCAAACACGTGATGTGCGAGAAACCCCTCGCGAACGATGTCGCCGACGCCGACCGCATGGTGGCCGCCGCCGATGCCGCGACCGCCCGCGGTGTGGTCAGCATGTGCGGGTTCAGCTATCGACGGACCCCCGCGCTCGCGCTCGCCCGACGACTGGTCGAGGACGGGCGGATCGGCGAGGTGCGACACGTGCGGGCCCAGTATCTGCAGGACTGGCTGAGCGATTCCGAGGCGCCTTTCACCTGGCGCCTCGACAAGTCCCGGGCGGGCTCTGGCACGCTGGGCGACATCGGGGCGCACAGCATCGACACGGCGCAGTGGTTGACGGGCGATGACATCGTCGGTGTTTCGGCCATGCTCCGCACCTTCGTTCCCACACGTCCCGTGCTGGAGGAGCAGGTCGGACTGGGCGGCCGGGCGCGCGCCGATGCACAGCGCCGTTCCGTGACGGTCGATGACGCGGCCGCCTTCACCGCGGAGTTCGCCGGGGGAGCGCTGGGCGTTTTCGAGGCGACCCGGCTGGCGACCGGCCACCGCAATTCGAAGCGCGTCGAGATCAACGGGGACCGCGGGTCGGTCGCTTTCGACTTCCGCTCGATGAACGAGCTCGACTTCTACGACGGCCGCGACCCGCTGGGCGAGCAGGGTTTCCGGCGGATCCAGGCCAATGAGCCGGAGCATCCGTACGCCGACGCCTGGTGGCCAGCGGGTCACGGTCTCGGGTACGAGCATCTCTTCACGCACCAGGTGGTCGATCTCGTACGCGCCATCGCGGGCGAGGGAAAGGTCGCGCCGACCTTCGCCGAGGCGGCGCGCGTGCAGCGCGTTCTCGCCGCCGTCGAGCGGAGCGCAGCCCAACAGAGCATGTACGTCCCTGTCGAAGGAGAGAACGCATGAGCGCGCGCAGGGCATTGATCGTTCGCGGGGGGGTGGGAGGGCCACAGCCCGGTGGAGGCGACGGATCTGTTCGTCCCCTTCCTCGAGAGCCACGGCTTCACGGTTCGCATCGAGGACTCGAACGAGGTCTACGCCGATGAGGCGGTCATGGCCGAGGTCGACCTGGTGGTGCAGTCGGTCACCATGTCGGAGATCTCGCGCGAAGCTTTCGCCGGGCTCCGCGCCGCGGTCGAACGCGGCACGGGACTCGCCGGGTGGCACGGCGGCATCGCCGACTCGTACCGGAACAACTCCGACTACCTGCAGCTGATCGGCGGACAGTTCGCCACGCATCCGTCGAAGCATCCCGACCGGTGTGTGGGGGATGAAACCGACAACTTCCTGCCTCACTCGATCGAGCTCACCGACCTCGGTCGCGAGCACGACATCATGGCGGGGCTGGAGGATTTCACGCTCAACACGGAGCAGTACTGGGTGCTGCACGACGATCTGATCGACGTCCTCGCCACGACGACGCATCCGGTGCAGCCCTATCACCCGTGGCATCGACCGATCACGTCGCCCGCGGTGTGGACGCGGCTGTGGGGCGCGGGACGCGTTTTCGTCGCAACACCCGGGCACAGCCTCGACGTGCTGCGCGACGACAACGTCCGGACGATCATCGAACGGGGGATGCTGTGGGCCAGCCGCACGGAATCGGCATAGTCGGACTGGGGGTCATCTCGCGTCAGTACCTGGCGACGCTGCAGGATCTGCCGGGCATCCGGATCGTCGCGACGGCCGACCTGGACGCGACTCGTGCCGCGGCGGTCGCCGCCGAGATCCCCGGCTGTCGCGCCGTGACCGTCGATGAGCTCGTCGCCGACCCGGCTGTGCAGACGGTCATCAACCTCACGATCCCCGGGGCGCACGCCGAAGTCGCGTTGGCTGCTCTCGCGCGGGGCAAGAACGTGTACGGCGAGAAGCCGCTCGCGGCGACGTTCGTCGAGGCCATCGGGATGATGGATGCCGCGGGCACCGCGTGGATCGGCGCGGCTCCCGATACCGTGCTCGGCACCGGAATCCAGACCGCGCGTGATGCGATCGACTCGGGGGTCATCGGTCGCCCTACCGCAGCCTCGGCGACGTGGGTTTCGGCGGGACACGAGGCGTGGCATCCGCACCCGGACTTCTACTACCGCGACGGCGGCGGCCCGCTGTTGGATATGGGCCCGTACTACCTCACCTCGCTCGTGCACCTGCTGGGACCGGTGACGCAGGTATCGGGCTCGTCGTCCCGCACGCGCGACACACGGCGCATCGGCTCGGGGCCGCGCGTCGGTGAGATCATCCCGGTCGAAGTCGACACGCATGTGGCCGGTGTGCTCGAGCATCTCGGCGGTGCCGTGTCGACCGTCACATTCAGCTTCGACGCGGCGGCGACCACCGCGGCACCGCTCGAGGTCCACGGCGAGGCGGGAAGTCTGACGGCGCCCGACCCGAACCTGTTCGAGGGCGAGGTGCGCGTGCGCGGTCTCGGCCACGAGACCTGGACCGTGCTTCCGCCGAGCGCCGGATATGCGGGCGCCGGGCGCGGTATCGGCGTCATCGACTTCCTGCGCGGTGGCGATCGCGCGAGCGGGGCGATGGCCTTGCACGTCCTCGAGATCATGACGGCTCTCCTCGACTCCGCCCGCGAGGGCCGCCGGATCGCCCTGCAGACGACGATTGAGCGTCCCCCGTTCGTCCCCCTCACGTCCCACGACGAATGGAGCACGACACGACCGCTCCAGCACGCGCGGTCATCGACCTCGACGTGAATTCGTAGAGAAGCTGCATCCGAATCGGCCCCTGGTTCCGAATAACACTGTGAGAACAATGCGCTCGGGTCCGCTCACGACACCGCTCGCGAGCTGGCCCATGACCGAGGGGCTGTGGTGATCATGGCAAAGAAGCCGGATCAGACGACGATCGTCGAGTACGACCGTGCCGGGGACGCCGACGTCCTCGAGCTGAGAACACAACCGCTCCCACCGCCCGCGCCGGGCGAGGTCACCGTCCAGGTGATCTGTGCGGGCATCAGTCACATCGACGGGTTCATCCGCGCGGGTCGCGAGACGGATTGGGACGAGCCCTGGCCGCGACGTTCCGGGAGCGAATTCGCGGGGATGGTCGTGGCGGTGGGTGAAGACGCCGGGAGCTTTCGCGTCGGCTCAGACGTCATCGGGCACGTGCGGGCGGGGGCGCACGCGACATTCGTGAACGTCCCGGTGGCGGCTCTGGTCATGAAGCCGAAGTCCCTCACCTGGGAGGCGGCGGGTGGGATGTTCCTGTCGGGATCGACGGCGCTCGATGTGCTCGACGAACTCAAGATCGGTGCCTCCGATGTCGTGGTCATCTCTGCCGCGGCCGGTGGGGTCGGCAGCATTCAGGCCCAAGTGGCCAAACATCGCGGGGCGACGGTGATCGGCACCTGCGGTGACCGCAACTTCGACTACCTGCGCCAGCTCGGCATCAAGCCCGTCCGCTACGGCGAAGGCATCGCCGAGCGCATTCGCAAGGCGACCGGAGGCGCGCAGGTGACGGCCCTGATCGACAACTTCGGCCAGGACGGCCACGCCCTCGCCGAAGAGCTCGGGGTTCCGGCCAGCCGCTACCGTTCGAGCGCCGATCGCCGCGAGGTCGAGCTGCGACTTCTGCGCAGCGACCCCGAATCTGTCGCCCACGCCACCGACACATTGGCTCGTCTGGTCGATATGGCGCAGGCGCGCACGTTCACGTTGCTCGTATCGGGCATCTATCCCCTTCGCCGGATTTCGGAGGCCTACGCCGACCTACGGAAGCTGCACTCGCGCGGCAAGGTGCTGCTCGGCACCAATATGGTGTCGTCGTTCCGCACCCTCAAGGCGCGCGACGTGCACGAAGGGGTGGTCTGATCGGAGTCCACACTGCGGTCGCGTCGGAGGAGACGACAGAAACTCACGGCCCGCTCCCAGCTTGGCGGGACCAAAACCACGCACTCCTTCGTTCCCTTCAGTGACGCCCCAGCCAGTGGCGTCTTCCCAGGAGGAAAAATGTCACACGACTACCGCGCGACTGCCGATGCGCTCAGTCGCCTTACCCCGGCGCAGCACAGGGTCACACAGGATGACGGCACCGAGCCGCCGTTCCGCAACGAGTACTGGGACCACCACGAAGCGGGCATCTATGTCGATGTCGTCTCGGGTCAGCCCCTGTTCTCATCTCTCGACAAGTACGACAGCGGCACAGGATGGCCGAGCTTCACGCGCCCCATCGAGCCCGCGGCCGTGACCGAGAAGGTCGATGGGATGCTCTGGATGAAGCGCACCGAGGTGCGCTCCGCCGGTGCCGACAGCCACCTCGGCCACGTCTTCGACGACGGTCCTCGCGGGGCGGGGGGCCTGCGCTACTGCATGAACTCGGCGGCGTTGCGCTTCGTGCCCGTCGCGCAGCTCGAGGCCGAGGACTACGGTGAATTCCGCGCCCTCTTCGACAGAAACCTCGCCGACAACACCGACAACACCGACACCACGACCACTCAGGAGCAGGCATCATGACCGATGACGGAAGCATCACCCGCACCCCCGGAACCGAGACGGCTGTCCTCGCCGGCGGCTGTTTCTGGGGCATGGAAGACCTGATCCGCCGCCAGCCCGGTGTTCTCGACACGCGCGTCGGCTACACCGGTGGGCAGAACGATCACGCGACCTATCGCAATCACCCGGGTCACGCCGAGGCGGTCGAGATCGTGTTCGACCCGACGAAGACGACCTATCGCGACATCCTGGCGTTCTTCTTCCAGATCCACGACCCGTCGACGCTGAACCGTCAGGGCAACGACATCGGCTCGAGCTACCGCTCGACGATCTTCCCGCTCAGCCCCGAGCAGGAGTCGGTCGCACGCGACACGATCGCCGACGTGGATGCTTCGGGTCTCTGGCCGGGCAAGGCCGTCACGACGATCGAGCCCGCGGGGCCCTTCTGGGAGGCCGAGCCCGAGCACCAGGACTACCTGCTGCGCATCCCCAACGGCTACACGTGCCACTTCCCCCGCCGGGGATGGGTGCTGCCGAAGCGCGAGGCATCCGCCAGTGTCTGATGCCCGTGTGAACGACGCCTGACGCGTGAACGAAGAAGCCCGCCGCATACTCTGCGGCGGGCTTCTTCGTTGTGCGGGGGATCAGGTCAGGTTCGAGAGCAGCGCGTTGCCGCCCGCGATGAGAAGTGCCCACAGGGGAAGACTGAGTACGGCTCCGACGACGAGTCCGCGGAGCGCCGAGGTGCCCTCGGCTCGCTCGACGGCGTACTCGCGAACCCACGCCTCCGTGGGGTGCGAGAGGCGCGCGGGGTCGCTCGTGGCGATAGACGACATGGAACGCCGTCACTTTCTCCCCGTTAACTCCCCAGAGCCGGTAGGTACATGAGAACTATATGAGAGGCCTGTCATAAATGACAAGGCTTCCGTCGCGGACCGACCAGCGGCCGGTCCGCGACGACGCTAGCGCCGCCGGGCGATCCGCGCGCCCCGCGCGATGAAGAAGAACGCCGCACCGGCGGCCAGTAGCGCGCCGCCGAGCACGATCGGAAGGGTCGGATCGGAGCCCGATTCCGCGAGTTGTTCGCCCGCCGCCACCGCGACCGTGGGCGCCGCGATCACGACGGTGTACGTCGCGGAGGCGTCAGCTGATGTGCCGTTCGAGGCGGTGACGGTGAAGGTGTAGGTACCCGGAGTGGTCGGGGTTCCTGAGATGGTGCCGCTCGTGGCGTCGAGGCCGAGGCCCGTCGGCAACGTGCCGCCCGTGATCGAGTAGGTCGGGGTGGGGGTTCCGGACGCGGTCACCGTATACGAGTACTCCGTGCCCGCGGTGCCCGCCGTGGGGCCGGCCGAGGTGATCGTCGGGGTCGTGGTGACGGTGCCGCCCGTGGCGGAGCAGCCGCTGGGCCGCGTGATCGTGTCGCTGATCAGGGTGACGGCGTCTTGGGCGAGCAAGCGCCCTGCAACGGTGGCATTTGCGCCGACTGAGATCGACTCCTGTGCCATGACGGTGCCGACGAAATCTGCCCCTCCGTTAATCGTGGCCGAGCTGCCGACCTGCCAGAAGACGTTGCAAGCGTTGGCCCCGCCCGTGAGCGTAACCTCCGCGGTTCCCGCGATGACTAGTGAGGACGTTGACTGGAAGACCCACACCGAGTCGACGTTGCCGCCGCCATCCAGTGTCAGGTTGCCCGTGAGTGAGAGAGGAAAGCCCCGATAAACTCCAGGTACGAGCGAAAGGTCGGTCAAATCGCCCGCGCTTTGCGGGGCCGGAGTCAGGGAGGCGGCGACTCCGTATGCGATGGTGAGGTCGGCCTGAGCCTGGTCCGCGACAGAAAGAGGCACGACGACGCCGACGCGCGGCAGCTGAACGTTCTCATAACCGGTAACGGCCAAGCCGGGGCTTACGCCGATGTCGCCATTGATGACCGACTCGGGAGGAGTGCCGTCGGGCGAGATCGTCACCGTGGACCCGGCGAGGACCGCGAACGGCTCAGCGGTGCCCAGGCCGATCGGGCCATCGATCGTCGTGTCGGCGTATGCCGCAGTGGGAAGGATCGCGACGCCGATGACGGCGACGGATGCGAGGAGGACTGCGCCTCGGTGAATGAACTTTTGGACCATGGTCGAGGTCCCTTCCTTTGTCAGGAGGGAAACGCCGAGGACCCCGGTCAAACACGTCTACCTATCCCAATAGGTATCACGGGCCGTGATGCCACGGGGGAATCGGACACAACCGATGCACGATCGACACCTGATGTTGGTGCGTGGGACACACGGCCAGCAGACAATCCCGGCGGAGATCCGCTCCGAATAAACGGCATGGAACTGATCGCCGACGAGACCGTCTTCGGGCTCGAGCGCCTCGTCGTCGAGACGTCGCTGGGACCCGTCGTCGTCCGCGCGGGACGCCGCACCAGCGAGACCGCGACGATCCTCGTGCACGGCGCGGCCGGATCCTGGACGACCTGGACGCCACTGCTCTCGTATGCCGACGGGCGCGGGCTGCCGTTGGCCGATCTGGTCATCCCCGATCTGCCGGGCTGGGGCGAGTCGGCGGCGCCCGACTGGCAGGGCGCCGGGATCGGCGAATACGCCGGGGCCATCGTCGAGATCGCGCTCGCGCTCGGCTACCGCCACTGGCATCTCGTCGGTCATTCGCTCGGCGGATTCTTGGCGCTTGACCTGGCCGTGCGCACACCGGGGGCGACGGCATCCGTGGTGTTGGTCTCGCCGACGGGACCCGCGGTCGTCGAGGCGGTGCGAAGGCCGGTGCGGGGTGGCATTCGTCTGCCGTGGTTCGCGGGAATGCTGCTCGCGACGCGCATCCTCGACGCTCTCGGGAGCGTCGGCGTCGTGCGCGGTCTGCGTCGCATCGGGATGCTTCGGCTTCTCTCGAGCCCGCTGTTCGCCGATCGGGGTGTGATCGACGCGAGCGTGATCGGTGCTTTCGCCGACGAGCTGCGGCCGGACTCGTTCGTGCACGCTGCGCGGGCCGTGGCGGGCTACGACCTGCGACACTTCGAGCTGATCGGGTGTCCGGTCCGGTCGGTGCGCGGTCAGCGGGATGCCTTCTCATCCGACTCCGACAGCGACTGGTTCGCGCGGACGATTCCGGACTTCCGAGAGCAGCGGGTGCCGGATGCGGGGCACTTCGCCGCGATCGAATCGCCCGGAGTCGTGCTCCAGACCATCGCGGCTAATCTTCCGCGCCTCCGAACTTAGGGGTACGGATGCTCCCGCAGCAGCGTCGCCAGATGTACCGCGTTCCGGGCCAGCGTGGTCGTGGCGCTCGACACTGCCTCGGGCGTCTCGTCGAGATCCTGATAGTCGACCGCCTGCATCGCCTCGCCGACCCAGTACGTGCCGCCCTGCGCGGGCAGGGTGAACCCGACGTCCGAGAGACCCTGGTAGAGGTCCGAGGTCGCCTTGTGCGCACCGTCCTCGTTGCCGACGATTCCGGTCACCGCGACCTTGCCGAAGAGGATCGGGCGGCCCGCGTCGTCCGTCTCGGACAGCTCGGCGTCGAGGCGTTCGAGCACCCCCTGCGCGGCGCTCGACATGTGACCCATCCAGATGGGCGTGCAGAGGACGAGGATGTCGGACGCCAAGACCTGTTCCCGGATGCGCGGCCAGCCGTCGCCCTCACCCATGTCCTTCTGGACACCGGGTGCGACGTTCTCGTCGATGACACGCACCTGAGCGGTCTGCGCGCCGAGATCGGTAAGGGCCTGCAGGATCTGAGTCGTGAGCAGCTCGGTGCTCGAGGGCTCGGGGGACTTCGTCAGTGTGCAGTTGAGCGCGAGTGCGCGGATTTCGGCCATGGGCCACCTCCTCATCGGGAAGAGCCCAACCTACGATCCGATGTCGGGCCCGGTGAGGGGGTTGACATGCCCGCGCTTTCGGTTCGATTCCGCGCTCAGTCGATGCGCGAGTGCTCGCCGAGGCGGTGCCAGGTGCGGTTGTGGTACACCAGCGCATCGCCCGCCTCGCCCGCGGCGGGGTCGCGCGACAGGCTGGACTGCAGGGCATGCACCGCGAAGATCGTGGAGCCGCCGGCATCCATCCGATTCACCACGGCGCCCCGGACCCACGCCCGCACTCCGTGATAGACCGGTTCGCCGGTGACCAGGCGCGACCACGAATCGGTGTCGGCGAAACGATCAACACCACTCGTCGCGCCCAGGCGGGCGAGCGGCAGATCCTGGGCATCGAGCAGATGCACGACGACGGTGTCCGCCGCGGCGAGGGCGCGGGCACTCGAGGACTGAGCGGAAACCGAGAAAACCAGGAGGGGTGGGTCAGCGCTGACGGATGAGACGGATGTCGCGGTCAGCGCGACGGGACCCGTGCCGTCGTCGGCGGTGATCACGGCGACGCCCCCCGGATGCCCGCGGAAAACGGCCTTGAAGTCATCGGCCGACAGCGAGGGGAATGCGGCCGCGCCCTCGGTGGGCGCGATCCGGTCGGGGGTCGGCTCGGATTCGCTCGTCATCCTCACACGCTATCCCTCGTCTCGGGCAGCGGCTCCGTGATCGCGACGCTCGGCGTAATCTGCCCGTCCATATTCGGGAATCTGTGACACGAGCGAAACAAACCGGGTGCATACTGATCGAGCAGCGTAAGCCGTTGCGGGCCCGCCGGGCCAAAAAACCCCGGTGGTGTGAAGGCGTCGTCAGCCTCGTTCCCGTATTTGCTACGTGCACACGGCGACATGACACCTTCGATTTCCTGTCAATCGGTACAGATGTGAGAAGTGAAATGTCGCTCAAAGTCACGATCGTCGTCGGCAATCCCAAGCCGGCATCCCGCACGCGCAAGGTCGCGGAGCTGCTCGTCGAAAAGCTCCTCGCTCCCGGCTCGTACTCGCTCGGTGTGATCGATCTCGCCGATCACACCGCCGAGATCTTCGCCTGGCCCTCGGAAGGGATGGCGGCGCTCAACGCCTCCGTCGCCGAGAGCGACCTCGTGGTTTTCGCGTCGCCGACGTACAAGGCCACCTACACGGGTCTGCTCAAGGCGTTTCTCGACCGGTACCCGGCGAACGGCCTCGCGGGCGTCACGGCGATCCCGGTGCACACCGGCGCGGACTTCAGCCACGCGATGGGTCCGACCTACAATCTCGCGCCCCTGCTCGTCGAGCTGGGTGCGATGGTTCCGGGTCGTGGCTTCTACCTCTCGCTGACCCAGATGGATCAGCTCGAGGATGTCGTGGGCGCGGCAGCGGCAGAGTACGCGGCCAACCTCGCGCGCCTGGCGGTCGTGGCCGGCGCGACGGCACAACCTCTCACCTGAACCCGATTGCGTCGTCACCGATAGGAGGAAACACCGTGCAGGAGTCAGCTCTCACCCCGGCACCCATCTCGGCACCCACCGCGATCGACGCACGTCTGTTCCGTGACACGCTCGGGCATTACGCATCGGGCATCACGGTCATCAGCGGGCTCGAGGCGGACGAACCCGTCGGCTTCACCTGTCAGTCGTTCTACAGCGTCTCGGTCGATCCGCCCCTCGTCTCGTTCAGCGTCATGCTGACCTCGACGACCTACCCGCGCATCAAGCAGAGCGGACGCTTCGCCGTCAACGTCCTCGCTCACGACCAACTGCACGTCTCCAATCAGTTCGCCCGCAAGGGAACGGACAAGTGGGCGGGCATCGATTGGTCGCCCGCCGGATCCGGCAATCCCGTCATCCACGACACCCTCATGTGGGTGGACTGCGAACTGTGGGACGAGTACGTCGCCGGCGATCACCTGATCGTGATCGGCAAGGTCGTCGAGATGAGCGCGCCCGAGTGGCACACGCGCGAGCCGCTGCTCTACTTCAAGGGCTCGTACCGGCATCTCCGCGAGGCCGACCAGCTCGCGAGTTGAACGCATCTCCTGTCGGAACGGCGGCGCGGGTTCGGGCCGCCGTTCCGACAGACTGAGCGCATGACGACGGCAGCGCCCGCCCGGGCCACCTACGAACACCGATGGCCGGCCATCGTCGGTGTGCTCGTCGTGATGGTCCTGTGGCTGCTGCTGCCCAGCTTCTTCTTCGCGCCCTTGCGTGGGGTCGCGGTCCTCGTCTGCGCCCTGCTCGTGATTCCGCTGGTCGTGCTGAACCCGCATCATCTGGTGCGGCAGACGGCGTGGTCGCGGGGGATGTCGGTTGCGCTGGCCTTTGTGCTTCTGGCCGTCACCCAGGTGCTGCTCGTGCAGCTCGTCTACGAACTGCTGACGGCTCCCGTGAGCGATGGGTTCAGCATCCTCCTCGCCGCTCTCCAGCTCTGGGTCACGAACGCGATCGCATTCGGACTGCTCTACTGGGAGCTCGATCTCGGGGGACCCGTCGCCCGAGCGCGCGGACCGCGCGATGCCACCCGCGCGGACTTCCTGTTTCCGCAGGACGCGACCTCGGGCTTTGAGGCGTGGCGCCCTCGGTACTTCGACTACTTCTACATCTCGCTGACGGCTGGCATCGCGTTCTCGCCAGCCGATGCCCTTCCGATCACGCGTCGCGCCAAGGCGTTCATGGGCGTCGAAGCGCTCGCGGGGTTCATCATGTCGGTGCTGGTGATCGCCCGCGCGGTCTCGGCGATCGCCTGACCCTCTGGTCCATCGCCGCGTCAGCACGGGCGATCGCCTGTTTTCGGATGCGTGCTCCCGACGGGTTTGTCAGGCCGTGGCGGCGAAGTCCGCGCGCGCACGGGCGAGCGGAATGAGTTGCTCGCGCAGGTAGCCCGCGTAGCCCCCCGACGTGCGTCCGAACGGCCGCCCGCTCGTCTGCACCCACGCTTCGTCGGACGCCTCGACGTGTGCGCCGTACGTCAGCGCCTCAGCGACGAGCCACACGTCCTCGTGCTCGAGAACGGGCTCGAAGCCCCCGGCGGCGACGAGCGTGCTCGCTCGTGTGCCGAGGTTCGCGCCGTGCACGTGACCGTTGGCCGTGCCGGGAACATGGGTCGCCCACCAGGCCGCGATCTGCTCGGCGGACAGGTCGCGGAAGTCGGGTCGGACGGTGCCGACCACGATATCCGCGCCGCCCGTCGCGAGCTCCCACTGGTGGGTCAACCAGTTCGCGGGGACGACCGAATCGGCATCCGTGTGCGCGATCCACAGGCGCCGCGGGGGCTCGTACTCGTGCGCGGCGAGTGCGGCCGCCACCCCCGCAGCCCGTGCCGCCCCGACGCCCCGCGCCGCGGGTACGATCGCATCGGCCCCCGCGGCGATCGCGATACGTGCGGTCTCGTCGGAGCAAGCATCCAGCGCGACGTGCACGCTCACACGCTCGACCAGCCCACGGGCGCGGGCGACCGCGGTGCGGATCGAGTCCAGGCACGCGCCGATCAGCTCTTCCTCGTCGTGCGCCGGGATGACGACCGCGAGAGCGGTGGGCGCCGTCACGGTGCGAGGCCCGCGGCGCGGGCCACCGACGGTGCGTCGGCGCGAACCAGCACATCGAGGAAGAAGTCCTCTTCGTCGTGGCGGGCGAGCAAACGCATCCCCGGCAGCGAACGGAGGGCAGTGTGCACCTCGTCGGCGGTGCCCGGATATTCGGCGACAGGGTGGCGCCAGTGACACGCGACCAACACGCCGTCCGCCGACAGGCTGGACAGCGTCCGGTCCGCGGCATCGAGCAGGTCGGCGGGGCTCCAGTAGTAGCCGATCTCCGACATCACGATGAGGTCGAACTCGCCCTCGGGCCATTCCTGGGGGAGGGTCGCTCTTTCGAGTCGGATGTCGGGATGTCCGTCGAGGCGCTCGCGGGCGCGGGCGAGAGCTGTCTCGGATGCATCGAGCGCGAGCACGCGGTCTGCGCGCTCCGCCAGCCCCCGGGTGAGCGCACCCGTCGCGCACCCGAGTTCGAGCGCATCGCGGAAACGGGGCCGGGGCAATGCGGCGAGGACGAGCCCCCGCTTGCGCTCTTCGTACCAGCGGGTGTCGAATCCCCACGGGTCGTCGTGGCGCGCGTAGAAGTCGTCGAAGAAGGCGGGCGCGAGGCTCTCCCGTTCGCCTTCGGTCTTGCCCTGGGTTGCCTCTGTTTCTGCCGCTGCGACGGGGGCCGTGGGTGTTATGAAGACCTCGACGGCGCGTTCGAAGTGCGCGCGCATGCCGTCGTGGATGAGCGCCTCATCGCCGGGGGCCGACGACAGCGGCCGCACCTGCGTTGCGTGCAGCTGGACCGCCCGCCGCTTCGCCGAACGAGCGGTCGGATCGAGCGTCAGGACGCTCCAGCCGTGGGTCTCGACATCGGCCGGATGCGCCCAGTGCGAGAGCCAGATCGGATATCCCAGGCTCCTATGGCCGAGCTCGGCGGCGAGGGCTTCGGTGACCTCACCCAGCACGCGGTGGTCACGGTGACCGTCGCCGCTCCAGGGCGAAACCACAAGCGTGCGGTCGGGCGCATCATCCGTCGACTGCGCGACGATCGCCGACCGTACGAGCTGCGAGAGGCGCTGTCGGCGCTCGCGCAGGTGGCCGTCGGGCAGACCGAGAAAACTCAGGGCGCTGCCCGGTGCGAGCTGGTCGATCGCTCGGGCGAGCTCGACCCGGCGTTCCCGCGCGAGTGCCTCACGGGGCCAGGTCGGCGAGTCGGGGTGCGAGCCGTCACCGTCCGTTGCGACGACGACGATGACGCGGATGCCTCGCGCCGCCGCCGTGGCGATGAGCCCGCCCGCGCCGAGGGTCTCGTCGTCGGGGTGTGCGGCCAGCACGATCACGACGTCAACGTCGAGATCGAGCGAGGTCGCGGTCGCCCACGGGCTCGCATCCTGCCACACGGACTCGAGCGTGCCGGGCTCGCGGTGGTCGAACGTGACGCTCACGCGCTGCGCTCGAGCATCCGGCCGAGCCGGGCGAGGTCGCGCTCGGCGTGGTGCTGGCGCAGATAGATGCGCAGATCTCCGACACGGCGCGCGTGCGCCTCGTCGGACGCGAGGGGCGCCGGACCGAGCGCGCGGTCGGCAACGGCGAGCACGGTCTCGACGGCATCCGCCACGATCGCCCGCACCCGCTCGCTGATCAGCCGCACCGGCGCGGGATCCGGGAGATCGGCCCGCCTTGCCGCATCGGCGAGGGCCACCTGCGCGGCCCACATGCGGGCGTCCGCGGTGCCGTAGTACGTGTGCGCGAGCTGGTCCGCGTCGGGGTGCGCCGCGGCTCGGGCGAGGGCATCGAGGATCGGGAGCGCGCCACCCCACCAGCACGCGGCCACACCGACTCCGCCCCACCAGAAGCCCTCTCGGCGGAGGTACCACCCGTCATCACCGACAGCCAGCGCTCCGGCGCCGACGAACTCGACCGGTGTGCTCCGGATCTGCGCGAGACCGCGCGAGACCCAGGTTTCGCGCTGCGGCTGAACGGCGGGGTCACCCATCGCGACGACGAAGAGCCGTCGCTCGTCCGGGCCGGTCCAGGCCGTGACGAGAGCGTGCGAGACCCGATCGGCCAACGAGCACCACGGTTTGACGCCGGTCAGGGTCCACGAACCGTCCTCGCCGCGCCGCGCCTCGAGGCGCGCATCATCGGCCTCGGCCGCGAAGACTCCCCACGATGAGTACGGGTCGACGCCCATCCGGGCCAGGTCAGTGGGCGTCGTGAGACCCTCGGCCGAGGCATCCGCCAGGATCGCGAGTGCATCGAGATGCGGCTCGAGCACCCGGCCACCCGCGACATCCGCCCGGGATGTCGTGGCCAGCGTCTCCCAGCGCTCTCGCGTGCGTCCGAGCCCCGGCGTCGGCACGGCGGCGCCGAGCTCGACGGCCCAGTCGATGGTCGCATCGACGTGCATTCCGAAGCCGACGACCGCCCGGAGCGTGACCTCGGCCCTGGTCGCGGCCAAGCCGGGCTCGCCCTCGTCCAGGGACAGCGCGGTCGGAACCGCCCGCGGTGCCCCGTCGTCGACCAGCGCCCCGTCGGCGACCAGCGCTTCGCTCACTTCGCGGGCGTGCGGTTCTCGGCGCTCACCATCCAGGCGAACTGCTCGAGGCTTTCGAGCACGGCGTGCAGGATGTCTGCGCTCGTCGGGTCCTCGTCGTCGATGGGGTCGTGCACCTCGCGCACGGTCGAGATCGTCGCCTCGAGGCGCTCGGTGATCAGATCGATCGTCTCTGTCGTGTCGACCTCACCGTGAGGGAACTCCGGCAGGGTGGTCGTCTCGGCCACGGTGTCGGAACGGCCGTCCGGCACGGCGTGCAGCGCGCGCATCCGCTCGGCCACCGTGTCGCTGAAGCCGCGCGCGGCCTCGATGATGTCGTCGAGCTGACGGTGGGTGTCGCGGAAGTTCGTGCCCACGACGTTCCAGTGGGCCTGCTTGCCCTGCAGCTGCAGTTCGAGCAAATCGACGAGCACCTTCTGCAGGTTATCGCTGAGCGCCTTCGAGGCCTGGAAGCCGCTCTCGGCATTCTGCTCGTTCGTCAGCGCGGCTCCGGCGCCGCCCTTTGCGGGTCGGCGCTGTCCGCGCTTCGCGGTCGTGTTGCTCGCGCTGGTCTTGGTCGATGTCGTAGCCATCGGATGCTCCTCTCGGGCGGCCGGGGGCCGCTTCGGATTCCACGGTATGGCCGCCCCCGTTTCGCGGTGCGGGGGTTGCCGGGGCGGACCGGGAGTGCTATCCAGCCGTCGTCGGACAGAATGGCGGGATGGTGGATGCCACACTTTCCGCAGCGGCCGACGAGCTGTACGGGCTCGTCCCGAGCGCTTTCGTCGCGGCGCGGACGGCACTCGCCGCGTCGGCGACGGACCGCGACACCGCGGCGCAGATCCGGGCCCTGCGTAAACCCCCTACCTCGGCATGGGTCGTCAACCTGCTCGCCCGTCGTGACCCGGCAGGGGTCGGCAAGCTCGCCGAGCTCGCTGCCGAGATGCGTGAGGCCCAGGACGACCGCGATGCCGCCCGCCTGACCGCCCTGAACAAGGACAGGCGGGACCTGCTGGCCGAACTCGTCCGCCGGGCCACGGCGCTCGCACAGGGCGAGGGTGTCGCGCTCGGTGCCGGCATCGTCGGCGAGGTCGAGCGCACCCTGGGTGCCGCGGCACGCGATGGGGCCGCCGCAGCCGCAGTCCGGACCGGGCGTTTGCTGCGTCCGCTCGAGGCATCCGGTGTCGATCCGATTGATCTCATGGATGCCGTCGCGGGGGATGCTCCCGCCGCGGCGGACCCCGCTCCTGTTCGGGGGCGCGACGATCTCGCCGAGCGCCGTGCTCGCCGCGATGCCGAACGTGCTGCCGTCGCGGTGCGGCGCGAGGCGGCGGATGCCGAGCGTGAATCGGCGCGCGCCGAGGCCCGCCTGGCGACCGCCCGAGAGCGCGAGGCGCTGTTGCAGGAGCGGGTCGAGTCCCTCGAGAGCGAACTCGCGAGGATTCGTGCCGACGCCGATGCCGCAACGGTCGAACGACACGCGGCTGAGAGTGCGCGCGATGTCAGCGCCGAGCGCCTGCGCACGGCGAACCGGGCGGCGGCGCGACTCACGGGGCCCTCATAGTCCCGCGTCTTACGGTGAAGCCATGAGCATGCCCACCGGCGAGCAACCCTTCACCGCAACCCTCGCCGAGATGAGGGCGATGCGCGACGAGTTTCAGCGCTTCTTGCTGGAGTACCGCTTCGGTCTGCAGGAGGTCGAGACGAAGATCACGATCCTGCGCGACGAGTTTCAGCTGATGCACGACTACAACCCCATCGAGCACGTCTCGAGTCGGGTGAAGACGCCCGATAGCCTCGCCGAGAAGGTCGCGAGACGGGGCATCGAACCCGACTTTCCGACCATCCGGCAGCGCATCACCGACATCGCCGGCATCCGTGTCACGTGCAGCTTCGTCGCGGATGCCTACCGCCTGTTCGATCTGCTGACGACACAAGACGACATCACCGTTCGGGCCGTGAAGGACTACATCGCTGTGCCGAAAGAGAACGGCTACAAGAGCCTGCACGTGATCGTCGACGTGCCGGTTTTCCTCTCCAGCGGTCGCGTCGATGTGCCCGTCGAGGTGCAGTTCCGAACGATCGCGATGGATTTCTGGGCAAGTCTCGAGCACAAGATCTATTACAAGTACGACAAGCAGGTGCCCGCGCCGCTGCTCGATTCATTGCGCGACGCGGCCGAGACGGCCGCCGAGCTGGACGAGCGAATGGAGCGCCTGCACCGTGAGGTTCACGGCGCCGGCGTCAGCCGGGTCGAGGATCCCGTGCCCCGCACCTCTTCCACTCCCATCGACGTGTGAACCGTGCCAGTGTGTGCGTGTGAGCACGCGCCGCACATCTCGTCACCCGTACCGCCATCGGTTCGCGATCCCCTTCTTCGCGGCGATGCTGACCCTCGTGGGCGCTGGGGTCGCGGTGCTCGAAGCTCGCGTGATCGGTGATCTGCTCGAGCGGCCGGGACTCGAGGAGTTCTATCTCGACCCCGTACCCGAGAGCTCGGGCGCTCCGGGTGAGATCGTTCGGTCGGAAGAACTGATCGGGCTGCCTTTCGACACGCGTGCCTGGCGGATCCTGTACCGCTCGACCGACCTGAACGGCACACCCCTGATCGTTTCGGGCATCGTCGTCGCGCCGCTCGGCCCGCCACCGGCCGACGGTCGCACCGTGCTGTCGTGGGGCCACCCGACGACCGGCTCGGCCCGTGACTGCGCGCCCTCCCTCGCCGCCGATCCCTTCCTCGGCATCGAGGGGCTTCGGCTGATGCTCGATCGCGGCTATGTCGTCGTCGCCACGGACTACGCGGGGATGGGATATCCGGGGCCGAGTTCCTATCTGGTGGGCGACACCGAGGGCAACAACGTGCTCGACGCCGTCCGCGCCGCGCAGAGCATTCCGGCGACGGATGCCGGCAACTCGGTCGTGCTGTGGGGTCACTCGCAGGGCGGTCAGTCGGTGCTGTTCGCCGCCGAGCGCGCGGCCGATTATGCGCCGGAACTGGACGTGCGGGCGGTTGCTGTCGCCGCTCCCGCGGCGGACCTGACGGCGCTGCTCGACGCGGACATCGACGATATCTCGGGCGTCACGATCGGCTCGTATGCCTTCACGGCGTATGCCGGTGTCTACGGCGACTCGGTCGCGGGAGCGCAGCTGTCCGACATCCTGACGCCGGCGGCCGTCGCGGCCGCACCCGAGATGAACGACCTGTGCCTGCTGACGCACACGAAAGAACTGCACGCGATCGGACAGCCGCTCGTCGGGAACTTCGTGCTGAGCGACCCGACCACAACGCCACCCTGGGACGACCTGCTCGCCCAGAACTCTGCCGGCAGCGTCGCCTTCGATGCCCCGCTGTACATCGCACAGGGTCTCAAGGACACGCTCATCCATCCCGACGACACCCGCGAGTTCGCGAAGCACGAGGCATCCCTCGGCATCGACGTGACGCTGTCCGAGGTTCCGAACGCGACGCACGCGACGATCGCGTACTTCACGCTGCCCGGCCTGATGGCCTGGCTCGATGAGCATGTGGGTCTGTGAGGATGGACCCATGGTCGCCACACCCCCCAAGAGCGACACGTATCGCCCCGCGTTCATCCCGAGCCTGATCGCCGCCGCGGCGCTGCTCTCGGGAATCCCGCTGCTCGAGGCCGACTGGTACCTGCTGATCCGCTTCATCGTCGCGATCATGGCGCTCATCGTCGCCTGGTACGCGCTCCAGGGCGCGCAGTGGTGGTGGACCCTCGTGTTCTTCGCCGTCGCGATCGTCTGGAACCCGGTCTTCCCCGTGCCGACCGAGGGACCCTGGTGGATCGTGGCGCACCTGGGTGCCGCGGCGCTGACGGACGGATGCCCCGGATGCCCGGAGTGCTTCGCCGTATGACGCGCCGGGAGCGTCGCGCTGAGGGCGTCGATAAAGTGTCGGGGTGAGCATCAATCCGCCTTATCGTGCCGATATCGTCGGCTCCTTCCTGCGTCCCGAAGCGCTCAAGCGCGCCCGAGCCGCACAGGCCGCCGGCGAGATCGACGCCAACGCCCTGCGCGCGGTCGAAGACGCCGAGATCGCCGATCTCGTGCAGAAAGAGGCCGACAGCGGCCTGCGTGTCGCGACCGACGGCGAGTTCCGTCGCTCGTGGTGGCACTTCGATTTCTTCGGGATGCTCGACGGGGTCGAAGTCGTCGAACTCGACCACGGCATCCAGTTCCAGGGTGTGCAGACGAAGCCGCGCGGGGTGCACCTGAGTGGCCCGATCGGCTTCTCGGACACGCATCCGATGCTCGAGCACTACCGCTCGCTCCAGACCCTGCTCGCCGGCACGACGCAGGCGCTGCCGAAGGCCACGATCCCGGCGCCGACGGTATTGGACTTCCGCCTCGAGCCCGATCACATCGATCCGAATGCCTACTCGGGACGCGAGGACTTCGTCGACGACCTGGTGCAGGCGTACCGCGATGCGGTGAGCGCGTTCTACGACGCCGGATGCCGCTACCTGCAGTTCGACGACACCGCCTGGGCCTACCTGTGCTCGGACGAGGAGCTGCTGAAGGCCCGGGACCGCGGCATCCGTACCGACGGTCTCGCGGAGCGCTACGCCGGCCTGCTCAACCGCGTCCTCGAGGGGAAGCCGGACGACATGGTCATCACGACGCACGTCTGTCGCGGCAACTTCCGCTCGACCTGGATCTCGTCCGGCGGCTACGAACCCGTCGCCGAGCAACTCCTCGGCGAGGTCGCGTACGACGGATTCTTCCTGGAGTACGACAACGAGCGCGCCGGCGGCTTCGAGCCCCTACGCTTCCTGCCCGAGGGTGACCAGACCGTCGTTCTGGGCCTCATCACGTCGAAGTCGGGTGAGCTGGAGGACGTCGACGCCATCAAGAAGCGGATCGACGAGGCATCCGAGTTCGCCCCGCTCGAACAGCTCGCCCTGAGCCCGCAGTGCGGATTCGCCTCGACCGAAGAGGGCAACGTGCTGACCGAGGACGAGCAGTGGGCGAAGATCCGCGAGGTCGTGGCGATCGCGGACGACGTCTGGCGCTGACCCCTGCCTCAGCTGCGGCACACGCGCAGGAGCGCGCAAACGATAGCGTGAGGCCGTGCAGCTCAGCGATCTCGACTTCGTGATCATCGCGGCGATCGCGGTCATCGCCCCGCTGCTGGTGCGCGGGCTCTCGAGTCGCCTGCGCATCCCGATCGTGGTGTTCGAACTCGTGCTGGGAATCATCGCGGGCCCGAGCGTGCTCGGCTGGATCCAGGAGGGTCCGATCTCCGAGCGCCTCGCGGACTTCGGCCTCGCGCTGTTGTTCTTCATGGCCGGCAATGAGATCGACTTCCGCGTGCTCCGCGGCCGGGACGGTGCTCGCGCCGTCGGCGGCTGGCTGCTCGGGCTGATCGCCGGCGTCGCAGTGGGCCTGGTGATCGCGCCCGGCGAGGCGGCGGTCGTCATCGGCATCGCACTGTGCTCGACCGCGCTCGGGATGCTGCTGCCGATCCTGAGGGACGCGGGGATGCTTCCGACGCCGTTCGGGCGCGCGGTCATGGGTATCGGTGCGGTGGGGGAGTTCGGCCCTCTCGTGGCGATCTCACTGTTTCTCGGCGGACGCGATTTCGGCGTCGCGTCGATCGTGCTATTCTTCTTCGTCGTGGTCGCGGCGACATCCGTATTTCTCGCCTCACGAATGCCCCACGGACGCCTGCACCGCATCGTGACCGCGACTCTGCACACCTCCGGGCAGTTCGCGATCCGCCTGATCGTGCTGATCCTCGCGCTGCTGGTCGCGCTGAGCCTGTTGCTCGACCTCGACATGCTGCTCGGGGCGTTCGTCGCCGGTGTGATCTGGCAGCTGATCATGCGCAACGCCCCCGCGGATGATCGCGCGCAGGTCGAGTCGAAGGTCGAGGCCGTCGCCTTCGGTCTGCTCGTCCCGATCTTCTTCATCTACACGGGCGTCACCTTCGACCTCGACGCACTGCTCGCGGACGGTGCGACTGTCGTGCTCGTGCCCGTCTTCCTGATGCTGTTGCTCATCATCCGCGGCCTGCCCGCGATGATCTCGGCCCCCTCCGGGTCGACACCGCGTGACCGACTGGCGCTGGCCTTCCTCGGTGCGACGGGACTGCCCGTCATCGTCGCCGTCACGAGTATCGGGATGTCGGAAGAACTGCTCTCACCGGGGTTGGCCGCGGCGCTCGTCGGCGCCGGGATGCTCTCCGTGCTGCTGTATCCGCTCATCGGAACGATGTTGCGCGGCGCGAGGGTCGTCGAGCGGGACGTGATCGATGAGGATGTCGGCTGAGATCGGTCGAGGCATCCGCCTAACATGGGCGAGTGGACTTCTCCCTGGACCTGACGCCCGACCTGATCGCCGTCTTTCTGACCCTGTTCGTGCTCGAGATCGTGCTCGGTGTCGACAACGTCATCTTCATCTCGATCCTCGCCTCGAAACTGCCCGTCGAGCAGCAGGCGAAGGCCCGCAACCTCGGGCTGACGCTCGCGATGGTGATCCGCGTCGTGCTGGTCTTCTTCGCGGGCTGGATCATCACGCTGAAAGACGACGTGGTCACCCTGTTCGGGATGGGCTTCTCGGTGAAGGACTTCATCCTGATCGCCGGTGGCCTGTTCCTGGTCTACAAGGCCGTCAGTGAGATCCACCACAAGCTCGAGGGTGCCGAAGAAGAGCACGGCGGTGTCGGACCGAAGACCATCACGTTCGCCTCGGTCCTGACGCAGATTCTGCTGCTCGACATCGTGTTCTCGCTCGACTCGGTCATCACCGCCGTCGGCATGACCGAGAACCTGCTCGTGATCATCACGGTCGTCGTGCTGTCGTTCGGCATCATGCTGTTCGCCGCGCGGTTCATCTTCACGTTCGTGAACAAGCACCCGACGGTGAAGATGTTGGCCCTGTCGTTCCTGCTACTCATCGGTGTGTTCCTGATCGCCGAGGGTTTCGGCATCAAGATCGACAAGGCACTCATTTACGCGCCGATGGCGTTCGCGATCCTGGTCGAGGTGCTGAACCTCAGCTACTCCTCACGCAAGGCCAAGCGCGAGCAGAAGCGCCTGAAGGCCGTGCAGCTGCGCCCGCGCTACATCGATGTCGACGAGTCCGTCGCCGTCGCCGCGGCCACGGCGAAGGGTCCGGATGCCGGAGCCGTCGGGCTCTCGCGCAAACCGGTCGCGGGTCACGTGCTGCCGGACGACGGTCACGAGGACCGCGCCGGCCTCGGCTGATCCGTGCCCCAGGACGCGATGGCGGCCGCTCAGTGAGTCGGCCGATCCTCATGGGGTGCGCATGGTCCGGCCGAACATCGGAGAGGAACGGTGGTGCCGTTGTCGCTCCCCGAGGCGGTCGTCGGGCCCGAGATTCCTTCCGGATGTACGCCGCGGCGTTGATCGAGCGCGCACAATGGCGATGTGGTGGATGACGCGGCGACTCTTGTGAATGCTGCCCGCGCTCGTCTGGCGGCCGCCGACGCGCCGCGCGAGCGGCTGGGCGAGGTCGTGCGACCGCGGGTCCTCGCGGGGCTCCGCGCGCCGAAGATCGTGCCCCGGGGTGACGCCTGGCGGCTCGGTGTCCTGCTGGTCGGCGAGAGCGCCGTGTACGCGGCCGGAAACGTGGTGCGAGCCGGCGACCCCGGCCGCCGAGGATTCGCCTCGGATGCGGCACGCGCCCGCGCCGAAGTGGCCGCTGCCGCGACGCGCGGGGGCTTCGGTGACGGCGAAACCGTGCACCTGGACTGGAAAACGCTCGACCTCGCCGCGCTGGAACGAGGCGAACGGACAGGACCACTCGCCCTCGTGGACGGAACCCCCAGCATCCGCTGGAGTCCGGCCGCGGGACACGTGCCCTTGGCGGGCTATCTCGAGGAACGCATAGCGCTTCTGCTGCAGCCGCCACAAGGGGCGTGATCGAGATTCCGCGGGCGGGTGGACCCGGTTAGGCTCATCGCATGGGCCGCTTCATCTACGACACGCTGAACAACTCGATCGACATCGAGGATCGCACCCTCGCCCACCTGCGCATCGTCATCATGAACAAGCTGCGCCGCTCGGAGTCGTTCATGTTCACGATCGATCTCGACAGCGAAGGCATCTCGCGACGGAGCTTCTGGATGCATCCGTCCGTGCCCCTGCAGTTCGCGTTCCACGGCAGCCGCGAGCCGCGCCTGAACAGACTCTGGATCGAATCGCTCATGGTTTCTGCGAGTAGCCCGAATGGCCTGTTCGTCGTCTCGGAGCCGCAGGAAGAAATGCCGTTCGACTCCTAGCGCCAGTTGGCCGGCGCTCGTTCGCGCTGGCCGGTACGTCGTGAGGTTCAGGCGTCGGACTTGGCGTCGACCTTAGACTTGGCGTCGACCTTGGACTTGGCGTCGACAGACTTGTTTTCGGCCTTCGCCTTGTCTTTCTGGTTGAGGGAGCCCACGGTGGCAGTCTCGATGTCCACATCCTTGGCGACGATGGAGCCGACCTGGATCGTCGATTCGTCTTCTGCCGGGTCCACGTCGAAGTGCTCGGCGACGAGCATGATGCCGCCCGACGAGTTGGCTGACTGGGCGAGCTCTTCCATCCACTCGCGGCTCAGAAGCGCGGGCTCGGGGTCATCGAAGACGAAGCGCAGCGGGATCGACGGGCTCAGCCACACCGTGCTCCGTCCCCGCGGCTGGTCGTCGGGATGACGCCAGGTCAGAGTGAAACTCTCGCCTCGGCGGAGTTTTGTTGCGATAACAACCTTGAGGTGCGCGAGGGCGCGATCCTCGATGTCGATGGCGGAAGCGTCCCCGCCGTAATAAATAGTGCCCACCCGATCAGACTAATCGCTGACGGCTGCCATGCCGACGGGTTTTCTCCGTACGCGTCTCTCGCTGCGAAGTCAATCGGGTTCCGCTGACACGACCCGTCCCGCACAGTGAGAGCTGGACAAGTCAGAAGTGCGGGACAAGTCAGGGGTGCGGAATGACCGGTAAGAATCCGTTGGACGCGAACCGATCTACGCCGAGCCTGCCCCAGGAGTTCTTCGACGGGGGCATCGAGTACGAGATCGTCGAGGGCGAGCTCTTGCCGCGCGGCCCCCATTCCCGTGCCTGGGACGCGGCGACCGAGCTGAGCTGACTATCCGTGGCTGAATGCCATACGGCACCCGCTCGCGATGTGCAAGCCACAGCGGCGGTCCATGTCGGTAGGTAGTCTTTGGCGGTGCAGACATGGCCTGGATCGACCTACCCACTTGGTGCGACATACGACGGGAATGGCACGAATTTCGCGTTGTTCAGCGAGGCGGCCGAACGCGTAGAGCTCTGTCTCTTCACGGAGCGGGGCAAAGAGACGCGCGTCGAGGTGACCGAGGTCGACGCCTTCGTCTGGCACGTCTACCTGCCGCAGGTCGGGCCCGGTCAGCGCTACGGTTACCGCGTCCACGGCCCGTACGACCCGCCCAACGGTCAACGTTTCAACGCGAACAAGCTGCTGCTGGATCCCTATGCGAAAGCCGTCGCCGGTGAGATCGACTGGGGGCAGGCGGTCTTCAGCTACAACTTCGGCGATCCGGACTCCCGCAACGACGAGGATTCCGCGAAACACATGATGATGGGTGTCGTCGTCAACCCGTTCTTCGACTGGTCGGGCGATGTGCAGCCCAAGACGCCATATGCATCGTCGGTCATCTACGAGGCGCACGTGAAGGGGCTGACCAAGCTCCACCCCGACATCCCGGAGGAGATACGGGGCACCTACAGCGCCATCGGGCATCCGGCGATGATCGAGCATCTGCACAAGCTCGGGATCACGGCGATCGAACTCATGCCCGTTCACCAGTTCGTCAACGACAGCACCCTGCAGGACAAGGGGCTCTCGAACTACTGGGGCTACAACACGATCGCCTTCTTCGCACCGCACAACGCCTACTCCTCGAGCAGTGCGCACGGTGACCAGGTGCAGGAATTCAAGGGAATGGTGCGTGCGCTTCACGCGGCGGGCATCGAGGTCATCCTCGACGTGGTCTACAACCACACGGCGGAAGGCAACCACCTCGGCCCGTCGCTCTCGATGCGCGGCATCGACAACGCGGCCTACTACCGGCTCGAGGACGACGACAAGCGCTATTACACCGACTACACCGGCACCGGCAACAGCCTGAACGTCGGCAACCCCCATGCCCTGCAGCTGATCATGGACTCGCTGCGGTACTGGGTGCTCGAGATGCACGTCGACGGCTTCCGCTTCGATCTCGCATCCACGCTGGCGCGGGAATTCTACGACGTCGACCGGCTGTCGACCTTCTTCGAACTCGTGCAGCAGGACCCGGTGGTTTCGCAGGTGAAGTTGATCGCGGAGCCGTGGGACATCGGACCCGGGGGCTACCAGGTCGGAAACTTCCCGCCGCAGTGGACGGAGTGGAACGGCAAGTACCGCGATACCGTGCGCGACTTCTGGCGGGGTGAATCGCAGGCGCTGGGCGAGTTCGCGTCCCGCCTTACCGGGTCCGCCGACCTGTACGAGCACTCCGGGCGACGACCCGTCGCATCCATCAACTTCATCACCGCCCATGACGGATTCACGCTCCGTGATCTCGTGAGCTACAACGAGAAGCACAATGACGCCAACGGCGAGGACAACAACGACGGAGAGTCACACAACCGCTCGTACAACCTCGGCGTCGAGGGACCGACGGACGACGCGCAGGTGCTCACCATGCGGGCCCGGCAGCAGCGCAACCTCATCGCGACGCTCATGCTCTCGCAGGGTGTGCCCATGCTGTTGCACGGCGACGAGCTCGGCCGCACCCAGCTGGGAAACAACAACGGCTACGCCCAGGACAACGAGCTGACCTGGGTGCACTGGGATGTCGCCGATCATCCGCTGATCGAGTTCACGTCGGCGCTCGTGCGATTGCGCGCCGAGCACCCCACGTTCCGGCGGCGCCGGTTCTTCAACGGCAGGCCGGTCCGGCGCGCAAAGGACGAGGGTCGTCCCGACATCGTCTGGCTGCGTCCGGACGGCACCGAGATGCAGCCCGAGGACTGGGACTCGGGGTTCGGTCGCTGCGTCGGCGTGTTCCTGAACGGCAACGGCATTCGTGAGCGCGATCGCCGGGGCGAGCCGATCGTCGACAAGCACTTCATCATCCTCTTCAACGCCGGCGATGAGCACGTGGAGTTCTACCTGCCCGATGCCAACGCATCGCCGACCTGGGACGTGATCGTCGATACCGCCGGGGATCTCGCCGATTCTCGACCGATCAAGCCGGGCGAGCACGTCGACATGCGGGCGCGCTCGCTGATCGTCATGCGCGAGCACACCGGCGGAGAGATCGAAGCGGACCATTCCGTCGCGGCATCGCTGGCCGCGCTCGCGGCCACGACCGGCGTGATCGACCAGATTCCGAGTTCGCCGCCGAAGCCCGAAACCCGACGCTGAAGGGATGACCGTGTCCACTCTCCGTCCCGTATCCACGTACCGTCTGCAGATCCGGCAGGCCTTCGACCTGGACGCCGCGGCGTCCGTCACGGCATATCTCCGTGACCTGGGCGTCGACTGGGCCTACCTGTCGCCGCTGCTGAAGGCCACGGAAGGGTCGGATCACGGCTACGACGTCGTCGATCCCAGCAGGGTCGACCCCGCCCGGGGCGGGGCGGAGGGGCTCGATCGGTTCGCCGCATCCGCTCGTGATGCGGGACTGGGGATTCTCGTCGACACGGTCCCCAACCACATGGGCGTCGCGGTTCCGTCGCAGAACCCGTGGTGGTGGGACCTTCTGACCTACGGGCGGGACTCGCGGTACGCCGAGGCGTTCGACGTCGACTGGGATTTCGGTGACGGGCGGGTGCGTGTTCCCGTGCTGGGCGGCGATCTCGACGAGATCATCGAGGCGGGGGAGCTGCGCATCGACGCGGATGCCTCGGACCACGCACCGCACGGCACGCTGCACTACTTCGATCATGTCTTCCCGCTCGCGCCCGACTCGGTCTACGACGACCAGCGCGACCGGCTCACCGAGACCGGTGTCGTGCGTGACGTCTTGTCGCGGCAGAACTACGAACTCATGTTCTGGCGACGCGAGGCCGCCGAGCTGAACTACCGCCGCTTCTTCGCAGTGACGACCCTGGCGGGCGTTCGCGTCGAGGTGCCGTGGGTATTCGACGAGTCTCACGCCGAGATCATCCGCTGGGTGAGAGGCGGCCTCGTGGACGGCATCCGCGTCGATCACCCGGATGGACTGCTCGATCCCGGTGCCTACCTCGACCGGCTGGCCGAGGCGACCGGCGGCCTCTACGTGCTCGTCGAGAAGATCCTCGAGCACGGCGAGACGCTTCCCAGCTGGTGGCGGACGGACGGCACGACCGGATACGACGCGCTCGCCGTGATCGACCGGGTGCTGATTGACCCCGCGGGCGAGGGCGCGCTGGACGCGATCGATTCCGCGGTCCGTGCCGAGGACGGCCTCGAACCGCAGGCGTCGTGGGGCGACCTCATCCACGACACCAAGCGCACGATCGCCGAGACGATCCAGGGCGCCGAGGTCGCACGCCTGGTGCGGCTGCTCGACGAACCCGTCACGGGAGCCGTCGACGCTATCGCAGAGTTGCTGGCCTGCTTCCCCGTCTACCGGTCGTATCTTCCCGCCGGTCGCGAGGCGTTCGAGGCCGCGGCGGAAGAGGCCATGCGCCGGCGTCCCGACCTCGCGGGCGCGTTCGACCGGGTTTTGCCGCAGTTGGCGGATGCCTCGCTCGAGGTGGCACGCCGGTTCCAGCAGACGACCGGGCCCGTCATGGCCAAGGGCGTCGAAGACACCGCGTTCTATCGCGCCTCGCGCCTCGGAACCCTGACCGAGGTCGGCGCCGACCCGTCCGAGTTCGCGCTCGACGTGGCCGGCTTCCATGCCGCACAGGCGACGCGTGAGGCATCCTGGCCCGCCGCGATGACGACCCTGTCGACGCACGACACCAAGCGCGGCGAGGATGTTCGTGCCCGCCTGTCGGTGCTCTCGGAGCTCCCCGCACGGTGGCTCGAGTCGCTCACGAAGCTCCGCGCCATCGCCTCCACCGAGCACGGCGGCTTCGACAACCTGCTCTGGCAGGCCATCGTCGGTGCCTGGCCCGCTTCGCGCGAGCGCCTGCACGCGTACGCCGAGAAGGCGGCCCGCGAGGCTTCCGAGTCGACCGGCTGGTGGGACCAGGACGAGGCCTTCGAGGCCCGGATGCACGCGCTGGTGGACGCCGCGTTCGACAGCGCCGAGGCATCCGCGATCCTCGAGGCACTCGTCGCCGAAGTCGCGCCCTACGGGTGGTCGAACTCGCTCTCGGCGAAGCTGCTGCAGCTCACCGCGCCCGGTGTGCCCGACGTCTACCAGGGGTCGGAGCTGTGGGAGACGAGCCTCGTCGACCCCGACAACCGCCGTGCGGTGGACTTCGGTGCACGCGCCGAGATGCTCGCCGGGATCGACGCCGGGTTCGAGGCGGGCGAGGTGCCGGCGGTGGATGCCTCGGGTGCCGCAAAACTGCTCGTGACCTCCCGTGCGCTCCGCACGCGCCGCTACCGCCCGGAGCTCTTCACGCGTTACACGCCCCTGACGTTCGTTGGGCCCGCCGCTCAGCACGCGATCGGGTTCGATCGCGGCGGTATTCAGACCGTCGCGACCCGGCTGCCGGTTGGGCTGGAGGCTCTCGGCGGGTGGCAGGATACGGTCCTGCTGCGTCCCTCGGTGCCCGCGATCGACCTGTTGTCCGGGCGCCGTTACGAGGGTGGCGAGGTGCCGCTCGCGGCGCTGCTCGAGACGTACCCGGTCGCGCTGCTCGCCAACGAGTAGCCGCGGGCGGTCACCCCGAAACGTGGGCGAAACGTTGATCTGATTCCATTTCTATCAATCGATAGAAATGGAGTCCGATCGTGGCGAGCGACAGTACCGGGCTGGACAACAGGGGCCGAAGCGTTGCGCTCCGCAGCGTGGAGCAGGCGCGAGAGGATGCGCGGGCCCGGGCGACGCAGTCGCAGTGGATGCCCCATCTTCCCGCGAGCACGACGCCCACCCCGCCCGAGGGGATCGACCCGGCGACGCTGCTGTGGTCCGAGACCGTGGCGTCGGGCGGCTACACGCACCTGCGGGTGGCGCGGGGCACACGCATCCGTCTCGAGGATCCCGAAGGGGATGCCTCGGCGAGTGTCGTTCTCTTCAACGCTCTGCACACCGGCGAGCGGTTGAATGTCGCCGACACCCAGAAGATCCCCTGGCAGGCGTACCTCGGCGCCGAGCATCCGCTGCTCTCGGGCGACGGGCGAGTGCTCGCGACGATCGTCGAAGACACCTCCGGCCACCATGACGCGTTCTGCGGGGCATCCGGCGATGCCTGGAATGTCCACAAGTACGGCGACGCGACGCCCGAGGGCCCGACGCCGTCGGGCCACGCGCTGCTGCGCATGGCGGGCTCGAAGCACGGGCTCGACCGGCGCGACATCCCCCCGGCCGTGTCGTTCTTCCAGGGCGTGCACGTCGCGCCCGACGGCACGCTCGATTGGCGTGGATCGGCGGGGCCGGGCACCTACGTCGACCTGCTGGCCGAGCTGCCGCTGATCGTGCTGATCGCGAATGCGCCCCACCCGCGCGATCCCCGGCCCGACTACGTCACCTCGCCGCTGCGCGTGCACGCCTGGGCCGAGCGAGCGAGCGCCGAGGGTGATGCGCACGTCGACGCGACACCCGAACGCACGCGCGCCTACCGCAACTCGATCGCCTACGCCGCCCTCGCGGGTCTGTAGAAAGGACGCACCGACATGGCCGACAGCACCGTACTCACGACCGTTCCGCCCCGGCCCGTCTACGCCGAGGGCAGCCTGCTCGACTGGTCCGAGCCGTTCGTTCCCGGCGAGATCGTGGTCGATGATGTCATCGCACCCCGGGCATCCTGGTCCTCCATTGTGCGCGCCGGTGAGGTCTTCACGCTCGTGGATGTCGGAGGCAACCAGTCCGGCGACTGCCTGATCTTCGCCCTCGATGACACGTCCGAGCGCTACAGCGTTCCGGATACGCTCGCGTGGCAGGGCAACGCGTACGTGAACACCGGCACCGCGCTGCGCTCAAACCTCGGGCAGCGGCTCATGACCGTCGTCGGCAACGAGATCGACCGCCAGGACACGATCGGCGGCGCCTGCAGCAAGGAATCCAACACCCTGCGCTACGGCCACCACACCGCCTACCAGCACGCGTGCCGCGAGAACTTCCTCTACGAGGGCGCGAAGTGGGGGCTTGGTGCACGGGATCTCGTGTCGAACCTGAACTGGTTCATGAACGTCCCGGTCGAGCAGGATGGGGCGCTCGGGATCGTCGACGGGATGTCCGCTCCCGGCCGCCGCGTCGCCTGCCGGGCCGAGAAGGACGTCATCGTCGTGATCTCGAACTGCCCGCAGATGAACAACCCCTGCAACGACTTCAACGTCACGCCACTACGGGCCATCGTCACCCAGCCCGCCTGATCCAGCCCGCCTGATCCAGCCTGCCGCCTGTACCAGCCCGAAGGTTTCTCGTGTCTTTCGATACCCTGCTCATCGCGAACCGCGGCGAGATCGCGCGCCGCATCATCCGCTCCGCGAAGGAACTCGGGCTGCGCACCGTCGCCGTCTACTCGGACGCCGACCGGGCCGCGCCGCACGTGCGCGAGGCCGACGTCGCCGTGCGTCTGGGCCCTGCGCCGGCCGCGGAGTCGTACCTGCGTGCCGAGGCGATCATCGCCGCGGCCCTCGAGCACGGGGCCGGGGCGATCCATCCGGGCTACGGCTTTCTGTCCGAGAACGTCGAGGCGGCTCGCGCGGCCGAGGCGGCGGGGCTCGTCTGGATCGGCCCGACGCCCGAGCAGATCGAGACGTTCGGGCTCAAGCACACCGCCCGCGAGCACGCCGAGGCCGCGGGCGTGCCGATGCTCGCCGGAACCGGCTTGCTGTCCTCCGCCGAAGAGGCGGTTTCTGAGGCCGAGCGCATCGGCCTGCCCGTCATGCTCAAAGCGACCGGCGGCGGCGGCGGGATCGGGATGCGGGTCTGTTCGAGCGCCGACGAGGTGCACGAGGGCTACGAGGCCGTCGCTGCGATCGCCGCGCGCAGCTTCGGCGCGGGTGGGGTGTTTCTCGAACGTCTGGTCACGCACGCGCGCCATGTCGAGGTGCAGGTCTTCGGCGACGGTGAGGGGCGGGTCGCGGTGTTCGGCGATCGCGACTGCTCGCTGCAGCGCCGCAACCAGAAGGTGATCGAGGAGGCCCCGGCCCCGAACCTCCCCGATGCCGTCCGGCGACAGATGCACGACGCCGCGCGTCGGCTCGCGGCATCCGTCAACTATCGCTCCGCGGGAACGGTGGAGTTCATCTACGACCCGGTGCGCGAAGAAGCCGCGTTCCTCGAGGTCAACACGCGCCTGCAGGTCGAGCATCCCGTCACCGAGGCCGTGTTCGGCATCGACCTCGTCGCCCTGATGCTGACCCTCGGGCGCGGTGGCGCCGCCGCGATCGACGATGCCGTGTTCGAAACCGAGCACGTGCCGCGCGGCCACGCCTTCGAGGCCCGCGTCTACGCCGAGGACCCCGCGCGCGGGTTCGCGCCCTCGCCGGGACTCGTGACCAACGCGTCGTTCCCCGCGGGCGACGGCATCCGCGTCGACGCCTGGATCGAGACAGGGCTCGAGGTCACGCCCGATTACGACCCCATGCTCGCCAAGGTCATCGTGCACGCGGACGACCGCGACGCGGCGCTCGACCTGCTCGGCGAGGCCCTTGCCGAAACCCGCATCGATGGCATCGTCACGGGGGTCGGGATGCTCGAGGCCCTGTGCCACGATCCGGTCGTGCGAGCCGTGGCGCACGACACCGGCACCCTCGGAGACCCGGACGACCCGCGCCCCCGCATCGACGTCCTGGTCCCGGGCCTCATGACGACCGTGCAGGACCTGCCCGGTCGCGTCGGGCTCTGGAACGTCGGCGTGCCGCCGTCGGGGCCGATGGACCCCGTGTCGTTCCGCGAGGCGAACCTGGCCGTGGGAAACGATGCGGATGTCCCGGCGCTCGAGATCACGATGTCGGGACCGCGTCTGCGCTTCTCGGCCGCGGCCGTCGTGTGCGTCGCGGGTGCCGACGTGCCCGTGACGATCGATGGCCGTGCGGTAGCTCCGTGGGAGCCGTTCGAGGTTCCCGCCGGCGGGGTCGTGGCGGTCGGCGCGACGACCCTCGGCATGCGCGCCTACCTCGCCGTGCGCGGCGGGTTCGACGTGCCGTCGTACCTCGGCAGCGCCTCGACCTTCACGCTCGGGGGGTTCGGGGGACATGGCGGTCGCGCCCTGATCGCCGGGGACGTCCTGCGGCCGGGGACGAGCGAGGGGCTCTCCGTTCCGGCGGCGACTCCGATCGAGCGACGCCCCCGCCTGACACACGAATGGGTGATCGGGGTGCTGGAGGGGCCGCACGCGGCTCCGGAGTTCTTCACCCGCGCAGACATCGACGAGCTGTACCGGGCGGTCTACGAGGTGGATGTGCAGTCGGCGCGCACGGGTGTGCGACTGCGCGGACCGAAGCCGACGTGGGCCCGGGAGGACGGGGGAGAGGCGGGCCTGCATCCCTCCAACATCCACGACACCCCGTACGCCGTCGGCTCGCTCGACTTCACGGGAGACACCCCGATCATCCTCGGGCTCGACGGCCCGAGCCTCGGGGGATTCGTCTGCCCCGCGGTCGTCGCCAGCGGTGAGTTCTGGAAGGTCGGGCAGCTGCGCCCCGGCGACACGGTGCGCTTCGCCGCCATCCGCGAGCAGGACGCGCTCGCCTTCGCGGCACCGCTCGCGCCGGGCGCCGAGGGCGGAGACGGGGACGACGGCATCCTCGCCCGCCGCGCGCCGATCACGGACGGCGACGACGTGCTCGCCCCCGCCGTGACCTACCGACGGGACGGCGACGCGAACATCCTCGTCGAGTACGGCGAGAACATCCTCGATCTCGGGCTGCGGATGCGTGTGCACGCGCTCGAAGAGGCGGTGCTGGCGCGAGGGATAGCGGGCGTCCGGGATGTGACCCCCGGCATCCGTTCGCTGCAGATCCAGACCGATCCGCGGGTGATTCGCGCGTCGCAGTTGCTCGGCGACCTGCAGGCGATCGAGGCCGCCCTGCCCGCGACGCGCGAGCTGACCGTGCCCTCGCGGATCGTCCACCTGCCCCTCTCGTGGGATGACCCGGCCACCCAGCTGGCGATCGACCGGTACATGTCGAGCGTTCGCGACGACGCCCCGTGGACGCCCTCGAACATCGAGTTCATCCGTCGTGTGAACGGGCTCGACAGCGTCGACGACGTCAAGCGCATCGTCTTCGAGGCCGACTACCTGGTGTTGGGCCTCGGAGACGTCTACCTCGGGGCGCCGGTTGCCACCCCGGTCGATCCCCGTCACCGGCTCGTGACGACGAAGTACAACCCGGCCCGCACCTGGACGGCCGAGAATTCGGTCGGAATCGGCGGCGCCTACATGTGCATCTACGGCATGGAGGGCCCGGGCGGCTACCAGTTCGTCGGCCGCACGGTGCAGATCTGGAATCGCTTCCGACGCGGCGGGCTGTTCGATCAGAACCCCTGGGCGCTCCGGCCCTTCGACCGCATCACGTGGTACCCGGTGTCGGCGGAGGAACTGCTCGACCTGCGCGCCGAAGTGGATGCCGGGCGCGGCGACTTTCGGACCGAAGAGGGCCGCTTCTCGCTCGCCGAATACGAGCAGTTCCTTGCGGTCGAGGCCGACTCGATCGAGGCATTCCGCACGACCCAGCAGGCCGCGTTCGCGGCCGAGAAGGATGCGTGGCGCGCATCGGGCGAGTTCGAGCGCACCTACGACGCACCTCCCGCCCCGGCCGCCGACATCGTCGTGCCCGAGGGGTGCGAAGCCGTGACGGCTCCGTTCGCGGCGAGCGTCTGGCGCGTCGATGTGGAGCCCGGGTCCCGTGTGGCAGCGGATGGCCGTCTCGTCGTTCTGGAGGCGATGAAGATGGAGTCGCCCGTCCTGTCCCCGGTGGCGGGTCGTGTCGCCGCCGTCTATGTCTCACCCGGCGAGCGTGTTGCCGCTGGTCAGGTTCTCGTAGCAGTGGAGGTTGTGTCATGAGCGCCGTTCTCAAGGTTCAGCAGGCGTACGAGCGGATCGCGGCTGCCGACCGGCCCGAGGTCTGGATCGCCCTGCGCGACGAGTCCGAGGTGCTCACGGAGGCCCGCGACCTCGACGCGCGCGTCGCCGCGGGCGAGCACCTGCCGTTGGCGGGCGTGCTCGTGGCGGTCAAGGACAACATCGACGTCGCGAGGCTCGCGACGACCGCCGGATGCCCCGCCTTCGCGTTCGCCCCCGAGGTCGACGCGCCGTCCGTGGCCCGGCTGCGCGCCGCGGGTGCGATCGTGCTCGGCAAGACCAACCTCGACCAGTTCGCAACCGGTCTGGTCGGTACGCGCAGTCCCCATGGCGCCGTCCGCAACGCCTGGCAGCCCGACCGCATCTCGGGAGGATCGAGCTCGGGATCAGCCGTCGCGGTCGCCCTGAGTTTCGTCGACATCGCCCTGGGCACCGACACCGCCGGCTCGGGTCGCGTGCCCGCGGCGCTGAACGGCATCTTCGGCATCAAACCGAGCGTCGGGCTCGTGCCGACGACGGGCGTGGTGCCGGCCTGCTGGTCGATCGATGTCGTCACCGTGTTCGCGCGCGACCTCGGGCTCGGACGCCTGGCAGCCGAGACCATGGAGGGCGCGGACGGGATCGACCCCCTCATCCGGGTTGCCGATGCCCTGCCGGGTCTCGAGCCCGCGCCCCGCGTCGCCATCCCGACCGCCGAGCACCTCGAAGGGCTGGCGCCCGGTTGGGCCGAGGCGTTCCGCGGTGTCGTCGAACGGCTTGCGGCGTCGGGCGTCGAGATCGTGGAGGTCGACATCGCGCCCCTGCTCGAGGCCGCCACGCTGCTCTACGGCGGTGCCTTCGTCGCGGAACGCACCGCGGCCGTGGGCGACTTCATCCGTGAGAACGCCGATCTGATCGGGGGAGACATCGACCCGACGGTCGCGACGATCGTCGGCGGCGGCGAGCGGTTCACCGCGGTCGACGCCTTCCGTGACCGCGAGCGCCTGCGTCGCCTGGGACTTGCGGGAGCGCGCCTGCTCGAGGGCACCGCGGCGCTCCTGACCCCGACGACCACCTGGCACCCCACGCTCGCCGAGGTCGCGGCCGACCCGATCGGCGCGAACGCCCGCATGGGCCGCTACACGAACTTCGCCAACCTTCTCGACTACGCCTCGCTCGCCGTCCCCGCGGGCACGGTCGACGGGTTCCCGTTCGGCGTCATGCTCACCGCTCCGGCCTTCACCGACCGGCGCCTGGCCGAGCTGGCACGGCGGATCGTGGACTCCGAGATCGACATCCTGGTCGTGGGTGCACACCTCACGGGGCAGCCACTCAATCACCAGCTCATCGCGGCTGGCGGGCGCTTCTCGCGCAGCGTGCGCACGGCGCCCTCGTATCGTCTGCACGCGCTGCCGACCGTGCCGCCCAAGCCGGGCCTGCGTCGCGTGGAGACGGACGGTGCCGCCATCGCGGGCGAGGTGTGGACGCTCCCGGCGCACGGTTTCGGCTCGTTCGTCGCGGCGCTGCCGCAACCCATGACGATCGGCCGGGTCACGCTCGAGGACGGATCGGCCGTGGCCGGATTCCTCGCCGAGCCCGTCGCGTTCGAGGATGCGCCGGACATCAGCGCGCACGGCGGATGGCTGGCCTACCTCGGGCGGGATCAGAGCGCAGAATAGAGGGATGACGACGTCGATGCCGGGCCGTCCTCGCCTCCAGCCGGGCGAGCCGGGCGTCGAGTCCCGCCAGCAGCTCGTCGACGCCGCCGCATCCCTCTTCGCCGAACGCGGGTACGCCGCCACCAGCACAAGACGGATAGCCGAGCGAGCCGGCATGCGGCAGGCCAGCATGTACTACTACTTCGCGGGCAAGGAAGAGATCCTGCTCGAGCTGCTGCAGGCATCCATCGCCCCGACCCTCGATCGCGCGGCCGAATACCTCGCTGAGCCGGATGCCCGCCGGGCGCTTCACGCGCTCGCCCGCGCCGACGTCGAGACGTTGCTCGCCGAACCGCACAACATCGGCACGATGTACCTCTCACCCGAGATCGCTGGCGAGGCCTTCGCACCGTTCCGCGCGGCCCGCGACGAACTCATCGGGATCTACGGCGAGCTCGCGACGCGCATCAGCCCGGGGGCCGACGCCCAGTTTCTCGGCACGTGCTGCATCCAGTTGGTCGATGTCGTCGTGCGATTCCGCCAGGAGGGCGCGGTACCCGACGATCTGCCCGACCGCATCGCGGCGGCCTGCCTGCGCCTGGTCGAGAACGCCAGCTGAGGCAGACCGCCACGGGTCGTGGGTCTGGTCGTGATCAGGCCCGCACGGGATCGTCGGATGCAGCGCCCGTTGTCTCCACCGCCTCGCTCAGGACGTCGCTCTGCTCCAGACGCAGCGCCTCGACGGCGTCGCGTTCGTCGCCGAGTTCGGCCTCGGTCCGCGGTGATACCCAGGAGACGAGGAAGAACACCGACAGGCTCACGGCGAAGGCGATGAGCGTCGCCCACCCGTCGATGCTCGTGTCGAACATCGTGTTCGGGACGTAGAAGATGTTGTTCTCGAGCCCGTAGAGCGTGGGCTGAACGCCGAGCAGTGCGATCCGCACCACCAGACCGACGGCGGCCGAGATGAACAGGGCGTTCCGACCCGGCCGGTTCCAGAAGATGCCGACCACGAACGGGCCCGCCAGGCAGGCGAGCATCAGGTCGAAGGCCAGGGTCAACAGGATCGCCGTCTGGCTGGTCTGGATCGCGAGCAGTGAACCGATGATCACGACCGGGAACATGGCGACGCGCGTCCAGCGCAGCAGCGGGTCGCGCTCGGCGTCCGCCGGGCGACGCACGCGGAAAATGTTGCGCACCGTCACGGCCGAGGTCGCCAGGATCGCGCCGGACGCGGTGGAGAACGAAGCCGCGACAATGCCCGAGAGCACCAAGATCGACAGCAGAGGCGGAGCCCAGCCATCCAGCAGCTGATAGAGCACCGGTCCATCGGCGGCGGTGAGACCGAGAGCAGCGGATGCCGTCAGTGCCACGAGCGCGAAGATGATGCCGACGCCGGCGGTGAGGGCGGCGGCGCTCAGGCACGCGCGGCGCGCGACCTGGGGGTTCCGTGCGCCGAAGACGCGCTGCATGAAGTCGATCGCGACGATGTCGCCGATGCCGAGGGCGATCAGGGTGGCCCAGTTGATCGGGGCGCCGAACTCGGCGCTGGTCAGCTGCTCGAAGTCGAACGGCCCCATGCCCTCGGGGATGATGATGCCGAAGCTGAGGGCCGTCCAGATCAGCAGCCCGATCGAGGCAACGACCGTGATCGTGGTCTGGATGGCGCCCGTGTAGGCGTCCGAGACGAGCCCTCCGGCGATCGTGTATGACAGCACGAGCACGACCGCGATGATGACGCCCCAGGCGTAGGGGATGCGGGCGAAGCGCTCCATGAGGTATCCGCAGGCGACGAGGTTGCCGGCGAGCAGGATCGTGAAGGCGATCACCATGATGACGCTCGCGAAGACCTCGTTCGTGCGTCCGTAGCGGATGCGGAAGTAGTCGCCGAGCGTGAAGAGCTTCATCGCGTTGAGGGGCTTCGCGAGGAACAGACCCACGAGGGTCAGGCAGATCGCGAGGCCGAGGGCGAGAGAAGCGCCCGACCAGAATCCGAAGTCGGCCGTCAGGTCGGTGTTGCCGACGGTGGCGTTCGCGTCGACGGCCGCGGCCGTGAGCGACGCCGCCACGAGCGGTACGCCCAGGCGCCGACCCGCGACGAGGAAGTTCGCACTATCGCCGTCTATTCGCCTGGCCACGACGATTCCCACGATGAGAATCACGAGCACGGTCAGTGCGACTCCGAAGATGATCATGGCGACTCCCTGGTGAGAACGTTGCGGTGAGGTTGAGGGGTTTCTATCGGGCGATAGAAACCCATGTTGTCGACGCAAACCGCCCCGCGATTTTCCGGGATGTATCGATCTCGTGAAATATCGCCCGTGAGGTCGCGAACGGACGCAACACGCCGTGTCTACGCGGGCCGTGCGGCGTGTTGCGTCCGTTCGAAGGGCCTGGGCGCGCCCTGCGGCCTTCGCGGTTGCTACCGACAGGGGACGGACGCGTCAAGAGGTGGGCGGGCGGCCGTTCCGGATGACAGGCTGGGAACATGAGCATCGAGGTTTGGGCACCGAACGCACGCCAGGTCCGACTCCGTCGAGGGGACGCGACGGAGCTCGAGCTGGAACGCGCCGCGGACGGTTGGTGGTCGGGCGATGTCGTTCTCGCCGACGCCGAGGAATACGGGTTCGTCATCGACGACGGGGCGCCCCGCCCGGATCCGCGCTCGAAGCGCCAACCGCGGGGTGTGCACGAGGCATCCGCACACATCGATCTGGCCGACTTCGCCTGGACCGACGCTGACTGGACGGGTCGCCAACTGGCGGGCGGGATCATCTACGAACTCCACGTCGGAACTTTCACGCCCGAGGGGACACTGGATGCTGCAATCGAGCGGTTCCCTCACCTGTTCGAACTCGGCGTGACCCACGTCGAACTGCTGCCCGTCAACGGCTTCAACGGCGTGCACAACTGGGGGTACGACGGGGTGCTCTGGTACACCGTCCACGAGGCGTACGGCGGACCGCGCGCCTACCAGCGCTTCGTCGACGCCGCCCACGCCGCGGGTCTTGCGGTCATCCAGGACGTCGTCTACAACCATCTCGGGCCGAGCGGCAACTACCTGCCCGAGTTCGGGCCGTACCTGCGCTCGGGCGAGCGCAACACCTGGGGCGACTCCGTCAACCTCGACGAACCCGCCGTGCGGTCCTACATCGTCGACAATGCCCTGATGTGGCTGCGCGAGTACCACGTCGATGGTCTGCGCCTGGATGCCGTGCACGCGCTGCTCGACAACAGCGATCGGCACATCCTGCAGGAACTGGCTGAGGCATCCGATGCCCTCTCGGCACATCTCGGTCGACCGCTGACGCTCATCGCCGAGTCGGACATGAACGACCCGAAGCTCATCCTGCCGCGCGAAGCCGGGGGCTACGGCCTCACAGCGCAGTGGAGCGACGATTGGCACCATGCCACACACGTCGCCGTCACCGGCGAGACCGTCGGGTATTACGCAGACTTCGGCGAGCTGGACGCGCTGCCGAAGGTGTGGACCGAGGGGTTCTTCCACAACGGCACCTACTCGTCGTTCCGCGAGCGGGAGCACGGCTTCCCGATCCCGGCCGAGGTACCGACGTGGCGCCTCGTGACGTTCGCGCAGGACCACGACCAGATCGGCAACCGCGCCGCCGGCGACCGCCTCTCGCAGTCGCTGTCCTACGGCCGCCTGGCCGCGACCGCCGTGCTGACCCTGACGACCCCCGGCACCCCCATGCTCTTCATGGGCGAGGAGTGGGGCGCCACAACACCGTGGCAGTTCTTCACCTCGCACCCCGAGCCCGAGCTCGGCGAGGCGACGGCGAAGGGCCGGCTCGAGGAGTTCACCCGTATGGGGTGGGACGAGTCCGTCGTGCCGAACCCGCAGGACCCCGAGACCTTCGAGCGGTCGAAGCTCGACTGGGCCGAGGCATCCGCGGGTGATCACGCCCGTCTGCTGCAGCTCTACCGCGACCTCGCAGCACTGCGCAGAGAGTGGCCCGAGCTCACCGACCCGTCGTTCGCGGCGCTGCGCGCCGAATCGGCGGAAGGCGCTTCAGGCGAGGTCGGGGCGCGCGCCTTCGCGCTCGGACGCGGCGATCTGTCGGTGCTCGTGAATCTCACGGACGAGGCCGTGTCGTGGGACGTTGCGCCCGGGCGCGTCATCCTGCTGGCGACCGACGCCACGGCGCTCGTCGCCGACGGCGAGGCCGTCGTGCCGAGCGAGGCCGCCGTGATCGTCGGTCCGCTCCGCTGAGGCGCTCGGAGCGCTCACAATTCAGTCCGTGCGTGGCAGGGGGTCGACCCGACCCCCTGTTTTCCGGGCGCTGCCGCCAGCCGTGACACGGGGCGGACTGAATTGTCAACCGTTCGTCCCCGCCGTGTCTCGCCGCTGGGCCCGGCATAGGGTGAGGGCATGACCATTCCCGGACAGCCGGCCCAGGCGCAGAGCCTCGATCTCGTGCGCCAGGTCGTCGTGATCTCTGCGCTCGTGTTCATGCTCATCGCCGCGATGGTGGGCGTCGGGGTTTTCGGTGGCACACCGATCGCCGAGGCACAGGGAGGCGCGCTCGCCGCGGACGCGACCCTGCTTGCGCCGGCCACCCCCGCGTTCTCGATCTGGTCGGTCATCTACACAGGTCTTGCGGCCTACACGGTCTGGCAGGCCCTGCCCGCGCATCGCGCCTCGATGCGTCAACGCGCGATGGGCTGGTGGATTGCGCTGACCATGGTGCTGAACGGTCTCTGGATCGTCACAGTGCAGGTGCTCACGCTCTGGGGTACGACGCTGGCGATCTTCGTGCTGCTGGCCGCACTGTGCATCACCTTCCAGCGAGCCGTGGTGACGCGGATGCCTCGCGGCGGCATAACCGACTCGCTCCTGGTCGACGGGGTCACCGGCCTGCATCTCGGCTGGGTCGCCGTCGCTTCCGTGGCCAACGTCGCGGCCTGGCTGACCGCCATCGGTCCGACCGACTGGGCGGACCATGCGGAGGCTTGGGGCATCGCCGTCATCGTCGTCGTCGCGGTCATCGGTCTCGCGATCGCCTGGGCGAGCGGATGGCGCGTCGCGCCCGGCCTCGCCCTCGGGTGGGGACTCGTCTGGATCGCCGTCGGGCGCCTGGCCGACCAGCCGCGCAGCGAGGCGATCGGCATCGCCGCCATCGTGGCGGCTGTCGCCGTCGCCGGAACGCCCCTCGCCGTCGCGGGACTCCGGGCGCTGCGCCCGCAGGGCGACTGACCTTTCGGGGCGGGCGAGCCGCGGCCGTCAGACCAGGCGTGCCGCGAATGCGCGGACGATGCGCGCTGGCTCGCTGACCGACGCGGCGAGCACGCGAGCGGCAATCTCATCGAACGCGCGGGCATCGAAGTATCCGTCGTCGCGGTAGACGACCATCCGCTCGGTGAACGCGCGGCCGGTCGGTTCGGGATGGAACTGCGTCGCGTACAGGGTGCTGCCGACCCGGTACGCCTGCACGGGACAGACATCATTGGTGGCGAGAAGTTCGGCGCCCGGCGGCGGCGTGGCCGCTCCCTCTTTATGCGCCGTGAGGGCGGAGAAGCGCGTGGGTAGCATCCCGAAGAGCGGGTCCTGCGCGCCTGTCTCGGTGAGGGTGATGGTCGCGGGCCCCGTGTCTTCGGGGTAGGCCCGGGTGACGTCACCACCCAGCATGCGTGTCACGATGCCAATGCCGTAACAGGTAAAGAGCCCCGACGTGACACCGGATGCCGCGGCACCCGCGATCCGTTCGAGGTCCGCCTCGAGACGGCGCTGCACGTCGGTCTTCGTGCCCGTGGGGTCGGCGACGTTGAACGGACTGCCGCCCACGAGAAATCCCGCGTACGTGTCGAGAGCATCGGCCGGCAACGGTTCGCGCACGAGATCATGGGCGTGCAGCTGGTCCTCGTCGAGGTGCGCGGCCTCGCGGAACGAGCGATATTCTCCCTCGGCGGCACCGGCCTGGGGACGCACGCACAGGTACAGCAGTGGTCGGGCGCCATCGGTCCCCGTGCCGGCATAGGTCATGTTGCCCGAGTGTAATCGGCGGGCACGGTCAACTCCGCGACGAGCGAGCGGTGCGGCCCCGAACGATACCGACCAGCGCCTCGATCGCGGGGCTCGTGCTCTCGGTGAGCCATGCCAGGGCGACGGCGGACGTCGGGGCACCCGCGAGCGGTCGGTGCGTCACGTCGCGGCGCCGGTGCAAGCGCACGAGCGACAGGGGCAGGATCACGATGCCCACGCCCGCGGCAACCGTCTCCAACGCGTCGGCCGTGGTCGCGAGCTGCGGCCCGCGAGCCGGCACGACACCCGGAATGCCGAGTGGGCCCAGCACATCGTCCGCGGGAACGAAAAGGATCTCGCCCGCGAGGTCGTCGAACGCCAGCTCTTCCGCGGCACCGAGCGACGAATCGGTGCCGAACGCCACGACCGTCGTTTCTTCGTAGAGGGGAATGACGTGCAACCCATCGGGCTCGACCGGGAGACGGACCAACGCGGCATCGATCTCACCGTCACGGAGCGCCTGCTCCTGATTCGCTGCCTCGATCGAAACGAGTTCGAGAGGCACATCGGGCAGGCGTTCCCGCCAACGATCAACCCAGATGCCGGGTGCCGCACCCGGGAACACACCGAGACGAAGCGGCCCGACGAGAACGGGCCCGGACGGCTCTGCGGCCGGAGGGGCGGGCTTCGAGCGTGCCGTCTTCTTCGGTGTCGCGGCGCGAATGGATGCCGCACGCACAGGACGGCGCGGGCGTCTCGGACTCCCGCCACCCTTCGCCATCCGGCCAGCGTAGCCCGCGCTGGGGTGTCTCATGCGGCTGAGCGCAGCCCGCGCTTGTGTGTCTTACGCCGCCAAGCGCAAACCGCGCTTGTCGGTGGCGATGATCTGGCCGTTCGCCACGATTTCGTCGTCACGGATCTTGGCACCGCCTGCGATGCGCGCGCGGTCACCCACGGTCGCCCGGACGCCGATGCGTGCACCGGAACCGACCGCTGCCCCCGAGCCGATGTGCGCGTGCTCCTCGATGATGGCGTCGGGGCCGATGACGGCGTCCGTCTCGATCCACGCACCACGGAGCACACGAGCTCCGGCGGCAACCTGTGCGCCGGGTTCGACGTATGCGCCCGCTTCGATCAGCGCGCTCGCGTGTACCTTCGCGCCGTGCGCGATCAGCCCGCGACCATTGACGTGCTTGCGGTAGCGGAGGATCTCTCCGTTATCGCGTTCGATGTCCACGTAGTTCTTGCCCACGATTCCCTCCCGCGGCGGTAAATAAAGCCGAAGTCACCGGTTGTAACTCATTCGTAGGCATGGGTATTCCGGATGGGTCGTTTCTGAACTTTTCTGCGCGAAAGTGCCCGTTCTGATCCTCGAGGGTGCCCGTTCTGTCCCGCGAGGCGGCTCCCCGCTGTGACAACGGGCACTCTCGCGCGTGGAAACGGGCACTCTCGCGCTCCAACTGAAGGGGGAGTCGAGTTTGCGAAGATGAGTGCGGACGGATGACCCCTCCTGTCCATATCCACGAACCTCACGAAGGACCCCGTGACACACGCACACGACACCCCCTCCGACGGCGACGCCGCCACGACCGACCCGGTCTTCGGTGCTCCGGCCCTGGCGCACACCGTGCCCGAAGACATCCTGGGTTTGCTGACGGGAACGTTCACCGCGTCGCTCGGGCTGCACTTGCTGCAGTCCAGCGGCGCGGTCACGGGCGGCACCGCCGGCGTTGCCCTGCTGCTCGACTACGCGACGTCGCTGCCCTTCTGGGTGCTCTTCGCGATCGTCAACCTCCCGTTCGCGGTGCTCGCGCTCTGGAAGAAGGGGCTGGACTTCACGGTTCGGACGGCCGTGTCGATCGGTCTCGTGTCGGCGTTCTCGGTGCTGCACAACCTGGCGTTCCCCATCCCGCAGATCGATCCCGTCTACGGCACCTTCGGGGGCAACCTGCTCGTCGGGATCGGACTGCTCATCCTCTTCCGGCATCGTGCGAGCCTCGGGGGCATCACGATCATCGCGCTGATCGTCCAAGAGCGGTGGGGATTCCGTGCGGGTTGGGTGCAGATGATTTTCGATGTCGCGATCATCGTCGCCGCTCTCTGGGTCGTGCCGTGGCCGCTCGTGTTGCTCTCGGCCGCCGGGGCAGTGCTGCTGAGCCTGGTGCTCGCGCTCAATCACCGGCCCGGGCGATACGTCGGACACTGACCTAGCAGGCCGGGCCTACCGATCATGTGTCGGTGTCGATTGCCCCATGAGAATCGCATATCGTCTCGACCATTCGCGGTGGTAGCGAGGCCTGATCTCCCCGGCTCCCGCCTCGATGAGCGCGGGATAGAAGGATGTGAGCCCGTCCCAGTCGTCGCCGGACGAGTTCTGACCGTTGTGCGCAGAGTAGGTCGCCGGGGAGTCGGACTTTCGGGTGTTGCACGCGGCGTGGAGCGTAGCGAGATGGCTAGATCGTTGAACCCACCTCTGCTGTGTGCAAGAACGTGGTCAGCTTCTGGTACCGGAGCCCAGAAGGCGGGGTGGGTCCTTCCGCGTGTGTAATGCACGTCGTACGGAATCTCCTCCGGGTACAGATCGTGAATCGCGACCAGAATGCTCCGAGGGACCGCGCGCCCTCCGCACTGGGTACAGCGAAATCCGTCCCGAACGAAAACCCGCGCGCGAAGGCTTTCGTCTTTTGTGCGCTGACCACTCGTTCCTTCAACGGAACCCGCAGCGCGAGCCGCCGAAAGTCGCCCCATCCAGACGTGGCCCGCGATATCCCGCAACTCCCGAACGGCAGCGGTCTTCCCATTCGTGGCGACGGCGATGACAGTCCGCAGCAGGGCGTCGGCGTCCCGCTCAGCGGTCTCTTCGTCGAGAGGGAGGATGGCCGTCACCCGCTTGAACATATCGCTCGACGCGCCCTCTCACTGCTCGTAGACATCCCTTCGGTGACCGAGCGTCACGACCGCCACGACCAGGACATCGTCATCGATCGTGTAGATGATGCGATAGTCGCCGATGCGCACGCGCAGTCCCGCGCGTCCGCGGAGCGCTGTTGCGCCGGGCGGACGAGGGTCCTCGCCCAAGAGGGCGATTGCTCCCCTGATGCGACCACGGTCTTGGTGGTCGATCTTTTTGAGAGCTCGAACCGCCGCCGGGCGAAGCTCGATGCGATAGCTCATGCCCAACCGAGATCGGCCTTTACCTGCGCCCAGGGCACGTTCGGGCCTTCTTCCGACATGGCCTCGTCGAACGCCGCCGCGTCTTCCGCGTCTTCGAGGGCCTCGATCATCCGCTCGTATTGCTCAGGGCTGACGACCACGGCAGCGCGCTGACCACGCCGTTCGATGAAGACTGCCTCGTTCTCGGAGCGGGTGAGGATATCGGAGAAGTTCTTGCGCGCATCTGCGGCGCTCACGATCGACATCTTCAGATTGTACATTTCATAGGCCCATAATGTACGAAATCTCGTGCGGTCAGCGCTGGCAGTTCGGACACCAGAACACGTTCCGCTCGGACGTCGCCGTAGCGCCGAGCGACCCCTCGCGGATTGCCGTGCCGCACCGGCGGCACGGTCGTCGCGCCCGCCCGTACACCCACGTCGTGCGACCCGCTCGGGTATCGCCCGTGAACGTTCGAGGCGTGCGATCGCGGTTGGCGCGAAGCATCCGTGCGCCCACATCGATCACGGCGGCGGTGTCGACCTCGATCGCGGGGCGCGAGGGCAGGATGCCTCGGACGAACAGAATCTCGTTCGCGTATTCGTTGCCGAAACCCGCCACCGTCCGCTGATCGAGCAGCGCCACGTGTATCGGCCGCGGGTCGCTCGCGAGCACCCGCGCGGCCTCGAACGGATCCCAGTCTTCGGAGAGCGGGTCGGGACCCAGGTGCCCGACGACACGCTCCTCTTCGCTCGTCGGCAGCACCTCGACCATCGCCAGATCGAAACCCACGGCATCCCAGTCCGCGTTGCCAACGATCGCGCGAGCCGTGAACGCCGGCTTTCGCCACTTCTCGCCGCGGCGATAGACGTGCCACTCGCCCTCCATTTTCAGGTGCGAGTGCAGCGAGAAATCCCCGATGCGATGCAGCAGATGTTTGCCGCGCGGAACGACGTCGTGCACGGTCTCGCCCCGCAGGTCGGCGGTCGCGCTGCCGGGAACTCGGATGTCGAACCGCGTCACGACCGAACCCGCGAGCGCCTCGGATAGCCGTCGCGCGGCACGGAAGACGGTGTCGCCCTCAGGCACGAGCGCCCGCTCGAATCGCATCTCCCGCCGTCGTCCGACGCAGTGTCAGGCCGCGGGGAGACTCGACGAACCCTGCCTCTCGGAGGGCGCGAGCGGTGGAAGAGCCGTAGACGAAAGCACCGTTGACCTGCTCGACCGTGAGTGTGTCGAGGCGTCGCGCCCGCGCGGTCGTCGCCAGATCGAGCGCTGCCGCCGCGAGCACGTTGTCGTCCTCCGTGAAGACGAGCGCGCTCTTGCCGCCCCGCTCGAGGTAGACGGCCAGGGTCCCGTCGACCAGCACGACGATGCCGCCGGCCTTGCGGCCCGGTCGGTGGGTGACACCGTCGATCACGGGCCAGGGGAGAGCGGCGCCGTAGGGGTTTGCGGGGTCGGTCGCGGCGAGAGTGACGGCACGCAGGGGTGCGGGATCGGGCAGTGCCGCGAACTCGCGCAGTCGGTCGATCGTGGCGGATGCCGCAAACTGTGCCGCGCCCAGCCCTTCGATCAGATATCCCCGGCGGCAGTGGCCCGCCTGCTCGAAGCCCGCCAGTACCCGGTAGGCCTGGGCGAAACCGCCGGGCATGCCCTCGGCCTGGACGGACCCGCGCGTGACGACGCCGTAGCGGTCGAGCAGCAGTGCTGCGGATGCTGTTGCCCGGGCCGAGGCATCCGACTCCGGTTCGGGCAGCAGAGACCAGCGCCCGCCCACACCGGTCGGGCGCGGGGGAGCGGCGGGTCGGGGCAGCGCCGCCCCGCGGAACAGTCGTGCACGGGGCGGGCGCCGTGTGGTGCGGTGCGCCTGCGATCCACCGGCAGTCAGGGCCCGGAGCGGCGCGAACGTGTCGTTCGTGACATGACCCGACCAGGTCAGGCGCCACAGGGCGTCCGTCACGGACTGCTCGTTCTCAGCCCCGGCCGCATCGCGCAGCTGAGAGGCGAAGTAGGCGCCCCCGACCGCCAGCGCATCGAGCACACGTCGATCGAGCGAGTCTGCGGCGGGTTCGTCCTCGGGCGGGGCCAGCGTGTACGGCGCGGCATCCGCGGGATGCAGAGCCACCCACCCGTCGCGACCGGGCAGCGAGCCCTGACCCGACCAGACGACCTCGCCGGCCGCGGTCAATTCGTCCAGCAACCCGGGGTGGTAGTCGGACACGCGCGAGGGCAGCACGAGCGACTCCCACGCGCTCGCCGGCAGCGGCACGCCCGCGAGTTGATCGATCGCCGCGACCACACCGTCGACTCCCGACAGCGGGCGGGCGACGTGCTGCCAGACGGGCAGGAACCGCGCGAACGCCTCGGGCGGGACGGGCTCGACGCTCCCGCGGATGGCCGCGAGCGAACGCATGCGCAGGCGGCGCAGCACCTCGGCGTCGCACCACTCCGTTTCATCGCTGCCCCCGATCCGTGAGCGGTCCACACCGGCGGGCAGGAAGAACCCGCTCGTCACGCGCCCCTGCGACTCGAGTCGCAGAAGCGTATGACGTGCCACGGCGGGACCGATCCCGAGTCTTTCGGCGAGGGAATCCACCGTGAACGGAGCGTGCGTGCGCGCGTACCGAGCGACGAGATCGCCGAGCGGGTCCTCGGTCGGCTCGAGGAACGCCAGCGGGATGCCGACGGGTAACGCCGCACCGAGCGCGTCACGCAGGCGCCCGGCGTCCTCGATCGCGGCGACGCGGTGCGTGCCACCGATCGTGATGGGGATCGCGCGCCGGGCATCGACGAGAGCGATCAGGAGAGCGGATGCCTCGGCAGCTGTCGCATCGGGCAGCGCTGGTGCCGCATCCTCCGTCGGCGCATCCGCATCGGGATCGGCCGGATCGGCCCGCAGCGCGCGCACGACCGAACCGTCGGCCTCGGCCGGAATGAGGCGCGCGGCGACCTCTGCGGCGTCCAGGGGGCCGAGCATCCGCAGCAGATCCGCGACACCCTCGATACCGTTCACGCGGCGCGTGGGATCGAGGCGTTGCGCCTCACGTTCGAACTGCGCGATGACGTCGGGGTCGAGCAGCTCGCGCATCTCGATGCGGCCGAGCAACTCCGAGAGCAGCGCGGGATCGACAGACAGGGCCGCCGCGCGGCGTTCGGCGAGGGGCGAGTCGCCCTCGTACATGAACGCGCCGACGTATCCGAAGAGCAGGTCTCGTGCGAACGGCGAGGGCTGGGTTGTCGTCGTCTCGATCAGGCGGATGCGGCGCTCGGCGATCCCACGCGCGAGCCCGAGCAGAGCGGGCAGGTCGTAGACGTCCTGCAGCACCTCGCGAAGAGTCTCGAGGATGATCGGGAACGTCGGATGCCTGCGCGCGACTTCGAGCAACTGTGCCGATCGCTGGCGCTGCTGCCAGAGGGGGCTGCGCTTGTTCGGGTTGACGCGCGGCATCAGCAACGCGCGTGCCGCGCACTCACGGAAGCGCGAGGCGAAGAGGGCGGACCCGCCGACCTCGTCCGTGACGATCTGCTCGAGCTCGTCGGCCTCGAAGACGAAGAGTTCGGCGCCCGGCGGCTCGGCCGCGGCATCCGGGACCCGAGCGATGATGCCGTCGTCGCTCGCGACGGCGGATCCCTCGACGCCGAGGCGTTCGCGGATGCGCGCGTTGACAGCGAGCGCCCACGGGGCGTGCACACTCATGCCGTACGGGGAATGCAGGATGATTCGCCAGTCGCCGACCTCGTCGCGCCCACGCTCGACGGTGAAGGTCGTATCGGTCGGGAGCGTGCCCGTCGCCTCGCGCTGCTCCGCCAGATAAGCGAGAAGGTTGTCGCTCGCGCGCTCGTCGAGACCCCCGTCACGCAGCCGCTCGCGGGCGGCGTCGGGCGTCGCCTCGGACAGGTCTTTCGAGAACTTTCCGAGCGCCTCGCCGAGTTCGGCGGGGCGTCCGAGCCCATCGCCGTGCCAGAACGGCAGCTTGCCGGGCTGTCCGAACGCCGGCACGACGTTGACGCGATCGTGGGTGATCTCGACGATTCGCCAGCTCGTCGTGCCGAGCGTGAAGACGTCGTTGACGCGCGACTCGTAGACCATCTCTTCGTCGAGCTCGCCGACGCGACCCCCGCGTGATTCGCCCGCGACGAACACGCCGAACAGACCGCGGTCGGGGATCGTCCCGCCGCTCGTCACGGCGAGGCGTTGGGCACCGGGGCGTCCGGTCAGCGTGCCCGCGTCACGATCCCAGACGACGCGGGGCCGGAGCTCGGCGAACTCGTCGGAGGGGTAGCGCCCGGCCAACAGGTCGAGCGTGGCCTCGTAGGCCGAGCGCGGCAGCGTGCGGAAGGGGGCGCTCTTGCGCACCGCGTCGTACCAGTCCTCGACGTCGATGGCCCCGAGCGCGCACGCCGCGACGGTCTGCTGCGCCAGGATGTCGAGCGGATTCTGCGGCACCGAGATCGACTCGATGCGTCCGGCGAGCATGCGCTCGGTGACGATCGCGGTGTGCAGCACATCGGCGCGATGCTTGGGGAAGAGGAAGGCGCGGCTGACCTCGCCGACCTGGTGACCCGCGCGGCCGATCCGCTGCAGCCCGCTCGCGGCAGAGGGCGGCGACTCGACCTGGATCACGAGGTCCACGGCGCCCATGTCGATGCCGAGTTCGAGGCTGCTGGTCGCGACCACGCAGCGCAGTCGCCCCGCTTTCAACTCTTCTTCGACCTGCGCGCGCTGCTCTTTCGACACCGACCCGTGGTGTGCGCGCGCGAGTACAGGATCAGCGCCAGCGGTCGAGCCCGCCTGCGCCATGACAGCAGCGGGAACCGCAGGGTCGGGAAGTTCGAGCCCGAGTCGCTCGGCGTAGATCTCGTTGAGTCGCCCGGTCAGGCGCTCGGCCAGTCGGCGGGAGTTCGAGAAAACGATGGTCGAGCGGTTCTCGAGGATGCGGTCGACGATCGCCTCTTCGACGTGCGGCCAGACCGACCCCGTCATCTCCGTCGCCTCGGGGCGCAGGCGACTGTCGGCGGCGTACCACTCCGGTCCGTCGCCGTCGCCGTCGCCGGTGTTGCCGTTGCTGGTCCCGTCGCTGCTGATATCCCTTTCGCCCGTATCGTCGGCACTGGCCCCCGCGCGGGCGGACCCCGAGGCATCCGTTGCCCCATCCGGTGCGTCGGCACCGGGCGCACCCGAGCGGGGCGGGGGCGGGGGATTGAGCATGTCGTCGATCGGCACGGTCACGCGCAGTTCGAAGGTTTTCGACGCGGGCGGCGCCACGACGTCGACGGGCGCCGCGCCGCCGAGGAAGCGCGCGACCTCGTCGATCGGGCGCACGGTCGCTGACAACCCGATCCGCTGCGCCGGATGCTCGAGCATCGCGTCGAGTCGTTCGAGGCTGACAGCGAGATGCGCCCCGCGCTTGGTGGCGGCGACGGCGTGGACCTCGTCGACGATCACGGTGTGCACGCCGCGCAGTGTCTCGCCCGCCTGGCTCGTGAGCATCAGGTAGAGCGATTCGGGGGTCGTGATGAGTATGTCGGGCGGATCCTGCACCAGACGTCGCCGCTCGTTCGACGGGGTATCGCCCGAGCGCACGCCCACCGTGACGTCGGGAAGCGCGATACCCAGCCGACGTGCCGACTGGGCGATGCCCACGAGCGGCGAACGCAGGTTGCGCTCGACATCGACGCCCAGCGCCTTCAGCGGAGAGATGTACAGGATGCCCGTGGTCGGCTGCGGGGCATCCGCTCGTTTTCTTCGTCCGCCCGCGCGGGGCTCCGCCTCGAGCGGCTTCTCGCGGAAGACCCTGTCGATCGCCCAGAGGAAAGCGGACAGGGTCTTGCCCGAGCCGGTCGGCGCGACGACGAGCGCGTGCCGCCCGGCCGAGATCGCATCCCACGCACCGACCTGGGCGGGGGTGGGCTCGAGGAAGGCGCCACGAAACCAGTCCTGCGTGGCAGGACCGAATTTCGCCCAGACATCGGCCATCTGTCCATCTTCGTCCCCCGCACCGACATCGGCGCGGGTCTTGCGCTGGTCGCGCGACGCGCGTCAGTCCGAGAGTTGCTTCAGGCGTGCCTCGAGAAAGCCGCGGACGTCGTCGAGCTCGGTCTGCGAGACGCTGTGCGTCAGGCCGGGATAGACCGATCCGCTGAGCGTGCTGTGCTCGGGAAGCCAGACGGTGGTTTGCGCGATGAGCGGCTCCGGGATGACGTCGTCGTGCGTTCCGCGACCCCAGAAAACCGGGGGCTTGGTGGCGGCGAGTACTTCGTCACCGGGCAGCGTTGCGGCGCTGGCGTAGCCGCTGAGGTTGACCGCGAAGGCGAACCGTTCCGGCTGCAGCCGCAGCGCCTGCAGGGCGATCGCCGCACCTTGAGAGAATCCGAGCAGGCCGATCGACGTCGCCCCGACCGCGTGCTCGTCGAGCCAGGCGCAGAGTCGTTCGGCCGCCCGCGTCACACCGGCGGAGTCTCGCCCGTTCAGGCCCTCGATGGGGTACCAGGAGTAGCCCGGTGCCGGCCACGGCGGGGCGAGGGGCGCGCGCGGGGCCGCGAAGACGAAGGCGGGCGGGAGGTACGGGACGAGACCGAACAGGTCGCGCTCGTCCGACCCGTACCCGTGCAACAGCACCAGCAGGGGACGCCCTGCCGGGGCATCCGACCAGAGCGCGGCATCCGGATCGAGCTCGGGCGGCAGGGTCGCTGCGGATGACGCGGACGATGGGGTCTCGTCGGTGGGGGACATGCCCCCATCCTGGCAAACCCCGCGGACACGGTGCTCTGAGCTGGCGCGTGGCTTCCGCGCACATCTCGGAGGACCCATGTGACTCGTGGGGCCCATGAGGTCGATTCGGCGCCACATCCGCCACATCCGTCTCGCCGTTCCTTTCGCATGTACGGGGTCGCGCGAAAGGCTGAGGTATACAAGAGACATGCCGGTGCGCACACCTGACCCCGATCCCCCCGAAGACGACGGCCCCGAGGGGCGCGATCGGTTGAGCGGCATGGGAGCGTCGTTCGGACGTTCGAGCGATCCGCGTGACGACGGTTCGTTCGGCTCGCCGACGACGGGAAGCGCGGCGAATCCCGGCTGGCTGAGCGAGGTCGAGCTGGCCGAGGCGCGGCGCCGGCTGCCGATGCTCTACGTCGAGGCCGTGCCCGTGCGGACGGATGGCGTGGGCTCCGTGACCGAGGTCGGCATCCTGCTGCGCGCCACACCGGTCGGCGAGATCACCCGTTCGCTCGTCAGCGGCCGTGTGCGGCATGGCGAGACGGTGCGGGATGCGCTGTTCCGCCACCTCGAGAACGATCTCGGCCCGATGGCCTTCCCCCTGCTGCCCCCTCAGGTGACTCCGTTCACGGTCGCCGAGTACCTGCCGATTCCCGGCGTCACCGCCTTCCACGACGATCGTCAGCACGCCGTTTCGCTCGCCTTCGTCGTGCCCGTGACCGGGACGTGCGAGCCGCGCCAGGACGCGCTCGAGGTCACGTGGATGTCGCCCGAAGAGGCAGCGTCCGATGCGCTCGCCGCCGAGATGGAGGGCGGCCGCGGCACGCTCGTCCGCCTCGCACTGGCGAGCGTCGGCGCCCTGCGCTGAGTCGGGACCGAACGGATGCCTGCAAGTCCCCTCCTCGTCGAGTTCGCTATCGCCCTCCCCGTCGCTCTCGCTTTCGCCTACGCGGTCGCATGGGTCGTGCGTCGGCTGTTCGGCCGTCGACTGCGCCTGGGTCTGACGACGATGGCCGTGATCTCGCTGCTCGGCATCAGCGTGGGGCTCCTGCTCGCGGGACTGCTCTTCTACGGTCAGTACCTCTGGATGCCGACGACGCTCTTGCTCGCGTTCGGCTCGAGCATCGGGCTCACCTTCGTCGCGGCGTCGATTGCGGCGCTCATCCGCCCGAACTATGGCGACGTCGATGTGGCGGCGTTCCTCGCCGCGGGGGAATCCGACCACGTCGAGTTCAAAGAGACCGCGCGGTGGAACGTCCGTGAACATAAGAAGGATCCGCGGATGGAACTCGCGATCGCAAAGACGGTCGCCGCGTTCTTGAACAGCAACGGCGGAGTGCTGGTCATCGGCGCGAGCGACGACGGTGTCGTGCGCGGCCTGGAACGGGATCTCGCAACCCTCCGGACGCCCGACCACGACCGGTTCGAGCTCTGGCTGCGTGACCTGCTCTCGACGCTCGTCGGCCGCAACGCCGCCGCGCTGCCCCACATTCAGTTCGCAACGCTCGCGGACGCGGGCACGGTCTGCGCCCTCAACTGTCCGCCATCGCCGAAGCCGGTCTTCTTGACGGCGCCGCGCGACGGCGGCCCAGCCACCGACCTGTGGGTGCGTGTCGGAAACTCCACCCGCGCTCTCGGCGTGGACGAGGCAGTCGAGTATGTTTCACGCCATTGGCGACCGACGCTCGCGTCACTCGTGACGGGGCGTCCCTCGGGGCCTTCGGCGGGGCGCTGACGCGCGGCGGGGTCGTCCCGAGAACGGCGCTGTGAATGACGTCTCGTCCGGGATAGCTCGTACCGGTATTGTTCGTCGTGATCGGGCGGCACCCGCTACGCAACACCCGATCATCCGTCATCCGTCCGCGGTCGACGACACAACCCATTTCTCTCCCGCGCAACCCGGCGCGGTGCGGGGTGGCTGTGTCCTCGAATGGCCGTGTCCTCGAATGGCTGTGTCCTCGTATGGACGGGAACGTGCATGTGTGGCGGAAGGATCGGCGACGGTGCCCCCGGGTTATCCGGGGAACAGACCGTGGTGGAGCAGAGAGACGGGGACGGGGACATGACCACGCAGAACACGGGTAACGAGCAGCCGGATGCGGCGGCTTCGGCCTTCGACGAGCTGATCGGTGGAGCCGGCGATGCCGGTGATTCCCTCTCATTCACGACGGCTTTTCGGGGCTATGAGAAGCACGAGGTCGATGCTGCCGTGGCGACCCTGTCGTCCCGCCTACAGGAGCGCGGCGATCGCGTCACGGCGCTCGAGGCGCGCATCCGCCGCGGTGAGAAAGCGGCGACCACCCGCAGTCGTGAGTTGACGCAGGCGCGGCAGTCGATCGAGAAGCTCGAGGCCGACCTGCGCGAGGCACAGGCGAAGGCCGCGGATGTCGAGCAGCAGGTGCAGGCACTGACGGACGAGCTCGTCGGTGCGACATCCGAAGCATCCGAGGGTCGTCAGCAGTTCGAAGAGATTCTGCGCGTCGCCGAGGGCCAGGCGAGCGTGCTCATCAAGAATGCGACCGTGCAGACCGAGCGCCTGCTCGAGTCGGCACGCGAAGAGATTCGGACGCGTCGGCGAGAAGCGGAGGCGGATGCGGAAGCGATCCGTTCGCAGGCCGAGAGTGACGCACAGCAGGCGCGCCTCCGCATCGAGACCGAGCTCACCGCGCACGAGGCGATGCTCGAGCGCGAGCGTGCACACGCCGCCGAGAAGGTTGCTCAGGCCGAGCAGGAGGCCGCCGCGATCCGCACCGAGGCCGAGAAGGGTGCCGCCGCGTTGCGCGCCCTCGTCTCGCGCGAGACGGCTCAGGACCGCGCGGATGCCGAGGCCGCCGTCCGCGAGATGCGCGCGCGTGTGCTCGAGTTCGAGGAGTCGCTGACGCGGCGCCAGGATGACGCACAGCAAGAATTTCTGGTTTTGCACAACCAGGCTGTGGCGCACGCCGAGCGCATCACGGCCGACGCGAACGAGCAGGTCGCGGCCTCGCTCGAGCACGCGAAGCGCATCTCGGCCAAGGCGGAGGACTACGAGCGGCTCGCACGCGCCCAGGCGGCGCAGGTCGAGGCCGATGCCAACGTGCGCGCGAACGAACAGCTCGATCGGGCGCGCGACAAGGCGCAGCGCATCATCGACCTGGTTACAACGCACTCGACCGGGGTTCTGCGCGACGCCGAGGACCGCACGCGGCAGCTCCGCTGGCAGCAGCACGAGATGTCGAGCTTCATGGCCGGGGTGAAGGAACTCATCCGCGGCGAGGTTCCGCTGGACGAAGAGGACGCGGATGCGGATGCCTCCGCCGACACCGTCGCATCGCGGGCGGAACCCGACACTACCTCGAACGCAGATGCCGAGTCCGAGGTGCAGGAAGAAGCTTCCGCCGAGAGTTCGGACCGCAGCTAGCCGTCCGCGGGAGCGCGGAAACTCTCGGCGCCCGAAGCGCGACGACCGATCGTCAGCCAGGCGATCGGGCCGAGCAGCGGCACGAAGATGGCCAGCAGCGTCCAGACGAGGGCGTGGGTCGCGGTGAGGTGCTTTGCGCGCCGGGCGATCGACACGAGTGCCGCGATTGTCAGGGCAAGCCCGACGATGAAGACAATGCTCCAGACGATGTCGTATGACGCCGGCACGAGCGGGTTCATCGAGGCATCCATGCCGTCAGCATAGGCGAGCCCGGGCCGGCGGCCCGAGGCGTTCGATCGCGTCGAGAACCCGCGCCCGTGCGGGACCGGGGAGCTTCTGGCGTGCTGCGGCGCCGGTCAGCTCGACCACATCGTTCACGTGTTCAGGTCGCGCCGCAGCTCATCCAAGGTCACGCGCTGACCGTCATCGGTCGACTCGGCCGCGCGGTATCGACACGTCGTGCGCGTCCCGGTGGAGCCTAGATTGGTGCGTATGACCTGGCGGCGCTACGGACCCACTCTGCTTCTCGTCGCCGCAACGTGCCTCGTTCTTGGCGTGGTCGTGGTCGCCTGTGTGTACGTGGCGACGAACGGTGGGTACGGCTCCGGCGCTCGCGGTCTGCTCGGCATGGTCCTCCTGGGAGCATACGTAGGCGGCGCCTCGGGCCTCGGCGCATCGACTGGCGCGCTCGCAGCGCTCGCGTCGATCAACAACACCGGGTACCGACAGAGCGTGCGTAGTGCTCTGGGCATGGGGGTTTTCGGCGCCGTGGTGGGGGCGGCTGTTCCGTGGACCGTCACCGCTCTCGGAAACATCTGGAAAGGGCAGAGCGATTGGGCGAATACTGTCGTGCCGGTGGCCACCGCAGGGATTACTGCCGCGGCACTAGCCGTGGGGATCGCGGTGGCGATCGTCGCTACTCGAACGCGTCGCGAGCCCTAGATTCGGCCTAACTGCCGCTCGTGACGCGCGCGATGTCGGCGACGAACGCGTCGATGTCGGAGGGCTCCGTGTCGAACGAGCAGACCCACCGCACCTCGCTGATCGCCGCATCCTCCCCACCTCCACTCGAACCATCGCTATCGCGATGCTCCGAGCCTCCGGAGGCGGGGCCCCAATCGTAGAAGCGCACGCGCTCGCGCAACTGATCTGCCGCGCCCGCCGGCAGCGTCGCGAAGACGCCGTTCGCCTGCGTCGGCTGGGTGAACGCAACACCCTGAATGGAGCCATCCGCAATGCCGGCCTCGACTCCCGCGCGCAGCCGCGCCGCCATCGCGTTGGCGTGCGTCGCGTTTCGCAGCCACAGGTCGCCCTCGAACAGGGCGATCAGCTGCGCCGAGACGAAGCGCATCTTCGACGCGAGCTGCATGTTGAGCTTGCGCAAGAACTTCAGGCCCTCGGATGCCTCGGGGTCCAGCACGACGATCGCCTCGGCGAGCATCGCCCCGTTCTTCGTGCCACCGAGGCTCAGCACGTCGACGCCCGCGTCGGTCGTGAAGGCGCGGAGCGGTACGCCGAGCGCGGCGGCGGCGTTCGAGGCGCGCGCGCCATCGAGGTGCAGGCGCATTCCCAGGCCGTGGGCGTGGTCGGCGAGCGCCCGCACCTCGTCGGGCGTGTACACCGTGCCGAGCTCGGATGACTGCGTGATCGACACCACGAGGGGCTGGGCGCGGTGCTCGTCACCCCACCCCCAGGCCTCGCGGTCGACCAGCTCGGGTGTGAGCTTGCCGTCGTCCGTCGGCACGGTCAGAAGCTTGATGCCCGCGACCCGCTCGGGGGCGCCGCCCTCGTCGACGTTGATGTGCGCGCTCGAGGCCGCAACGACCGCACCCCAGCGCGGCAGCATCGACTGCAGGCCCACCACGTTCGCGCCCGTGCCGTTGAAGACGGGGAATGCCTCGGCCCCGGCGCCGAACTGGGCGGACACCACCTCTTGCAGGCGGGCGCTGTAGGCATCCTCGCCGTAGGCGACCTGGTGTCCCTCGTTTGCCGCGGCGATGGCCGCGAGTACCTCGGGATGGATGCCGGAATAGTTGTCGGATGCGAAGCCGCGCACGGCGGCATCGTGGATTCGGGTCACGGTACTCAGCCTAATTCGGGGCGCGCGCGGTCAGGCATCGCCCCGAATGCCGCTCGTCGACGCGATGACCGGTGCCATCTTGCGGTCGAGGGCCTCGTAAAACATCGACAGGGGGAATTCGTCGTCGAGCACCGCGTCCGTAAAGCCCTTCGGCGGTCCGATCAGGATGTCTCGGGGCAGGCCCTGCGCCCACACCGACCCCGGGTGGGGTGTCAGAACCCCGCGGATCAACTCGTATGCGGCGAGCCAGTGCGCGGTCTTCGGACGGTCGATCGAGCGCCAGTACAACTCGTCGATCGCATCGGCGAGCGCCACGACCGCCGCGGGCACGTCGGTCCAGTCGAGGGTGAGTCGGGTGTCGGTCCAGTGCATCACCCCGCGCTGGTGTAGCCACGCGAACAGCAGCTGCCCGCCGAGCCCGTCGTAGTTGCGAACCCGGGACCCCGTGATCGCGAAGCGGAAGATGCGATCGAAGATCACCGCGTACTGCACGAGCTTTGCGTGCTCGAGCGTCTCGACGTCGAGTTCTCCGTCTCCCGCAGACAGACGCTTCTCGATCGCAACGCACTCGCGGAAGGCGGTCAGGTCGCACCGCAACTCTTCGAGCGAGTAGAGGAAGTACGGCATCCGCTGCTTGATCATGAACGGGTCGAACGGCAGGTCGCCGCGCATGTGGGTGCGGTCGTGGATGATGTCCCACATCACGAAGGTACGCTCGGCGAGGGCGTGGTCATCGAGCAGGCGCGCGGCGTCCGCCGGCAGCTCGAGGCGGGTGATCTCGGCGGCGGCGCGCACCACGCGGCGGTAGCGGGCGGCCTCGCGATCCTGGAAGATCGCGCCCCACGTGAAGGTCGGGATCTCGCGCACCGCGACCGTCTCGGGAAAGAGAACGGCCGAATTGGTGTCGTAGCCGGGCGTGAAGTCGATCAGGCGCAGTGAGACGAACAGCCGGTTCGTGTAGTCGCCGGCCTCGAGTCTGGCGATGAACTCGGGCCAGATGGTTTCGACGATCAGGGCCTCGACGTATCGGTTGCTCGATCCGTTCTGGGTGTACATCGGGAAGACGACGAGGTGTCGCAGCCCGTCGACGCGGTGCTGCTGGGGTTGGAAGGCAACGAGCGAGTCGTGGAAGTCCGGTACCCCGAAGCGGCTGCGCACCCAGCGCTCGAAGTCGCCGACGGATGCCTCGAGGTACGCCGCATCGTGAGGGAAGAGCGGGGCGAGCTCGCGGATGCCACGCACGATCGTGTCGACGAGCCCCGCAGCCGCGGCATGCTGCGCGGGATCGGGGATCGAGCCATCCTGCGCCTGCAGCGCCTGCAGGTCGACCGCCGCATCGCGGAGCGAGATCCAGGCGGCGCTCGTCTCGACGTCACCGACCACGCCTGCGGCGGTGCCGCTGTCCAGGGTCGTGTCGATCGTCATGTCCGTCTCCGCTCCGTGCTGCGCCCACGCGCCATCTCGAGAATTGTAGGAAGATGTATGGTCGTGCCGCTCGTCAGCAGGAAATATTCCTGTTGATACGATCACCACATGGAAGATCAGGAACTGCATCGTCATCCTGCGGTTCTCGACGACCCGGTTGATCTGTCGATCGTGCGCGCGATCTCGCGCGATGCCCGCGCCACCCTCGCGCAGCTGTCCGAGGCCGTCGGGCTGTCGGTTTCGGCCGTGCAGGCCCGGATGCGGCGACTCGAGACACGGGGCGTCATCGCGGGGTATCGCGCGATCGTGGATGTCGAAGCCGTCGGCAAGCCTCTCGCGGCGTTCATCGAGATCACGCCGCTCGACCCCGCGCAGCCCGACGATGCTCCCGAGTTGCTCGAGCACATCACCGAGATCGAGTCGTGTCACTCCATAGCCGGCAACGCGGCATACATGCTCTTCGTGCGGGTTGCGTCACCGCGCGCACTCGAGACGCTCATCCGCCGCATCCGGGGAGTCGCGTCGGTGAGTACGCGAACGACCGTCGTGCTGCAGACGTTCTACGAAAACCGACCGATCCTGCCCGCCTGAGTGAACCGCAAACGCGGCGTCAGATACATCCACAGACGGATGCCTCGGCTCGCGCGCTCCCGTACCGTGAGAAGCGTGTTCCGCCCCCTCAAGCCGTACCAACTGGCCGTCGACGTGACCATAGCCGGGCTGCTGTTCATCATCGCGGTCTTCGCCGATGTCTCCGCGGGCTGGGTGCTATGGGCCAGCTCCTCGGGCACCGTCGCCTGGCAGATACTGCCCGTGGTCGTGATCTTCAGTGCGGGGCTCGCCCTGCGCCGGGCGAGCCCCGCACTTGCGCTCGCTGCCGTGTGGGCGGGGGCGCTGGTGCAGATGGCGCTCGGGCTCTCGCCATTGCTCGTGAACGTCGCGATCTTCGGGGTGCTCTATGCGGCGGCGGCGTATGGTGCGCGCCTGGTGATGTGGCTGGCCTTCGCCTCCGGGGTTCTCGGCGCGGCGCTCATCTCGCTCTATCTGATCGTTCCGCCCCTCCTGCGCGGCGGCTGGAGCATCACGGACGCCCTCGGGCAGTATCTCGTCGCGGGACTCGCGGTCTGGGTCGCCGCGACCTTCGCGTTGCTGCTGTCGTGGACGGTCGGCGCACTCGTGCGGACGGCACTCCGCGCGCGGGCCAACCGCGAGGCCCAGATGCGGGCGCAGGACGAGGCGATCGCGGAGCAGCAGCGCACAACGATCGCGCGCGACATGCACGATGTCGTCGCCCACTCGCTCGCGGTCATCATCGCTCAGGCCGACGGTGCGCGGTACGCGGCGGCGACGGATCCTGAGGCCACCGGATCCGCTCTCGGCACGATCTCGACGACGGCGCGGGCGGCCCTCTCCGACGTGCGGCTGCTGCTGACGCAGCTGCGACACAGCCAGGCGGAGGGCCCGCAGCCGACCCTCGCGGACCTCGAGGCGCTCTATGCCCAGGTGCGGGCGGCCGGCGTGGCTCTGCACGTCGACGTCGAGCCCACGCCCCGCGCGGATCCGCCGGCCGCCGTGCAGCTCGCGCTGTACCGGATCCTGCAGGAGGCGCTCACCAACGCCCTCCGGCACGGCGATGGTGGTGCGGTGTCCGTTGTGCTCGCCTGGCATCCCGACCGCGTCGATCTCGCGGTCCGCAACCGCATTCGTCTGGCACACATGGCGGGTGATGCGCGCCTCAACCCGCACGATGTGCCCGGTGAAGATACCTCCGGCTCCGGGCACGGCCTCATCGGGATGCGTGAGCGCGCTCACCTCGCCGGCGGCACACTCACGGCCGGCGCCGCGTCCGGAGAGTTCGTCGTTGCGGCATCCCTTCCGCTCGCCGCGGCGCTGGCGGGAGAGCTCGCATGATCCGCGTCGCACTGGTCGACGATCAGGCCCTCTTCCGGGCGGGCATCCGGATGCTCGTGGCCTCGCAGGCCGATCTCGAGGTCGTCGCCGAGGCATCCGATGGTCGTGAGGCGGTTCGGGTCGTGCGCGAAACGCGTCCGGATGTCGTGCTGATGGATATTCGGATGCCCGTGCTCGACGGCATCGGCGCGACGGCCGAGATCCTGGCCGATCCCGCCTATGCGGACCCCGCTTCTTCCGACGGGCCACCCCGCGTCGTCATGCTCACCACCTTCGATCTCGACGAGGCGGCCGCTCGCGCCATCCGGGGCGGGGCCAGCGGGTTTCTGCTGAAAGACGCCGATCCCGAGTTCTTGCTCGCGTCCATCCGCACCGTGCATGCGGGGTCGGCTGTGATTGCGGCATCCGCGACCCGTGACCTGTTCGCCCATTTCGCCGAGGCGCCGAGGCCCGTTCCCGCGTCGTACGGGGGACTTACGGAGCGCGAACGCGAGATCTTCGCGCTCGCGGCGCGTGGACTCAGTAACGCCGAGATCGCGGGGCGGGAGTTCCTGTCCGAGGCCACGGTCAAGACGCACATCAGCCGAATCCTCGCCAAGCTCGGGCTGCGCGACCGTGTGCAGCTCGTCGTCTTCGCTTTCGAGCACGGGCTCGCCTGAGGCATCCCCGCCCCGGACTCGGGGGACGACACGAACGTCATCCTTCAGAAGGATGCGGCGACGACCTCCGGCGGACGCGCCGGGATGGGCGCCATCCCTAGCGTCGAAGACATGCAGATTTCCACAACAGAACTCGGGCTCGCCGCCCGGGTGCACAACCTGTCCAAGTCCTACGGTTCCGGCGAGGGGATGGTGCGGGCGCTCGACGATGTCACCGTCGGCATCCGTCGCGGGGAGTTCACGGCGATCATGGGTCCGTCCGGCTCCGGTAAGTCCACGCTCATGCACGTCATGGCGGGTCTCGACGCCCCGACCTCGGGACGAGCGTGGATCGGCGACTCCGAGATCACGGGCGCGACAGACCTCGACCTGACGATCCTGCGGCGACGCCGCGTCGGTTTCGTGTTCCAGGCCTTCAACCTCGTCCCGACCCTCGACGCGATCGGCAACATCATGCTGCCCTTCGATCTGGACGGGCGCCGGCCGAGCGCCCTCGAGCGCGCACGCATCGACGGCCTGGTCGAGACGCTCGGTCTCGGTGGGCGGCTGCGGCACCGTCCGCATCAGCTGAGCGGCGGGCAGCAGCAGCGCGTCGCGATCGCCCGGGCGCTCGCAACCGGACCGGACCTCGTCTTCGCGGATGAGCCGACGGGAAACCTCGACTCCCGCTCGGGTCGCGACGTACTGGCGCTTTTGGCGACGGCGTCCCGCGAGCACGGGCAGAGCATCGCGATGGTCACGCACGACCCGATCGCGGCGAGCTATGCCGATCGCGTCCTGTTCCTCGGTGACGGGCGAATCGTCGCGGACCGGTCGCAGCAGAGTGCCGAGCAGATCTCGGCACACATGCTCGCCGCGGAAGGCGGCGCTCTGCGCGATCCGGAAGACGACGCTCCGGTCGATGCGGAAGACGACGTCGTGCGGGCGGTGCGAGCGTGAGCGCCGTCGCGACGGAGCCTCAGGCATCCGCTTCCACCCTGTCTTTCTCGGGTGATACGCGCGCCGTGGCCGGTACCGCTCGCCTCGCCTGGCTGCGCGAGCGCGGAATGGGCGCGAGCATCCTCGTCGCCGCGCTCTCGAGCGCCTTCGGCGTCGTGCTCATCAGCGCGACGGGCTATATCGGCGCATTCCTGTTCGCCGACGAGATGATCGGTTCGAGCGGAACGCTCGCCGTGGTCGTCGGCATCCTCACCGTGTTGCTCCTGGGTGTCGCGGTGTTCGTCGCCGCGATCGTCACCGCCAACACGTTCGCCACGATCGTGGCGGGCCGGGTCCGCAACATCGCGCTCATGCGCCTCATCGGGGCATCGGCACGGTCGCAGCGCGCGGAGGTCGCGCGCCAGGGCCTCGTCGTCGGCGCGATCGGTGCCGTCGTCGGGCTGCTGGCGGGCACCGGTGTCGCGGCCGTCGGGGTCGCGATCGCCGGTGAACTCATCGACCGCCCGACGGTGCCCTTCCCACTTGTGCGGCCAGAACTGCTCGTGCCGGCCGTTGTCGTCGTGCTCACGACGTGGGCCGCGGCCTGGTCGGGGTCGCACCGTGTGCTCTCCGTCACGCCACTCGAGGCGCTCGGCGGCTCGGTCGAGCGGACGCACAGCGACCTCGCCCGCCGCCCCGGACGCAACATCACGGCAATCGCGCTGTTCTCTGCCGGCGCGGTGCTGCTTGCGCTCGGCATCCTGGTCGGAATCGTCACACCCCTGGGCGTCGTCGTCGCATTCTTGGGCGGCCTCCTGTCATTCACGGGGCTTGCCCTCGGCTCGACGATCGTCATGCCGCCGGTCCTCCGTCTTGTCGGTCGCGCCTTCGGCTCGTCGGCAACCGCGCGACTCGCCGCAGAGAACGGGCTGAGGCATCCGGAACGCTCGTCTCGCATGGCTATCGGCGTGGTCATGGGGGTCACGCTCGTGACGATGTTCGCCGTCGCGATCGAATCGACCAAGGCCGTGCTGACCGCGACGGGAGGCGGCGAACTGCCGCCGTACATGGCGTCGCTGCTCGACACCTTCTCGATCGTGATGATGACGCTCGTCGGGGTCTCGGCCGTCATCGCCGGTGTCGGCCTCGTGAATCTGCTGACGATCGGGGTCGTGCAGCGGCGCCGCGAGCTCGGACTGCTGCGCGCCCTCGGCCTCTCGAACGGGCAGGTGCGACGCATGATCCTGCTCGAGGCCGCCCACGTGACCGTCGCTGCCCTCGCGCTCGGCCTCGTGCTCGGCGTGGCGTACGGATGGGCGGGTGCGCAGTCGCTGCTCGGCTCCGTGCCGGTCGTGCCCGGCGGGACCGCGGGGACCTTCGTGCTGCCGGCGCTGCCGGTCGTGCCCCTCGCGGTTGTCGTCGTGGCGACGGCCATCCTGACGCTGGTCGCCGCGGTCGTTCCGACGCGACTCGCCACCCAGGTCGCGCCCGTCGAAGCGCTCGCTGAGTAGGGCGTCTGGGGGCGCTGTGCCTGTGATCGGGCGGTGGTGTCACGCCCCGTGCTCACCCCGCACGCTCGGGGAGAGGGCTCAGGCAGACGGCTCAGGTGGAAGGCCCAGCCGCGTCCGTCGCTTCGATATCGTGTGCCCACGTGGGGGCGAGGGCCCGGATGCGCAGGGCCCGCCACTGCCAAGCCGCCCAGAGTCCTGGCCACAGCAGGGGAGCGGTGCGGCCGCCGATCGTGAGGCGCTCGCGCCACAGGGTTCGCGCGGGGTCGCCCGGTGCGGGTGAGACCGCGAGCTGGTGGTCCCAGACATCCAGCGAGGCGAGCGGTCCGGTGAGGGGAATGCCGCTGTCCCGGAAGATGCGCACCTCGCCCCGCGAGTCCAGGGTGACCCGGTCGCTCGCGTGGATGAGCTGCCGGCCCATCGGCACGATCCCGCCGATCGATATGTCGACGACGGCATCCGTCCCCGGCTCCCAGCGTGTCGGCAGGCCGCCCGGCTCGGCGGATTCGAGGCGGACGAGCGAGCCGTATAGCTCGGCCACCGCGCGGGGTGAGTGCAGGGCCCGCCACGCGGCATCCGCGTCGCAGTCGATCACGAGCTTGAGCAGGATGCGCATGTCCCCAGTGTTGCACCGGTACCGGTAGCCGAGCTTCGCCGATCCCTTCGACAGGCTCAGGACCGTGGGTGCCGGTCAGGCCCAGGGATCGTCCGGTGCCGGTCGCTGAGCCTGCCGAAGCGACCCTGCCCGAGCCGCGCGTTAGGCCCCGGCGTAAATCTGAAAGGAACGGTGGAGTCAGATGTGCCTGGTGAGGCGATTCAGGGTCGCTCGCGGCCCGACATTCCTTTCAGATTTACGCCGGACCCGGCACTGCCGCGGGGCGGGGCCGCAGCGTAGCCTCGGGGGATGCGTTTCGGCATCCTGCGGCAGCCGCACATTGCACATCGCCGGACGACCGTCATGCCGCGGTGGGTGCGCCGGGCCGACCGGTTCGCCAACCGTCGTGTGAATGCCCGGCGCGACCTGCGGGCGCGCGACAGCGGGTACCGCCGCCTCTCGCGCGCAGCAGATCACGGACGACTCTGGTTTGTCCTTGCGGGCGTCCTCATCGTCTCCGGACGTTCGCGGGCCGCGCTCCGCGGTGTCGCATCGCTCGCGGTGGCGAGCATCCTCGCCAACCTCATCGGCAAGGAGGTGTTCGGCGGCTCGCGCCCCGTGTTGACGGACATCCCCGTCCGCCGACGCCTCGCCGTGTACCCGACGTCGGCGTCGTTCCCCTCCGGGCATTCCGCGAGCGCTGCAGCATTCGCCACGGGAGTCGCGATCGAAGCACCGCTCGTCGGTGCCGTGGTGGCGCCCCTCGCTGCCGCGGTCGGGTACTCCCGTATGCATGTGCGGGCCCACTGGCTCTCGGATGTCGTCGGGGGCTTCGCGATCGGTGCGGGAGTGGGGCTCCTGGGTCGCGTCCTCGTGCCGGCGCGAACCTCGCCCGAGGGGCCGGCGCCGGAGCGGGGAGAGCGCGTCGACCTCCCGGCGTCCCGGGACGGTGACGGGGTGCTCATCTTCGTGAATCCGTCTTCGGGAGTGGAGGTCATCCGCACGGACCCGCGGAGCGAGATCGAGAAGGAGCTGCCGAACGCACGGCTGAGCGAGTTCGACCCGGAAGATCCGCCGTCCGCTGTCGCTGCCCGCGCCCTGGCGAGCTCATCACCTCCACGCGTCCTCGGAGTCTGCGGCGGGGATGGGACGGTCTCGACACTCGCCGCTATCGCGCGCGACACGGACCTTCCGCTCCTGGTGCTTCCGGGCGGGACCTTCAATCATTTCGCTCGCGCCATCGGTGCCGACACGGTGGAAAGCGGCATCGAGGCCCTCCGCGACGGTCGGGGGATACGCGTCGCCGCTGCCGAGCTGTCGACGGGCGGACCGGGCGCCACCGTCCTCAATGCGGGCTCGGTGGGCATCTATCCGGATTTCGTCGCGAGGCGCGAGGGATACCGCGACCGTCTGGGTAAGTGGTTCGGAGGGGTCGTTGCGGCCTGGGGTGTGCTGCGCGAAGCCGAGCCCATCGAGATCGAGTTGGACGGAGAGCGGATGCGCGTCTGGTCGGTGTTCGCCAGCGTCGGCCGCAACGATCCGCAGGGCGTCGCGACGATGCGGCGCTGGAGCGTCGATGACGATGTGCTCGATGTTCGGGTGTTGCACGCCCGTGGGCCGCGGTACCGCGCCGTCGCCTCGCTCGCGTTCGGCCGACGGACCGCCGCTGTCGCGCGGGCGCTGCGCCTGATGCCGCGTTCGTCGGATATCGAGCGTCGACTGGTGCCCGAGCTCACGCTGGCGGTCTTGCCACAGCAAGGTTCGCTCCCGGTCTTCGTGCACGACGGCGAGCTCGAGACACGCCTCGATGAGAATGCCGACGGCCGACACGAGATTCGCTTTCGGATGGTTCCGAGCGACCTGCGCGTGTACGCCTGAGCGGCTGGGGCACAGCGGCTGGAGCCCGGGGGCCGCTCGCAACCGACAACTGGCCGGGGCCAGCGCGTGCTCGGGCTCAGCGCTCCTGCATCGCCGCGAGGCGCTCGGCGGGCGAGATCTCGCGCTTCTCCCACCGGAACAGGTGGCGATCGTCGAACCGGGGCGCGCACTTCACGCACGAGGCGGGCCGTGTCGGCCGCCGATGCCGATACGCGAGGTGCCCGGCCGGGCACACCCCGATCCAGGGGGCGAGTTCGGTCGCCGTCTCGCCCGCGTGCGTCGTGCCACCCACGTAGCCCAGCTCGCGGGCGACCTGCTTCCACCGTGCCCCGTGTCCGGCGGCCGGGCCCGCGATCGCGTGCGCAACCTCGTGCAGCAAGGTCTGGTGGTTCGTGTCGTCGTCATAGCGTGCGGACAGATAGCGCGAGACGCTGATCCGCTTGCGCGTGTAGTCGCAGAGCCCTGCGCGGCGCTTGGCGTTGTCGAACCCGAACGACCACGAAGCATCCAGATGGAGCGAGATGAGGGCATCGGCCCACGTGCGCACGCGTTGCAGATCGGACATGTCGAAAAACCTAAACCGTCCCTACGACATCGGTCGCGGAGGCTGCAACGCCCTCCGGAAAAGTGCCGTCAGCTCGCGACCGACGTTCGGGCTCGACGCCGGTCCGCGGCGTCGACGGCGAGCAGCGTCGCTTCGAGCTGCTCATCGGGTGCGCCCGACTCCTGACGCAGGAACAGGGCCCGCTTGAAGTCGCGACGCGCGGACTCATAGTCGCCGGCGTCGTAGTGCACCTTGCCGCGGTGCTGGTACGAGAACGCCGCGATGGCAGACCAGCCCTGGCCTTCCGCCTCACCCGCGCAGGTGGACAGTTCATGCTCGGCGGCGGCATACGCTCCGCGCCACTGCTGGACGGTGGCGTGCAGGATGCGTGCACGCAGCAGATCCTTGCGGGTGCCGGCCATGCGGGCGACACGCACCGACTCGTCCGAGATGACGCTCGCCTCTTCCAGGCGGTCGAGCACCTTCAGCAGCCAGACGCGCTCGAGCAGGGCGGGCAGGCTCCGCTGGTCGCCGAGTTCCAGCAAGCGCTCGCGGCACTCGTTCACGTCCACGATCTCGCGCAGTGTTTCGGGGTCGTACCCGTGGATGTAGCTCACCGTGACCTCCTCACCGCGTGTTTCGCTCCTCCAGTGTGCAACGTGGGGGCGCACAACCGGCCGAGCCGCGCCGGGCGCGCCGCTGCTCGCTTCGCGTTGTTTTTTCAGCGGTCGAACAGAGACGACGATGGGGCCGGAGAATCGGTGGCGTCGGCATCCGTCGTGGCGCTGACACCCGCGACGAATGCGTCGAGTTCCGTGCCTTCGGCGACCTTGGCGGGGTGCGGGCCTGCGGCCATCAGTCGCGGCAACCAGGCCGTCGGGAGTTTGGCGGCGGATGCGGCGATCACCAGGTTGCCGAAGCGGCGACCCTTCAAGACCTGCACCTCGGCGAGCACGATGACGTTGGGCAGCACCTCGCGGACCGTCGCGACCTGGCGGCGTGCGTAGCGCAGGCCGGGTCCGTCGGCGACGTTGACCAGCAGCACACCGTCCGGGGCGAGGACGGCGGCAGCCGCGCGGTAGAACTCGACCGAGGTCAGGTGTGCGGGCGTCTGCGCCCCGGCGAAGACGTCCGAGATGAGCAGGTCGACCGTGCCGACGAGTCCCGCAGGGAGGCGCCCGAGCACGGCGCGCGCGTCGCCGATTCGGACCCGGATAGATGCGCCGCTCGGAAGCGGCAGCTCGGCGCGCACCAGGTCGACCAGCGCAGGCTCGATATCCACCACCTGCTGGCGCGAGCCCGGTCGCGTCCACGCGATGTAGCGGGGCAGGGTGAGCGCTCCGGCGCCGAGGTGCACGGCGGTGAGGGGCTGCCCCGGGAGCTTCAGCCGGTCGATGACGGCGCCCATGCGCGCGATGTATTCGAAGTGGAGGTGTGTCGGGTCGTCGAGATCGACATGGGATTGGGGGGTGCCGGCGACATCCAATTCCCACCCCGTCGTGTACGGCGAGGGCACGACGCGAGCGATCGAGCCATCCGACAGGCGGGTCGAGGGAGCGGATGCCTCGTCGTCGCCGTCGCGCTTTCTGCTCACCCGCCCACGGTAGCCGAGCGGCACGCGGGACAATGGTCCCGTGACCGTCGCATCCGTGGACCTCAACGCCGACCTCGGCGAGACGGTCGATGGAGTGCCGTCCGCGGACGATGAGGCGATGTTCGCCGTCATCTCGAGCGCGAGTGTCGCGACGGGCGGACACGCGGGGGATGTCTCGTCGATGCGCCTCGCGATCGAACGCGCCGCGCGGCATGGCGTGGCCGTCGGTGCGCATCCGTCGTACCCGGATCGCGCCGGGTTCGGCCGCGCCGCGATGGACCTCGCGCCCGCGGAACTGACCGCGGTCGTCTGGGCGCAGCTCGAGGCCCTGCGCGTGGCCGGGGCGGACATCCGCTACGTCAAGCCGCACGGGGCGCTCTACCACGCCGCCGGTGCGCATCCCGAGCAGGCGCGAGCGCTCGTTCGGGCGGTCGTCGACCTCTCGGATTCCCTCGGCCGAGGCGTGCCGGTGCTGGCTCTCGGCGACGCGCTGGCCGAGGCATCCGAAGCCGCGGGCGTGCCCTTCGTTCGTGAGGCCTTCCTCGACCGCGGCTACACGCCCGACGGCGCGCTCGTGCCGCGGGGGATGCCGGGTGACCTGCTCCACGACCCCGATGCCGTCGCCGAGCGCGCGGTGCGGCTGGCGCGCGAGGGTGTCGTCGAGGCGATCGACGGCACCCTCGTCGTCGCCCAGGCCGTCTCGCTGTGCCTGCACGGCGACACCCCCGAAAGCGTCGCGATGGCCCGTGCCGTTCGCGCCGCGCTCGACGCCGCGCGAATCGGCGTGCGCCCGCCATGGTGAGCGGCTTGCCGTGGTGAGTGATCCCGCGGTGGTGCGTGATGCCGCCGTGGTGAGTGATCCCGCGGTGGTGCGTGATGCCGCTGTGGTGCGTGATGCCGGTCTGGTGCGCGTCCTGCCGATGGGGGAGCGGGCGTTCCTTGCCGAGGTCGATGCCCTCGCCGGGGTGCTGGCCCTCCGTGAGGCGCTCGCCGCGGCACCGCTCGACGGGGTCGGCGATCTCGTGCCCGCCGCACGCACCGTGCTCGTTCCGTTCGACCCCGCGCGAGTGCCCGCGGCGACCGCGCGCTCATGGATCGAGCGGACGTGGTCCGAGTATGTGAGGGACGTGAGGGACGCGAGGGACGTGAGGGCGGATGCTTCGGCCGCACCGCCGTCGGCTCGCTCGATCGTCCTCGACATCGCCTACGACGGCCCCGACCTCGCCGAGACCGCAGAACTCTTGGGCCTCGGTCCCGGGGAGCTCGCCGAACGGCACGAGCGGGCCGAGTGGACCGTCGCGTTCACCGGATTCGCGCCCGGATTCGGATACCTGACCAGCCCGGCCTGGGCGTTCGACGTGCCCCGTCTCGATTCTCCGCGCACCCGCGTACCCATCGGTGCTGTGGGGCTGGCCGGCGAGTTCTCCGGCGCCTACCCGCGCGAAACACCGGGTGGCTGGAGGCTGATCGGCACGACGTCCGCCGCCCTCTTCGACCCGTCCGCCGCGAGGCCGGCGCTCCTGAGCCCGGGCGATCGGGTGCGGTTCCGGCGGGTGGCCGCGCGCGTGGCGGCGGCTGTGGCCGCGGGCGCGGGGTCGCAGGGTGCGGTTGCGGTTGCGGTTGCGGCTGTGGGTGCGGGTGCGGGATCGCAGAGCGCGGCTGCGGTTGCACCGGAGGTCGGCGAGCCCGAAGCATCCGTCCCGCTGTACAGCGCACCGCCCGCGTCCGCGGCGATCGAGGTGCTCGAGCCGGGATTGTTCGCGACCGTGCAGGACCTCGGCCGTGCGGGCCACGCCTCGATCGGGGTCGCGCGTTCGGGCGCGCTCGACCGGGGGGCCCTGCGCATCGCCAACCGCCTCGTCGGCAATCCCGAGGGCGCCGCGGCCGTCGAGGTGGCGATGGGCGGCTTCCGTGCTGTGGCGGAACGCGACCTGTGGATCGCGGTGACCGGCGGGTTCGGGCCGGTCGCGATCGACGGACGGCCCCTCGACGTGTACGAGGCGCACGAGTGGCGGCGCGGATCCGAGCTGCGGATCGGATGGCTCGAGCACGGCGCGCGTGCCTACCTCGCCGTCCGCGGGGGTATCGAAGCCGTGGGCGTCGCCGATGTCGGCCACAGCGGGTCCGTGCTGGGTTCGCTCTCGACCGACACTCTCGCCCGGCTGGGTCCCGACCCTCTTAGCATCGGCACGCGGCTCGTCGTGGGGCGCTCGCCGCACACGCCGGTGCCGCCGCTCGATGTCGCCCCGTGGGGGCCACCGCCCGATGAACTGGAGCTCGAACTCGCCCCGGGTCCGCGGGAGGCCTGGTTCGAGGCATCCGCTCTGCGTCTGCTCTTCGACGCGGTGTGGACGGTCTCGGGCGATGCGGATCGGGTGGGTGTGCGGCTCGACGGTCCCGAACTCGTTCGAACGATGGCGGGCGAGCTGCCGAGTGAGGGGATGGTGCCGGGTGCCCTCCAGGTGCCGCCCGGGGGTCGGCCGACGGTGCTGCTCGCGGACGGCCCGGTGACGGGTGGCTATCCCGTGATCGCGGTCGTGACGGATGCCTCGCTCGGCGCCCTGGGACAGGCCCGCCCGGGCACCCGCATCCGGTTCCGTCACGCCCGCCCGCACCCCTGACGAGCTCGCGTCCCCTGCACTCGGCTGCTTGGGGCGTGGAAATGACCGTGGGGCGCGGGATCTCGCGCCCCAGCGGGATTCTGGCGCCCCATGTGGGCTCGGCGACCGTGGGGTGTGGCTCAGCGACGGCCCCTGAGCCTGTCGAAGGCGCCGTCGCAGCGCCAGGGAATAGGAAGGGGCGCGCGCGGTTATACCGTAGGAACCAACACTCGTCAAGAATCCGACTGGACAATCGGCCATTCGCGACGTATAGTTGATGTTTGCGCTCCTAGATTCCCCCTGCCCTCATATGGTGGTCGGCTGTGCTTATGCGCCCCCCGCGAAAGCGGCGTGCGGCGCCTGAGTTTCGGGGAAGGCGAGCGATCCACCCACGACGAGGAAACACGAGCCCTTCACCGGGCCCATGGAGGTTTTTCCCTTGGCCGCTGCGCGCAACGCATCCACCACCACCCCCAAGACCGGTCGCGGAGCATCCCGCCTCTCGTTCGCGAAGATCTCTGACACGCTGACGGTCCCCGACCTTCTCGCGCTGCAGACCGAGTCCTTCGACTGGCTCGTCGGAAACGACGCCTGGAAGGCACGTGTCGCCGAGGCTCAGGCCATCGGACGCACCGACGTTCCCGAGATCAGCGGCCTCGAGGAGATCTTCGAAGAGATCTCGCCGATCGAAGACCTCTCCGAGACGATGCAGCTGTCGTTCACGAACCCGTACCTCGAGCCCGAGAAGTACTCGATCGAGGAGTGCAAGGAGCGCGGCAAGACGTACGCCGCCCCGCTGTACGTCGAGGCCGAGTTCATGAACCACCAGACCGGTGAGATCAAGACCCAGACCGTCTTCATGGGTGACTTCCCCCTGCAGACCGGCAAGGGCACGTTCATCATCAACGGCACCGAGCGTGTCGTCGTCTCGCAGCTCGTCCGCTCGCCGGGTGTGTACTTCGACAAGACGCCCGACAAGACCTCCGACAAGGACATCGTCTCGGCGCGCGTCATCCCGAGCCGTGGTGCCTGGCTCGAGTTCGAGATCGACAAGCGCGACCAGGTCGGCGTTCGCATCGACCGCAAGCGCAAGCAGTCGGTCACCGTGTTCCTCAAGGCCCTGGGCCTGACGAGCGAAGACATCATGACCGAGTTCGCGGGCTTCGACTCCATCGAAGAGACCCTCGCGAAGGACACGATCGTCACGAAGGAAGATGCGCTCCGCGACATCTACCGCAAGCTCCGTCCGGGTGAGCAGGTCGCTGCCGAGGCCGCGCGTGCGCTGCTCGACAACTTCTACTTCAACCCGAAGCGCTACGACCTGGCGAAGGTCGGTCGCTACAAGATCAACCAGAAGCTCGGTCTCGACGAGCCGCTCTCGGCGTCGGTCCTGACGGTCGAGGATGTCGTCGCGACGATCAAGTACCTCGTGCGCCTGCACCGCGGTGACGCGACGTTCCCCGGCATCCGCGGTGGCAAGCCCGCCGAGATCCGCATGGACACCGACGACATCGACAACTTCGGTAACCGTCGCATCCGCGCCGTCGGCGAGCTCATCCAGAACCAGGTCCGCACGGGTCTGTCGCGCATGGAGCGCGTCGTCCGCGAGCGCATGACCACGCAGGACATCGAGGCCATCACGCCGCAGACCCTGATCAACGTCCGCCCCGTCGTCGCCGCGATCAAGGAGTTCTTCGGAACGTCGCAGCTCTCGCAGTTCATGGACCAGAACAACCCGCTCGCGGGTCTGACCCACAAGCGTCGCCTCTCGGCGCTCGGCCCCGGCGGTCTGTCGCGTGAGCGCGCAGGCGTCGAGGTTCGTGACGTCCACCCCTCGCACTACGGCCGCATGTGCCCGATCGAGACCCCGGAAGGCCCGAACATCGGCCTGATCGGATCGCTCGCATCGTTCGCGCGCATCAACGCCTTCGGCTTCATCGAGACCCCGTACCGCAAGGTCGTCGACGGTCTCGTCACCGAGCAGATCGACTACCTCACGGCCAGCGAAGAGGACGACTTCATCGTCGCCCAGGCCAACGCGCCCCTCAAGGCCGACGGTCACTTCGTCGAAGAGCGCGTGCTCGCCCGCAAGAAGGGTGGCGAGGTCGACCTCTTCCACCCCGAAGAGATCGGGTACATGGATGTCTCGCCGCGCCAGATGGTATCGGTCGCAACATCCCTCGTCCCCTTCCTCGAGCACGACGACGCACAGCGCGCCCTCATGGGTGCCAACATGCAGCGTCAGGCCGTGCCGCTCCTCCGCAGCGACTCGCCGCTGGTCGGTACCGGTATGGAGGGCTACGCAGCCATCGACGCGGGTGACGTCGTCACGGCCGAGAAGGCCGGTGTCGTCATCGAGGTGTCGGCGGATGTCGTCACGCTCCAGCTCGACGAGGGCGGAACGCAGGAGTACTACCTGCGCAAGTTCGACCGCTCCAACCAGGGCACGAGCTACAACCAGCGCGTCATCGTCTCGGCAGGCGACCGTGTCGAGGTCGGTGCGGTCATCGCCGACGGCCCCGCGACGGAGAATGGCGAGCTCGCTCTCGGTAAGAACCTGCTCGTGGCGTTCATGCCCTGGGAGGGTCACAACTTCGAGGACGCGATCATCCTGAACCAGAACCTGGTGAAGGACGACACCCTCTCGTCTATCCACATCGAGGAGTACGAGGTCGACTCGCGCGACACCAAGCTCGGCAAGGAAGAGATCACCCGTGACCTCCCCAACGTCGCGCCCGACCTGCTGAAGGACCTCGACGAGCGCGGCATCGTCCGCATCGGTGCCGAGGTTCGCCCCGGCGACATCCTCGTCGGCAAGGTCACGCCGAAGGGTGAGACCGAGCTGTCGGCCGAGGAGCGCCTGCTCCGCGCGATCTTCAACGAGAAGAGCCGCGAGGTTCGCGACACGTCGCTGAAGGTTCCCCACGGTGAGCAGGGCACGATCATCGCCGTCAAGGAGTTCAACGCCGAGGATGGCGACGACGAGCTCGGCTCGGGCGTCAACCGCCGCGTTGTGGTCTACATCGCCCAGAAGCGCAAGATCACCGAGGGTGACAAGCTCGCCGGCCGTCACGGCAACAAGGGTGTCATCGCGAAGATCCTTCCGGTCGAAGACATGCCCTTCATGGCCGATGGAACCCCCGTCGACGTCGTGCTCAACCCGCTCGGTATCCCCGGTCGCATGAACTTCGGTCAGGTTCTCGAGACCCACCTCGGGTGGATCGCGAAGCAGGGCTGGAAGGTCGAGGGCACCCCCGAGTGGGCCGCGAAGCTCCCGGAACAGGCTCTCGAAGCCGCGCCCGGCACCAAGGTCGCGACACCGGTGTTCGACGGTGCGAGCGAGGCCGAGATCCAGGGTCTGCTCGATGTCACCACGCCGACCCGCGACGGCGACCGCCTGATCGACGGCACCGGTAAGGCGCTTCTGTTCGACGGCCGCTCGGGCGACCCGTTCCCCGCACCGGTATCGGTCGGGTACATGTACATCCTGAAGCTGCACCACCTCGTCGACGACAAGATCCACGCACGTTCGACGGGCCCGTACTCGATGATCACGCAGCAGCCGCTGGGTGGTAAGGCGCAGTTCGGTGGTCAGCGATTCGGTGAGATGGAGGTCTGGGCCCTCGAGGCCTATGGCGCCGCCTACGCACTGCAGGAGCTCCTCACGATCAAGTCCGACGACATCCTCGGCCGCGTCAAGGTGTACGAGGCCATCGTCAAGGGCGAGAACATCCAGGAGCCCGGCATCCCCGAGTCCTTCAAGGTGCTCATCAAGGAGATGCAGTCGCTCTGCCTGAACGTCGAGGTCCTCTCGGCGGATGGCACGGCGGTCAACCTCCGCGACACGGATGACGAGGCTTTCCGCGCCGCGGAAGAGCTCGGCATCAACATCTCCAGCCGGTTCGAGTCGTCGTCCATCGACGAGATCTGACCCTTCGACAGACGACCCGACTCATAACTGACTTACAGATTTCGACACAGGAGAACACGTGCTCGACGTAACAACTTTTGACGAGCTTCGCATTGGTCTCGCCACCGCCGACGACATCCGTCGTTGGTCCTTCGGCGAGGTCAAGAAGCCCGAGACCATCAACTACCGCACGCTGAAGCCCGAGAAGGACGGCCTCTTCGGAGAGCAGATCTTCGGACCGAGCCGTGACTGGGAGTGCGCCTGCGGCAAGTACAAGCGGGTGCGCTTCAAGGGCATCGTCTGCGAGCGCTGCGGCGTCGAGGTCACCAAGTCCTCGGTCCGTCGCGAGCGCATGGGCCACATCGAGCTCGCCGCGCCCGTCACGCACATCTGGTACTTCAAGGGTGTGCCCTCGCGCCTCGGCTACCTGCTCGACATGGCGCCGAAGGACCTCGAGAAGGTCATCTACTTCGCGGCCTACATGGTCATCTCGGTCGACGACGATGCTCGTCACGCCGACATGCCGCAGCTCGAGAACGAGCTTCGCCTCGAGCTGAAGACGCTGGGCGACCAGCGCGACTCCCGCATCGCGACGCGCCTGCAGACCCTCGAGACCGAGCTCGCAGCTCTCGAGGCCGAAGGTGCCAAGGCCGACCAGAAGAAGAAGCTCAAGGACGCCGCCGAGAAGGAGATGGGTCAGGTTCGCAAGGGCTTCGACGAGCAGATCACCCGTCTCGAGCGCGTCTGGGAAGACTTCCGGGGCCTCAAGGTCGGCGACCTCAAGCCCGAAGACGACGTCTTCCAGGAGCTGCAGGACCGCTACAGCCTGTACTTCGAGGCCCACATGGGCGCCGAGTCGATCCAGCGTCGCCTCGCGGCGTTCGACCTGGCCGCCGAAGCCGAGAACCTGCACCTGCAGATCTCGGAGGGCAAGGGGCAGCGCAAGATCCGTGCGATCAAGCGCCTCAAGGTCGTCAACGCGTTCCTCTCGACGGGCATGAGCCCCGCCGCGATGGTGCTCGACGTCGTCCCGGTGATCCCGCCGGAGCTTCGCCCCATGGTGCAGCTCGATGGTGGCCGCTTCGCGACATCCGATCTCAACGACCTCTACCGTCGCGTGATCAACCGCAACAACCGCCTCCGTCGCCTGATCGACCTCGGTGCCCCCGAGATCATCGTCAACAACGAAAAGCGCATGCTGCAGGAGGCCGTCGACGCACTGTTCGACAACGGTCGCCGTGGTCGCCCCGTGACGGGTACGGGTAACCGTGCCCTCAAGTCCCTCAGCGACATGCTGAAGGGTAAGCAGGGTCGATTCCGTCAGAACCTGCTCGGCAAGCGCGTCGACTACTCGGGCCGTTCGGTCATCGTCGTCGGACCGCAGCTGAAGCTGCACCAGTGTGGTCTGCCCAAGCAGATGGCTCTGGAGCTCTTCAAGCCGTTCGTCATCAAGCGCCTGATCGACCTCGGTCACTCGCAGAACATCAAGGCCGCCAAGCGCGCCGTCGAGCGCACGCGCCCCGAGGTCTGGGACGTGCTGGAAGAGATCATCCGCGAGCGCCCCGTGCTGCTCAACCGCGCGCCCACGCTCCACCGCCTGGGTATCCAGGCGTTCGAGCCGCAGCTCGTGGAGGGCAAGGCGATCCAGCTGCACCCGCTCGTCTGTGCCGCGTTCAACGCGGACTTCGACGGTGACCAGATGGCCGTCCACCTTCCGCTGTCGGTTGAGGCTCAGGCCGAGGCGCGCATCCTGATGCTCGCGTCGAACAACATCCTGAAGCCCTCCGACGGTCGCCCGGTCACCCTGCCTTCGCAGGACATGATCATCGGCCTCCACCACCTGACCACGGTCAAGAAGGGTGCGGCCGGCGAGGGACGCGCGTTCGGTTCGGTCTCCGAGGCGATCCTGGCCAAGGACGAGGGAACCCTCGATCTGCAGGCCGTCGTGCGCATCCGCATCCCGGGACTGTCGTTCCTCGAGGGCGAAGCGCCCGAGGGTTACGAGCGTCACGGGCTGGTGGAGTCCTCGCTCGGACAGGCGATCTTCAACGACACCCTCCCGAAGGGCTACCCCTTCGTGCGCGACGTCGCCGACAAGAACAAGCTGTCGCAGATCGTCAACAAGCTCGCCGAGGAATACCCGGCCGAGGTTGCGGCGACGCTGGACCGCATCAAGGACGCCGGTTTCTACTGGGCCACCCGTTCGGGTGTCACGGTTGCCCTCTCCGACATCCTCACGCCGCCCAACAAGGCGGAGATCGTGGGACGTTACGAGAAGGATGCAGCGAAGGTCCAGGACGACTTCGACATGGGCTTCATCGACGACTCCGCTCGCCGCAAGGAACTCATCGACATCTGGACCAAGGCCACCGACGAGGTGCAGGTCGCGATGCGCGAGAACTTCCCCGAAGACAACACCATCAACCGCATGGTGTCCTCCGGTGCTCGTGGTAACTGGCTGCAGATCCGCAACATTGCGGGTATGCGAGGCCTGGTGAACAACCCCAAGGGTGAGATCATCCCGCGTCCGATCATCTCGTCGTACCGCGAGGGTCTGTCGGTTGCCGAGTACTTCATCGCCACGCACGGTACCCGTAAGGGTCTCGCCGACACCGCTCTGCGTACCGCCGACTCGGGTTACCTGACCCGTCGTCTGGTGGACGTCTCGCAGGACGTCATCATCCGCGAGGATGACTGTGGCACCGGCAAGGGCCTCGAGTACACGATCGCTGCCCCCGGCGCCGATGGCACGCTCGTGCGCGACAAGAACGTCGAGAACTCGGTGTTCGCTCGCACGCTCGCGTCGGACGTCGTCGACAGCAAGGGCGAGGTCGTCGCCTCGGCCGGAGACGACGTGGGCGACGTGCTCATCGATCGCCTCATCGAGCTGGGTGTCGAGTCGATCAAGGTGCGGTCCGTCCTCACCTGTGACTCGGCCGTCGGCGTCTGCGCCAACTGCTACGGCCGCTCGCTCGCGACCGGAAAGCTCGTCGACATCGGTGAGGCCGTCGGTATCATCGCGGCCCAGTCGATCGGTGAGCCCGGAACGCAGCTCACGATGCGTACCTTCCACACGGGTGGTTCGGCCTCGGCCGACGACATCACGCAGGGTCTGCCCCGCGTGCAGGAGCTCTTCGAGGCGCGTACCCCCAAGGGTGCATCGCCTATCGCGGAGGCCGCTGGTCGCATCACGATCGACGAGACCGACAAGTCGAAGAAGATCATCATCACGCCCGACGACGGCGACGAGCCCAAGGTCTACCCGGTCCTGAAGCGCGCGACGCTTCTGGTCGAGGACGGCCAGCACGTCGAGGTCGGCGAGGCACTGCAGGTCGGTACGCGTGACCCGAAGGACATCATGCGTGTCCAGGGTGCCCGCGAGGTGCAGAAGTACCTCGTCAACGGCGTCCAGGGTGTGTACCGCTCGCAGGGTGTGCCGATTCACGACAAGCACATCGAGGTCATCGTTCGCCAGATGCTGCGGAAGGTCACCGTGGTCGACCACGGCGACACGACGCTGCTGCCCGGTGAGCTCGTTGACTCGCGTCGCTTCATCGACATCAACCGCCAGACGGTCGGCGAGGGCAAGCGCCCCGCGTCGGGACGTCCGGAGCTGATGGGTATCACCAAGGCGTCGCTGGCGACCGAGTCGTGGCTGTCGGCCGCCTCGTTCCAGGAGACGACCCGCGTGCTCACCGAAGCGGCCATGCAGGGCAAGAGCGACCCGCTGATGGGACTGAAGGAAAACGTCATCATCGGAAAGCTCATCCCCGCCGGTACGGGCCTCGGCAAGTACCGCAACGTGGTCGTCGAGGCGACGGAAGAGGCCAAGAGCGAGCGCTACCCCAACCGGGTATTCGCGTCCGACGGTGTCTACTCCGAAGCCGACCTCGGGTTCGTCGATTTCGACAGCTTCTCGACGGATGACTTCACGCCCGGTACCTACAACTAAGTAGTGCCAGAAAAAGGGGTCCGCTTCGGCGGGCCCCTTTTTCGTGCCTCCGTTCCACACGCGAGCTACCCGTTCGTCGCGTGGTGCGCCGCGTTGCTAACGGGCTACGTCACGGCGGAGGCTTAACCTGGGCGCGGGATGTCCGGGGGCAGAGGGGAAGCGCGACAGGAGACGGCGGGTGGCGAAGATCGGGGGACGCAACACGGCGTTCGCGTGGTTCGTCGGTGTCGTCAGCGTCGCGGTAGTCGCGGGTCTCGTGTGGCTCGCCGCACCCATGACGCCTGTGGTGCTCGCATGGACGGGGGATGTCGTAGACAGGGCCCTGAATCCGCAGCCCGTGGTCACGGTTCCCGATCCGTCCCCATCCCCGACCGAGACCGTGCAACCGCCGGTGAATGACGACGCGGCCGGTGCGCCCAAAACGTGCGGAGACCTCTACTCGAGGGCGCTGTGGGATCAGCTCAAAGCCGCCACGGGGACATCCCTCGACGAGTCGATCGAATACCCGCCGTCTTCCGTGTCGGGATTACCGGAGGCGCTCGGCGCGCAGGTCACGCTCGGCTGCACCTGGACGGATGGCACGGGCACGGCCACGGTCACGGTCGCCGATGTCAGTGCCTCCGCCGTGGAGACAGCGCAGAACGTCCTGCCCGCGACGGGATTCGTGTGTACATCCCTCGAAGACGGCGTCCGCTGCGATCTTCCGGCGGGTGATGCCTCCGCCGCCGAGTCGCACGTGCTGAGAGGCGGACGGTGGCTCGCCGTCGTCCGCACCTTCCCGGGACCCCCGTTCGACCAGGCGAGCACCGAAGCGCGCGTGTGGCCGTAGCTCGCAGACGGAGCGCGACCGGCATCCGACACACGACGGCATGCCTGCCCGGCCTCGCCGCGACACCGGGGTAGCCTGAGGCCCGCGGGGAGCGCCCCGCAGAGATCGGGCGGGTAGACCGTCCCTGCGTGAGGAGCACACCCATGAGCGACGCCAGCAAGGAGCCCGGCGCACCCGTCGAGGACCCGCGGCCGGTGGATGACGTCGTGGGCCGCGCGCACGAGGGCCTGGCAGACGCCGAAGCCGCTCAGCGCGACGTCACTCCGACGACATCGCGTGGCGAATCGACATCGCGTGGCGAATCGACATCGCGTGGCGAAGACATCGACTACGCGATGTACGAGGCCGCGGCGACACCCGACTCGTCCGATGCGACAACCGCCGAGCCCGCGGTCGAACCCCGCGTTGCAACCACATCCGACGCGGATGCGCCGACCACCTCGTACGCGTCCGGCTCCGATGCTCCGACGACGGCTTACGCATCCTCCGGTCTCGCCGCCCCGCTGGCCTCGCCTGCCCCGGTGACGCCGAGCGAGCCCGCTACCGAGGCTTACGTCGCCCCGGCCGCCGCAGCCCCGGCCGCTTTCGCCAGCCCCCAGCCGATCTTCGTGCAGGCCCCCGAGCCGCCCCGCCCGCGTGGCAACCGCGCCGCGGCCGGCCTGATCGGTCTGCTCGCGGCCGTCAGCTTCGCCGTGCTGTATCTGGGTGCCGCCCTCGTCATCGGCTTGATCGATCGATCGCTCACATTCGACACGGTTGCCGACTCCGCGATCGAAGCCCTCACCTCGTGGTGGCTGTGGATCACGACCGCCGTCTTCTTCATCGGTTTCTGGCTGCTCGGTGCGATCATCAACCGCGGACGTTGGGCGCACTGGGTCGTCTGGGGTCTGCTCATCGGGTTCGTCGCGTATGGCGCACACCTGGTCGGTCAGCTCTTCCAGGCACCGTTCTGGCAGCTCACCCGGAGTGAGGGCGCGGACCTCGTCGAGGCGCAGCTGGTCGCACCTCTCGCCTTCGCCGCCTTCGTCATCGGCCGTGAGCTCACGATCTGGTTCGGGGCGTGGGTCGCAGCGCGCGGTCGCCGCATGAGCGAGCTGAACCTCGAAGCACAGCGCGAGTACGAGCGGACGCTCGAGGCCGGTCCCACACTCGCACGGTCCGCCCAGGGCTAGACATGGATGAGGCGGGCGCGGCCGATCGGCGGCGCCCGCTGACGATCCTGGCGTTCACCGCGGTCGCGTTCGTCGCTCTGCTCGTCTTCGGTCTCGGCGTCACGAGCCTGATGCTGAATCAGGCGGTGATCGCTGAGCCAGGGCTCTCGCAGGCGCCAGGCATCGTCGGGACGATCCTGGCGACGGTCGGCTTCTCGGCCGTCTGCTATCCGGGGCTGCACGCCCGGGCGGGCACTGGCGCGGCGGTGCTTTCCGGCATCGCCGCAGCGGCCGGGTACGTGGTGGGGGTTGCGTTCGGGGCGTTTTTCGCGGGCGCCGACCCGCTGCTGGCGCTGGGAGTTGCGGCAGGCCTTGCCGTGTCGTGGCCCGCTCTCGTGGTGGGCGTTGCTGGCGTCGTGGCCGCGGCATCCGCCCTCGCGATCGTGCGCGCGGGCCCGGGCGGCGCCCGCTGGCCCTGGGAGCGCGACGAGGACTGACCCGCTCGCCTGGCAGAAATCGAGCCTGAGAGTGACCGCAGAGCGCATTTTGTGCCAGGGGAGCGGTGCTGGATGGGCGTGGCGGACGGGGCGCCACGAGCACGCCGGTGCGCGGATGTCTGTGCTGTCGCGGCATCCCGGTACTACCGTTGGTCCCGTGGAGCGGTCTTTGGAGACGCAGGTCAGCGGGGCGGTCGATGCCTGGCTGCGCTGGCTCCCGCGCTGGGAGCCCTCCACCCACCGCGGCAGGGTCGCTCCCTGTCGACGCTGTTTCGGATCTCCTGTGCTGTCGGCGGCGGGGCTCGGCTCGGACGTTCCGCACGCGGTGCAGCACGGACTGTCCACCCGGATCAAGGCGATCGTCGACCAGGCCGTGGCCGTCTATACGTCGCTCAACCTGCCGATGCTGCAGGCCGAACTCGATCAGCAGGCCGCCCGTAATCGGGCGCGCAGCTACCGGCCGGCGGAAGGACTCGAACCCGAGTACGAAGGTCTGCCGATGGATCCGGATCCCGTCGCGGGTGCACCGTTCCTCTTCACGATCTCGGGGTTGGCGCAAGAGGTCGACGCCGAGGTTCCCGCCCTGCCCGCGCTGACCGACGCGGCGAAAGCCGCCCTGCGCCAAGAGGTCGGGCTGGCCGATGATTACGCCAACCTGATCGGCCGCGAGGTCTGCGCCATCCTGCTCCACCATCGACTGCGGATCCAGGCCGCCGTCACCCGCTACGTCGAGCCGCAGGTCGATGCCCTGCTGGCCGAGCTGTCGCAGTCGCTGGATGCGCCATTCGACCCCGGAATGCCGCCGTTTCCGACCCCGGGACCAGACGCGTAGGTCCTCCGCCCCGTGGCCGTCAGAGGATGTGGATCGGCGGGCCAGTCAGCGGCCGCACTTTGTTAGCATGTGTGCACCCCTCGCGGTCGCAAGGGCGGCGTTCTCCGTGCGGGGGCAGTGAGCGTCTCAGGTGGTTGAGGGCATCGGCGCACGCATCCTTTTCAGGAGTGCCGCCGGGGTATGCAGTCTGGGGGACAGCACGTGGCCAAAAGGCTGCCGTCCGCGCCTCCCATCCTGCCCGGTCTGACCTACGTGCGGCCGCTCGGTTCCGGCGGTTTCGCCGATGTGTTTCTGTACGAGCAGGACATGCCGCGTCGTCATGTCGCCGTGAAGGTCCTGCCGAGCGACGTGCGCGACGCCGACCTGCTGCGCATGTTCAATTCGGAAGCGGATGTCTTGGCGCACCTGTCCGCGCATCCGTCGATCGTGACGGTGTACCAGGCGGGCGTCTCGGCCGAGGGTCGTCCGTACATCGTGATGGAGTATTGCCCGGGTTCGCTCTCGCAGCGCTACCGCGTCGAGCGGATCCCGGTCGCCGAGGCTCTCGCGATCGGCGTCAAGATGGCGAGCGCACTGGAGTCCGCGCACCGCGCGGGACTCGTGCACCGCGACATCAAGCCGAGCAATATCCTCGTGACGAGCTTCGGGGCACCCGTCTTGGCCGACTTCGGCATCTCGTCGTCGCTCGCCCGCAGCCAGGCCGACGAGATGTTGGCGATGAGTGTGCCCTGGAGCGCGCCCGAGGTGATCACCGAGAAGACGTCGGGCACGATCGCGAGCGAGGTGTGGGGGCTGGGCGCGACGGTCTACTCGCTGCTCGCCGGGCACAGCCCGTTCGAGCGGCGCGAGAAGGGCCAGAACACGCGTGAGCACCTGCGACGCCGCATCGTGCACGCGAACTACCCGCCGCTGACCCGCGCCGACGTTCCCGGATCCCTGCAAGAGGTGCTCGCCACCGCGATGAACCGCGATCCCGATCGGCGGTACGCGGGCGCGCTTCCGTTCGGCGAGGCGCTGCGTGCGGTTCAGGCCGAGCTGGGTCTCGACCAGACCCCGCTCGAGGTCGCCGTCGACGAGTGGGCGGCGCCCACGGCATCCGTCGACTTCGCTGATGCCGGTTTGCGCGGTCCTGCGCGGCCCTGGGTGCCCCAGGACACGACCCGCAAGGCACCGTCCCGACGTGGCGTCGCCGCCCTCGCGCGTGACGAGGACACCGATATTTCGAGCTCCGCGGCACCGGCGCGCAAGTGGCCCTGGATAGCGGGAGCGGCGGTCGTCGTGGCGGTTGCGGTCATCGCGGGTGCGCTCGGCGCACTGTTCGGGGCGGGGGGCTTCTGATGCCGCGTCGGCGCAGGCTGATCTCGGGCCTCGCCGCGATCGCCGCTCTCGCGACCGTCATCGGGATCGGCATCGTCTGGCCCGGACTCGATGCGCGCGAGACCCCATCGGTCGACACGTCCGTCTGGGCGCTGCAGACGGGCGATGGTCGTCGGTATGCGCGCGTCAACACGGCGATCGGCGAGCTCGACACGGTGCGGACCGTCGCGAATCCGACGTTCGTCGCGCAGGGCGGCAGCTCGGGGCCGTACCTCTTCTCCGAGAGTTATGGCAAGGTGACCCCGGTCGACGAGGCCCTTCCCATCGACCTCGACGATGAGGCTCTGCGGGACTCGCCGTCAACTCCCGAGGGGACGACGGATGTCTCCGTCGCAGGCGACTTCGTGGCGTACCTCACCGACACGGGCGCGGTGTGGGTCGGTCGCCTGAGCGACAGCGCGCCGACGCAGGTGGATCCGGACGACGGCTCGGGCGACGGGTCCGAAGAGGGGCCGCAGTACGCGGCCGACGCGATCGCGGTCGATGATGCCGGCATCCTGTACAGCTACTCGGAGCAGGGCGGCGCCGTGCTGCGGTACGACATCGGAACCCGCTCGGTTCGTGGGGTCGATGATGCCGTGATCGATGCGACCGCCCCGGTGATCTCGGCGGCGTCGGGGGTGTGGTTCGTCGTCGACCTCGACACGGGGGTCGCGTGGCGGAAGGATGCGGCCGAGCCGATCGAGACCGACACCCTCAGCGGTCGGGTGATCAGCCGGCCCTCGACCTCCGCCGACGCGGTGTACCTCGCGGACGAGACGCGTTTGGTGCGGCTGGAGGTGAACGGCGCGCCGGCGATCCGCGAGCTCGGCACCGGGCAGGAGGTGCTCGGCACTCCCGCCCGACCCGTGACGGTCGACGGCACGACCTACGCGGCCTGGTTGGCTCCCTCGGGCGGGGGCGTCTTGTGGAACTCGAGCGCGGGGGAGTCCGTGCTCGACTACGCCGGCCTCGAATTGGACGACCAGCGTCGACCGTCCTTCCTTCTCGGCGAGGGAGTCGTCGCGTTGAACGAGACGCGTTCCGGATGGGTGTGGACTCTCCCCGACGGCCAACTGGTGGCGACGAGCCAGGACTGGTCGCTCGATGATCGTGTCGATCCGACGATCGAAGATGCCCAGGAGGAAGCCCCGGTCGTCCTCGATCCGAAGCCCCCGGTCGCCGAGCCGGACGCCTTCGGCGTGCGAGCGGGAGCGCTCGTCGTGCTGCCGGTGCTGTTGAACGATCACGATCCCAACGAAGACGTGCTGAGCATCGATCCCGTGTCAGTCACCGGGCTTGACCCAGGGCTTGGCGAGGTCACGATCATCGACAGCGGTCAGCGGCTCGCCGTCCGGGTCGCCGACGGCGCGCGCGGCTCGGGATCGTTCACGTACCGCGTCACCGACGGTACGGCCGTCGACGGTCTCCGATCCGAGCCGACGACGGTTGCGGTCACCGTCGAACCGGACGCGGCGAACGCCGCACCGGAGTGGTGTGGGAGCGTCGGATGCCTGGCCGAGTGGCCGACGCCCGAGGTCGCGACGGGCGGCACGGTGTCGGTTCCGGTGCTGACCGGTTGGGTCGATCCCGACGGCGATCCGCTGCTCTTGCTCTCGGTCGAGAATCCCTCCGGGGTGGGTGTGGTGACGGCTTCCCCCTCCGGCGAGGTCGTCTACCAGCACGCGGACGACGGGTCGGGCGCGGCGCAACTCATCGAGCTCCAGGTCACCGTCGCCGATACCCGTGGGGCGGTCGCGACGAAGCCTTTGTCGGTCCGCGTCTCGACGCAGCCGCGCCTGCAGGTCCAGTCCTTCGCCGTCGTCGACACGGTGGGTGCGGGTCTCACGGTCGATGTCTCCCCGCACGTCACCGGAACGGCGGGGGAGCTGACGCTCACGGCGGTGCGCGTGCTCGACGACGCCCCCGCCAGCGTCGTCGCGACCCCCGGCGGCACCGCGTTCGATATCACGGCCGAGCAGCCCGGCACCTACCGGGTGAGCTTCTCGGTCGGCGACGGCACGAGCGAGGTCACGGGCACGGCCCGCATCACCCTGCTCGCCGACGACGCGGCCGCGCAGCTCGCGACGGCACCCGTCGTCGCGTTCGTGCACCCGCGCGAGGACGCGACCGTCGATGTCTTCGCGGCGGTCTCGAATCCGACCCGTCGGGTGCTGCTGCTGAGCGACGCGGTTCCCCGCATCGCCGCGGGAGCATCGCTCAGCGTCGACATCGTCGGGCAGAACTCGATGCGGGTCTCGGGAACGACCGCCACGGGCGATCCCGGCCGGCTCGGCACCGTCTCGTACGTCGTGAGCGATGGAACGGCGGATGCCGGGGCTCGCGTCGTCGGCGAGGCGACGATCTATCTGTTGCCTCCTGCGCCCGAGCTGGCGCCCATCGCCGTCGGCGACTCCGTCGTCGTCAGACAGGGCGCGCAGGTCGACATCCCGGTGCTCACGAACGATGTCGCCCCGTCGGGGTCGGGTCTGACGCTCAACCCGGCCGCGGTCGTGTCCTCGACCTCCGAGGGTCTCGCCTTCGCCTCGGGTGGAGTGCTGCGCTATCTCGCCCCCGAAACACCCGGCGAGTACGTCGTGCAGTACGGCGTGTACGCGACGGGCGCGCCCGCCCTGACCGACACGGCCGAGGTGCGCATAACCGTCCAGTCCGACGATGCCAACCGCGATCCGCTCCCCGAGACCCTCGAGGGTCGTGTGCTGAGCGGTCAGACCACGACCGTCCCGTTCGACTCCTTCGGCGTCGACCCCGACGGCGACGCGGTCGCCCTGGACGCGGTGCTCACCCAGCCGGATTCCGGGGCCGCATCCGTTTCGGCGGATGGCACATCCATCGTCTACTCCAGCGTTGCCGGTTTTCGGGGACAGGTCTCGTTCCAGTACCGCGTGGTGGATGCCTCGGGCGCGACGGGCATCGGCACCGTCCGCGTCGGCGTTCTCGACGGCCAGTCGAACCCCAGTCCCGTGACGTTCACCGACTACGTCCAGGTGCAGGCGGGAACGCAGAACGTCATCGAGGTGAGTCCGCTCGCCAACGACATCGACCCGACCGGCGGCACGCTCCGCGTGACGGGCGTCCAACCCGACCTGCCGCCCACCCTCGAGGACGGTTCGCCGAGCGAAGAGTATGAGCGCCTCGAGAGTCTCGTCAGCACGGTAGACGAGGCCACGATCGCCGTGACGGCAAGCTCCGAGCCGGGGACGATGTCGTTCTTGTACGACGTCGAGAGCGACTCCGGCAACACCGCGAGCGGTCTGGTGGTGGTCCGGATCGTCCGCGAGGCGGTGCCCGACTACCCCGTCGTCGCCGACACCGTGCTGACCGCCGAGACCCGGGACGATCTTGTGGGGGGCGTCGACGTGGTCTCGGGCAAGGTGCGTTGGACGGGCGGCGAGATCTCGGAGCTGACCCTCTCCCTCTGGGGAGCGCCGACCGATCTCGAGGTCGACGGCACGACGATCTCGGGACCCCTCCCGCTGTCGAGTCGAATCGTCGCCTTCGAACTCAGCGGTGAGGGCGCATCCGGTCCGGTCACCACCTACGGATTCCTCCGCATCCCCGGCGAGCGCGATGTCAAGCTCGCCCTGCGCGGCGGAGCGGGCGCGCAGGAAGTGACCGAGGGGCGCTCGAAGAACATCGACGTTGCCGCACTCGTTCCCGTCCCGGATGGCACGAGGCTGCAGGTGTCGCCCGATGTCGCGGCTTCGGGTGCGCGGCCGCAGGGAACCTGCGAACTGGTCTCGGGCACGACGGTCCGCTACGAGGCGGGTTTGGCCGCGCCGTGGGCGGATGCCTGTTACGTGCCGGTGCGGTTGGCGGGCACGCAGGAGTGGAGCGTCATCGCCATCCCGATCCGCGTGCTCGCGGTCGCGCCCCAGCCTCAGCTGCGCGGCGGCGCGTTGACGATCGCCCCCGGATCCAGCGCCGACTTCGATCTGCGGACGCTCACGAGCTGGCAAGGGCGCGCCGAGTGGGACCGGATCGCCTACGCCGTCGAGTACACCGGGTCGTCGTTCGTGATCGAGGCGGAAGACGGACGGCTGACGATAACGGGCGCCGACCGTGCCGTGCCCGGTACGCAGGAAGCGATCACCGTGTCGATCACGAGCCACACGGGAGTCGACCCAGTGCGTTTGCTGCTGCGCGTCGGCCCGGTGCCCTCGGCGCTGCCCGTCGGGGGAACGCTCGCCCAGCAGTGTTCCCAAGCCGGCGGATCCTCGTGTGTGATCCCCGTGGTCGGGGCGGCCGGCGAGGTCAACCCGCTGCCGGGCACGCCGCTCGAGGTCGTCGGCGTCGCGGCGACGGGCGCGTGCGTGGGCGTGACATTCTCGGTCGCGTCCGCCGCAACCGTGCTCGCCCAATGGACCGAGGATGCCCCGGGCGCGACGTGCACGGCATCCTTCACTCTGCGCGACGCGCAGGGACGCACCACGGGCGGCGGGCGCGACGGTGCCCTGCTGCTCGATCTGCAGGGGTATCCGCAGGCGCCGACGAGCGTCCGCCAGGTCGCCTACGCCGACGGCGCGGTGACGCTGCGGGTCGACCCGGGCGCCGCGAACCAGGCGTACCCCGCGCTGAGCGAGTTCGTCGTGCGTTCCTCGGCATCCGGAGCGGAAACCGGGGCGGCGTCTGGATCGGTCGTCGCTACCTGTTCGATCGAGGGGATCTGCCCGAGCATCGCCGCACCGAATGGCGCTGAACGAACGTACGAGGTCGTCGCCGTCAACGCGATCGGCGAGTCTCGGACGAGCGTCAGCACGGTCGCGTGGGCGTACGACACGCCCGCGGCCCCGCGGTCGGTCACCTGGGCCCCGGTCGCCACCGGGGGAGAGGGCGGGCTCATCAGCCTCACGATCGAGGGGATCGATCAGGCGAAGACCGGCTCCGTGCAGATCGCCGGCGCTGGCGGCGAGACCGTGGTGGTCGACCTGCCGAGCGGTCGTGACACACTCACGGTGCCGTCCTTCCGAGTGGGCTCGAACACGTCGACGACCGTCGTCATCACTCCGCAGTCCCTCTTCCCCCTGCCGCCCGGGCTCACCGGCACCGCGTCGGGCGCGGCTGTCGCGATCCAGGCGAACGGCATCGGAGCGCCGACCGGCATCTCGCTGTCGCTGACGTCGACAGCCAATGGCGACGGCACCTCGACGATCAGCGCGCAGGCCGCCGCCGCGTCCGGTGGCGATGGCTCGACGCTGCGACTGGGCGTTTCGCGCGCCGACCAGACGTGCTCGCCGACCAGCGCGGACGGGTCGGCCGTCTTCACCGTGCCGGATGGGTTGGAGTACGCCTTCACCGCGTGCGCCGTGTCACGCTTCGCGGGCGAAACCTTCGGATCGGCGTCCGTGCAACAGTCGGTGCGCGCGGTGCAGAGCACCGCGCCGCCGCAGGGCTACACCTTCGAGGTGTCGCCGACGCCGGATGTCGAGACAGACGGCGCCCGGTGGGTCATCCGGGATCTGCCGACGTCGACCGAGGATGCACCGACCCTCAATGTCCCGCAGTTCGAGGGCGCCCCGCCGAACCCGGTCTTCGACGCCGACCCCGGGATCCGCGTGCGCTACACGCACACGCAGTGGGGCACATCGAGCGAGTGGGCTGCCGTCATCCCGGCCGCGGGCAGCGCGCCCTTCCAGGTTCAGGCCGCGTGGCAGGTCGGGGCAGACACCTGTGTCGGGGGCAGTCAGATCGCACCGACGGGCTCGTCGACCGGCTCTCTCGCCCAGATCGACTTCGCCTACGGCTCGGCTGTATTCCGCGATGCGGATGGCGTCCCGCTTCCGTTCGATCCCGAGACGGGAATCGTCCCGCGGGGCGCTGTCTCGGTCGAGGACATCGGAGTCACGGCTTCCTGGGACGGGCAGGGCTGGGGCCTCGCCCCCGCCTCGGGCACCTTCGGCGGCGCCTGCACCCCGAACAATCCCGTCCCGGTTCCCGAGACACCCGCTGACCCCCCGCCCGTCGATTCCGGAGCTGCGGAGCCCGCGGCATGATCCTCGACACCCGATCCCGAAGAAAGAGTCTGATCTCATGACCGTGACCCCGGACCAGGCGACATGGTTCGCGCAGACCTTCTCGCAGCTCGCCGACAACGTCGAGCGGGCGGTGCTCGGCAAGCGCCACGTCGTCGAGCTCGTGCTCACCGCGATGATCAGCGACGGCCACGTTCTGCTGGAGGATGTTCCGGGCACGGGCAAGACATCGCTCGCGCGGGCGCTCGGTCAGTCGGTGCAGGGCACCAACACCCGCATCCAGTTCACCCCGGATCTGTTGCCGGGCGACATCACGGGCATCACCGTCTACGACCAGAAGACGGGCGCCTTCGAGTTTCACGCCGGCCCCGTGTTCGCGAACATCGTGCTGGCCGACGAGATCAACCGCGCGAGCCCCAAGACTCAGTCCGCCCTGCTCGAGGTGATGGAAGAGGGCAGCGTCACGATCGATGGGATCAGCCGTCCGGTCGGCGATCCCTTCCTCGTGATCGCGACGCAGAACCCCGTCGAGCAGGCCGGCACGTACCGCCTCCCCGAGGCACAGCTCGACCGGTTCCTGCTGAAGACGTCGCTCGGCTACCCTGACCACGCCTCGACCGTCCGCATCCTGAGCGGCGCCGCCGTCCCGACCTCCGAGCTGACGGCGATCGTCGCGCCGCAGGCACTCATCGGGATGTCCGACATCGCGAAAGAGGTGTACATCGACGCGCTGGTGCTCGACTACATCGCGCGCCTCGTCGATGCGACCCGCTCGGCTGACCAGGTTCGCCTGGGCGTCAGCATTCGCGGCGCACTCGGTCTGACGCATGTCAGCAAGACACGGGCGGCGTCTCGGGGGCGCACCTACGTCACACCCGACGATGTCAAGTCGCTCGCGGTCGCGGTGCTCTCGCACCGCCTGATCCTGCACCCCGAGGCCGAGTTCGACGGGGTCAGCCCCGAATCCGTGATCGGGCAGGTGCTGCTCGACGTCCCCCCGCCGACCCAGCGTGAGCCCGGATGACCGTAAGCGACGAGGCACCTGCCACCCGGACGTCGGCGTCGTCCGGGCCATCGGCGCGCACACGAGTCACGACGACCGCGCGGGGTGAGCGCGGCGCGCGCGCCGGCGTGTGGATCGTGACGGCGGCGCGCGCGGTCGGGGCCGGTGCCCGTGCCGTCGCGGACCGCGCGGGCGGCTCGGTCATGCCCGCGGGCTGGCTCGTGCTGGCGTCGGCCACACTCGGGCTCGGTTTCGGCGCCGCTTTCGGGTGGGTCGAGTGGCTGGTCGCCGGCTTCGCATCCCTCGTGATGCTCGCGCTCTGCGTGCCCTTCCTGTTCGGCGCACGCGCCTACGACGTCGTGGTGCGCCTCGCCCACGAGCGGGTCGTCGTGGGCGGCGAACTGACGGGCGAGATCGTCATCCGAAATCGCGGTCGCTCGACGGCACTGCCGGGCCGCCTCGATCTGCCCGTCGGCGACGGGCTGGTGGAGCTGGGCGTACCCCTCATGCGCGCCGGGCACTTCGTCGCTCAGCCGTTGACGATCCCGGCCCTGCGTCGGGGGATCATCACGGTCGGGCCGCCCACCGCCGTCCGCACGGACCCCGTCGGGCTCCTCCGCCGCGAACGCGCCTGGGACGACGTCCGTCGCGTGTATGTGCATCCCCGAACCGTCGCGGTGCCGTCCACGAGCGCGGGTCTCGTGCGCGACCTCGAGGGACAGCCGACCCGCCGCCTCGTCGACGCGGACATGTCGTTCCATGCGATCCGCGAGTACGCGCCGGGAGATGCGCGCCGGCAGATCCACTGGAAGTCCACGGCCAAGACCGGTCAGCTCATGGTGCGGCAATTCGAAGAGTCGCGTCGATCCCGGATGGCGGTGGTGCTCGGCCTCTCGGAGAAGGAGTTCACCGACGCCGACGAGTTCGAGCTCGCTGTCAGTGCCGCCGCTTCGCTGGGTGTGCAGGCGGTGCGCGACGGACGCGACCTGGACGTCGTGACGGGGGCGGAGATCCCGCGCGTCGTGCGTGGCCGCTTGCGGGCCATCCGGGACATCTCGGCGGCGTCGCCGCGCGCCCTGCTCGACGGATTCTGCACCGTCGAAGCCCTCGAGAACACGATGCCGCTCGAGGGTATCTGCCGGCTGACGGCGGAGGCCAAGAACGACCTGTCGATCGCCATCGTCGTCTGCGGGTCACGCGTCACGACGTCGACGCTGCGTCGCGCGGCCCTGGCCTTTCCCGCCGACACCGCGGTGATCGCCGTGGTGTGTGACGAGCGCGCGCACCCGCGGATGCAGGGCGTGGGCGGTTTCACGATCCTCACCATCGGCGTGCTCGACGATCTTGCGAGCCTGATGCTGCGCGGAGCCGGCGCATGACGGCACACGTGGGTCGGCCGCTGCGGCGGGGGAGGGGAACGCGATCCGGTGCGCGTATCGCCGCGGGCAGCCTGTACGTCGCCACCATCACGGTGCTGGCGGCCGTCGCCGCGTGGCCGATCTATCGCTCTCCGGCCTTCCTGATTCTCGTGCTGGCTGCCGCCGTGGTCGGTGCGGCGATCGCGACCACGGCGCGCGCGCTCCGCTGGCCCGGATGGCTCACGGGGCTCGTGGCTTTCGGCAGCCTGATGGTGCTCGGCGTCCCGGTCGCCGTGCCGTCGCGGATGACCTCCCTCCCCGAGGCCGTCACGGGGCTCGGCGAGGTGCTGTTCGGGAGCATCACGGCGTGGAAGGACCTGCTCACGGTCCAACTTCCCGCCGGCGCGTATCGGAACCTGCTCGTTCCCGCCCTGATCGTCTTCCTCTTCGGAATCACCGCCGCCCTGCTCCTCGCGTGGCGGCGTCCGCCGACCTCGGCGCTGGCGGTGCTCGTGGGGTTGGGGATGGTGGCCTTCGGGCTTCTCTTCGGCCGGACGAGCGTGAGTGCGCCGCTCGAGATCGGGCCCATCACACTCGCCGCGCCGGTCGAAACGCTGATCGGGGCGCTCAGCCTGGTCGCGAGCCTCGTCTGGCTCTCGTGGCAGACATACGCCGAGCGCTCACGTGCGCTTCGCCGCGCCGCCTCCGCGAGCGGAGTGCGACTGTCGCGTTCGCGCGGAGCATCCGATGCTCGCCGGATGGCTCTCGGTGCCGCCATGATCGCGGTATCCGTCGTCGCCGCGGCCGCCATCGTGCCGGCTGTCGCTCAGGGTGCCGAGCGCACGGTCCTGCGTTCGGGCGTCGGTCCCGAGACCGCCCTGACGAGCGCGATCAGCCCGCTCACGGAGTACCGCACGAACTTCACCGCGCCCCGGACCGATGCGGTCCTGTTCCGTGTGGACGCGGGCGACGGTGTGTCCGCGGATGATGGCGGAAGCCACGCGACGAGGGTGCGGCTCGCGACGCTCTCGTACTACGACGGCGAGACGTTTCGCGCCGTCGACCCACGCGGCGCGGTCGACGCCGGTCGTTATCTGCGGGTGCCGGCCCGGCTCGACGCGGGCGAGGGCATACCGGTGACCGCGGACATCCGCATCGGGCAGCTCACGGGTATCTGGTTGCCGACGCTCGGACGGGTGCAGTCGATCGACTTCGGGGGCACGCGCTCCAGTGCGCTCGCCGATTCGTTCTACTACAGCAGCGAAGCCTGGGGAGGGGTTCAGGTCTCCGAGGGTGGTGTGCGGGCGGGCGACGTCTACGCGGTCACCGCCGTGGCACCGCAGACGGTCGATCTGGGTCTCATCGGCGCTCCTGGGACACCGGCCGGCGCGGTCGAGCCACCCGAGTCCCTGCAGCGCTGGGTTGCCGAGCATGTCGAGGGAAGCGGCGGCGCGGCCCTCGCGGGTCTCGTCGAGCTGCTCCGCGAGAGGGGCTACCTTTCGCACGCCGTATCGGTCGATCCCGAGTCGCCGCCGACGTGGTTGACGGAGATCCCGGGGTACGCGTTCGAGTCGAGCGCATCGGGGCATTCGCTCGCTCGGATCGACGCCCTGTTCCGCGCCCTGCTCGACCGTGAAGCGGAGGTGGGCGACGCCGACCTGCCGCTCGTCGCGGCCGTTGGCGACGACGAGCAGTTCTCGGTGGCCGTGGCGCTCATCGCTCGAGAACTCGGATTTCCCGCGCGCGTCGTGGTCGGGGCGCGGTTGGCGTCGGACGACGGGCTGCGCACCTGCGACGCCGGTGCGTGTCGCGGGGGCGACATCGTCGCCTGGACCGAGGTGCAGTCGGATGCGGGTGACTGGGTCGCGATCGACGTCACGCCGCAGAGCACGGTTGCCCCGCAGACCGATCTGACCCTGCAGCGAGACCCGCAGAACGAGACCGAAGTGCGTCCCGAGAATGCCGAGGAGGTCGTTCCTCCGGATCCCGTGCAGCAGGACGCGCCCGCGAGCGATGTCCGCGACGACGACGCCCCCGCAGACCTCACCGGGCTGTGGGGGGTGCTGCGCATCTCCGGCATCGTCCTGGTGCTCGCCGCGCTTCTTCTCGGCCCGTTCGCTGTCGTCGTCGCGGCAAAGGCGCTCCGGCGCCGAAGCCGCCGCCGCGGGGATGACCCGACGGCTCGCGTCGTCGCGGGCTGGGAGGAATACGTCGATGCGGCCGTCGACCACGGGCGTGTCGCCCCCCGCACGCAGACGCGGGAGGAGACGGCGGCGGAGTACGCCACACCCCGTGCTCTTCTGCTGGCGGATCGCGCGGATCGTGCCGTTTTCGCGATGGATGCCGTCACGCCGGCGGAGTCGGACGAGTTCTGGCGCATCGTCGAGGAAGAGCGTCGCCTTTTCTCGGCTCGAGAGAGCGTATGGCGTTCCGTCATCGCAGCCGTATCGTTGAGATCGTTCACCCGGGAGATCTCGCCGAAGAGCGCCCCCTCGGGCGCTCCACGTCGTCAGGAGAGGAGAACGCGGCGCCGCGACGGCGGCTCGCGCCCATCATGAACACCACCGAACTCATCACGACCTCGCTGGTCGTCGCGCTCGTTCTCTATATCTGGGTGGCTCTCAGTCTCTCCGCCGTCTTCCGCAAGGCGGGCGAGGCGTCCTGGCAGGCGTGGGTACCGATTCTCAACACCGTCGTCCTCCTTCGCCTCGGCGGCCTCTCCGGATGGCTCGTGCTGCTCCTGGTGGTGCCCGTGCTCGGCACCTGCGCGTTCTTCGTCGTGGCGGTGATCGCCCTGCAGCGCATCAACCGGTCGTTCGGGCTGGGGACGGGCATGACGGTGCTCGGCGCGCTCCTGTTCCCGGTGTGGGCGAGCATCATCGGCTGGGGATCTGCGCGGTGGCTGTCCGGAAACGCTGTCGCATCCCCGACGCGACGTCGCTCCAGCGCGGACGACGGTTGGCAGGCCCCGGAAGCACCGACTCCCGCGCCCCCGGCCGCTCCCGCGGGTGGCGCAGCGCTCGCCTCGGTGTTCGGAGCCCACGGACCGGCGGGCGGTCCCGATGTGCCGCCGCGGCCCGCGCCGCCGACGATCGATGGGTATCCCTCGGTCGTCCCGGTTCCGGTCGGACGCGGTGGAGCGCCCCTGATGCCCGTCGAAATCGCACGAGGGTCGGCGCCGCTGCCCCCGGTCCCCACCTTCCGATCCACGATGCAGACGACCCCAGCCGCCTTCGCGGGACGGACGGACACGGCGGCCACCGATGTGCCGGTCCGAGGGTTCTTGCACGGGACTTCCGGGCCTCACGGAGCGCCGGAATCGCGGCCCTCGTTCTCTCCCGAAGATATCGACGACACCGAGGGGTCGCGGCCGCAAGCCGAGCCCCCCGTCTCAGCGCGGGCGTCGAACGAACCCTGGGCTCCCGCCGCATCGGGCGCCGTCCGTTCGGCTTCCTTCCAACCGTTCCTCGGGTCGACCGAGTTGACCTACGAGTCCTCGGCGGAGGTCTCCGCGGTCCAGGGGGCCCCGACATCCGGTGCGCCTCGTTCGGCGCGCACGTCGGTGTCCGCGCAGCACAAACGCCCGGAGATCCCCCGGAACGACGAGCCCGACGAATCGTTCGACGAGACGATCGTCGTGGCGCGTCGTCGGACGGTCTGGACCCTCGTGCCGGCCCTCGGCGCGCCGATCCCGCTGACGGCGGATGTCGTCATCATCGGCCGTCGACCGCACCGTGAGCCCGAAGACGGCGATGTGCAGCTCATCGCCATCCAGGACGAGACGCGGACGGTCTCGAAGACGCACGCGCGCATGGAGCTGACGCCCGACGGATGGATGATCGTAGACCTCGATTCGACCAACGGCGTGATCCTGATCGGTCAGGACGGCGCAGAGAAGGACGCCGCGGCGGGCTTGCCCGAGCGCCTGACCCCGCGGTTCCTGCTCGGCGACGCTGAGTTCGGCCTGCGCCGGGAGGGCGAGTGACCGATACCCCCGAGCCGAACCCGCTGGGCGGGCCGGGTTCGCGGGGCGACGTCGGCGAAGAGGTGCCCGGGGGCGACACGACCGTGCGTCTTTCCCGCGTGCCGGCACCGCCCGATCCGGTGGCGCTCGCCGACACGGATCACGCGGACGACACCGTCATCGTCCACCGGGGTCCGCACCGCCGGAGCGACCCGGCGCTAGCGAGCGCGGTCAGTCCGGCGGCCATTGCGGGCGCGGCCTACCCCAGCCGTGTCGCGGCGCCCGTACGCGGCTCGCGCAAGGGGCAGAGCGCGGCCGTCCGGGATGACCGCGCCGCCACGAGTGAGCGCGCCGCCGCAGGCGAGCGAACCCTGCACGAGGCGATTCCGGATGCCTCGGGCATCCGCCGCTCCCTGCGCGCGCGAGCGCGTCGCCGCCTCGCCGCCCTCGTCATGACGATCGTCGCGCTCGTGGTCGTGTTGCTCGCCGCCCTGGTAGCCCTCGTGTTCGCTGCCGGCGTGTGAGGGCCATCGTCTTCGTCGAGGTGCCTCATCTAGAAGTGAGCGCGAAGGGTGATGCGGTGCCTCACGTATGGTGAGCGCGAGGCTTGCGGTTCATTTGGTTGTTTGGAGTCGACGGATCGACGTTTCTAAGGATGTCATGTCGAGGTGTCGGCTGGTGGTCATGGCTTCGGTTTTGGCTTGTGATAGCTCGATGAGTTGGAGCTGGATCTGGTTGATCCGGCGGGTCAGATCGGCGGGGTTGATCCCGGTGATCCGGGCCTGAACGACGTCGGCTTGCTCGGCGGTGAGGACCCCAGAATCGCGCACTCGCTGCCAGGGTGTCTTCGGTGCGTCGTAGAGGCGTGTGCGGCGCCCGCTGGCCGCGGTGGCGTATGCGGTGGGCTTCTTCGTCGGGGTGAAGAAATTCAACCGTAGTGAGACGAGCCGCCAGAGCTCGTTCAGCAGCGCGAGCTCGTCCGGGGTGTCGTAGCGCCAATGGAACGCGTGTTTGCGGACGACGTGGTTGTTCTTCGACTCGACGGTCGCTTGGTCGTTTTTCTTGTAAGGGCGGGACCGGGTCTGGGCGATGTCACGGGCTTGGAGCCAGTCCGCGACATCATGGTTGATGAACTCCGATCCGTTGTCCGAGTCGAACACGCGCAGCTCGAATGGGAACATGTTCTGCAGATCGCCGACAGCGCCGACGATCCACTTGGCCGCGTTGTTGCGGATCGAGGCGTTCTCGGTCCACCCGGTGGCGATGTCGGTCATCGTCAACGTGCGTGCGAACTCGCCGACGAACGTGGGTCCGCAATGCGCGACGGTGTCCGCCTCGATCACCCCGGGTGCCGTGACCGGGGCATCCCCGACCTTCGACAACCCGATCGAGTTGCGCAGCAGCGGTGACGGGATCGTCGTAGAGATCCCCCGCAACTGCATCGCCCGACGTGCCGGGCTCAGATACCGGTCGATCGTTGCCGGACTCATTGTCTGAAGCTCGACGATCGTCTGCGGTGTCACGAATGGCTTGTCGAGGTCGCCGGCAGCGTGCAGCAGCGGCATCCACAGCTCCAGCATCACCACGAGGTACTTCCCGCACGGCATGCCCATCAGCGCCCACACATGCTCCAGCAGCCGCCTCGAATCATCGCTATACGTCTTGGCCCGCAACTGGCGTCTATCGACCTGCTTCGCCGGATCCGGCAGCACCGGCCCCGTCAGCATCCGCCGCGCCGTTGATCGGCCCATCCCCGTCGTGCTCATCACCTCGTCAAGGATCCGGGCCTTGTCGTGCTTCGATGCTTTCCGGTACGCGTCACGGAGTTTGTTCGTCACCTGTCGCCTCGCGGCCATCTCAATCTTGCCTTCCACACAGGCAAGCTTCGCGCTCAAAGTATGTGAGGCACCAACACACCCCACGCGCTCAAAGAAACTGAGGCACGTCGTTCGTTTGACCCCACACCGAACCCCGGCGTATCATGGGCGGGTGTGCGTTCGCGCGCGCCATGTGACGTGCCTCGGGTGCGAAGCGGTTCTCCGCTCCGTGTCCACGGGTTCGATACGGGCAGCGAACGCCGCATCTCAGGGACGGGCCTGCAAACAGGTCACCCCCACGGCATACCCCCACCACACGTGACAGTCATCTGGCGCGTCGGAGGGTCGACGTGAACCCGACACGATCTCCGGATTTCGTCGGGCGGAGAACACGCTCGCTGTCACCGTGCAGCACCATCAAGGAGAAGAAGTGCCAACTATTCAGCAGTTGGTTCGCAAGGGACGGACCCCGAAGGTCGTAAAGACCAAGGCTCCCGCCCTGAAGGCGAACCCGCAGCAGCGCGGCGTCTGCACGCGCGTGTACACGACCACCCCCAAGAAGCCCAACTCGGCGATGCGCAAGGTCGCCCGTGTGAAGCTGTCGAACGGGACCGAGGTCACGGCGTACATCCCCGGCGAGGGCCACAACCTCCAGGAGCACTCGATGGTGCTCGTGCGCGGCGGTCGTGTGAAGGACCTCCCCGGTGTGCGTTACAAGATCGTGCGTGGCGCTCTCGACACGCAGGCCGTCAAGAACCGTAAGCAGGCTCGTAGCCGCTACGGCGCGAAGAAGGGTTAAGCACCATGCCTCGTAAAGGCCCCGCCCCGAAGCGCCCCGTCGTCAACGACCCGGTATACGGCGCTCCGATCGTCACGCAGCTCGTGAACAAGATCCTCGTCGACGGCAAGAAGTCCCTCGCTGAATCGATCGTCTACAACGCCCTCGCCGGTGTCGAGTCGAAGAACAGCCAGGACGCCGTCGCGACGCTCAAGAAGGCGCTCGACAACGTTCGCCCGACCCTCGAGGTCCGCAGCCGCCGCGTCGGTGGCTCGACCTACCAGGTGCCGGTCGAGGTCAAGCCGCACCGCGCCAACACGCTGGCGCTGCGCTGGCTCGTCAGCTACGCGAAGGGTCGTCGTGAGAAGACGATGACCGAGCGTCTGCAGAACGAGATCCTGGACGCCTCGAACGGCCTGGGTGCCGCGGTCAAGCGCCGCGAAGACACCCACAAGATGGCCGAGTCGAACCGCGCTTTCGCGCACTACCGCTGGTAAACCCCTCGACAGGCTCGGGGACCGGGGCGAAAGCCGCGATCCCCGAGCCCGTCGCCGGGCCCCGGCCCTGTACCTGGTCGCTCGGCCGAGCGACAAGAAGCCCGACCGACCGAGTCGAGAAGTAAGGACATCCCCGTGGCACAAGACGTGCTCACCGACCTCACGAAGGTCCGCAACATCGGCATCATGGCCCACATTGATGCCGGCAAGACGACGACGACCGAGCGCATCCTGTACTACACGGGAACCAACCACAAGATCGGTGAGACGCACGATGGTGCGTCCACGACCGACTGGATGGAGCAGGAGCAGGAGCGTGGCATCACGATCACCTCTGCCGCCGTCACGTGCTTCTGGAACAACAACCAGATCAACATCATCGACACCCCCGGCCACGTCGACTTCACGGTCGAGGTCGAGCGTTCGCTCCGCGTCCTCGATGGCGCCGTTGCCGTCTTCGATGGCAAGGAGGGCGTCGAGCCCCAGTCCGAGACCGTGTGGCGTCAGGCCGACAAGTACGACGTCCCGCGCATCTGCTTCGTCAACAAGATGGACAAGCTGGGCGCCGACTTCTACTTCACGGTCGACACGATCATCAACAAGCTGAAGGCCAAGCCGCTCGTCATCCAGCTGCCCATCGGTGCAGAGAACGACTTCCTCGGCGTCGTCGACCTCGTCGAGATGCGTGCCCTGGTGTGGGCCGGTGACTCCAAGGGTGACGTGACCATGGGCGCCAAGTACGACGTCCAGGAGATCCCGGCCGACATGGCCGAGGTCGTCGCGAAGTACCGCGAGATGCTGCTCGAGACGGTCGCCGAATCCGACGAGACGCTGCTCGAGAAGTACTTCGGTGGCGAGGAGCTCTCCGTCGCCGAGGTCAAGGCTGCCATCCGCAAGATGACGGTCAACTCGGAGCTCTACCCCGTGCTCTGCGGTTCGGCGTTCAAGAACCGCGGCGTGCAGCCGATGCTCGACGCCGTGATCGACTACCTCCCGTCTCCTCTCGACGTCCCCGCCATCGAGGCGCACGACCCGAAGAACGAAGAGATCGTCATCGCGCGTCACGCCGACCGCGAAGAGCCGTTCACGGCCCTCGCGTTCAAGATCGTCACGCACCCGTTCTTCGGTCGTCTGACCTACATCCGCGTCTACTCGGGTCACCTCGACTCGGGCAGCCAGGTGGTCAACTCGACCAAGAGCAAAAAAGAGCGCATCGGCAAGATCTTCCAGATGTACGCGAACAAGGAGAACCCGGTCGACGCTGTCACCGCCGGGCACATCTACGCGGTCATCGGTCTCAAGGACACGACGACGGGCGACACGCTCTCGGATTCGCAGCACCAGGTCGTGCTCGAGTCGATGACGTTCCCCGAACCGGTCATCGAGGTTGCCATCGAGCCCAAGACCAAGGCTGACCAGGAGAAGCTGGGCACCGCGATCCAGAAGCTGGCCGAAGAGGACCCGACGTTCCGCGTCGAGCAGAACTCCGACACCGGCCAGACGGTCATCCGCGGCATGGGCGAGCTCCACCTCGACATCCTCGTCGACCGCATGAAGCGCGAGTTCAAGGTCGAGGCCAACGTCGGAAAGCCGCAGGTCGCGTACCGCGAGACGATCAAGAAGGCCGTCGAGCGTCACGACTACACGCACAAGAAGCAGACCGGTGGTTCGGGTCAGTTCGCAAAGATCCAGTTCGCGATCGAACCGCTCGAGGTCACGGCCGAGACGACGTACGAGTTCGTGAACAAGGTCTCGGGCGGACGCATCCCGCGCGAGTACATCGCGCCGGTCGACCAGGGCTTCCAGGACGCCATGAACGTCGGTGTGCTCGCCGGTTACCCCATGGTGGGAGTCAAGGCAAGTCTGCTCGACGGTGCCTCGCACGATGTCGACTCGTCGGAAATGGCGTTCAAGATCGCCGGTTCGATGGGCTTCAAGGAGGCCGTCCGCAAGGCGAACCCCGTCATCCTCGAGCCGATCATGTCGGTCGAGGTGCGTACTCCCGAGGAGTACATGGGCGACGTCATCGGCGATCTCAACAGCCGCCGCGGTCAGATCCAGTCGATGGAGGATGCCGCGGGCGTCAAGGTCGTGCGGGCGAACGTCCCGCTGTCCGAGATGTTCGGCTACATCGGTGACCTGCGCTCGAAGACCTCGGGTCGTGCCGTCTACTCCATGGAGTTCGACAGCTACGCCGAGGTCCCCCGCGCGGTGGCCGACGAGATCGTCCAGAAGAACAAGGGCGAGTAGCTCGATTTCCGGCCCCACGGCCGTCAGGGCCTGCCCTGAATCCGTCGATGGGGCCGGTCCACAACTTCACACAGAATCACTTCACCTCTCTCCACTAAGCTGAGAACCAATCCCCGTAGAGAACCGGTCGCAATCCAGCGCCCGGAGGATCTACACGAATGTCCTAGGAGGACCCAGTGGCTAAGGCCAAATTCGAGCGGACCAAGCCGCACGTGAACATCGGAACGATCGGTCACGTCGACCACGGCAAGACCACGCTCACCGCGGCAATCTCGAAGGTGCTCGCCGACAAGTACCCGTCGGCCACCAACGTGCAGCGCGACTTCGCGTCGATCGACTCCGCTCCCGAGGAGCGTCAGCGCGGCATCACGATCAACATCTCGCACGTCGAGTACGAGACCCCGAAGCGTCACTACGCGCACGTCGATGCGCCCGGTCACGCCGACTACATCAAGAACATGATCACCGGTGCCGCCCAGATGGACGGCGCGATCCTCGTGGTCGCCGCGACCGACGGCCCGATGGCCCAGACGCGTGAGCACGTTCTGCTCGCCAAGCAGGTCGGCGTGCCGTACCTGATGGTCGCGCTGAACAAGTCGGACATGGTCGACGACGAAGAAATCCTGGAGCTCGTCGAGCTCGAGGTTCGCGAGCTGCTCTCGAGCCAGGACTTCGATGGCGACAACGCCCCCGTCATCCGCGTCTCGGGCCTGAAGGCTCTCGAGGGCGACGAGAAGTGGGTCGACGCGATCGTCGAGCTCATGGAAGCCGTCGACGAGTCGATCCCCGACCCGGTGCGCGACAAGGACAAGCCGTTCCTCATGCCCGTCGAGGATGTCTTCACCATCACCGGCCGTGGCACGGTTGTGACGGGTCGCGCCGAGCGCGGTACCCTCGCGATCAACTCCGAGGTCGAGATCGTGGGTCTGCGCCCGACGCAGAAGACGATCGTCACCGGTATCGAGATGTTCCACAAGCAGCTCGACGAGGCCTGGGCCGGCGAGAACTGTGGTCTGCTCCTGCGCGGCACCAAGCGTGACGACGTCGAGCGTGGCCAGGTCATCGTGAAGCCGGGTTCGGTTACGCCCCACACCAACTTCGAGGGCACGGCGTACATCCTGTCCAAGGAGGAGGGTGGCCGTCACAACCCCTTCTACACGAACTACCGCCCGCAGTTCTACTTCCGCACCACCGACGTCACCGGCGTCATCTCGCTGCCCGAGGGCACCGAGATGGTCATGCCCGGTGACACCACCGACATGACGGTCGAGCTCATCCAGCCGATCGCCCTGGAGGATGGCCTCGGCTTCGCGATCCGTGAGGGTGGCCGCACCGTCGGCGCCGGCACGGTCACGAAGATCCTGAAGTAACACCTGCTTGCTCGAAAGGGCCCCTCGACTACGGTCGGGGGGCCTTTTCGCATGTCGGGCGTACGCGCGGACCGGTGGGCGCGGCTCAGGACGGCTGCCGGAGCCGGGCGCGCAGCTCCCGGGGGGACATCCCGTACTTCTGATTGATGTGTTCGCGCAGGTGCCCGGTCGAGCTGAGTCCGGCAAGGCGAGCGACCTCTCGAATGCTCTTGTCGGACTCGACGAGCAGATGTTCGAATCGTGCCACGCGCACGGCCCGCAGATACTCCGGCGGCGTCACGCCCAGTTCCTTCTGGAACGCACGTGTCAGTGCGGACGATGACAGGCCCGCATGCTCCGCGATCGTTGTCGTCGAGATCGGTTCGGTATGCCGAGCTTCGATGAAGGCCTTCGCGCGGGCAACCTCGCGTCGCAGTCGTACGGGGCGATCGTCGCGTGAGACGCGTACGAAGTTGTCGGCGTCGAAACTGCGGGCGATGAAGGAATCGACGCGGCGTACGACCTTCGCGGCACTCTCCAGTTGGTCCCAGACCGACATCGTGGCTGACCCGGAAGACGCAGCGCGCATGAGGACCTCGAGCAACGACGCGTGATCGGAGGGATGGACGATGCCGCGCCAGTACGGGGGGTTTCGCGTACGGAGGTGCTGCCAGACATCCAGCCTGCCCCCGGCGGTCTGATGCCGCCACTGCAGCAGGTCGACCGCGAGCCGTTCATGGACGAACGCCGCCCAGGTCCGCTGGCCGCGTGGTTGCCGGATCTCGTAGTCGGTTGCAGGGGCCAGCAGAAGAACCTGGTCGCTGTCGAGGGAGACGCGTCCGAATGATCCGAGGAGATCGGTGCTCCCCGTCGACACGACGATGGTGAGGTGCCGCCCGCCGGCGACGCGGTGTGCACGGGGGGAGTCGTATTCGAGCGCGACGAACGGCGCAGTCCGATCCAGCGTGCGTGGGGTCGGGGCATGGCGGCGACTGTCATTCATCTTCCGGGACATTTCTGCGAGGGGACCCGGGAGCAGACGGATGATCGGGGCCGGGCGTGCTGGGGACACCGCCCGGCCCCGATGAGGCGAAGATCGTGCCTCGTGAGAGCGAGAACGCGTTGGGGACCACGTTCTCGCACAGTGGAGAGCCGACGCGAGCGGAGCTGCGTGGCGCGGATGGGGGTGTTCTCACTCCTGGTGAAGCGGGCGGTTCGGGTTGCGGGCCGATAGTTCGGGCGGACATCTGCTACGGATGGGAGTCGACGGGTTCCGATGCGACAAAGATGAGAAGTCTCTCATGTAAGCCGTTCGAGAAGTCTGGCGAGATTGTGCTGCAGATGCAAGCCTCACAGTTGGTCTCGTCAGCTCGCGCCGTGATTGGGACGCTTCGCGCCGCGCTCCGGGCATGCGTGGGCCTGGACGATCCGGCGGTCGAACGCGAGGATGAATGGGCATGCGCTATCCGGGCGCCGGAGGAGGACAACATGGGCGTTGACGACATCGTGAACAAGGGCAAGCAGATGTTCGAGCAGAACCGCGACAAGATCGAAGAGGCTCTGAAGAGCAAGAAGGCGGAAGACGTCAGCGACAAGCTCCTCGCGGGCGCGGCCGACGCGATCAAGAAGGTCGTGCCCGAAGAGCATCACGCCAAGATCGACGAGACGCGCGACAACGTCGACAAGCACATCGGCAACCAGTAGCCCGTTCCCGGGCGCCGGTCCCCGGCGGCTCAGCCATCCCGATGTCCCACTTCGCACCGCTAACGGGGCCGGCTGGCGCGAGAACGGGGTCGCGCCGCGCCGGCATGTCCCACTTACGACCGCTACCCGGCGGCCTTACCGGCACAAAGGGGGACATGGGGCCGACGAAGTGGGACATGGGGTGCGAAGCCGGGGTTCTGGGCAAGCGATCGGTCCACCGTCGGTTGCGACACGCCGTGCGAGGGGATTCTCGACACACCCGAGTTTGCGACACGCCCGGGCGACACGTAGACTAGTCCAGTTCCACATTCCGGCGTGCCGCATGGCGCGCGCAGGATCACTGCCAGGCAGTGCATAGACCGCGCGGAAGCGCAGGACTAGGCCGCGGGCAGCAGAACACCTCCACAGCCCCAACCGCGAAAGCGGGATTCGCACGCGTGCGTGCCGGGGCAGTGATCCGGATGCCTGTCATCCGGTGTGACATCAGAACAGCGGTGCAGCAGAAAGTGCCAGAGGCGCGCAAGCGTCACATGCGTCCAATGCGCCCAGAGAAATCTGGGAACCGTACGACGCGATATAGAGAGTGAGCAGACAATGGCGGGACAAAAGATCCGCATTCGCCTGAAGTCGTATGACCACGAGGTCATCGACACGTCGGCGCGCAAGATCGTCGACACCGTGACCCGTGCGGGCGCGACCGTCGTGGGCCCCGTGCCCCTTCCGACGGAGAAGAACGTGATCCCCGTGATCCGTTCCCCCCACAAGTACAAGGACAGCCGCGAGCACTTCGAGATGCGCACCCACAAGCGTCTGATCGACATCATCGACCCGACGCCCAAGGCCGTCGACTCGCTGATGCGTCTCGACCTGCCGGCCGATGTCAACATCGAGATCAAGCTCTGAGGCTCGACATGGCACAGTCACATTCAGAACAGGTCAACAACAAGATTTCCCAGGGCCTGCTGGGCACCAAGCTCGGCATGACCCAGGTATGGAACGACCAGGGCAAGCTGATCCCCGTCACGGTGATCGAGGTTGCGCCCAACGTCGTCACCCAGATCCGCACGCCCGAGAAGGACGGCTACAAGGCCGTTCAGATCGCCTACGGCCAGATCGACCCGCGCAAGGTGAACAAGCCCCAGACGGCTCACTTCGAGGCTGCGGGCGTCACGCCCCGCCGTCACCTCACCGAGATCCGCACCGCGGATGCCTCTGACTACTCACTCGGTCAGGAGCTCACGGCTGAGGGCACCTTCGAGGCCGGCCAACTCGTCGACGTCGTCGGCACGAGCAAGGGCAAGGGTTTCGCCGGTGTCATGAAGCGTCACAACTTCAAGGGTGTCTCGGCATCGCACGGTTCGCACCGTAACCACCGCAAGCCCGGCTCGATCGGCGCTTCGTCGACCCCGAGCCGTGTCTTCAAGGGCATGCGGATGGCCGGCCGTATGGGTGGCGAGCGTGTGACCGTCATGAACCTCACGGTGCACGCCGTCGACGCCGAGAAGGGTCTGCTGCTCGTCAAGGGCGCCGTTCCCGGTGCGCGCGGCCGCCTCGTTTACGTCCGCAACGCAGTGAAGGGGGCATGAGCCACATGACTGACTCGACTCTCGCGCTCGACGTGCGGGGTACCGACGGCAAGAAGGCTGGTTCCGTGAACCTGCCCGCCGAGGTCTTCGACGTCAAGACGAACATTCCTCTCATCCACCAGGTCGTCGTCGCGCAGCGCGCGGCGGCTCGCCAGGGCACGCACTCGACCAAGCGTCGTGGCGAGGTCTCGGGTGCCGGCCGCAAGCCCTTCAAGCAGAAGGGCACGGGTAACGCCCGTCAAGGCTCGATCCGCGCGCCGCACATGACCGGTGGTGGCATCGTCCACGGGCCGAAGCCGCGCGACTACGCGCAGCGCACGCCCAAGAAGATGATCGCCGCAGCGCTCCGCGGAGCACTCAGCGACCGTGCTCGCGGCAACCGCCTGCACGTCGTCGAGTCGCTCGGCGTCGCCGGTGCCCCGTCGACGAAGGCTGCGGCGACGTACCTCGCCTCGGTCGCGCCGACCAAGAACGTCCTGGTCGTCATCGAGCGTGACGACGAGATCAGCATCAAGAGCATCCGCAACCTCGCGTATGTCCACGTGCTGACGTTCGACCAGCTCAACGCGTACGACGTGCTCGTCTCGGACGACATCGTCTTCACCAAGGCCGCCTTCGATGCGTTCGTCGCATCCAAGTCGGTCTCCACCACGGAGGTCTCGGCATGAGCGCCCTGAACACGGCCCTGAACAAGGACCCGCGCGACGTCATCCTGAAGCCGGTCGTCTCGGAGAAGAGCTATGGGCTCATCGACGAGGGTAAGTACACGTTCCTCGTGGACCCCCGCGCCGACAAGACCGAGATCAAGCTGGCCGTCGAGAAGATCTTCGGCGTGAAGGTCGCTTCGGTCAACACGATCAACCGCGTGGGCAAGGCCCGCCGCACCCGCTTCGGCACCGGCCGCCGCAAGGACACCAAGCGCGCCATCGTCACGCTGCGCTCGGGCACCATCGACATCTTCACGGCAGTCGGCTGACGGTCGGGATAGGGACGAGACACCATGGCAATTCGCAAGTACAAGCCCACGACCCCCGGTCGCCGCGGCTCGTCGGTCTCCGACTTCGCCGAGATCACACGCTCGACGCCGGAGAAGTCGCTGCTGCGTCCGCTCTCCAAGACGGGTGGTCGCAACAACCAGGGCCGCATCACCACGCGCCACATCGGTGGTGGACACAAGCGTCAGTACCGCGTCATCGACTTCCGTCGTCACGACAAGGACGGCATCGACGCGAAGGTCGCTCACATCGAGTACGACCCCAACCGCACGGCGCGCATCGCGCTGCTGCACTACGCGGACGGCGAGAAGCGCTACATCATCGCGCCGAACAAGCTGTCGCAGGGTGACATCGTCGAGTCGGGTTCCGGCGCCGACATCAAGCCCGGCAACAACCTGCCGCTCCGCAACATCCCGACCGGTACGGTCATCCACGCCATCGAGCTCCGCCCCGGCGGCGGCGCGAAGATGGCCCGCTCGGCTGGCGTCTCCGTGCGTCTGGTCGCGAAGGATGGCCCGTACGCCCAGCTGCGTCTGCCCTCGGGCGAGATCCGCAACGTCGACGCGCGCTGCCGCGCGACCATCGGCGAGGTCGGCAACGCCGAGCAGTCGAACATCAACTGGGGCAAGGCCGGTCGCAACCGCTGGAAGGGCATCCGCCCGACCGTCCGTGGTGTCGCCATGAACCCGGTCGACCACCCGCACGGTGGTGGCGAGGGCAAGACGTCCGGTGGACGTCACCCGGTTTCGCCGTGGGGTCAGGCCGAAGGCCGCACCCGGCACGCCAACAAGGAGAGCGACAAGCTCATCGTCCGCCGCCGCACGGCCGGCAAGAAGCGCAAGTAGGTAGGAACAGAAGATGCCACGCAGTCTTAAGAAGGGCCCCTTCGTCGACGAGCACCTGCTTCGCAAGGTTGTCGTCCAGAACGATTCGGGTTCCAAGAACGTCATCAAGACCTGGTCACGCCGGTCGATGATCGTGCCGGCCATGCTCGGCCACACGATTGCCGTCCACGACGGTCGCAAGCACATCCCCGTGTTCGTGACCGAAACCATGGTCGGCCACAAGTTGGGCGAATTCGCCCCGACCCGCACCTTCCGCGGCCATGAGAAGGACGACAAGAAGGGCCGTCGCCGCTAAGGCGGCGACAGAGGAGAGAGAAATGGTGGAGTCCATCGCACGCGTGCGACACATCCGCGTGACCCCTCAGAAGGCTCGTCGTGTCATCGCACTCATCAAGGGAAAGCAGGCCGAAGAGGCCCTCGCAATCCTGAAGTTCGCACCGCAGTCGGCGTCGGAGCCCGTATCGAAGCTCGTCGCCTCGGCGATGGCCAACGCGCGGGTCAAGGCTGACAAGGACGGCGAGTTCCTCGACGACCGCGACCTGTACGTCGCGAACGTCTACGTCGACGAGGGCACGACGCTCAAGCGTTTCCGCCCCCGCGCACAGGGCCGCGCGTTCCAGATCAAGAAGCGCACGAGCCACATCACGGTCGTGCTCGCGACGCCCGTGGCCGCTGACGCCCCGGCGTCCGCCAAGACCAAGAAGGCGAGCAAGTAATGGGACAGAAAGTCAACCCGTACGGCTTCCGCCTCGGGATCACCACGGACCACGTGTCCCGTTGGTTCTCGGACTCGACCAAGGTCGGCCAGCGTTACGCCGACTACGTCGCCGAGGACATCCGGATCCGTAAGCTCCTGCAGGTCTCGCTCGACCGTGCCGGCGTGAGCCGCATTGAAATCGAGCGCACCCGCGACCGCGTCCGCGTCGACATTCACACCGCCCGCCCGGGCATCGTGATCGGTCGTCGTGGTGCCGAAGCAGAGCGCATCCGTACCGATCTCGAAAAGCTCACGGGCAAGCAGATCCAGCTGAACATCCTCGAGGTCAAGAACCCCGAGGCCGACGCTCAGTTGGTCGCCCAGGGAATCGCCGAGCAGCTCACGGGTCGCGTGGCATTCCGCCGCGCGATGCGTAAGGGCCTCCAGGGTGCCCAGCGCGCCGGAGCCAAGGGCGTCCGCATCCAGGTTTCCGGTCGCCTCGGCGGCGCGGAGATGAGCCGTTCGGAGTTCTACCGCGAGGGTCGCGTACCCCTGCACACGCTCCGCGCCAACATCGACTACGGCTTCTACGAGGCCCGGACGACGTTCGGTCGCATCGGCGTGAAGGTCTGGATCTACAAGGGCGACCTCACCAACAAGGAGCTCGCTCGCGAGCAGGCCAATGCCCCCAAGGCGCCCCGTGGCCGCGATGACCGTGGTGGCGACCGTCGCCGTGGTCCGCGCAACGACGCCCCCGTCGCAGAAGGAGCGTCTGCCTGATGCTTATTCCCCGCAAGGTCAAGTACCGCAAGCAGCACCACCCCGGTCGTTCGGGAGCCGCCACCGGTGGCACCGAGGTGTCGTTCGGTGAGTACGGCATCCAGGCCCTCACGCCCGCTTACGTGACGAACCGTCAGATCGAGTCCGCTCGTATCGCGATGACCCGTCACATCAAGCGTGGTGGAAAGGTGTGGATCAACATCTACCCCGACCGTCCGCTCACGAAGAAGCCTGCCGAAACCCGCATGGGTTCCGGTAAGGGTTCGCCGGAGTGGTGGGTTGCCAACGTCAAGCCGGGTCGCGTCCTCTTCGAGGTCGCCGGCGTCAGCGAAGAACTCGCTCGCGAGGCACTGACCCGTGCCATCCACAAGCTGCCCCTGAAGGCACGCATCATCAAGCGCGAGGAAGGCGACGCGTAATGGCTATCGGTACCAAGGAGCTCAGCCCGTCTGAGCTCGACACGATGGAAGACCACCGCCTCGTCGAGGAGCTGCGCAAGGCCAAGGAAGAGCTGTTCAACCTGCGCTTCCAGTCGGCCACGGGCCAGCTCGAGAGCCACGGTCGCATCCGCGCCGTCAAGCGCGACATCGCGCGGCTCTACACCGTGATCCGTGAGCGCGAGCTCGGCATCCGTGCCACGCCCGCTCCCGCGGAGGTCGCGACGAAGGCCAAGAAGACGAAGGCGAAGAAGTCCGAGGATGCCTCGGACACCGCCGAAGGAGGGGCTGAGTAATGGCCACCGAGAAGGCAACTGAGACCAAGGCCGCTGAGGCCAAGGAGACCAAGGCCGCCGCACCGAAGGCAGCTGCAAAGCCTGCCGCCAAGAAGGCGCCCGCCCAGGCTGCCGCACCGAAGGCCGCCAAGGCCGAGGTCGCGGAGCCCCAGGCTGCCGTTCAGGCATCGGGACACGAGTCGTCCGCACACGACGTGCGCGACGCCGCGGCCCGCGGTTACCGCAAGTCGCGTCGTGGCTACGTCACGAGCGACCGCATGGACAAGACGATCGTCGTCGAGGTCGAAGACCGCGTGAAGCACCCGCTTTACGGCAAGGTCATCCGCCGCACGTCGAAGGTCAAGGTGCACGACGAGGCGAACTCGGCCGGAATCGGCGACCTGGTCGTCATCAATGAGACCCGTCCGCTGAGCGCGACCAAGCGCTGGCGCCTGGTGGAGATTCTGGAGAAGGCCAAGTGATTCAGCAGGAATCCCGAGTCAAGGTCGCCGATAACACCGGCGCCAAAGAGCTCCTCACGATCCGCGTGCTCGGTGGCTCGAAGCGCCGCTACGCGGGCCTCGGCGACACCATCGTGGCGACCGTCAAGGACGCCATCCCCGGCGGAAACGTCAAGAAGGGTGATGTCGTCAAGGCGGTCATCGTCCGTACCGTCAAGGAGACCCGTCGTCCCGACGGCTCCTACATCAAGTTCGACGAGAACGCCGCCGTCATCCTGAAGGCAGACGGGGAGCCCCGCGGCACCCGTATCTTCGGACCGGTCGGCCGCGAGCTTCGTGACCGCAAGTTCATGAAGATCGTCTCGCTCGCACCGGAGGTGATCTGATCATGGCCAACATCAAAAAGGGTGATCTCGTACAGGTCATCACAGGCAAGAAGCAAGACAAGGGCGGCGACCGGGGCAAGCAGGGCAAGGTCCTCGAGATCCTGACCGAGCGCAACCGGGTGATCGTGGAGGGCGTGAACTACGTCACCAAGCACTCGCGCGTCGGCCAGACCCAGCGCGGCACCAAGACCGGTGGCACCGAGACCCTCGAAGCCCCCATCCACATCTCCAACGTGGCCCTTGTCGACCCCGAGACGAAGAAGCCGACTCGCGTCGGTCACCGCGTCGAGGAGCAGACGAAGGATGGCGTGAAGCGCACTGTGCGCGTCCGCTACGCGAAGAAGTCAGGTAAGGACCTCTGATGAGCACCAACACAGCCGAGGAGACTGGCACTGTGCCCAACGGTCAGGCCCAGGGCGCCGGCCAGCCCCGCCTGAAGCAGAAGTACCGCGCCGAGATCCAGCAGAAGCTGCAGGAAGAGTTCGGGTACGCCAACGTCAACCAGATCCCCGGTCTGGTCAAGGTTGTCGTGAACACCGGTGTCGGCGAAGCCGCGCGTGACAGCAAGGTGATGGACGGTGCGGTCGACGACCTCACCCGCATCACCGGCCAGAAGCCGCTGGTCACGAAGGCCCGCAAGTCGATTGCCCAGTTCAAGCTGCGCGAGGGTCAGCCCATCGGCGCCCACGTCACGCTGCGTGGCGACCGTGCGTGGGAGTTCATCGACCGTCTGGTGACGCTCGCTCTGCCCCGTATCCGCGACTTCCGCGGCCTGTCGCCCAAGCAGTTCGACGGCAACGGCAACTACACCTTCGGTCTTCAGGAACAGTCCGTGTTCCACGAGATCGACCAGGACCGGATCGATCGCGTGCGTGGTTTCGACATCACCGTCGTCACGACCGCCAAGTCGGATGACGAGGGTCGTGCACTTCTGCGTCACCTCGGCTTCCCGTTCCGCGCCGAGGCGTAAGACTCCACACCGTCGGGCGCTGAGCTTGTCGAAGCGCCCGACACCACCACCACAGGTCGTCTGCCTTGCACAGGCATCCGAAACCTGGTGAACGAAGGAAACAATCACATGACAATGACAGACCCGGTCGCAGATATGCTGACCCGGCTGCGCAACGCGAACTCGGCACACCACGAATCCGTGAGCCTGCCGAGCTCCAAGCTCAAGTCGCACATCGCCGAGATCCTCAAGCGTGAGGGTTACATCGCCGAGTGGGAGATCGAGGACGCCCGCGTGGGCCAGACGCTCACCATGACGCTGAAGTACGGCCCGAACCGCGAGCGCTCCATTGCGGGCATCAAGCGCGTCTCGAAGCCCGGCCTGCGCGTCTACGCGAAGTCGAGCGAGATCCCCACCGTCCTCGGTGGACTCGGCGTCGCCATCCTGTCCACCTCCTCCGGTCTTCTCACCGACCGTCAGGCAGAGCAGAAGGGCGTGGGTGGGGAAGTCCTCGCCTACGTTTGGTGATCCTCGATGTCACGTATTGGAAGACTTCCCATCGACATTCCCTCGGATGTCACTGTCACGGTGACCGGCCGGGACGTTTCGGTCAAGGGACCCAAGGGTGAACTCGGCCTGACGATCGCTCGTCCGATCGAGGTCGTCGTCGACGAGAACCAGGTCGTCGTGTCGCGTCCGGATGATGAGCGCGAATCGCGTTCGCTGCACGGACTCACGCGCACCCTGATCGCCAACAACATCGTCGGCGTCACCACGGGCTACACCAAGGGCCTCGAAGTCGTCGGCACGGGTTACCGCGTCGCGCAGAAGGGTGGCTCGGTCGAGTTCGCTCTCGGCTTCTCGCACCCCGTCCTGGTCGAGCCCCCCGCGGGCATCACGTTCACGGTCGAGGGCAACAACAAGGTCACCGTGAGCGGCATCGACAAGCAGGCCGTCGGCGAAGCCGCGGCCAACATCCGCAAGATTCGCAAGCCCGAGCCCTACAAGGGCAAGGGTGTGCGCTACGCCGGCGAGGTCGTTCGTCGCAAGGCCGGAAAGAGTGGTAAGTAACCATGGCTCTCAAGTCGAAGTCAGACGCTCGTTCGCGTCGCCATGCCCGCCTTCGCAAGAAGGTCGTCGGGACCGAGCTGCGCCCGCGTCTCGTCGTGACCCGCTCCGCACGCCACGTGTTCGTCCAGGTCGTCGATGACGCCAAGGGCCACACCGTCGCGTCCGCATCCACCCTCGAAGCGGACCTGCGTTCGTTCGACGGTGACAAGACCGCCAAGGCGCGCAAGGTCGGCGAACTCGTCGCCGAGCGTGCCAAGGCCGCCGGCATCGAGGATGTCGTGTTCGACCGTGGCGGTAACCGCTACGCCGGCCGCGTCGCTGCGATCGCCGACGGCGCCCGCGAAGGGGGACTGAACCTGTGAGTGAAATCAAGGAGACCGAAGTGGCAGCCACTGCCGAGCAGACCGCGCCTGACGCGACGGCTGCTGCTGAAACCGCTGCCGCAACCGAAGCGCCCGCCGAGCGCGAGCCGCGCCGCGGCGGTCGCGAGCGCAACGCCAACCAGCGTGACCGCGGTTCGCGTGATGCCGACAAGGGCCAGTTCCTGGAGCGCGTCGTCACCATCAACCGTGTCTCGAAGGTCGTGAAGGGTGGTCGTCGCTTCAGCTTCACCGCCCTCGTGATCGTCGGAGACGGGAACGGACTCGTCGGTGTCGGCTACGGCAAGGCCCGCGAGGTGCCCCTGGCCATCTCGAAGGGTGTCGAAGAGGCCAAGCGGAACTTCTTCCGCGTGCCCCGCGTCGACAAGACGATCCCGCACCCCGTGCAGGGTGAGGCAGCAGCAGGCGTCGTCCTGCTCCGCCCCGCCGCCGCCGGTACCGGTGTTATCGCGGGCGGTCCCGTCCGCGCCGTACTCGAGTGCGCGGGCATCCACGATGTCCTGTCGAAGTCGCTCGGCTCGTCGAACACGATCAACATCGTGCACGCGACGGTCGCCGCGCTGAAGCAGCTCGAGGAGCCCCGCGCCGTCGCCGCACGTCGTGGTCTCGACTTCGACCAGGTCGCCCCCGCGCGTCTGGTTCGTGCCGAGGCCGACGCCGCTGCGGCAGCAAAGGCAGGTGCATGATGGCTGCACGACTGAAGGTCACGCAGATCAAGTCCAAGGTGAGCGAAAAGCAGTACCAGCGCGACACGCTGCGTAGCCTCGGCCTCAAGCGGATCGGCGACTCTGTCGTCCGTCCGGATGACGCCCAGAACCGTGGTTATGTCAACACGGTTGCTCACCTCGTGAAGGTTGAGGAGATCGACTAATGGCTGAAAAGGACAACGCGGCCGAGGCCGCCGAAGCCACGGCAGCGCCCAAGAAGGCGGCGCCCAAGAAGGCTGCAGCCCCCCAGGCCGCCGCTGAGAAGAAGGCACCCGCCGCCAAGGCTCCGGCCAAGGCTTCCGCTGCCAAGGACTCGGCTTCGGCCGACGCCCCGAAGGCAGCGGCGACCAAGGCTCCTGCCAAGAAGGCTGCTCCGAAGGACGACACTCCGGCGTCGCGCCCCGGTGTGCTGAAGGTTCACCACCTGCGTCCCGTCCCGGGAGCCAACAAGGCCAAGACCCGCGTCGGTCGCGGTGAGGGCTCGAAGGGCAAGACGGCCGGTCGTGGCACGAAGGGCACCAAGGCCCGCAACACCGTGCGCGTCGGCTTCGAGGGTGGCCAGATGCCGCTGCACATGCGTACGCCGAAGCTGCGCGGGTTCAAGAACCCGTTCCGCGTCGAGTACCAGGTCGTCAACCTCGAGAAGCTCGCCGAGCTGTACCCGGCGGGTGGCGACGTAACCGTCGCCGACCTCGTCGCCAAGGGTGCCGTTCGCAAGAACGAGAAGGTCAAGGTTCTCGGCGATGGCGACATCGGCGTGAAGCTCTCCGTGACGGTCGACAAGGTCTCCGGCTCGGCCGAGCAGAAGATCGTCGCCGCCGGCGGCAGCGTCAAGTAACACGGACGAACTGTTCTCAAACAGGGGGTCGGAGGCATCCTCCGGCCCCCTGTTTCCGTTCTCGGGACATCTCACTCGTTGCCGCCGATCTCGGGTATGGGCTGCTCGTGGCGGCAGCCTGGGCTAACCTAATGTTTGGCCCGCCCGCGGGCATCTCCCTTCCCTTCAGGAGGATCCTTCTTGTTCAGCGCTATCGCGCGCATCTTCCGGACACCCGACCTGCGCCGGAAGATCGCCTTCACCTTGGGCATCATCGTGCTCTATCGTCTCGGTGCCCACGTGCCGACGCCGTTCGTCGACTTCGCGAACGTGCAGTCCTGCATCGGACAGAACGAGGGCATGGAGGGACTCCTCTCTCTTGTCAACCTGTTCTCGGGCGGCGCCCTGCTGCAGCTGTCGATCTTCGCGCTGGGCGTCATGCCCTACATCACGGCGACGATCATCACGCAGCTGCTGCGCGTCGTCATCCCGCACTTCGAGACCCTCTACAAAGAGGGTCAGGCGGGTCAGGCGCGTCTGACGCAGTACACGCGCTACCTGACCATCGCGCTGGCGCTCCTGCAGTCGACGACGCTCGTTACCGTCGCGCGCAGCGGACAGCTCTTCGGCAACACGGGCGTCGCTGCCTGCGACAACGTGCTGACGAACGTCGCGTGGTGGGCGCAGCTGCTCATGATCATCACGATGACGGCCGGTACCGGCCTCATCATGTGGTTCGCCGAGCTCGTCACCGAGCGCGGTGTCGGCAATGGCATGTCGCTCCTGATCTTCACCTCGATCGCCGCGACGTTCCCCGCCGCCATGTGGTCGATCTGGCAGGCCCGAGGCTTCGAGACCTTCCTTCTCGTGCTGGCCGTTGGCATCGTCGTCGTGGCGCTGGTGGTGTTCGTCGAACAATCGCAGCGGCGTGTACCCGTGCAGTACGCGAAGCGGATGGTCGGCCGTCGAACGTACGGCGGAACCAACACGTACATCCCGATCAAGGTCAACATGGCTGGCGTTGTGCCCGTCATCTTCGCCTCGTCGCTGCTCTACATCCCGGCGCTGCTCGCGCAGTTCAACCAGCCGGCAGCGGGCCAAGAACCCGCGGCCTGGGTCGTCTGGATCTCGCAGTACCTGACGACGGGCGATAGCCCGATCTACATGCTGGTGTACTTCCTGCTCATCATCGGATTCACCTACTTCTACGTGGCCATCACGTTCAACCCGGTCGAGGTTGCCGACAACATGAAGCGCTACGGCGGCTTCATCCCCGGCATCCGCGCGGGTCGTCCGACGGCCGAGTACCTGGACTACGTGCTCACGCGCATCACGCTGCCGGGCTCGATCTACCTCGGTCTGATCGCGCTGCTCCCGCTGATCGCGCTGGCTACGGTCGGTGCGAACCAGAACTTCCCGTTCGGCGGAGCATCCATCCTGATCGTCGTCGGCGTCGGCCTCGAGACGGTGAAGCAGATCGACGCGCAGCTGCAGCAGCGTCACTACGAGGGGCTGCTGCGATGACCACCACACGACTCTTGATCGTCGGCCCCCAGGGGTCGGGCAAGGGCACGCAGGGCGTGCGTATCGCCGAGGCCTACGGCATCCCCGTCGTCTCGACCGGCGATGTCTTCCGCGCCAACATCAAGGACGGCACCGAACTCGGGCAGCGGGTGCAGCAGATCGTCGAGCAGGGTCGTCTCGTGCCCGACGAACTGACGAGCGAGATCGTGCGCGATCGTCTGGCGCAGCCGGATGCGGCGACAGGCTTCTTGCTCGATGGTTACCCGCGCAACATCGGCCAGGTCGGGCACCTCGACGACTTCCTCGCGAGCCGTGACGAGTCTCTCGACGCCGTGATCGAGTTGCGCGTGCCCCGAGCCGAGAGCATCGCGCGTCTCGGACTCCGCGCCGCGCAAGAGGGACGCTCGGACGACACCGACGACGTGATCGCTCACCGTCTCGACATCTACGAGAACGAGACGGCACCGATCCTGGACGTCTACGGCGAGCGGGGCATCGTCGACGCGATCGACGGCGTCGGGACGCTCGACGAGATCACCGACCGCATCTTCGCAGCGCTCGAGGCCCGCGGGCTCGTCCGTCGCGGCGCCTGATCGCGCCCCGCGAGGACACGCATGGCTTTGCGGCGCTCGATCTATAAGTCCCCCGCCCAGTTGCGGGCCATGGTCGAACCCGGTCTGATCACAGCGCGCGCCCTCGCGGCGGTGCGTGAGCTGGTGGCACCCGGGGTGACGACGCTCGAGCTGGACGCCGCAGCATCCCGTGTCATTACGGCCGCCGGGGCGAAGTCCAACTTCCAGATGGTGCGGGGCTACCGCCACACGATCTGCACCTCGGTCAACGAGCAGGTCGTGCACGGCATCCCGGGCGCGCGCGTTCTGAGCGCGGGAGACATCCTGTCCGTCGACGCGGGTGCCGAGTACCAGGGCTGGAACGGCGACTCGGCCTTCACGGTCGTGCTGCCGGATCCGTCGCGTCCCGAGGTGGTCGCCGAGCGTGAAGAACTCTCGCGCGTCACGGAGGGCTCGCTCTGGGCCGGTATCGCGGCGTTCGCATCGGCACGGCACCTGAACGAGGTCGGCGCGGCCATCCAGGACTACGTCGATGCGCAGGGTGAGTACGGAATCCTGGCGGACTACGTCGGACACGGCATCGGACGCAAGATGCACGAGTCCCCGTCGGTGTTCAACTACCGGGTGACCGACCCCGGTCCCGAGGTTCGGCCCGGGCTGGTGCTCGCGATCGAGCCGATGGTCGTCGCCGGCGACCCCGCGACGCTCGTCGAGGACGACGGCTGGACGGTCTCGACGGTGGACGGCTCAGCCGGCTCACACTGGGAACATAGCGTCGCGGTGCACGATGGGGGTATCTGGGTGCTCACGGCACCCGACGGCGGGGCCGCGGGCCTGGCCCCGTTCGGGATCGAACCTCAGCCCATCGGTTGAGGCAGACGTAGGAGCACGCGATGATGGCCACAGCGGGTAAGCGCACGAACTGGTTTGCGATCTGGGTGAGCGTCGCGGTGGTAGCCGTGGTCGTCGCCGCGGGTGTGACCATCGTCGCCATCAACAACGCCGCGTCGAACCCGGATCCCGGCCCCGCACCCGAGGCCGCGATCGTCAACACCGACACCGGCGCGATCTCGGTCGGGGACGGTCCGGACGTCGTGGCCACCTACATCGACTTCATGTGCCCGATCTGCAACCAGTTCGAGGAGATCTACGCCGATACGTTGAACGAGCTCGTCGCGGACGGTTCGATCACGCTCGAGTACCACCCCGTCGCGATTCTCGACAACCAGTCACAGGGGACGCAGTTCTCGACCCGGGCGGCGAACGCGCTCTACTGCGTGGCGACCACGTCGCCCGAGTCCGTCCCGCCGTTCGTCTCGGCGATGTACGAGAACCAGCCGTCCGAAGGCACCTCCGGCCTGAGCGACGACGAGATCATCTCCATCGCGACCGATGCGGGCGCCGGGGACGTCGCGTCCTGCATCACCGACCGCACCTACGGCGGCTTCGTGGGGGAGCGCACGCAGGCGATGCCCACGACCGCGGACGGCGGACGCGGAACGCCGACGGTCACCGTCAACGGCGAGCGCATCGACCTGACGGGTGACCCGCAGGTCGATATCATCGATCGCCTGAGCTGACGCGTCCAACGGGGATGCCGCGAGCATTTGCCTCGGGCATCCGTCTCGGATAACATGGATCCTTGGTGCTTTGCGCCGTCTATCGGCGTGTCTCACGACTCCGCCGGGACACCGACAAAACACCGAAATCCCACCCACCGCAGACCGACCGGTCTGCCCAGCGTTAGCGAGTGTATGGCCAAGAAAGACGGTGTCATCGAGATCGAAGGCGTGATCTCCGAGGCGCTTCCCAACGCGATGTTCCGCGTTGAGTTGAGCAACGGACACAAGGTCTTGGCCACGATCTCGGGCAAGATGCGGCAGAACTACATCCGCATCATTCCGGAAGACCGCGTCGTCGTAGAGCTCAGCCCCTACGACCTCACCCGCGGTCGGATCGTCTACCGCTACCGCTAGACCGGTCGAGAAGTAACGGCCTATGCGTTCTCGACGCACAGGTACGAAGACAGCGAACAGGAAACATCATGAAGGTCAACCCCAGCGTCAAGCCCATCTGCGATCACTGCAAGATCATCCGCCGTCACGGCGTGGTCATGGTGATCTGCAAGAGCAACCCGCGCCACAAGCAGCGCCAGGGTTGAGTCTTCGCGTGTCGCGGCGCGAAGCGCCTGACACGCGAAAACTCAAGATTGAGCGAGGGCCGAAGGCCCGAGCCGAAATCCCACAGAACGTACAACTCAATAGCCGAGCACAGCAGGCGTTTCGTCTCGCTTCGCTCGCTCAACGACCGAAAGGTCGTAACCCCAGCAGTTTCAGAACCTGGTCTTCGAGAGATCGAATATCGGGGGACACCCCGGGCAGGAGGCCCGGGCACCGATTCTGCTCCACACCTCCACACACCTCCTAGGAGAGCCGCATGGCACGTCTTGCTGGCGTCGACATCCCGCGCGATAAGCGCGTGGTCATCGCCCTGACCTACATCTACGGCATCGGCCGTACCCGTTCCGTCGAGATCTTGAGCGCCCTCGAGATCGACCCTGACGTCCGCGTCAAGGACCTCGCGGACGATCAGCTCGTTCAGCTGCGTGACCACATCGAGGCCACGTACAAGGTGGAGGGTGACCTTCGCCGCGAGGTTGCCTCCGACATCCGCCGCAAGGTCGAGATCGGGTCCTACCAGGGGATCCGCCACCGTCGTGGCCTGCCCGTCCACGGACAGCGCACCAAGACGAACGCCCGTACGCGCAAGGGCCCCAAGCGCACCGTCGCCGGCAAGAAGAAGGCGGGCCGTAAGTAGTCCTCGCGGGCTCAGGCACCGGCTCCCAGGTTTAGGAGAACAACGTTATGGCACAGGCCAAGACCGCCGCACGCAAGCCGCGGCGCAAAGAGAAGAAGAACATCGCGCTGGGTCACGCCCACATCAAGTCGACGTTCAACAACACGATCGTTTCGATCACCGACCCCTCGGGCGCTGTCATCAGCTGGGCCTCGTCGGGCGGCGTGGGCTTCAAGGGCTCGCGTAAGTCGACCCCGTACGCGGCCGGTATGGCCGCCGAGTCGGCCGCTCGCCAGGCTCAGGAGCACGGCGTCAAGAAGGTCGACGTCTTCGTCAAGGGACCGGGTTCCGGTCGTGAGACGGCGATCCGCTCGCTGACGGCCGCGGGCCTCGAGGTCGGTTCGATCCAGGACGTCACGCCGCAGGCACACAACGGCTGCCGTCCCCCCAAGCGCCGCCGCGTCTGATCCCGTAGCCGGGGCGCCTCGTGCGCTCCGGCTACCGGTCGTCGCGCGGTCTCACTGACTTCGCGGATGCCTGGACGTGCGCTATGCACGATGCCCCGTCATCCGCCCGAGAAAAACTCAACAACCTCACCCATGCAAGTGTCATATAGCGGGCACTTAGCCGAAAGGAACACACAGTGCTCATCGCACAGCGTCCCACTCTGACCGAGGAAAAGATCGCGGAGTTCCGCAGCCGCTTCATCATCGAGCCGCTCGAGCCCGGGTTCGGATACACGATCGGTAACGCGCTTCGTCGCAGCCTGCTCTCGTCGATCCCCGGTGCAGCCGTTACGAGCATCCGCATCGATGGTGTCCTCCACGAGTTCACCACGATCCCCGGTGTCAAGGAAGATGTCACCGAGATCATCCTGAACATCAAGCAGCTCGTCGTTTCGAGCGAGCGCGACGAGCCCATCACGGCTTACCTGCGCAAGACGGGTGCCGGCCAGGTCACGGCCGCCGACATCTCCGCTCCCGCGGGCGTCGAGATCCACAACCCCGAGCTCGTCATCGCGACGCTCAACGACACCGCCAAGTTCGAGCTCGAGCTGACGATCGAGCGTGGCCGCGGCTACGTTTCGGCGACGCAGAACCGTAACGAGTACGCCGAGGCCGGCCAGGTGCCGATCGACTCGATCTACTCACCGGTGCTCAAGGTCAGCTACCGCGTCGACGCGACGCGTGCCGGTGAGCGCACCGACTTCGACAAGCTCGTGCTGGACGTCGAGACCAAGTCCTCGATCGCCCCGCGTGACGCGGTCGCCTCGGCCGGTCGCACGCTGACCGAGCTGTTCGGCCTCGCCCGTGAGCTGAATGTCGAGGCCGAGGGCATCGAGATCGGCCCCGCGCCGGTCGAGACCGTCCTCTCGAACGAGCTGTCGATGCCGATCGAAGACCTCGATCTGTCCGTCCGTTCGTACAACTGCCTCAAGCGCGAGGGCATCAACACGGTCAGCGAGCTCGTTGGGCTCTCCGAGACCCAGCTGATGAACATTCGCAACTTCGGTCAGAAGTCGGTCGACGAGGTGCGCGACAAGCTCATCTCGCTCGGTCTGTCGCTGAAGGATTCCGTGCCCGGTTTTGACGGCGCGCACTTCTACGGCGGCTACGACGACGAGACCGTCTAAGCCGCGGCCCCCGAACCGATTCATCCTGGAGTAAAGACTGATGCCTAAGCCCACGAAGGGTCCCCGCCTCGGCGGCGGTCCTGCCCACGAGCGCCTGCTGCTTGCGAACCTCGCCGCGGCCCTCTTCACCCACCGCTCGATTCAGACGACCGAGACCAAGGCCAAGCGCCTGCGTCCACTCGCCGAGCGCCTGATCACGTTCGCCAAGCGCGGTGACCTGCACGCGCGTCGTCGCGTGCTCGGCATCATCGGCGACCGTGAGGTCGTGCACGTGCTGTTCACCGAGATCGCCCCGCTGGTTGCGGAGCGCGAGGGTGGCTACACGCGCATCGTCAAGATCGGCAACCGCAAGGGCGACAACGCCCCCATGGCCGTCATCGAGCTCGTCCTCGAGCCGGTCACGCCGAAGGTCAAGTCGTCGAAGAAGTCGGATGCCGCGGCCCCCGCCGCTGCGGCCGCTCCGGTCGAGCCCGTTGCTGACGAGCCCGCCGCCGACGAGACTCCGGTCGCCGTCGAGGACGCCGACGTCGAGGTCTCGGACACCGACGCCGAGGCTCCCGAGGGTGCCGCTGAGGCAGCCGCCGAGGACGCCGGAGCGAAGTAGTCCGATATACCGCCAAGACGCCCGTACCCCTTCGGGGGTGCGGGCTTCTTGCTGTCCGCGGAGCATCGTTCTGTTTCGTGCGGTGCGTCGTTCCTTTTCACGCGGCGCGTCGTTCCTTTTCACGCGGCGCGTCGTTGCGCGGATTTCATGCGCGCCGACATCCAGTGCCACACTTAGCGCTGGAGGGATCTCTGTGATCAATGTACGCACGCGCCCCGCGGCAGCGATGTCACATCGCTCGATTTCCGCGCGCCCCGATGCCCGACGCCGTCGTCTCCGGGGACTCGCCGCGATCACGATGATCTCGGCTCTCGCCCTGTCCGGATGCTCGGTCGTTCTGCCGTGGGATCAGCCCTCCGGATCGCCCTCGCCGTCGGGTACGACTGTTCCTGCGCCGGTGCCCAACGATCTCTCCAGCGGCTCGACCGCGCGGGCGCTGTCCGCGGGGGCTGTGGGCGTGTCGATCAACTACTGGTCGACGCTCAACATGGGCGATTGGACGTCCGGTGCGCTCAAGCCGGTGAGCATCAGCCTGATCACGACGGTCACACCGAACGACGGGCAGAAGGTGTACCTGCAGCGCGCGACGATGGTGGCCGTTCCCGGAACGCTCGATGAGTCCTTCGACCCGCTCTCGCCGCAGACCGATCAGTCGACCGTGGCGCCGGGGTACCTGGTTCTCGATCCGTACAGCTACTCACAGACCTTCAACGTCGGGCCCGTGCCCGCCGAGGCGACGCTCGTCACCCTGCAGTTCACCTACGACTTCCTCGTGCAGACGACACCCACGTCCACCGAGTACGCCAAACAAAGCGCGTCAGACACCCTCACCGTTGCGATAGCGGGCCAACCCCGAGGTGCCTCATCTAGAAGTGAGCGCGAAGGGTGATGCGGTGCCTCACGTATGGTGAGCGCGAGGCTTGCGGTTCATTTGGTTGTTTGGAGTCGACGGATCGACGTTTCTAAGGATGTCATGTCGAGGTGTCGGCTGGTGGTCATGGCTTCGGTTTTGGCTTGTGATAGCTCGATGAGTTGGAGCTGGATCTGGTTGATCCGGCGGGTCAGATCGGCGGGGTTGATCCCGGTGATCCGGGCCTGAACGACGTCGGCTTGCTCGGCGGTGAGGACCCCAGAATCGCGCACTCGCTGCCAGGGTGTCTTCGGTGCGTCGTAGAGGCGTGTGCGGCGCCCGCTGGCCGCGGTGGCGTATGCGGTGGGCTTCTTCGTCGGGGTGAAGAAATTCAACCGTAGTGAGACGAGCCGCCAGAGCTCGTTCAGCAGCGCGAGCTCGTCCGGGGTGTCGTAGCGCCAATGGAACGCGTGTTTGCGGACGACGTGGTTGTTCTTCGACTCGACGGTCGCTTGGTCGTTTTTCTTGTAAGGGCGGGACCGGGTCTGGGCGATGTCACGGGCTTGGAGCCAGTCCGCGACATCATGGTTGATGAACTCCGATCCGTTGTCCGAGTCGAACACGCGCAGCTCGAATGGGAACATGTTCTGCAGATCGCCGACAGCGCCGACGATCCACTTGGCCGCGTTGTTGCGGATCGAGGCGTTCTCGGTCCACCCGGTGGCGATGTCGGTCATCGTCAACGTGCGTGCGAACTCGCCGACGAACGTGGGTCCGCAATGCGCGACGGTGTCCGCCTCGATCACCCCGGGTGCCGTGACCGGGGCATCCCCGACCTTCGACAACCCGATCGAGTTGCGCAGCAGCGGTGACGGGATCGTCGTAGAGATCCCCCGCAACTGCATCGCCCGACGTGCCGGGCTCAGATACCGGTCGATCGTTGCCGGACTCATTGTCTGAAGCTCGACGATCGTCTGCGGTGTCACGAATGGCTTGTCGAGGTCGCCGGCAGCGTGCAGCAGCGGCATCCACAGCTCCAGCATCACCACGAGGTACTTCCCGCACGGCATGCCCATCAGCGCCCACACATGCTCCAGCAGCCGCCTCGAATCATCGCTATACGTCTTGGCCCGCAACTGGCGTCTATCGACCTGCTTCGCCGGATCCGGCAGCACCGGCCCCGTCAGCATCCGCCGCGCCGTTGATCGGCCCATCCCCGTCGTGCTCATCACCTCGTCAAGGATCCGGGCCTTGTCGTGCTTCGATGCTTTCCGGTACGCGTCACGGAGTTTGTTCGTCACCTGTCGCCTCGCGGCCATCTCAATCTTGCCTTCCACACAGGCAAGCTTCGCGCTCAAAGTATGTGAGGCACCAACACACCCCACGCGCTCAAAGAAACTGAGGCACGTCGAACCCGTCCCCTGAACGCCCTCCGCGTAGTATCATTCGCGATGAGAGCATTCTCATCGTGCCCTCACGTTGGTCTTAGGTAGATCCTTCGGTGCCGACAAGCCCGCGCTGAGGTTCCCCTGAGTGGTTGCGCTCATAATCGAACAGCACCCCCCGTATTTCTTCCCCCGGCTTCCCCGCCGAAACACGAGGTCCCCATGTCGATTTCCCCGCCCGTCGGCCAGAAGGTCATGCCGTATTCGCGGCCCTCCGCTGCCCGGCCCGAGCCCGAGCCCGAGATCGTCGAGCCCGAGAGCGCGTTTCCGCAGGACTTCGCGGCGTCGCTGCAGGACCTGAGCACGCAGCGGGCGACCATCGGATGCATCATCCCGGCGTACAACGAAGAGGAATCGATCGCCGACGTGCTGCGGGGACTCCTCGAGCAGTCGCGGGTGCCGGATGTGATTCACCTCGTCGTGAACAATTCCAACGACAAGACCGTCGCGATCGCCTCGGAGTTCGCGGGCCCGCACGAGATCACGACCGAGCTCGGCGAGCAGTTCACCGAGGTCTTCGTCCATGACATCGGCAAGAACCCCGACAAGAAGGTCGGCGCCCTCAACTACGGCTTCGCTCTCGTCGAGGGCTACGACTTCCTGCTCGGTGTCGACGGCGACACGGTCGCCGACCGTCGCGCCGTGGAATTCCTCGAGACCGAGATCACGAGCGACACCCGCATCGGCGGTATCTCGGCGATCTACTCGATCGATGACAACCCGTTCAAGGGTTTCTCTCGCTTCCTGATCACCGGCCAGCGGTCGCAGTTCGCGGCCTTCAACCTGCACAACCTGCTTCGCGGCCGCAACATGGCGGTGTTGGGAGGGCAGTTCTCGATCTTCTCGACGAAGGCTCTGCGTGATGTCATGCGCGAGAACCACCAGTCGACGCCCTGGGTGAAGGACAGCGAGGTCGAGGATTCCCTGCTCTCGCTGCAGATCAAGAGCGCCGGATTCCTCACCAAGATCAGCCCGTACGCCCGCGCCGACGTGGGTGGCATGACCACCCTCCGCGGCCTCGACGCCCAGCAGGTCAAGTGGAACTACGGCGCGATCGAGCTCATGTGGCCGGGACAGCGCGGTGACACGAAGGGTCAGCCGTTCCACCCGAACCTGCGTGTGCGCTGGCTCGAGCAGTTCAGCATGCTGGTCAACCTGTTCGTGCGCGTCGGCTTCATCACGCTGCTCGCCGGGTCGCTCTCGATCAACGCGTTCATCTTCTCGCCGATCTGGTTGATCCCGATCGCAATGTCCGTTGCGCTCAACCTGCGCATGGCCCTGTCGATGAAGAACAAGGATCGACACGATGTGCTCTTCGCCGGGCTGATCGTGCCCGCCGAGGTCTACATGTGGATCCGCATCTCGCACTTCCTCCGCTCGTGGTCGCGGTTCCTCTCGCGCAAGAAGGTCGACAACTGGGCCATGCAGGCCAAGGCCGAGCGCGGCGCGGGCATCGGTCACTGGACCCCGCTGATCGTGGCCGTCGCCATCGTGGTCGCGGTCACGGCATCGTGGCACCTGATCCCGATCGAGCTGCAGTCGGGCATCCTCGCGGTCGGTTGGCCGGTGCTGGGTGTGATCACCGTGATCCAGACCCTGAGCATGTTCATGCGGCTCCTGCGCCGTCAGCACGGCTTCAAGGTCTGAGCAGAGAAAGCTCGCTACGAGTTCTCGGTCTCGGGAGTCATCCGGTAGCCGACATCCCGCACGGCTTCCAGATAGCGGGGGACCGGTGAGCCCATCTCGCCGAGCTTGCGGCGCAGGCTGTCGACGTGAGCTTGCACGGCGCGCTTGTCGGCGTCGCCGACGTAGTACGACGTGACGTAGGACTCGCCACGCAGCACCAGGGTCAGGTCTGCCTTGCTGCGGATGCGTCGGCGTGACGACATGATCGTCAACAGCAGTTCGAACTCGGTCTGGGTGAGGTCGATCGGCTGGCTGCCGATCTCGACCCGGCGTGTCTCGGGGTCGAGAAACAGGTCGCGGTGGTGCATCCAGCCGATGTGCGGGTCACGGCGCTCGACCTCGGAACTGGGTCCGTCGATCTCACCCTCGATGACCTCGTCGTACTCTTCGTTCAGATCGTCGTAGTCTTCGGTCGGCACGACGCGCATCGCCTGCACGGGCTCGTCATACCTCTCCCATTGCGGCGCGGCGGGCTGGCGCGGCTGCCGCGGGGGCGGAGCCTGATCGAATGCGCGAGCGCCCGGGCCGCGGTAGATCGGTGGGTCGGCAGGAGCGGCCTGTTGCACCGACGGCTGCGGGGCGGGCGCCTGAACCGGGATCGTCGTGGTGTTGGCGCGCGGAAAGGATGGGCCGACGCTTTCTTGCTGACGGGGCGAGGGAGCGCCGGGCGCTTCGGTACGGGGCGGGCGCCGCAGGAACGCATCGATGCGTGCCCGAAACTCGCGTGGCCGGAACGGCTTGACGATGTAATCGTCGGCACCGGCGCCGAGCCCCTGGATGACGTCGGATTCTTCGGCCATGGCGCTGACCATCATGATGAAGGTCGGACTGCCGCCCGCCCGGATGCGACGGGCAGCTTCGAATCCGTCGATGCCCGGCATACTCACGTCGAGCGTCGTGATGAGGGGCTTGTAGGCCAGGGCGGCACGGACGCCGTCCAGACCGTTACCGACGGAGACGACGGAGAATCCGGCCGACTCGAAGACGCTCGCAATCAGGTGCCGGACGTCGGGGTCGTCCTCGACGATGACGGCGGTGCGCAGCTCATCGGCATCGGCCATGCGGTCGCTCCCTTTGCTGACGGTAGATCCTGTCGAATTCTCGCATACACGGGGCTCGATTCCGTGCGACCGCGGGGCCCGCGTGGGTGTTGCGACGGGATTCGTCGGCGCTATTCGTCGTCGTTTTCCACGACGACGACGTCGGTGGTCAGAACGATGGCGGACTGCGGCCACCAGGCACCAGCCGGGGGGCCTCCGTTGCACGTGCCGTCGCTCTCGCCCGGCACCTTGATCCAGAGGTTCGTGTCGACGACGTCGTCGTGAACGGTTCCGGGAGCCGATCCCACACGCCGGTCCGGCGGGTTGCACCACTCGCCCGTCGACCCGACGCCATTGCGTCCGGAATCGATGACGGCTTGAGCACCGCCGAGCAATCCCGACAGCTGGCGCGCGTAGGCGACCTCGTCGGCGTCCGTGTTGTAGTTCGAGACGTTTGTGACGAATCCGCGGACCTGGTCGATGACGCCCATCTCGCGGATGAAGCCCGCCATGACTTCGGGGGAGTGCCACGTCGAATGACCGCCGTCGATATAGATGTCGGCGTTGTCGGCCGTCAGATTCGTGACCGCGCCCTGCAACTGCGGCGCGCGCTCGGCGAGGTTGCCGCATTCCTGGGCGAGCGCAATCGAGTCCGGCTCGAGCACGATGATCGTATCGATGCCGGATGCTCGCACCGCCGCCCCGATCTCGGCGGTCCAGGTCGCGTAGTCGGGTTCGGACAGTCCGCCCGCCGAGAAGTTGCCGCAGTCGCGTCCGGGTAGGCCGTAGACGACGATCGTGGAGGTGGCGCCCTGGTCGGACGCTTCCTGCGCGAGCGACGTGACGCGGGGTCCGACCTCGCCGATCGGGTCGCGCTCGGGCACCAGCCAGAACGCCGTGGGCTGGGCGGCGAGGTATGCCGCGGCGGCCTGCTCCGGGGAGTCCTCGGGGGCGCTCGCGGCCACCCGGGCGGCTTCTGTGTCGCTGAAGACCGCGACGCGGATGTGTTCTTCTTGCTCGGCCGCGACGTCACCGCCTCGGAGCAGCGCCCAGGCTGCCCCGCCCGCGATGAGCAGCACGAGAACCACGACGAGTGTCACGACGATCTGGCGGCTTCGGCGAGAGGACTTCACCGCTCGAATCTATCGTTCCGGCAGGTCCGCCGAGACACCGCGGTCGCCTCCGGGGCCCGCATCCGTATCGGCACCCGCGTCGGCACCGCTGTCGGCATCGCCACCGTCCTCGCGATCATCGTCGCCATCGACCAGGCGCGATGCGAGGGCCGAGACTCGGATCGACCTGTCGAACGCCGCCTGCGCCCGGGCGTTCTCCACGCCCTGCACCGCCGTCGCCACGGTCTCGGCGAACAGCCTCCCGCCCGTGGGGCCGGGGTGGATGCGGTCGCCCGCGAGCAGGTCCTGGTGTGCCGCGGCGGCACCCGCCCAGTCGGCGACGACGACGTTGGCCTCGGCGGCATCGAAGGTCGCGAGCTCGGCGTTGACCCCGGCGATCCAGTCGCGCGGGGCGAAGGCGTTCACGAGTACGAGGTGCCGGTCGGGTCCGATCGCCTGTTCGAGCCGGGCGAGCGCTTCGGCGCTGATCGGACCGTTCGTGCCGAGCGCGATGACGACGTACGGCCGGAGCTGACCCGCTGCGGCCTGCGCTTCGGCGATGCCGACACCCGCGTTCAGCGAGCGCGAGACGGATGCGTCGATCTGGATTCCCGGCAGGCGCTCCATGAGCCCGGGTGCCGACGCGAGCATGACGGAGTCGCCGATGGCGCTGACCTGGTCGCCGGTCACCGGGGTCGGTCGCGGACCGGGCACGGGCTCATCGCCCGTCTGCACGGCGAGCGGCGGCTCGACCCGGGGGCCGGTCGGTGACGGCGATGCTGAGGGGGCGTCTGCCGCGTCGAGTGCCTGTTGCCCCGCTTCGACCGCGGTCGCCCCGGACGTGACCTCGGGTGCGATCGCGATCGCGCTGGTCGTGGCCCCGGCGGCGATCACGAACGCCGTGACGCCCGCGAGAGCGGCGAAACGACCGGCCGGTGCCCCGGACAGGCGAGCGCGGAGAGCGGCGAACGAGGCGCGGAAGCCGCCCCGGCGGACGGGCGTCTCGATGAACCGATACGAGAGGGGGGCGGCGAGAAGAGTGATGGCGAGCGCCCAGAGTCCCACCGCGAGCGGCACCTCGGTACCGGGGGCGATCGACAGCCCCGCCATGAGGAGAACGAGCACGGGCCAGTGCCACAGGTAGATGCCGTACGAGCGCTGCCCGACGAAGCGGAGCGGCGCAAGATCGAGCGCGCGTCCCAGCACCGAGCCCGGCCATGCTCCGGCGGTGATCGCGACCACCGTGAGCAGACACGCGACGAGCAGCGCGCCCGGGAACGTTGCCGTATCGGGCGCGGGCGGGACGGTGGCGACCGCGACGATCCCCACGACGGCCAGTGCGCCGAAAGCCGTGACACCGCGACGAACGCCGGCCCGCAGCATCCAGGCCGTCGGTGCGCGAAGCGCTTGCCCCAGGGCGAACGCGAGGGCGACGCCGAGCAGGATGCCGAAGCCGTGCGAGTCGGTGCCGAAGTACGCCCGCGTCACGCCGGCCCCCGTGCCCGCAACCGCGCCGTCGCCGGCCGCGCCCGACACGAGCACGGCCATCCAGAGGGCCGACCCCGCCGCCGCGACGACGGCGACGCCCGCGCGGACGATGCGCGAGGGGATGAGCAACAGAAGCGGGAAGAGCAGGGGCCAGAGCACGTAGAACTGCTCTTCGACGGCGAGGGACCAGAGGTTGCGGAACAGCTCGGGGGTGCCCGCGTCGAAGTACCCGCTGCCCGCCGAGATCGAGATCCAGTTGAAGCTGAAGGTCAGGGCGCCGAGCACCTGTCGCCCGAATCCGACCAGGACGTCGCCGCCGATCGTCCAGACCCAGAGTCCGCACACCACGATGAGGGTCACGAGCGCCGGCAGCAGGCGGCGGGCGCGGCGTCGCCAGAACCCGACGAGCGAGATGCGTCGGCCCCGACCTGCGGCCTCGGACGCCGCGGCCTCGTTCAGCAGCAGCGAGGTGATCAGGAACCCGCTGATGACGAAGAAGACGTCGACGCCGATGAACCCCTGCGGCAGCCACCACGCGGGGAACAGGTGATAGGCCACCACGAGTGCCACCGCGATCGCGCGCAGTCCATCGAGGCCCGCATAACGTGCGCCACCGGAGACGGGGGCGGGCACGTGAGCGGGGGCCGGGGCGTGGCCCGGGGTGGGGGAGATGTCGCGAGTCATGGGTGCGGGGTGGTCGGCGCATCACACGGGGTCCGGGGAGTGTGACGTGCGCTCCCCGGTCGTGAAGACGGGGTGGTAGAGATGGGGGCGCCGACGCCTGCCAAGTTTACGTCCGGGGCACCGACACTGCGAGAAGGATCGCCCGGTCGATCCGCCGCTCTCCCATCGCTCTCTCATCGCGCGGCCCGGCAATAGGCTGATCGGGTGCGGACCCGCCTCGACATCGCCTACGACGGAACGCATTTTCACGGCTGGGCCCGGCAGACGAACCTCCGCACGGTGCAGGGGACGCTCGAGGATGCCCTGGCCCTGGTGCTCGGCTCGGGACACACACCCGGACACACGCCCGGACACACGCCCGGACACACCCCCGGCCCGACCGGCCCCCTCCCTCGCCTCGTCGTCGCGGGACGGACGGATGCCGGTGTGCACGCCGCCGGTCAGGTCGCACACCTCGATCTCGACACACAGCTCCTCGATGCCCTCGGCCGCTCGCGTCCGTCGTACGGCCCACCGCTCGATCTGCTGGCGCAGCGCGTGCGGGGCGTGCTCGGCAAATACCCGGACGTCACGGTGCGGAACATCCGCGAGGCGCCCGAGGGGTTCGATGCCCGATTCTCGGCCGTGTGGCGTCGCTACGCGTACCGCGTTGCCGATTCGACGACGGGCTACGACCCGCTCGAGCGCGCCCGCACGACGACCGTGAATGCCTTCCTCGATGTAGAGGCGATGGATGCCGCTGCCCGCTCGCTCATCGGACTGCACGACTTCGCCGCCTACTGCCGTCCCCGCGAGGGCGCGACGACCATCCGCACGCTCCTCGAGTTCGACTGGCGGCGCGACGAGAACGGCGTGCTGATCGCGAATGTGAGAGCGGATGCGTTCTGCCACAGCATGGTGCGCGCCCTGGTCGGCGCGTGTGTCGCGGTCGGCCGCGGCAGGCTGAGCATCGAGGACGTCGCGACCCTGCGAGACGCGCAGGAGCGCACCAGCGCCTTCCCGGTGCTCGCGGCCCGCGGGCTCACCCTGATGGAAGTCGGCTATCCCGCTGACGATCAGCTCGCGTCGCGCGCCGAGGCGACTCGCGCTCGCCGCGACGACGACTGACTCACGGAAGCTACAGCGAGTCGGATGTCCCCTCGCTACAGCGAGTCTGATGTCTCCGTCCAGCGCGAGAGCGCCACGGCGAACCCGTGCACCAGGCGATCAAAGCTGCGATCGATCGACGTCGGCAGCGCGAAACCACCCTGCGCTTCGAGCGAGACGAAGCCGTGCAGTGTCGACCGGAAGGCCCGGATCGCGTCCACCGCGTCGTCGCCCTCGAGTTCGTAGGCGGCGAGCACGTCGGCGATGATCTGGATGCTCGCGAGCGACGCGGCTGCACTTTCGGCGTCGTCCGCCGTAGGCATCATGTTGGATGCTTCGTATCGCGCCGGATGCTTCAGTGCCCAGTCGCGATACGCGTGCGACATGGCGTGGATCGCGTCGGCGCCGGAGCGCCCGACGGCGGCCCGAGCCAGGACATCGCCCAGCTCTTTCTTGGACTGGAGCGAGATGCTCCGCAGCAGCCCGGCCATCGAATCCATGTGCTTGTAGAGCGATGGCTGCCGCACGCCGAGCCGGTCGGCCAGGGCGGCGAGCGTCAGGCGGCTGAGACCTACCTCGTCGGCAAGGGACGCGGCCTCTTCGACGACCCGGTCGCGGGTGAGCCCAGCCCTAGGCACGCGGCGCCACCCGCTCGAGAAAGCCGAGCACCGCGCCCGAGGTGATGTCTGGCTGTTGGGACTGCGGGTAGTGGCCCGCGTCGGCGACCATCACGACCTCGGCGTTCAGGGACTCGCCGATCCACCGTGCCTCGGCGGCGGGGTCCTTGAAGTCGGCGTCGCGGTCGCCCATGATCACGAGCACGGGCGCCGTGACGCCAACCAGTGCCGCCTCGGCGGGATCGTGGTCGGTCTGCCGGGTGGTGAGGGAGAAGGCCTTGCCGTACGCCGGGCGTTTCAGGCTCGCGATGACCGTCGAACGGTACTCCTCGAAGTCCGCGGGCTTTTGGCCGCCGTAGAGCGTGGGCATGTATCCCTTCCAGACGGGGGCGATCCAAAGCGGTGCCATCATCGCGCGGAACATCGCCCGCGCCACAAAGTTCGCTGGGGGATTGCGCACGAAAGCTCCGACGAGCACGAGTCCCGTGACCTGCTCGGGGTGCTTCGCGGCCACGATGACCGCCGAACCTGCGGCGAGCGAGTTGCCGACGATGACGGCGCTGCCGCCGAGCTCGGCGATCAGCGCCGAGACATCTCCCGCGGTCGCGACGTCGCCGTACGACGTGAACGACGTGTCGCTGTCGCCGTGGCCGCGCAGATCGGTGGTCGCGACCGTGTAGCCGGCCGCCACGAGCGGGGGAGTGAGGTGCCGGTAGGACGAGCGCAGATCGCCCATGCCGGGTACGAGGACGACCAGCGGGCCGGAGCCCTGCACGTCGTAGGCGACGCGCCCCTCCGGGCGCGACAGGTAGCGAGTGGTGGCGCCGGACGAGGAAACGGGTGAGGAGGTCATAACAGCTATGATGCATCGCGCTAAAGCTAATGTCAATAGCCAAGCGGCGAACTGCCCCCTGAGAGTTCTCGAAGAACCGCAAAGTGGGGGGCAACGCGTCACCCGCCGGTAACGTCTCGCGCTTATTCTGGTGGCGGTATGAAGGTCATCTCTTACAACTTACGCAAGCACCGCGCGGCCACCGAGCTCGCGGCGCTCGCCGAGCGCTACGACCCCGACGTGCTGTGTCTGCAGGAGTGCGATTCCACCGACATTCCCGAGACCATCCACGGCCTCATGCTGGCCGATGCCACCAGCGGCAACCGTCTCGGGCTCGCGGTGTACTTCCGCAAGAACACTTTCCGCGCCGCCGAGGTGCGCGCGATGAGCCTGAAGAAGTCCCTCCACGACCGCGTGCTGAAGCCCGCGGAGGAGCGCCTGCTGGGCGTTCGCCTGCACGATATCGACGCGGGCCACGAGATGATCGTCGCGTCTTTTCACGCGGCGCCCCTCACCGCCCTCAACTCGCTGCGTCGACACCAGATCCGCACGGCTCTCGACGAGCTCAGTGCACTCGGTCCGGGTCTGCCCACCCTCATGGTCGGCGATTACAACTACCCGGTGTTCAAAGAGAATCTCGGCCAGCGGATCCGCGATCAGGGCTACGAGTTGAACCTCAGTGACGCCCGCACCTATACGCGCTACCGCTTCTTCCGCGGTCACTACGATTTCGCCACGTCGGTCGGTTTCGAGATCGACAACGTCACGACCCTGCCTCAAGGCCTCTCTGACCACAAGCCGATCCTCGTGACGGCCAAGGCGGTAGCTGCGACGGCGGACACGCCCGCCCAGGCGCCACAGAGCGCGGACCGAAACGCCGCACCGGGCGCTCCGGCACCCGACGAGCCCTTCGCGCCCGCGGCAAGCGCCTGATTCTCCTGGCTCCACTCGCGTCATAAAACGCCGTCCTCGGGGTCTCATGGGAGAGGGTGACCACGTCGGGCGCCCTCTATCGTGGTCGAACGCATCGGAACCGTCTGATGATGGGGATTGCCGTGAGTGACGAACAGCAGGTCGAGCGTGCGCCCGAGTCAGCGCACGAGCGGGTGTTCGTCGCGCCCGAGCACGTGCGTTCCGCGGTCGAGGATGCCGCGCGCGATGGAGGCTGGATGGCCGCCGCCGATGTCTTCCAATGGCATTGGGATCTCTACGCCACCCGAGATCCGCAGGCGATGCTCGAGGCGCTCAAGGGCTTACCCGGTGAGCTGTTTGTCGAGCGTCCGAGCATGTTGATCGCCGCCGACTATTTGCAGCAGGTCGCGGCTGGTCAGGACGTGGGTCGCTTCCACGACGGCGCCCGCGACATGTTCGGCGGCACCCGCGAGCCGCGAGAGTTGCTGGATTCTCTGATCGCGTTGACGGGGCGCGCGGCCGGGGCGCGCACGGAGGGTGCGCTCGACACGGCGCGCCTGCGATCCGTCGAGGCGCGACGGATGCTGGAGCGCACCGATGAGTCCGCCCCGGGTCGCGCGCGCGAGGCGTTGCCGCACCTCATGTTCCAGTGGGGGCGGTGCCGTGAAGTCGCCGACGCGGATGGCGCGATCGCCGAATACGAACAGAGCCATCACCTCGGCTCGATCACCGCACAGCCCGAGATCGCCCGTCGCGCCGCCGGTTCGCTGGCCTGGCTGCTCGCCGAGCGCGGCCGATTGTCGGACGCACGGACGTGGCTCGCTCACGCGCACGCGACAGAGCGCGACAGCCCCCGTTACGACGCCGTCCTGCATCTGACCGAGGCGCTCATCGCAGCCGATGAACTCAACGACGCCGCCGCGGTCGACGCGCTTGCCCGCATCGATGAGGGCACGATCGGGGAGTACTGGGCCGCACAGCTTTGGGTGCGCGCGATGATCGCTCGGGGGCCCCTCGCACCCCTGATCGTCCGGCACGAGATGGCGGGCGAGACCGAGCGTCGCGTGCGCGCTGTGTTCGATCAGGGCGCCAATCGGCGCTATCTCGTGCGCGTCGCGTCGGCCCTCGAGGGACAACTTGATGAGCCGTTGACCCCGACGACCCCGAACCCGGAAGAACCCCGAGCGGCCGATATGGTTCGTCCGGCCCAGGACCTCTACCGCGCGGGGTCGCATGCTGCAGCGAGAGCGCATGCTCGCACCGCGCTCGCCGCATCCCCGCCCGTGCGCGACGAAGCCGCAGCTCAACTCATCCTCGCCGCCTGCGAGCTCGCGATCGGGGGAGCGGATGCCGCTGGCCCCGCCTTCTGTCGAGCCCATGCGCTCATCGCCCATGAGCGCCTGTTCCGCACCTACCGAACCATCAAGAGCTCAGACCTCAGGGTGCTCGCAGATCTGTCGGGCCTCCCCGTCCCCGCGTCTCTGACCGAGCCGCAGCGCGACAGCAGCAGCACCGCCGGCACGAGCACCCCACGTTCCGACACAGAACGCCACGCAAACCTCGACGCTCTCACCCGCCGCGAGCGCGAGCTTCTGGTTCTCATCGCCGATGGTCTGCCGTTCGCCGACATCGCGGAGAATCTCTTCATCAGCCTCAACACGGTCAAGACCCTCACCCGCAGTCTCTATCGCAAGCTTGGCGTCCACAGTCGCGCCGAGGCCGCCGCCCTCGCCCGCCAGGTCTGAATAGCCCAACTGCGCCCTCACCCTCGCCTCGAGGGTGATCTCGAGTCGCTGAGGGGTGATATCTGCCGGAACCCCAGGGTGCGAGTATGAGCGCCCTCTAATGTTGCGAGCCGATGCCTTGCGCACCGCAGGGCTTCTCGTCTGTTCAGGGAGTCGTCGTGCCGCGCATGCTTCTCTCTTTCGCCGTGCGGGTGGGTGACCCGTTCGACTTCGGTGTGAGCATCAGCTCCAGCGAGTCGTTTACGGCACCAGGCTCCACGTGGAACGAGAAGCCGCAGTAGCGAAGGCCACGCGTCAGTCGGGTGATTCCGGCGGCGTGACAGGCGGTTCGGACCGTATCCGGGGGGACAGGTCCGAACCGCCTGTCATGTCGCTGGGACTCCGGACACGGAAGGGGACACGCCACTCAGAACGGTGGCGGCTCCAGATCAGGCACGAATCCCACCAAGACCGGTGGTGGAATGTCGATGTAGACCTTGCCGCCGGGTGAGGTCCACTCGAGCACCCCGCCGGGCAGGTGCCTGACCATCCACGGAGTCTCGCCCTTCAACACGTGATGCCGTCGACAGAAACACGCGAGATTGCAGTGCGACGTTTCGCCGCCGAGGGCATAGTCCCGCCCATGATCGACATCGCACCGATGCGCGGGCATTCGACACCCGGGGAATCGGCAATGAGGATCTCGAACCCGCAAATATCGGGTCAGATCGGCGGATCTCGTGTACCGATCGACCGCCAACACCCCTCCGGTAATCGGGTCGGCGAGTACGCGCTCCCATCCGGGTGCCGAGAGAGCCAAGATTCGGGCCGTATCGATGTCAACAGGAGCGCGGCCGACGAGTTCGGCGGGGTCAGCGGTGACGCCAGCCAACGCCAGCGCGGGGACCGTCACGTTGACGACCGCACGGATCGACGCGAGCCCGCCGTACCCGTCAGAGAGACCCTCGCCCGTAGCCGGGTCGATGTGATGGGTCAGCACGATCTCGGCCAACAGGTCAGCTCGAACCTGGCTGATCGTTCGCGGGTCGGGCTCGGCGCCGTCTGCAGCCGCAGCGGAAGCCTCGTTGGTGACCTTGCGGGCCATCTGCGTGAGCATGTCGTGCATGCCGTGTACCGGAACCGCGGGTCCCCGCAGAACCAGTTCGGCCATCCCGTCGGCGTCATCGCGCACCCACACACCGCGTCCCTCGCGGGCAACTTTGTGCCGATCGCCAAACGTGCGGGGCTGTACCTCTTCAACCAGACGGGCCAAGGACGCATTCAGTCGACCAGCGGTGGTCGACTCAGCCCGTGCGATCGCCTCGGCCTCGAAGGTCTCGCGCACGGAAGAATCTTCGATCTTCGACCCGTGATCGACGATCACACGGACGTGTGCCACGGCAACACGGCCTTCGGCCAGGGCCTCGAGCGTCGCCGCGAACTTGGTCGAGATGGTGTGTGCCTCGTCGATTCTGCGTTGCACAGTCCGATCGGACTGGTTCGCACGCGTGGCGAGCTCGGCTGCGATCGCCCGTAGCGGTAGTTCTGCTTCGCGCGCACTCGTCCGCGGCAGAGCCTCCATCCGCTCGAATGCGACGTCTCCCGCTCGGGCCAAGACGCGAAGCACCTTCGCCTCCGCGGAAGCCAGCTCGGCGAGCGCCGTCCAGTACTCATCCGCCACGTCGGCAGCAACGACGTCGATGCCGTCTACCTTCGCTTCACGCAGATTCGAACACATGTACTAAAAGTACCAGGGAGCGCCGACATCGAAGCCACGACTTCACGGGTCTGTGGATAACTATATCGAACAAAAAAACGAATGTTGGAACCATGGATGTCTCGCCTAGACCGCCGCCCCACCGCCCCCGCCCGCTCGCGGATCAACGAAAACGTGCCGCCACGCTCGAACGCAACCCGCCCCCCTCGACGGCAAGGGATCGCTCGCGATCCCGCGGCAGCCTCCGGGGCGCACCACGGCCAGCACAGCCCCAGGACTAGCGCCGAACCCGACGCCCCATCCGTCAGCATCGCCCCATGGGCACTGCCCAGGCCCGATCCGGTAGTCTCCAACGAACATCTGGGCTGCACCGGCGCTCCCGAACCGATCCGACCCAATCCGATCCAACTCGATGCGCACCCGGAGGCCCATACAACCCGCGCGGGGTACAGCCCCCCCGCCCCCGCACTGTCACCGGTGCCCGGTTAGCCGAACAGCGCCCCTGCCCCCTCCGTTCCCGCCCAAGAAGCCAGCCCCCAGAGCCGCCGCCCCCGATGTCACCTCAGCCCGCCCCGCAACGCGCCCACAGGCCCGCCTGGCTCACGCGCGCTGCCTGGGCCGCGTTGTTCGTCTACGGCGTCACTCTCGCTGCGATCGCACTCTGGCCGACGCACGTCGACGAGCCAGCCAGCGACCTCATCCGGACCGTCACGCGCGCTATTTCATGGCTCACCTACCCGCGAATTGAGTTCGCGGCGAACATTGCGCTATTCATTCCGTTCGGCGCGCTTCTCAGCATCCTGTTCCCGAAAGGGCGTTGGTGGCTCGTCATCGCCGCAGCAGTCGCAACATCAATCACAGCCGAACTCCTTCAGATGCTCGCAGCTGATCGAACGTCGACAGTGCAGGATGTTGTGGCCAACACATCGGGCGCCGCGCTCGGGGTCCTTATCGTGTACCTCGCTGCGAAGCTAGCTGAAAAGCGTCAGGGCCGGCCCATCCCGTAATAGGTCCACCCCTCGGCCCGCCAGGCTGCGGCGTCGAGGCAGTTGCGTCCGTCGATGATCACCTTGTCGGTGACCAGTGTGCCGGCGTGCGACGGCGACAGCTCGCGCCTGTACTCGTCCCACTCGGTCACGACGACGACGACGTCGGCGCCGCGCAAGGCTTCATCGCGGTCGGCGACATAGTTGAGTTGCGGATGCAGCCGCTCGGCGTTGGGGATTGCTTCGGGGTCGGTGATGGTCACCCACGCGCCAAGTCCGCGCAGTCGAATCGCGACGTCGAGGGCGGGGGAGTCGCGCACGTCGTCGCTGTGTGGCTTGAAGGCCGCGCCCAGCACGGTGACGTTCTTCTTGAATACGGAACCCCCAAGCGCCGTAACGACCAGGTCGACGGCCCGATCGCGGCGCCGCATGTTGATGGCGTCGATTTCACGCAAGAAGGCAACGGACTCACCGCGTCCGAGCTCTTCGGCGCGTGCCGAGAAGGCACGGATGTCTTTGGGCAGGCATCCTCCGCCGAACCCGATTCCGGCGCCCAAGAACCGGCGACCGATGCGCACGTCGTGCCCGATCGCATCGGCGAGCTGCGTAACGTCCGCGCCCGTGACCTCGGCGATCTCCGCCATAGCGTTGATGAAGGAGATCTTTGTCGCCAAGAACGCGTTCGCCGCGACCTTCACGAGCTCCGCGGTGGCGTAGTCGGTGACCAGGAACGGCGTGCCCTTGGCTACCGCCGGGTGGTAGACCTCTCGCAGCACATCGGCCGCGCGCGCCCCCGACTCGTCGGCCGGCACCCCGACAACGAGACGGTCTGGGTCGACCGTGTCTTGCACGGCCCAACCTTCGCGCAAGAACTCGGGGTTCCACACCAGCGTGGCTCCCGTCGCTGAGACGACGGGAGCAAGACGAGCCGCCGTTCCGACAGGCACGGTCGACTTGCCCGCGACGACGTCGCCGGGTGACAAGAAAGGAACCAGCGCCTCGAACGCCGCGTCGACGTAGGTCAGGTCTGCGGCGTAGCCGTCCTTGCGCTGCGGCGTTCCCACGCCCACAAAGTGAACGACAGCTCCACGCGCCTCGGAGATATCGGTCGTGAACCGCAGATTGCCCGACTCAATCCCGGCGGAGAGGATGTCGGTTAGCCCGGGCTCGAAGAAGGGTGCCTCACCACGCGAGAGCGATTCGACCTTGGCAGCGTCGACGTCGATCCCGATGACTTCGTGACCGATGGATGCCATGGCCGCCGCGTGTACGGCTCCGAGGTATCCGCAGCCGATGACCGACAGACGCATATATTCTCCTTTGACGTCCAGGTGAAGTCATAACCGTTCAGGCGACCGTCGCCGCGTCACAACGGCAGATCACGGCGGATCGGCCTCTCGCGCCGTCATCCGAGACTGTACCGGAGACCATCATCCCGATCCGACCGCCCGGGGTCTATCTGTGCGCGCATTTCGACTGCGGGCCCGCCACTTGCGGTGAGATTACTGAGCAAAAGGGCCCGATGCGCAGATGCACATCGGGCCCTTATAGCAAAAGAATCAGCTGGCGTTCTGGCGCTGACGTCGTACCGTGGTGGCAACCACGAGGGCGCCACCGGCGAGCAGCAGCGCACCGCCGCCGACCCACAGGCCGATCGTGAGTGCGCTGTCGGTACCGGTCTCGGCGATACCCTAACCGCCGCCTGCCGCGGCGACCGCGATGGTGGTTGAGATGCCGCCCGGAACGCTAGGCGCGAAGGCGGTGAAGATGTAGTTGCCGGACGCGTTCGCAGGCAGGCGCACATCGAAAGCGGGGGCGGCCCCGTTGGTGGAGGCCGACGTCCTGCCGAGTGTGGCTGTCTGCACCGCGGTCTTGACGACCAATGCGAGCGTTGCCGCTGAGGCGTTCTCACCGATCAGCGAAAGTACAACACTCTCGCCCGGCACGAAGGCGCTGGGCTGGAACGCGATCGTCACAATGCCGCCGGGCACGATGGTCTGCGCTGACGGGAAAATGTCGGTGGATGTGGATCCGGACGGCGGAACAGGAACAGAGCCGTCCCGGCTCGAACGGCGCGACGTGCGCGGCCCCCGCGGTGGCTTGAGGCAGGCTTCGGCTCGTTCACTGTGCTATCTCACAGGCAGCGTGGTGTATGTCTCACCAGCCCAGATGACGACCACGCCGTCCAACAGCGTGATCGCGGTCGGCGCGGCGGGGTCGGCTCCCTCGACGCACGCTACGGGGGTGGGCGCGCCATCCGTCACCGTGGTTAGCGCGAGGCCTGCGCAGTCGGCAGAAGCTCCGGCAACGACGATCGTCGAACCGTCCACGGCTACAGCGGCGGCGTCCTCGACGCTGAGCGTTTGCAACTGGTTGTCAACAAGGGTGAATACCGCCGCACCGCACACAAGAGCGATCGTGTCGCCGTCTTGCCGCAGCCCACGGGCGTCGGCGCAGGGGGCGGCGATCGCGCCATCGGGAGTGATGACCAGCGCCGGGTCGTCGGCCGCGATATAGGCGGAGGTCGCCAGTACCTCTTCGTAGCTCTCCCAGAAGCGTCCCTGCGTGAACGTGCGCAGGCCATCGGCGGTGCGGTCCTCGCCGAGAATGGCGACTGTTTGGGCCTGAGTGCCGGCGAATGCATCGAGTCGCGTGATCTGGCCTATGCCGAGATACAGCGGGGTGACGTCATTCCAGCTACCTCCGCCGTTCGCCGACCGCTCGATCATCGGAGCCGCGCCGTCCGCGCAAGAGCCGGCGACGCCGCGCCACAGGATTCCCTCAGAACCGATAGACAAGAAGCGCTCGTCGGCGCGGGGAACAGGCTGGAGAGGGGTGTCCGTCGGAGCGGGGGTCGCACTCGGTTGCGGCGGAGCTGCGTTGAACGTCGGTATGGGCGCCAGGCTCTCGTTCGTCGGCCCAGGTCGAGATCGATCGATCGCCATGATTGCCAATACCGCCACCACGACGGCGAGAACCACGATCACGACAGCGCCGATCCAAGCTGTCGGTCGTGAACGAGAGCGTCGGGCCATCCCAGACGCCTAGTGTGCAGGGCCTGTGGGCTGCGAATCCGAGATCGGGTCGCCCCGGCCCACGCGAGCCGCACGCGGTCCTGCCGCACGGCGTCTGCGTTTCGGCTGGGCGGCAGGCGCCGCGGGCACACCGCCGTACAGGCCATAACGTACCCATAGCCGTACCCGTAGGCATCCGGGCCCTTGGTCGGCACCATCGTGAGCACCACACCCGCGACGCGCGCGTCGACGGTGTCGAGAGCCTCGATGGCGCTCTCGAGTTGGTGGCGCGTGGTGGCGCCAGCGGCGACGACGACGATCGCGCCACTCGTGCGCTTGGTCAGCGGGACGCCATCGGTCACGGGGAGGAGTGGCGGGGTATCGAGAATGACGATGTCAGCATCGTGAGCGAGCGCGCTCAGCAGTTGCCGAATCTGCGCCGAACCGAGCAACTCGCTCGGGTTGGGCGGAATCTTGCCCGCGGGCAAGACATAGAGCGAGCGCCCACCCCACGGCAGCATCACGTCGGCCAGGCGTGCGCGACCGATGAGCACGTCGGCCAGGCCGACACCACCCTCGATCTGCAGGTACTCGGCGACCTTCGGCTTGCGCAGATCGGCGTCGACGAGCACGACGCGCTTGCCCGCATCGGCCAGGGCGATCGCGTGGTTAACGGACGTGGTCGACTTACCCTCGCTCGGCACGCTCGACGTGACGACAAACGTCTTGCCGCCGTCCATATCGAGAAACTGCAGGTTGGTGCGGAGCGCGCGGAAGGCCTCGCTGCGGACGTTCTGCGGATCGGCGTGCAAGATGACCGGACGTTCTTTCGCCTTCGGGTCGAAGGGGATGGTGCCGATGATCGGACGGTCGGTCGCCTGTTCGACGTCACGCGTCGAACGAATGCGGGTATCGAGAACCGTGCGCAGCACCGCGACGCCGATACCCAGCGCAAGCCCGACCAGAGCACCAAGCGCCAGGTTGAGGGGCACATTGGGGCTGACCGGTGTGAACGGGGCCAGGGCATCCTTCACTCGCGTGAGCTTGATGGGGCTTTCCGTCGTTCCGGGCAGCGTCTCAAGCTCAGCGACGGTGGAGGTCAGGCTCGCGCCGACCGCGTTGGCGATGTCCGCCGCACGAACGGGATCCGCGTCGGTGACCGCAATCTCGATGATCGTCGTGTTGAGCGGACTCGAGGCCGACACCTGCGTCGCGAGGTCGTCCGCGCTCAGATCGTCGACTTCGAGATAAGAGATAACCGGATTGAGCACGATCGGGGTGCTGACCAGGTTGACGTACGTCTGAACGCGGGCCTGCGAGAAGGTCGAGCCCTGTTGCAGCTCGCTGACGGTGCCGCCCGACTGCGTCGACACGAACACCTGGCTCGTTGCCTGGTATCCGGGGGTGCGGGTGAGCGACCAGGCCGCGGCGGCGCCGATGCCGACGAGGGTGATCGCTACGATCACGATCCAGTTCTTGCGCAGGATGCGGATGTAGTCGCTGAGTTCCACGGCGTCCCTTCGGCATCCCGCGGTCCGGCCGTCGAGCGGCTTGTCGCGAGTGACCTCGTTCAGTGGGTTGGGGGAGGGGCTTGCGGGCGTGCTTCGTTCTTTACGTGCTTTTTGGGTTAGGGCGTGTGTTGCTCGCGTTGCGCGCGCGACAGGGGATCACTCCGCCTGGCCCGTGGCCTATCCTGCGACACGGGTTGCGGCTGGCCGGGGTGCGGCACGGTGGACGGGTGCGCTGGCGTGGTCTGAAGCGCCGCGGTCGACGGCGTTCGCCCATACCCAGGCGCGGTGCTCCTGTCCGCCGACCTCGAACTCGATGCCGACGGCCTTCTGCGTCCACCGCACCGCTTTGGCTCGGACCCTGCATCGCGCGGGCGCCGAACCGCACCCAGGCGAGCACCTCGAGCGGCTGGGGGGGTCGTCAGTGGATAGACGTCGAGGCGCAGCTCTTTCGCGGTGAGCGACTGGAGTGGCTGCCCGGCGGTAGCGGACTGCATGATGCGCTCGTCCATGCGTCGATCCAGTTGCGCCGCATAGCGATTGTTCGTTCCGATGGTCGACGCCCCTTCCCCTTATCCGGCGCCGGCCACGCCAGAGGACGATGCTATGGGGAGGCGGGGACATCCGTCGTGACTTGGTGGTGGGCGACGTGCCGCGATGGCCGGGCGAGGCATCCGTCGGCATTAGCGTTGATGCATGCTGTTCGCGGATGCCCCGACCCTGAAAAACGAGTTCGTCGAGCTGCGGCAGCTGAGCCTCGTCGACCACGACGCGCTTGTCGATGCCATGCGCGTCGCGGACCTGTGGCGCACCTGGTACACGCGCATCCCGTCGCCCGAGGGGATGGCGGACGAGATCTCGCGCAGGCTCGAGGCGCAGGCGGCCGGCACCATGGCGCCCTGGACGATCGTCGATGCCCGGTCGCAGCGTGTGGTCGGCATGACGACCTACATGGGGTTGGATCCGGCGAACCGGCGCCTCGAGATCGGGTCGACATGGGTGTCGCGAGCCGTGCAGGGCACGAAGGTGAACCCGGCGGCGAAGCTGTTGCTGCTGTCGCGGGCGTTCGAAGACCTCGACTGCATCGCCGTGGAGTTTCGCACCCACTGGCACAACCAGCAGTCGCGGGCGGCTCTTGCGAAGATCGGCGCCAAGCAGGACGGGGTGCTGCGCAATCACTCGATCTGGGATCGCGGCGATGGTGCCACGACCGTGCGCGACACGGTCGTGTTCTCGATCATCAACGGCGAGTGGCCGACCGTGAAGTACGGGCTCGAGCAGCGGCTGAGCGGGCGCGGGTAGCGCTGCCGGCCCGCGGCGTCCGTCGGGACCGCCGTGGACGTGCTTAATGATTGATATCGCGGCGCTTAAATTCTAGAATGGTCGAGAACTCGATCATTGGAAGTGTCATGCCCCGTAGCACACCCCCCGCCGTGACGCGTGCCGCTGAGACGATCGGTGAGCAGCTCGGCGTGTGGCGACGTCTTCTTTCGCTCACAGCCGAGCAAACGGCCGAGCGCGCGGGAATCGCGCGCTCGACGCTGGGCAAGATCGAGTCGGGGCACGGGGACGTGTCGTTCACGTCGATCCTCAAGGTCGCGCGGGCGCTGGGGGTGCTCGATGCGCTGGTCTTGGCCACCGATCCCTACGAAACCGATCTGGGGCGGGCGCGGGCCGATCAGACGCTTCCACGCAGGGTGCGCTCGTGACGGTTCACGTCGCCGTGCAGGTCGATTCGCATACGATCACGGCGGGGCGCCTCCATTCCATCGTGCGGCGAGGCCGAGTCGCGTCAACCTTCTCGTACGAGCCCGAGTATCTGGCCGATCCACGCGCGTACGCTCTCGAGCCCGCGCTCACGCTTCTGGGAGGTACTCAACCGACCCCAGGTGCACTGCCGCGGTGCCTGCAGGATGCTGCCCCCGATCGGTGGGGACGGAACCTCATCGCAAAACGCCATCGTGCGAAGGCGGCAGCGGACGGACGCGTGGCCGCGGCACTCGATGGTCGTGACTACCTCTTGGGCGTCAGCGACGAGACGAGGCAAGGTGCGCTCAGAGTGTCGGCCTCTGCGGGCGGTCCGTATCTGGCAGCCGGCACCGAGGTGCCGAAGCTCGTCAGCCTGCCCCGACTGCTTCGCGCAGCAGACGCGGTGGCGGCCGGCGATGATGATCTGGGTGCCGTGAAAGCACTCCTCGACGCGGGAACAGGGTCGCTCGGCGGCGCTCGGCCGAAAGCATCCGTCCGCGATGGTGACCGATTGATGATCGCCAAGTTTCCGCATCCTGCCGATGAGTGGGACGTGATGGCCTGGGAGAAAGTGGCGCTGGACCTTGCCGAGAGTGCAGGAATAGCCGTGCCACGATCGTCCCTCGTCGACGTGGGTGGGCGGTCGGTGCTGTTGGTCGAGCGCTTCGATCGCGCGGCCGGAGGCAGGGTCGGCTACATCAGCGTGATGACGCTGCTCGAGTCCGACGACGGCGATGCGCGCGATTACCTCGACATCGCTGACGAACTGCCGGTGCACAGCTCCCGGGCGACGGCTGATCTGCGCGAGCTGTTCCGACGCGTCGCCTTCAATATTGCCGTGCACAACACCGACGATCACCTGCGCAATCACGGGCTGCTGCGGGAAGGGCCCGGATGGCGCCTCTCGCCCGCATTCGACGTCAACCCGAACCCCGAGCCCGCTGCGATCAGGGTCACGATGGTCGGGGGAGCATCCGGACCTGCAGATGAAGCGCGTGCTCTGATGCGCGCATGTGAGATGTTCGGCCTTGATCGAGGGGACGCCGCGGCAATCGTGCGCGAAGTAGTCGATGCCGTGCGGGGCTGGCGCTCGTGCGCCGTCTCAACGGGCATTCGTGGGGCCGAGGTCGAGCAATTCAGTGACGTGTTCGGCGCCGGGCTCGCTGCGTTGGAGAGCGCGGTCGTTGACCCACTCGATCGGTGAATCAGGCGGCGGCGTCGGGTCGGAGCGGGCGGGTCGCCGACATCCCTGTTCGTCGGCCAGAGTTGTCGGGACAGTGGTAAATGCACTACGTTCTGCAACGATTCTGCAACGCGGTCCAACATCAGGTGATCAGCCAGCGCGACCCTCATGGTGGGATCCGCACCGCTCGTGGCGACCCGCCGCCGGGTCGCGGCTGCGAAGGCGCGCCGGGCGCATGGCGACCGCGTGATGGACGGTGTGGGCATGGGCGCTGCTGATGCCTGCGTTGGCGTGGGCGTTGGCCAGCTGCCATCATCACCGAGGATGTCGTCGAGATAGACGTTGACGTCACCGACAGCCGGCGTGGCCGGGTCGATCATGAGGCGGGTTCGTCTCACCGTGTCGGGTCGTGTCGGAGGTAGCTGCGACGATGGATGTATGGACTACTGGGAGAGCGTCGCCGACGCGCTCGCGCCGCAGCACGTCGATCATGCGCGACGGCTGGTTGGTGCGGGACGAGTCACTCTGATCGACCTCGACGAGGGCTCAACGCGCACCTCCGCGGACGCCGTCGTGCGAGACCTGACCCCGCAGGGCGAACAGGTGTACGTCGTCTCGTTTCTCGTCGAGTTGATCGCGGGATCTATGAGCGCATACTGCAGCTGCGAGCGAGGCCCGCAGTGCGCGCACGTCTGCGCGGCGCTCCTGTCGGTGTCGGACGCTGACGGCGCGGAATCTGACACGGCGACGATGGGGGCGGCTGCGGGTGGACCGCGCGCCTTCGGGCCCGCGGCATCCCGAAGCGTTGATCCCGCCCCGAAATGGCAGCGCACACTCGACAAGCTGCTGCCCAGCGGTGACTCGCAGGCGACCGTCGAGCTGTGCCTGTTCTTCGCCGTGGACGACGGTTCTGGTGGGCGGCGACGCAGGGGACGCTCGCGGAAGGGGCCCGCGCTCGCGGTACGCCCGGGTATGCGAGGGGCGCGCGGCGCCTGGATCAAGGGGCAAACCCGCTGGGGTCGACTCGACGACCTCGAGGCCGACCCCGAAGCGCTCGCCCTGCTGCGCGAACTCGATGCGCTCGACACCCTCGGCGGCGATGACGCGTACTACGGCTGGGGGTACGGCTACGCCGCCGAGAACGAATGGATGCGGCTCGATCAGCTGCCCTCGCGCACGGTGTGGTCGCTGCTCGCAGATCTGCAGAAGGTCGGCGTGGCACTGGTGTCGGCCGGCAAGCGGCAGCACCCTGTGCGCCTCGACGGCGAGCCGCTCTCGGCCCGCGTCGCGCTCGCCGAACGACGCAAGCGCCTCTCGGTCGGAGCCGAGCTCGTCTCAGGGGGCGAGTCGTGGCACCCCGATGGCACGGTGCTGTTCGTCGGCGAACCGGCCGTTGCCCTGGCACACGTGAGCAATGCCGGCACACCCGATGAGCGCGTGGTGATGCATCCGCTCTCTGCTCCCATCGCGGCACCCGTGCGCGATCTGCTCGTGCTGCGAAACCCGGTGTCGATCGATAGCGCGGGGCGCGAACGATTCGAGGCCGATTACCTGCCCCGCCTGCAGTCACTCGCGCCCGTCGTGTCGCCCGACGACTCGTACGCCGTGCCGATACCGCCCGAAGCGGTGCTCGAGTTGAGCATCGAACACGGCGCTCAGCAGGTGCACCTGACGTGGCTGTGGGATCGGGCGGGCGGTGTGATCCGCCCCGACCCTGATCGAGAGGCGGCAATCGTCGAGAGCATTCGCGCCGCGGCCGGGGCTCACGCGTCGGCGCTCTTTCGGGAGGTCGGTACCGCGTCTGCGGGGGCGGATGCTGCGGGTGCTGTGTCTGCGGGAGCGGATGCTGCGGCGGGCTCTGGTGCTGTCGGGCACAGCAACGCTGCACCGCCCGATCAGACGCTCCGCGCGAGTGCGGCGGTGCTGTTCGTCGCCGAGGTGCTCCCCGCGTTGCGCGATCTCGATGGGCTCCGCGTCGTCGAGAACACCGCGGCGCCCACCTTTCGTGCGGCGTCGTCAGCGCCGGATGTCGCGGTCTCGGCCGAGCCGGGTGCCAATGACTGGTTCGACCTCACCGTGCGCGTCACGATCGAGGGCGAAGACGTCGATTTTGCGACGCTCTTTCGGGCGTTGAACGACGACGAGCCGATCCTCGTGCTGCCGAGCGGCACCTACTTTCCCCTCGACACCCCCGAGCTGCAGCGGTTGCGCGCTCTGATCGCCGAGGCGAGCGCGCTCTCCGATCGCCCCGCCGACCGCCCGGCCGTGAGCCGCTACCAGGCCGACCTGTGGGAAGAACTCGTCGAACTGGGGGTCGTCGCGCGCCAAGAGATCGAGTGGTGGATGAAGGTACGCGGTCTCTCGGACCACGACCAGCTCGAACAGATCGAGCCTCCCGCGAGCCTGCGTGCCGAACTCCGCGACTACCAGCGTGCCGGATTCTCGTGGCTGCACTTCCTCCGAACGCACGGGCTCGGCGGGGTGCTCGCCGACGACATGGGGCTCGGCAAGACGCTCCAGACGATCGCGATGATCGAGAAAGCGCGGGTCGACGGCGAGGTAGCCGCGCCGTTCTTGATCGTTGCGCCCACGAGCGTCGTCGGCAACTGGGTCGCCGAATGTGCTCGATTCGCGCCCGATCTGACCGTGCGATCCATCAGCGCGATGGGCAAGCGCCGGGGTACGGCTTTGGCTGACGAGATCGCCGGGGCGCACGTCGTCGTCACGAGCTACGCGCTGTTTCGCCTCGAGTTCGACGCCTACAAAGACATCGCGTGGTCGGGACTCATCCTCGACGAAGCGCAGCAGATCAAGAATCCGTCGTCGCAGGGGTACCGCTGCGCGCGCCTGCTCGACGCGCCCTTCACTCTCGTCATCACCGGCACTCCGCTCGAGAACAACCTGCTCGAACTCTGGGCGCTGACATCCCTCGCCTGCCCCGGCCTGCTCGGCGGTCGGCGCAGCTTCACCGACTACTACCGCACACCCATCGAGCGAGAGCACGACACCGAGCGCCTGCGCACACTGCAACGCCGGTTGCGACCGTTCTTGCTGCGCCGCACGAAAGACCTCGTCGCGGCGGAGCTTCCCCCCAAACAAGAGCAAGAACTCGTGCTCGACCTGCACCCCGCGCATCAGCGCCTCTACGACCGGCGCCTGCACCGCGAACGCCAGAAGGTGCTGGGTCTTGTCGACGACGTCGCGGCGAACCGGTTTCAGATTTTCCGCTCGCTCACCCTGCTCCGCCAGCTCGCGCTCGCGCCCGACCTGGTCGAAGAAGGCGATGCCCCCTCGGTCAAGATCGACGCGCTCGTCGACCTACTGGTCGAAGCATCCGCCGAGGGGCACCGGGCGCTCGTCCTCAGCCAGTTCACGCGCTTTCTCACCCGCGCCCGCGACGCTGCCGACCGGGCGGGCATCAGATCGCAGTACCTCGATGGCTCGACCACCGACCGCCCCGCCGTCATCGACAAGTTTCGTACCGGCGACGATCCCGCGTTCTTCGTCTCGCTCAAGGCCGGCGGCGTCGGCCTCAACCTGGTCGAGGCCGACTACGTGATCCTGCTCGACCCGTGGTGGAACCCCGCCGTCGAGGCACAGGCCATCGACCGTGCGCACCGCATCGGCCAGACGCGCCCCGTGATCGTCTACCGGCTCGTGGCGCGGGGCACGATCGAAGAGAAAGTCATGGCGCTGAAGAAGAACAAGGCACAACTGTTCGCGCGCGTGCTCGACGCCGATGGCGAGGGCGGCGCGGGCTCGGCCCGGCTCAGCGCCGACGACATCCGGAGTCTTGTGGAGTAGCCGCGGGCGCGCGATGCACCGAAGCGCACGATGCGTAGGGCCGAACGATGCGCCGAACCGCGTGATGCGCCAACAACAGCAGGTGCACCGCCGTCGGTGCTGTGGAGCTTGCGGGCGCTCCGGCCTAAAGGCCTCCGATGACCAGCTCGTCGACCGAGTGACGCGTGCGGGGAGCGGTCTCACGCTCGCGCAACTCGTCGTCGACCTCATCGATGTTGCCGAGAGTCCCGATCGACATCACGGTCATCGGTACGAAGCGCGACTCGAGTCCAAACGCCTCGGCCACCGCGGCGGGGTCGAATCCGCCCATCTGATGAGTGTGCAGCCCGCCCGCGTGGGCCTGCACCGTGAAGTGCGCCGCGGCCTGACCGAGATCGTACGGGGCCATGCGCAGTGGCTTGCCGTCTTCGGTCTCGGTCTCGGCGACGAAGACGATGAGAGCGGATGCCGTGGCCGTCCAGTCCTGATTGAATCCGCGGAGCGCGGCGTGCACGACATCGAATGCCGAGCTGCCGCGCCGAGCGACGATGAACCGCCACGGCTGCGTGTTGTTCGCCGACGGGGTCCAGCGGGCCGCCTCGAGGCCGCTCCGCAGCGCGGCCTCGTCGAGGGGGGCGTTCGCGTCGTACACGCGGGTGCTGAAGCGCTCGGTCAGCACATCGAGAATGGGGGCGTCCGTGGTGGCGGGGTTCGCGTGCGTGGTGATCATGGTGGCTCCCGATATGTGGCGAAAACGTGTACTGCTCAGCGCACAGGAACCAACGCACCACCTCGGCTATTCCCCGCCCGAGTGTTTCGCCGACGAGGAGGGCGTTACCCGAGCGCGATGCGCAGCACGCGAACGACCTCGTCGACCGCCGGCACAAGCTGCGATGCCGTGAGCTCGTAGGTCTTCCACGACCGGCGATACGGATCGATCACGTCGTCATCCGCGGCATCCGCGGGCAAATCCACGAGTCCGCGCTGGGACGCCACATGCGCCACCGCGAGCTTCAGCGCCTCGCGCTCATCCGCCGCCCCGGCCACAGCCGCGCCCACATCTGCGGTGCTCACACAACTCGCGAGCCGCGCGAATTCGCGAAGCGTGAACGTCGAACGCAGCAGGCGAGGCGACAGATCGACGATCGCGCGCCGATGCTCACGCGACATCGCGAAGATCAGATCGGGGCCGGCGAGCAGCCCCTCGGTCAACTGGCGAGAGCGGTGAGCCGAAGCATCCGTCGCCCGATTCGCCTCGGCCAGGCGCACCGCCTCGGGTGTCATACCCGACCCGACCATCGCGCGCGTGCCCGCGCTGCCGACGCTCACCGCCAGTGGCGCCAGGCGTTCGCGCAGCAGCACCTCGGCAAGCGGAGAACGGCAAATGTTGCCCGTGCACACCGTCAGCAGCTCGACCATGACGTAGTGCCTCCCGGTAACGTAGCTGCGTGTCCCACGAGCCTAGCGACGCGACCCCCGCCCGCATGACCACGGGGGTCGCCGTGAGCGACGACGCACCACAGACGCGCAGTCAGCGGCGATCCACGGGCTCTCGCCGGCGCTCGTGGGTCGAAGGCGGCTCGAGCGTCCGCCGCTGGGGCTACGACCTGCTCGGCTGGACGATACTGCTGCTCGGGGCGGGAATAGTGGCCTCGACCGCCCTCCGCACCCTCCTTCCGGGCGAGACCGGTGCCCTGCTCTCGGCCCTCGCGCTCTGGGCGGGGATGGCCGTGCCGATCGTGCTCGCCTTCAGCCGCTCGAGGCCCCGCATGCTCCTGCGGTTTCGCTGGGTCGACGTGCTCTACGGCGTCGTGCTCGGCGGTGCCCTGCGGATCGTGCAGGGGTGGCTCGATGTGGCAGCGGGGGCGAGTGGCGCCTTCCCGTCGTACCCGACGGTCAACGGGACGCTGACCCCCGACTGGTGGTTCACCGAAGCTCTCACGCCGGTGCTCATCGGACCGACGGTCGAAGAGTTCTTCTTCCGCGGTGTGCTGCTGGTCACGATCTATACGGTCGTGCGCCGTGCGTTCGGGAAGGGCTTCGCCGTGTTCATCGCCCTGGTCGTCACGACGGGCGTGTTCGTCCTGGCGCACGGGATCTCGGGCCCCATGGGGTGGGATGACGCCGTGGTCTTCACCCTCGTCGGTCTCGTCACGGGGCTGCTCGTGCTGCTCACCGGGCGGATCTGGGGCGCCCTGCTGGTGCACATCGTGTTCAACGGCACCTACGTGCTGCTCGCGCTGACCGGGACTCTGCTGGCGTAGGCATTCCGAGTCCGTAGCCGCGCGTTTGGCCTCGGCCGACGCCTGCGCTAAGCTGATCCCTTGGTGCCTGTGCCCTGCTGGCCCGGCACCACGAACGTGAGCCCTCCACTGGCTCGTTGCCCAGACAGCCGTCTGGAGACAACAACCCCGGAGCGGGATTCACGAACATCTCCGTTCGAACAAGAAAGCAGCACTACTGTGACGCGCACGTACACCCCCAAGGCTGGCGAGATCCAGCGCGAGTGGCTCATCATCGACGCGACCGACGTCGTTCTCGGCCGCCTCGCGAGCCACGCTGCAGCGCTTCTGCGCGGCAAGCACAAGCCCACCTTCGCCAACCACATGGACACCGGCGACTTCGTGATCATCGTCAACGCCGACAAGGTCGCGCTGACGGGTCAGAAGCTCGAGAAGAAGAAGGCCTACCGCCACTCCGGCTACCCGGGTGGCCTCAAGTCCGTCACCTACGGCGAGCTCATGGACAAGAACCCCGAGCGTGCCGTCGAAAAGGCGATCCGCGGGATGCTTCCCAAGAACAGCATCGGACGCGCCCAGCTGACCAAGCTCAAGGTCTACCGGGGTGCCGAGCACCCCCACGCTGCCCAGCAGCCCAAGACGTACACCCTCGACCAGGTCGCCCAGTAAGCGCCGCACTCACTTTCAAAGGACATACTCGTGGCGAACATCTCCGACTCCACTTCCTCGACTGACGAGGCCCCCCAGAGCTACTCGACCGAGACGCCCGCTGACCAGACGGCAGCAGCCGTCGCAGCAGAGCGTCCCGTCCTGACCGTTCCCGGCGCAGCCGTGGGCCGTCGCAAGCAGGCCATCGCCCGCGTGCGCATCGTCCCCGGCTCGGGCACGATCACGGTCAACGGTCGCGCGTTCGAGGACTACTTCCCGAACAAGCTGCACCAGCAGCTCGTCACCGACCCGTTCACGGTGCTGAACCTCACCGACGCCTACGACGTCATCGCCCGCATCTCGGGTGGTGGACCTTCGGGTCAGGCCGGTGCACTGCGCCTCGGCATCGCCCGTTCGCTGAACGGCATCGACGAAGAGAACAACCGCGCCACGCTGAAGAAGGCCGGATTCCTCTCGCGCGACGCTCGCGTCAAGGAGCGCAAGAAGGCCGGACTCAAGAAGGCCCGTAAGGCGCCTCAGTACTCGAAGCGCTAACCAGCGGTCAGCGCTCCGATGCCGCTCTTTGGCACGGACGGCGTTCGGGGTCTCGCAAACGGGACCCTGACCGCCGACCTTGCACTTTCGCTTGCCCAGGCGACAGCAGTCGTGCTCGGTCAAGGTCGCACCGCCGAAGCGCGGCGTGCGCAGGGACGTCGCCTGACGGCCGTCGTCGCGCGCGACCCGCGCGTCTCGGGGGAGTTCCTGACGGCTGCGGTCGCCGCGGGGCTCGCCTCGTCGGGCGTGGACGTGCTCGAGGCCGGTGTTCTGCCGACCCCGGCGCTCGCCTTCCTCGTCGCCGACCGCGATGCCGACTTCGGCGTGATGGTGTCGGCCTCGCACAACCCGGCCCCCGATAACGGCATCAAGATCTTCGCCCGCGGCGGAGTGAAGCTGCCCGACGAGGTCGAGGCGCGCATCGAGGCCGCAATGTCGGGCCCGAAGCTCCAGCCCACGGGTGCGGCTGTGGGGCGCATCGCGCGATTCTCGGATGCCGAAGACCGCTACGTGATGCACCTGCTCGCGTCGCTGCCCCAGCGACTCGAGGGCGTCAAAGTCGTGCTCGACTGTGCGCATGGCGCAGCATCCGGGGTCTCGCCCGAAACCTTCCGCGACGCGGGTGCCGAACTCGTTGTGATCGGCGCCGACCCCGACGGCATGAACATCAACGACGGTGTCGGGTCGACCTACCTGGATGTGCTGGCCGCGGCGGTTATCGAGCACGGTGCGGATGTCGGGATTGCTCACGACGGCGACGCCGATCGTTGCCTTGCGGTGGACGCATCGGGTCAGGTCATCGACGGCGACCGCATCATGGCTATCCTCGCCGCATCGCTGCACGAGCGCGGACGCCTGCGCGATGACACGCTCGTTGCGACAGTGATGAGCAACCTGGGGCTGCATCGCGCTATGTCGGAGCGAGGCATCCGCGTGCTCCAGACCGCCGTCGGCGACCGCTACGTGCTCGAAGAGATGAGCCGCGGCGGCTATTCGCTGGGCGGGGAACAGTCCGGGCACCTGATCATGAGCGACTACGCCACGACGGGCGACGGGCTGCTGACAGGCCTGCACCTCGTGGCCGAAATGGCGCGCACGGGCAAGACCCTCGCCGAACTGGCCTCGATCATGACGGTGTTCCCGCAGGTGCTCATCAATGTCCGGGATGTCGATCGTTCGCGGGCCAACACCGACCCCGACGTTGTCGCTGCCGTGGTCGCCGCGTCCGCTTCTCTCGGGGATTCCGGACGCGTGCTGCTGCGTCCCTCCGGCACCGAGCCGCTGGTGCGCGTGATGGTCGAAGCGGCCGACGAAGAGACGGCTCGACGGCACGCCGACGAACTCGCGGACGTCGTTCGTTCGGCCCTGGCGCTTTAGCTGCTCGTTCGCTAGGCCGTCGCGCCGACGGACGGCGTGAACATGATCAGGCTGCACCCGCCCTCGGCCGGCATCTCGGCTTCGAGCCTGCCGCCGATTGCACTCACCTGACGCCGTAGGTTATCGAGGCCCGGGGGCTCATCCATGCCGGCGCTGCCGGCGCCGTCGTTCGTGATCGAGACGCGCAGCATTCCTGCCACCACCCCGATCGTGATATCGATGCGTTGTGCATGACAAAACTCCAGCGCATTCAAAACACTCTCGATGATGGTCTGCAACACGACGGCGCGTCGGTCGATCGTGAGTGAACCTGTGCCGGTGGCGGCCAGAACCTGGGCCGAATCGCTGACCCTCAGACGCACCGCGATGGGATTCGGCACCGTCGCGATGAAAGCGCGCACGGCCGGGATCAGCCCGTGTTCCAGCGCCTCGGGATAGCTGAACAGCGCCAACCCCCTCTGCCCGGCGATCCCCAGCTCCACCAACTCGTGCTGCACCGCCTGCAGGCGAAGTTTCGTGAGGCCCTCCGCGTCGGCGGTGATCTCGGCGATCTCGCGGAGTACGTGAGTGGAACGTTTGTCCATCACCGTGTGTGTTTCGGAGGCGAGCTTGTAACGACCCCGTGCCTGCGTTCGCAACATCTGGACGAGTGCCTGAGAACTCTGCGCCGCGGGGAGATGGGATGTGCGTTCCGCACGCCGGATGCGCTGCTGCGAACGCGTCACGAACACCGCGAAGGCGATGATCAGACTGATCATGACGCCCGCAACCGCGGCGTCGGCGAGCGCGGGCATCACGTCGTTCTGCGAGTACACGCCGATTGCGATCTGCATCACCGCGCGGAGTGCCGCAACCCCCACCCCGGCGGTGAGGACGAGGGCAGCAGCGGGAAGGGCGCGACGCGCCTCGATGCGTAGCTGGCTGACGATGATGAGGGTCGAGATCACCGTCAGCAGGTTGATGAAGATGCGTCGACCGAGATCCCACCCGAATGGCACGGGCTCGCCGACCGCTGTATCGCCGATTCCGAGCACGATCACGGCCTGCGCTGTTGCCGCGAGGGCGACAGCTCCACCGAGCACCCCGACGGTGATGATCATCGTGCGCATGTCCGCGAGACGGTCGGCCGTGGTCAGTGCCTTGTCGCGTTGCGCCTGCGTGACGGCGATCGGGATAGAGGCGGTCTCGGGTGCAGTCGAGGCTTCGTTCGCGTGGCTCTCGAAGGCTGGGCCTCGCGGGGTAACGGGAGCGCGGCCGGACGTGGAGGGGGCGCGGCGTTCGTCGGTCGACACGTGGTACCTCCGAAATTGCTGGCGGGAATGGCGTTCCCCCCGCCGAGGCCGATACTAGCGCCCCTCGGACCGATATCCCGCATGCCGCACGGGATTGCGTTTTTCGGTTAGCCCCAGGTCAGCGACTCGATATACCTCAGCAGGACCCCCTCGCGGAGGGCCCACGGGCTCACCTCGAGTTCGTCGACGCGCAGCGCCGTCATCGCCTCGTGCAACACGACCGCGCCCGCGACGATCTGCATCGTGCGGTCGGCGGTGATGCCGGGCAACTCCTGGCGCGCGCTCGCGGGCAATCGGGCGAGCCGCGGAATCCATGAAGCGAGGGCGGCGCGGGGCAGAACCATCCGGTCGATTCCCGACCAGCCCGGCATCGGATACCCCGCCAGCTTCGCGAGCGACCGGATGGCCTTCGACGACCCGACGACGTGGTCCGGCTTCGGGAGTGCACGGAATTCGCGGGCGACGGGCGCGAGCACGTCGGCGGCATGTGCTCGCAGACGATCGACCGCGGCCTCGCCGGGCGGATCGTCGGGGAGGAACCCCAACGTCATCCGTCCGGCACCCAGCGGAACGGATGCCGCGCGCTCGGGCAGCTCGTCGGACCCCGATGCCAGTTCGAGCGAACCCCCGCCGATGTCGAAGAGCAGGATGCGTCCGGCAGACCAACCGAACCACCGGCGGACCGCGAGAAAGGTGAACCGCGCCTCGGTCTCGCCACCGAGCACCTGGAGGGGCTGGCCCAGCGCCGCCTCGATCCGTTCGATGACCTCGGCGCCGTTCGTCGCCTCGCGCACGGCCGAGGTGGCGGTCGCGAGCAACTCGTCGACGGCCTCCGCGGCCGCATGATCGCGTGCCTCGGACACCGCGCTCTCGAGTGCTCGGATGCCGTCTTCGGTGATCGATCCGTCCGGCGCGAGGTAGCGCATCAGCCGCAGCACGGTGCGGTGGCTCGTCGTGCCGAGCGGCCGTCCCCCGGGTCTCGCATCGGCGACCAACAGGTGGACGGTGTTCGAGCCGATGTCGAGGACTCCCAGGCGCACCGGTGAAGCGTAGCGCGGCCGGGCATGCGGCCCCGACCCGTCCCGCGCGGTGGCGTGACACTGCGCGATAGCATCGAACGGTGCCCGCCGACGAGACCACGACCACGTCACTGCTGACGCCCTACCGTGAAATCGAACGCGCCGAGTGGGCGCGGGCGGCGGCCGGGATGGCTCAACCGCTGTCCGAAAAAGAGATCGTCCAGCTGCGCGGACTCGGTGACCGCCTCGATGTCGATGAAGTGCGCGACGTCTATCTGCCCCTCAGTCGGCTGCTGAGCCTGTACGCCAACGCGACGAAGCGCCTCGGCGTCGACACGAGCGGATTCCTCGGCGAACCCGACACGACGACGCCCTTCGTCGTCGCGGTCGCGGGTTCGGTCGCGGTCGGCAAGTCGACCATCGCGCGCCTGCTGCGTGAACTGATGAGCCGCTGGCCGGGCACCCCGCGCGTCGAGCTGGTGACGACCGACGGCTTCCTGTTCCCCAACGCCGAACTGGAACGCCGGGGCCTCATGAGCCGCAAGGGCTTCCCCGAGTCGTACGACCGCCGCGCCCTGGTCCGGTTCCTGACGGAGGTCAAGAGCGGCGCATCCGAGGTCCGCGCGCCCTTCTACTCGCACATGCGTTACGACATCGTGCCCGACGCGAGCGTCGTCGTGCGGCGGCCCGACGTCGTCATCGTCGAGGGTCTCAACGTCCTGCAGCCCCCGGCGCTGCCCAACGACGTCGCTGTCAGTGAGCTCTTCGACTTCGCCGTGTATGTCGATGCCGACCCCGAGCACATCGCCCAGTGGTTCGTCGAGCGATTCCTCGCGCTTCGGCGGGGGGCGTTCGCGAACCCGACGTCGTACTTCAACGTGTTCGCGCACCTGAGCGACGAAGAGGCGGTCGAGACGGCCATGAAGTTCTGGAACGAGATCAACATGCCGAACCTCGTCGAGAACGTCATGCCCACACGCCACCGGGCGACCCTCATCTTGCAGAAGGGGCCGGAACACGCGGTTGAACGCGTGTTCCTCCGCAAGCTGTAGGCGTTCAGGCCGGGGGCTCACCTGTCACGCAGCCGCGCCGACTTAGGATGTCCCTCATGTGTGGAATCGTCGGATACGTCGGCCCGAGGCCGAGCCAGGCCATCCTTCTCGCCGGTCTCGCGCGGCTCGAATACCGCGGATACGACTCCGCCGGCATCGCCGTGATCGACGGTACGGGGGAGCTCGGGATGCGCAAGCGTGCGGGCAAGCTGAGCATCCTGAGCGAGAACCTCGCAGCCGACCCGCTCCCCGCCGGCACGACCGGCATCGGACACACGCGCTGGGCGACCCACGGTGGCCCGACCGACGTCAATGCGCACCCGCACCTCGCCGACGACGACCGCCTCGCGGTCATCCACAACGGCATCATCGAGAACTTCTCCGAGCTGAAGGTCGAGCTGCTCGCCGAGGGCTACGAATTCCAGAGCGAGACCGACACCGAGGTCGCGGCCGTTCTGCTCGGGCGCGAATATCGCAAGAGTGAAGACCTCGCGACGGCCTTCCGCAACACCGTCAGCCGTCTCGACGGCGCATTCACGCTGCTCGCCGTGCACGAGGATCACCCCGACCTGGTCGTCGGCGCGCGCCGCAACTCGCCCCTGGTCATCGGGCTCGGCGACGGCGAGAACTTCCTGGGGTCGGACGTCGCCGCTTTCGTCGAGCACACGCGTCACGCGCTCGCGATCGGACAGGACCAGATCGTCGAGATCCGACCCGGTGGGGTGACAGTGACCGACTTCTTCGGTTCGACCGTCGATGTCGAGCCGTTCGAAGTGATGTGGGATGCTTCGGCCGCCGAGAAGGGCGGATGGTCGTCGTTCATGGCCAAAGAGGTCTCGGAAGAGCCCGAAGCCGTCGCGAAGACCCTGCTGGGTCGGACACGCGACGGTCAGGTCGTCATCCCGGAACTCGATGGACTGGACGACCTCTTCGCCGGCATCTCGCGCATCGTCGTGATCGCCTGCGGCACGGCCGCCTACGCCGGCCTCGTCGGCAAATATGCCCTGGAGCAGTGGGCACGCATCCCTGTCGACGTCGAACTCGCTCACGAATTCCGCTACCGCGACCCCGTGATCGATGCCTCGACGCTCGTCGTCTCGATCAGCCAGTCCGGCGAGACCATGGACACGCTCATGGCCGTCAAGTACGCCCGCGAGCGGGGCGCCAAGACGCTGTCGATCTGCAACACGCAGGGTGCGACCATCCCGCGCGAATCCGATGCGATCGTCTACACCCACGCCGGACCCGAGGTTGCCGTCGCATCCACCAAGGCCTTCGTCGCTCAGATCACAGCCCTGTACCTGCTGGCGCTTCACATCGGGCGCGTGCGCGGGGCGCTCGGCGCCACCGAGGCGGCGCAGCAGGTGCTCGAGCTGGAGGCCGTGCCGCACAAGATCTCGCAGATCCTCGAGCGCGAGCAGCCCCGCATCGAGCAGCTCGCGCACTGGATGGCCGACACGCGGTCGGTGCTTTTCCTCGGCCGTCACGTCGGGTACCCGATCGCACTGGAGGGTGCGCTGAAGCTCAAGGAGCTCGCGTACATCCACGCCGAGGGTTTCGCGGCCGGTGAACTCAAGCACGGGCCGATCGCGTTGATCGAGCCCGGACAGCCGGTGTTCGTGATCGTCCCGTCGCCGCGCGAGTCGGCGCTGCTGCACGCCAAGGTGGTCTCGAACATCCAAGAGATCCGGGCGCGCGGCGCTCGGGTGATCGCGATCGCCGAAGAGGGGGATGCCGCCGTGCTGCCCTTCGCCGACGAGGTGCTGCGCATCCCGCTCGCGTCGCCCCTGTTCGAGCCGCTGCTGGCGGTCGTGCCGCTGCACATCTTCGCGATGGGCCTCGCGACGGCGAAGGGCCTGGACGTCGATCAGCCGCGCAACCTCGCCAAGTCCGTCACGGTCGAATAGCACCTCGGTGCGTCGGGTCCTCGTGCCGGAACCGCTCGCCTGGCAGTAGTTGCGGTGCGCCGCGCGCTGAAAGCCCAACTACTGCCAGGCGAGCGGATCCCCCCGGGGCGCGGTGGCGCAGATAGGGTGGCGAGGTGAAGTTCGGAGCGCGCGCGTGATCGTCGGGATCGGCGTGGACATCGTCGACATCCCCCGGTTCGAGCGCACGCTTGAGCGCACGCCGCGGCTGCTCGAGCGTCTGTTCTCACCCGCAGAACGGATGCTGCGGCCCCGGTCTCTTGCGGCGCGCTACGCCGCGAAAGAGGCGCTGATCAAGGCCCTCGGCGGTTCGGATGGGGTGCACTGGACCGAGATCGAGGTCACCCCCGAGGCATCCGGACGTCCCTGGTTCACCCTCGTCGGCTCGACCGCAGATGTCGTTGCCGCGCGGGGGATCACGGCGATCCATCTGTCCATGTCGCACGACGCCGGGCTTGCGACGGCGTACGTCGTTGCAGAGTCGGATGTCCCGGCATCCGCCGTCGCCGCCGCAGCACAGCCCGCATCCACTCTCGAGGAGACCTCGTGACCCAGCTTCCCGCCGGCATCATGCGCGAGGCCCTGATCGATGTCGGCGCGATCACCGCGAACACGCGCCACATGCGGCGACTGACGGGCGTGGAGGTCATCGCCGTCGTCAAGGCCGATGGGTACGGTCACGGAGCCGCGCGCGCGGCGGTCGCGGCCCTGGAGGGCGGTGCGACTCGGCTCGGGGTCGCCGACGTCTCGGAGGCGCTCGCGTTGCGCCGCACCGGCGTGATGGCCCCGATCGTCGCCTGGCTGCATGCGCCGGGAGCCTCGTTCTCGGAGGCCGCGTCGGTCGGGATCGAACTCGGCATCTCGAGCTTCGACCAGCTGCTGCAGGCCGCGGCCGCGGCATCCGTCGATCGCCCCGTCGGCGTGCACCTGAAGCTCGAGACGGGCCTGTCGCGCAACGGCATCGCACCGGGGGACTGGAACGTCGTGTTCGCCGAGGCCGCGCGCCTCGAGCGCATCGGCAAGCTGCGCGTCGTCGGGCTGTTCAGCCACCTCTCGAACGCGAGTCGCGAAGACGATCTCGCCGCGCTCGCCGCGTTCGAGGCCGGGGTCGTCGCGGCCGCGGGCCTCGGTGTGAACTCGCCGTTGCGGCACATCGCCGCAACCCACGCGGCGATCGATCTGCCCGAGGCGCGCCTGAACTGCGTGCGCATCGGCATCGGGCTCTACGGCCTGTCGCCCTTCGCCGGGCGGTCATCGGCCGAGCTCGGTCTGCGTCCCGCCATGACGCTTCGCGGAGCGGTTGCGGCGGTGCGCCGGGTGCCCGCCGGGCAGGGCGTTTCGTACGGCTACGACTACCGCACGGACGGGCCCACCACCCTCGCGCTCGTGCCGCTCGGGTATGCGGACGGCGTGCCGCGCGCGGCATCCGGTCGCGGGCCCGTGACGATCGGCGGGAAGCGGCTGCGCGTCGCGGGTCGTATCGCGATGGACCAGTTCGTCGTCGATGCGGGCGACACCCCGGTCGCGGTGGGGGACGAGGTCGTGCTGTTCGGGGATCCGACGCTCGGCGTGCCCGCGGCGGACGAGTGGGCGGATGCCTCGGGCACCATCAATTACGAGATCGTCACGCGGATCGGGCCACGGGTGCCGCGCCGGCAGGTGTCGTCGTGAGCGAGGGGTCATGACTGTTTCGGACGATCTGCTCGGCCGCCACGACATCGTGAGCGCGGACGATATGGAGCAACTCGGACGTCGGCTCGGTGCCGGACTCGTCGCGGGGGACCTGCTCGTGTTGACGGGTCCGCTCGGCGCGGGCAAGACGACCCTGTCGCGCGGAATCGCGGAGGGTCTGGGCGTGCGGGGGCCGATCCAGAGCCCGACGTTCGTGATCGCGCGGACGCATCCGTCCCTCATTGACGGCCCGCCGCTCGTTCACGCCGACGCCTATCGCCTCGGCTCGGCGCTCGAGCTCGACGACCTCGACATCGACGCCGAGGGCTCGGTCGTCGTCGTGGAGTGGGGCCGTGGGATGGCCGAGGGCTTGCGCGAGGTGTGGTGGGAACTCGAGATCGAGCGGCCCGTCGGCGGGCGCGGTGGACACGTTGCGGAAGAGGGCAGCACGATGTGCGGTGATCTGTCCCGTTCGACCGAGGCGCTGGACGAGCTGGGGCTAGAGGACGACGCCCCGCGTGTGGTGACGATCTCGCGCCACCCGTAGCGCCGCATCCGCGCGGCTCGCCGCGTGACGCGCGGACATCTGCCCGTATTCGGGCTGCTGGGGCGTCAGATTCTCGTTGGGGCGCGGAACCCCACGCCCCAACGAGAATCTGACGCCCCGACACGGCCGGGCACCGCCCCGACACGGCCGGGCACCGCCCCGACACGGCCGGGCACCGCCCCGACACGGCCGGGCACCGCCCCGACACGGCCGGGCACCGCCCCGACACGGCCGGGCACCGCCCCGACACGGCCGGGCACCGCCCCGACACGGCCGGGCACCGCCCCGACACGGCCGGGCACCGCCCCGACACGGCCGGGCACCGCCCCGACACGGCCGGGCACCGCCCCGACACGGCCGGGCACCGCCCCGCGACGGCCGGGCACCGCCCCGACACGGCCGGGCACCGCCCCGACACGGCCGGGCACCGCCCCGCGACGGCCGGGCACCGCCCCGACACCGCCCGTGCCCGCCGCCGCGACTACCCTGGAGGGCGTGATCCTCGCCATCGACACCTCCCTCGGCTCAGCCGTCGCGGTCGTCGACCTCAACGGGATCACGCGGGGCGAAGCCTCGAGCCCCAACGCCCTCGGCCACGCCGAGATCATTGGCACGCTGATCGAGGGTGCGCTGACCGAGGCATCCGTCGTCCCGCGTGACATCACGCACGTCGCCGCGGGCATGGGTCCGGGACCCTTCACCGGCCTGCGCATCGGTATCGCCGCAGCGCGTACCTTCGCGTTGGCGCGCGCCGTGCCGGTCGTCGCGGTCGCGAGCCACGACGCCGCGGCGCTCTCCGAGTTCGAGGCGGATGCATCCGGTCCCCTCGCGATCGTCACCGACGCGCGCCGCCGCGAGTTCGCCTACACGGTGTACGCGGGCCTGGCCGAGGGTCTCCCGGTCCGCACCACCGAACCCGCGCTCGCCCCGCGTGACGACCTCGACGCGCGCCTGTTCTCGCTCGGCCTGCCCGCGAACCCCATCCGGCGCGTCGATGTCACATCCATCTCCGCGGGAGCACTCGGGCGTCTCGCGGGACGGATGCTCGCTGCCGGCATCACTGCCGCCACGACCCCCGACGCCGGCGCATCCGCTCCGCCCCTCTATCTGCGATCGCCCGATGTGACCCTCGGTCACGCACCCAAGCGGGTGGGCGTATGACGCTCCGGACGGCGACCCCCAACGACCTCGACGCGATCATGGCGCTCGAGCGCGCCTCGTTTCCCACCGACGCGTGGTCGGGCGCGATGATGCGTGAAGAGCTCGCCTCCCGCCACGGCCGCTATGTCGTGCTCGAAGAGGCCGGACGTCTGATCGGCTACGGCGGCGTCCGCGCGGTGCAGGGCGGGACGGATGCCGACATCCAGACCATCGCGCTCGTCGAAGACGCCCGGGGCCGAGGGCGGGGGCGCGGGCTGCTGCGCTCGCTGCTGACCGCAGCGGGGGAGCGCGGGGCGCTCGCGGTGTTCCTCGAGGTGCGGGCCGATAACCCCGTGGCGCAGGCGCTGTACGTGTCGGAGGGGTTCGTCGAGATCGCCCGCCGCCCGAACTACTACCAACCCGACGGGGTCGACGCGATCGTGATGCGGCTGGACCTGCGCGGGTGGCTCGCGGCGCGCGCCGAAGCGGCTGAGCCCGCCGTGCCCGCCGCCGTGACCGCCACCGCCGCCGAGGCGGGAGCCTGCACATGAGTGACGCGCCCGTGCACACCACCGAGCCCCTCGTGCTCGGCATCGAGACCAGCTGCGACGAGACCGGCATCGGCATCGTCCGGGGCCGAACCCTCCTCAGCAACACCATCGCGAGCAGCATGGACGAGCACGCCCGCTTCGGCGGGGTCGTGCCCGAGGTCGCCGCGCGGGCGCATCTCGAGGCACTCGGCCCCGCGATCCAGGCCGCCGTCGCGGAAGCGGGCATCCGGCTCGACGACCTGGACGCCGTCGCGGTCACGAGCGGCCCGGGGCTCGCGGGAGCACTCATGGTCGGTGTCGGCGCCGCGAAGGCACTCGCGATCGCCCTCGACAAGCCCCTCTACGCCGTCAACCACCTCGTCGGACACATCGCGGCGGACCTGCTCGATCCGAATGCGCCGCCGCTCGAATACCCGACCGTCGCCCTGCTCGTCTCGGGCGGGCACACGTCGCTCCTGCTCGTGCGCGACCTGACGAGCGACGTCGAGCTTCTCGGCGAGACGATCGACGACGCCGCGGGTGAGGCCTTCGACAAGGTCGCTCGTCTGCTCGGGCTGCCCTATCCGGGCGGACCGGAAATCGATCGCGCCGCCGCATCCGGAGATCCGCGTGCCATCGCCTTCCCGCGCGGACTCTCGCGCGCCTCGGACCGCGCAAAGCACCGCTACGACTTCTCGTTCTCGGGGCTCAAGACCGCCGTCGCACGCTGGACGGAGCAGCGCGAGGCCGCGGGCGAGGACGTGCCGATCGCGGACGTCGCCGCGTCCTTCCGCGAGGCCGTCATCGACGTGCTCGTCACCAAGGCCCTCGACGCCTGTGCGCAGTATGGCGTGCCCCGCCTGCTGCTCGGGGGAGGCGTGATCGCCAATCGCCGCCTGCGCGAGGTTGCGCTGGCCCGCGGCGAGGAGGCGGGCGTGGCCGTCCGAATCCCCCCGCTCTCACTCTGCACCGACAACGGTGCGATGATCGCCGCGCTCGCCGCCGAGCTGATCGCGTCGGGCCGCACGCCCTCGACGCTCGAGTTCGGCGCCGACTCGACCCTGCCCGTCACGCAGATCCAGGTCGCCGCGGGCGAGACGTCGCTCGAGGCCGTATCGGAAGAGGTCGTTTCGGAAGAAGGGGTGCGCGCATGAACGACGAGTCGACGGATGCCGTGGCCCCCGCGCCCACCCGACGCTCCATGCAGGCGTCCCGGCACGTACCCCCACCGCTGCCGCCGACCGCGCCGGTCGCAGTGACGGTCCCCGTGGCGCCCGGCGCCTCGGCCGCCCCCGAGCCCAAGCCCGAGCAGGAGCTCGCGTGGGCACCGCCCGCCCCGCACCGCCCGTCTGCCCTCGCCGGATGGGCGCTCGCGGTCGCGATCATCGGCCTCATCGTCTCGTTCGTCGTCGGTTGGGGATTCCCCGTCGGCATCATCGCGATCATCGCGGCGATCGCGGCCCTGCGTCGCCCGGGCGCCAAACGTCAGGCTGCGGCATGGGCCCTGGCCCTGGGCATCCTGTCGGTCCTCTACAGCGCGCTCTGGATCGCTGTCGCGCTGAACAGCGGGCCGCTCTTCTGACGTACCGCTCGTTGAGCGAGCCGCAGGCGAGTCGAAACGCCGAAACGATCGCTAGTGGTGGTGTTCGTTAGTTCGTCGGGGGGTCAGGTCCAGGCGGTGGGGTCGCCGAGGTAGAGTCCGCAGGCTGTGTCGAGCGCGTCTTCGGGGGTGCCAGCTTGCCAGCCGCCGGGAAGGAACGCTTGCTGGTAGTCGTCGTGGCTGGCGCGGTAGATCGCGAAGCCCCACTGGCTGGCGTATCCGACGTAGCGGAGTCGGCACAGACGCAGTTGCTCGCCGTGATCGTCGGTGCCTTCGATGTATGCGAACTGGCCGCGGTAGGTGACGGAAACGTTGGTCAGTTGCGGCCATCGTGCCCGGGCGTGAGCGTTGAGGCGCTGCGAGAGAGAAGACCTCGTGGATGCGGGGATGGCTGCCATGTCACCATGATCGCGGACCGGGTCCGCGTGTCGCCACAAGATCCCCGCGTGACCCTGTTAACCCCTGATCATGCATGCGATCAGTGCCCATGTGATCGAACTGTCCGACGCGGAACGAGCCGAACTGTCCCGCCGGGCGCGACGGGTGCGAGCGGAGGTCCGCGAGGCGCAGCGCGCCCGGATCATCCTCGCCGCTGCGCGGGGGACACCGAATCAGCAGATTGCCGACCGGCTCGGCGTGCACGTGGACACGGTTCGCAAGTGGCGCTCACGATTCGCGCACCGCGGTCTGGGCGGGCTGGGCGACCTGCCGCGCGCCGGGCGACCTCCCGTGTTCGCTGTCACTGCAGTCGCGGAAGTCAAGGCGCTGGCCTGCCAGCTGCCCGCCGAGACCGGGGTTCCTCTCTCGCGGTGGTCTCACGCTGAGCTTGCCTCCGAGGCAGCGGCTCGCGGGATCGTGTCTGCCGTGTCAGCGTCCACGGTCCGCCGCTGGTTGGATGCGGACGCGATCAAGCCCTGGCAACACCGGTCCTGGATCTTCCCCCGTGATGAAAACTTCGCGTTCAAGGCCGGCCGGGTGCTCGACCTCTACAGCCGAGTCTGGGACGGCGAACCGCTCGGCGCCGACGACTACGTCATCAGCGCCGATGAGAAGTCCCAGTTGCAGGCCTTGCACCGCCGCCACCCGGGCCTGCCCCCGGCACCAGACAGGCTGCGGCGAGTCGAGTTCGAATATCGTCGCGGCGGCACCCTCGCCTATCTCGCCGCCTACGACGTGCACCACGCGAAAGTGATCGGCCGGTGCGCTCCGACCACCGGTATCACGCCATTCACCGAACTCGTTGAGCAGGTGATGACGACCGAACCCTACGCGTCGGCCCGCCGAGTTTTCTGGGTCGTCGATAATGGCTCCTCCCACAACGGGAACGCCTCCATCCAACGAATGAAAGACGCCTTCCCCAATGCGACGCTCGTGCACCTGCCGGTGCACGCGTCCTGGCTGAACCAGGTCGAGATCTACTTCTCCATCGTGCAGCGCAAGGTCGTCAAACCTCAAGACTTCGAGAACCTGACCGTCCTCGAACAACGCCTCCTCACATTCCAGGAACGCTACAACGCCACCGCGACCCCGTTCGACTGGCGATTCGGACGCACCGCCCTACACGACCTCCTCGAACGCATCAACCGACACGAACACGCAACAGCATGACCCCCGACGAACTAACGGAGACACCCACTAGATGAGTGAGTCCGTTTGGTTCAGTGGTCGTAGGCGATGAGGGAGCGTTTGGCGGGGGCGTTGGTGAGCCAGTTGTGCCAGATGCCGGCGGCGAGGGCGAGGAGTCTTGCGGCGACGCGGGAGTAGACGCCTGCGGGGGTTCTGCCGCCGTGGTCTTCGAGGGTGAGTTGGCCTTTGAGGGTGTCGAACACGGACTCGACCCATTGTCGGATGCTGCCGAGTTTCCCGAACCTGGGGGTCTCGTCTTTGCGGTCGGGGCGGATCAGGTGCGCGCCGAGTTCGTTGGTGACGAAGTCCTCGAACTGCTTCCCAGCGAAGCCTTTGTCGCCAACGATGACCTGTCCAGGCTGGATGAGGTGTCTGTCGTGGTCGAGCATCGCTTGGGTGGCTTCGCGTTCACCGATCTTCGGGCTCGCGAGTCCCCAGATCACGGGCATTCCGTCGGGAGTGCAGATCAGATAGAGCCGGAAGCCCCAGAAGTATCGGGAGTGGGATGCGCAGTATCCGTAGTCGGCGTGCCCGGCAAGGTCTGAGCGTTTCACGGTCTCCCGCGATTTCCCGCACGGTAACGGGGTCGAGTCCACCAGCCGGGTGATCTCACCCCAGGACGGGGTGTCACGGGCCAGCTCGGTGATCACCGCAGAGAGAAGCCCGGTGGATTGGCGGACGCGTTTGCCCCACCCGGACTGGCCGGGCAGGTTCGGGAACATGCCCTTCAGGTGAGCGTGCGCGTATCGGATCCATTTCCGATCCGACGCGATCCCGAGCAGGTGTTGCGCGACCAGCAGGCAGAGCAATTCCGCGTCGTTGAGGGCGGGTTTGCGGCCCGGGTGGTGATCGCGGGTGAAGCCGATCGCGGGCAGGATCCGGTCATCGAGGTGGACGTAGAGTGTGATCAGGAGGGTGTTGAGTTCAGTTTTCACACACCGGGGTTAACACCCTCCGCCTGCGATTAACAGCATCCACGCCGACCCAGCCAAACGGACTCACTCATCTAGACGCGGTCGGCGAGTACCGCGATGCGCGTCGATCCGATCCGCGTCAACAGCAGGGTCGCGGATGCATCGCCCGTGAGCCCGAGCTTCGTGCGGAGAACGGCGGGGTCGACGTCCACGCCGCGCTTCTTGATCTCGAGGCGTCCGATGCCCCGCTCGCGGAGAGCCCGTGCAAGTTTTTTCACATCGGCAGGCAGCTGCTCGCGCACCCGGAAGCTCGACACGAAAGGGCTCGTCAGTGCGGTGTCGCCGGTCAGGTAGGCGATGCCGGGTGCGATGGGTCCGGCGTCGAGGGTCCGCGCGATGTCGCCGACGAGACGCGCGCGGATGACCGACCCGGCCGGTTCGTGAATGAACGCGCCGAGAGGATGCACCGGCTCATCCTCGCTGTCGGCGGGCGCGGTCAGTTCGTGCGATTGGCCGTCGGTCATGACGACGGCGGCACGGGTGATCCCCGGCCGCGCGAGCTCGCCCGACCACAGAACGAGTTCGATCGTCGAGCCATCCGCGGTCATCCACTGCGCTTCGGCGAACGTCGGCAGGCGATCGCGGTCGAAGCCGGGGCCCAGCTTGATACCCGTCGGCTTCTGCGTCGCCAGTGCGAACGCCCAATCGAGCGCGGGCGAGTAGTCCTCGGGACGCGAGAGGCGGGATGTCTCGGTATGACCGGCCGTGCGACGTGCGGGGTCCAACCAGACGCCCTCGAAGCCCGAAACATCGACGTCCTCCGCCTGGGCATGGCGCACCTCCGCTGCCGAGCCGAAGGGTGCGAGGTTGTACGCAGCGATCGCGGCCGTGACCTCGTCGGCGTCCACCGCGAGGACGTCAATGCCGATGCCGGCGAACCCGAGGGCATCGCCGCCGATCCCGCTGCCGAGGTCGGCGACGCTTGCCAGGCCCGCGGCACGGAACCGCCCGGCGTGCAGGGCGGCGACGGGCAGTCGCGTCGACTGCTCGAGCCCGGCTCGGGTGAACAGCATGCGGGCGGCGAGAGGCCCGAACTTCGACTCCGCACGCGTCCGTAGGCGAGCCTGGCCGACGACGGCCGACACCAGGTCGGGGGAGTGCCCGGCAGCGCGCAGACGCGTCACCTCGCGAGCGACGTCCGCCGACGTGGTGAGCGGCGCGGTCGCGTCGAGCAGCCGCAGCCCCTCGGGCGTCAGCAGCGCCCTCAGCTCGGCCATCTCCACACATCCAGCCTAGGCGGGGCCGCAGCATCCGATTCGTCCCCGCTCGTTGGCACTCGCGTTGCGTGAGTGCCAACGGTTGCCTACACTGGCATTAGCACTCTCGCATCGAGGTTGCTAATAAGTCTTGGATCAAGAAAGAGGTTAACCGTGACGGTTTCCACTCAGGTTTCCATCAAGCCGCTCGAGGACCGCATCGTCATCCGCCAGGTCGAGGCAGAGCAGACGACGGCTTCCGGCCTGGTCATCCCCGACACCGCGAAGGAGAAGCCCCAGGAGGGCGAGGTCGTCGCGGTGGGCCCGGGGCGGATCGACGATAACGGCAACCGCATCCCGCTCGATGTCGCCGTCGGTGACCGCGTGATCTACAGCAAGTACGGCGGCACCGAGGTCAAGTTCGGTGGCGACGACCTGCTCGTGCTCTCGGCCCGCGACGTGCTCGCGGTCGTCGTTCGCTGAGCGACTGACACACACGAAGGACCGGATGCCTCGGCATCCGGTCCTTCGTCGTTCCGCGGTGATCTGCGAAACGCCCTGCGGCCGTGGTCGCCGCCCGTAGGCTGTTGAGGTGACACAGGATCCGACCGAGAATCCCCGCGGGTCGGTCGGACCCACCAAGTCGAGTGCCGCAGCCGAGGCGAGCGCCGCCGCCGAAGTACGCGAACGCAGCATCGGCGTCGCGTCCGCCATGGGCGCCTACCTGATCTGGGGCTTCCTGCCCCTGTACTTCCTCTTGCTCGTGCCGACAGGGCCGTGGGAGATCGTGGCCTGGCGCATCCTGCTGGCCTTCGTCTTCTGCGTTCTGCTCTTGACGGTCACGCGTTCGTGGCCCGCGTTCGGCCGGATCGTGCGACAGCCGCGGCTGCTGTTGCTGACGGCGATCGCCGGAGTCGTCATCTACGTCAACTGGCAGGTCTACATCCTCGCCACCCTGACGGGGCACGTGATCGAGACGAGTCTCGGATACTTCATCAACCCGATTGTGACGGTACTGCTCGGCGTTTTCGTTCTGCGCGAGCGGCTGCGCCTGACCCAGTGGATCGCGATCGGCATCAGCCTCGCAGCGGTCCTCGTGATCGTCGTCGGGTACGGCGCCTTCCCCTGGGTGTCATTGACGCTCGCCTTCTCGTTCGGGATCTACGGCCTGATCAAGAAGCAGGTTGGTCCCGCCGTCGACGCGGTCGGGGGCCTGACGCTCGAGTCGTTCTGGTTGCTGCCCGTCGCGATCGTGCAGCTCATCGTCGTCGGCGTGACCGCGGGTATCACGCTGGGCACGGTCAGCCCGGTGCACACCGTCCTGCTCTCGCTCGCTGGCATCATCACCGCGGTCCCCTTACTGCTGTTCGCCGCCGGGGCCAGACGGGTGCCGCTCACCGCGATCGGCCTCTTACAGTTCATCGCGCCGGTGCTGCAGTTCATCATCGGGGCATGGGTCCTCGGCGAACCCATGCCGCTCGAGCGATGGGTCGGCTTCGGACTGGTCTGGGTGGCGCTGATCATCCTCTCCGTGGACTCGGTGCTGTTCTCGCGTCGTGGTCGGGGCGTTTCGGATGTCGCTTCTCTGACCTGATCGTCGTTCCGGTCGACATTCCCGCCGTTCGGGGGATGGGAGCGTTATCACGCTGTGACCGTACTGTTTCACATCGTTAACGCACCGCAACATCCGCGAGACGCCGCTCCGCATAGTGTGAAGCCAATAGGGTCGCCTTCGGTGCGGCCCGGAGTTCGTCCACAGCTAGGAGCAATATGAACTTCTTCACACGTTCGCGTACGGGCAAGGTCCTCGGCGGTATCGCCGTGGTCGGTGTCAGTGCGCTCGTTCTCGCAGGTTGTGCCAGCGGCGGTGGCGACACTGAGTCTGCCGCTCCCGAGGCCGGCGAAGACATGACCCTCAAGATCGGAACGGCGCTGCCGCAGACCGGTAACCTCGCCTTCCTCGGCCCGCCCGAAGAGGCCGGCGTCGCCTATGCCGTCTCGCAGATCAACGAGATCTCGGCCGAAACCGGCCTCACGGTCGACCCCGTCTACGGCGACTCGGGTGACACCGACAACAAGGCCTACGAGACCGAGATCCCCCGCTTGCTCGGCGAGGACGTTTCGGCGATCATCGGTGCCGCATCGTCGGGTGTCTCCCTGCAGTTCATCGACCAGGTCGTTGGCGCGGGAACCATCCTGTTCTCCCCGGCCAACACGTCGGACGCCTTCACCACCTACGAGGACGACGGGCTGTACTTCCGTACCGCTCCCTCGGACGTGCTGCAGGGCGAGGTGCTCGGCAACCTGATCGCCGAGGACGGCAACCAGACGCTCGGCATGATCGTGCTGAACGACTCGTACGGCACCGGACTGGCGGGCTACGTCACCGAGGCCTTCGAAGCCGCCGGTGGCGAGGTCGTCGCAGCCCCGACGTACAACACGGGTGACGCGACCTTCGACGCTCAGATCAGCGAGGTCCTCGCGGCCGACCCCGACGCGATCGCCCTGATCACGTTCGACGAGGTCTCGACCATGCTGCCGAGCCTGTTCGGTCAGATTCCCGCCGACAAGCTGTACTTCGTCGACGGCAACCTGAAGAACTTCGCAGACGCCTTCCCGGCCGGTTCCCTCACGGGTGCCAAGGGCACGCTCCCGGGCCTGTCGATCGACTCGATCGCAGACTTCACGAGCGAGCTCGACGCGTTCCTCGAGGCAGAGGGCACCGCGCCGCTCGAGGACTACAGCTACGCTGCCGAGTCCTACGACGCGACGATCCTGCTGGCCCTGGCCTCGCTCACTGCCGGTTCGACCGAGAGTGCGGCGATCGCCGAGGCTCTCATCGAGGTCTCCGGTGGTTCGGGTGAGGGTGAAACCTGCACCACGTACGCGGAGTGCGCCGACGTCATCCTCGGTGGCGGAGTTGCCGACTACGACGGCATCTCGGGTCCGATCACGTTCGACGAGGTCGGCGACCCGACCGAGGCGTCGATCGGCATCTACGAGTTCGGTGACGACAACACCTACTCGGCATACATGGGCTAAATCCCACGTATCCCACAGAGGGGCCCCGGTCTTCGGGCCGGGGCCCCTCTGTCGTTTCCGGGGGCGCGAGGGTGCCCGTTTCACGCGCGAGGGTGCCCGTTCTACGCGCGAGGGTGCCCGTTTCTCGCGCGAGGGTGCCCGTTCTGATTAAGGCAGGAACCCTCAGGCCTGACTCGTGCCACTTTAGTGCCCTGTGTCGGCGGCGATCGTGTCGAGGATCGCCGCGGCGTCGGGTCCGGGCGGTGTTGTTGCGGTGATGTCGTTCCCGGCGATGCGGATGGTGACGTCTCGGAGGGGCCGGAGGGTGCGGACGAGTCGACGGATGCTGACCCCTGTGGTGTCTTGCAGGTGGCGTGAGATGGCGAGGGCGGTGAACACGATCGTGAGGTGGGCTTGGATCGAGTCGTGCTGATGGTGGAACATCGGCCTGGCTTGGAGGTCAGTTTTCGCCATCCGGAACGATCGTTCGACCTGGAACAGCTCGTGTACGCGGCCACGACCTCGCGCCCGTCGAGCCGGATCGCGGGGATGTTGCTGACGTAGCCCTTCAAGCCAGCGACTTGCCGGGCCCGATCCACCAGGGTCTGGTCGATGTCTCGGCTGCTGCCGGTGAGTTTCACGAACCGGTCCTTCTTCACCGGCCTGGTTCCGTCAACGACCTTCTGCGCGCGTTCGACCTGCTTGTCCAACGTGTGGTTATCCCGCCGGTCGCGTTTCGCTGAGTAGTGGTAGACGATCCGCCGCTCACGCGCGTTCGGCCCGACCCCCATGATCCGTTTCGATTCGAGGGTTTCCCCGTCGTGGAGAGCGGTCCCGATGGTGAAGTGTTCGATGAGGTCGTCGGGGGCTTTACTGATCCGGGACCCGACGATGAACGAGAACCCGGCATCTTCGAGCGCGTTCAGATTCGAGGCGGAGAGCATCCCCGCATCGGCAACCACGACGATGTCTTTGACACCGTGGCGGTCTTGGAAGGACCGCAACACCGGGAGGAGGGTGGTCGTTTCGCCGGTGTTGCCGGTGAACGCGTGGACCTCCAACGGGAACCCGCCGGGGGTGACCAGCAGCCCGACGACGATCTGCGGGTCCACGCGGCGTTCTTTGCTCATCCCGACCTTGCGGAGATCGTCCTCGTCTTCGGCTTCGAAATACAGGGTCGTGACGTCGTAGAGCACCAGGGACAGTTCCCCCGCCTTCGTGGCGTGAGCGTAAGCGGCGCGGGAGACCTGGTCACGCCAGTCCTGCTCAACACAACGGGCCAGGGTCCGCCAGATCGTCCGCAACGATGCCGCCGGAACGCCGAGCTCACCGAGGACACGGATCGTGTCTGCTTTCGACGTCGGCTCCACCGCCCGAGCGAGCACGAGTTTCCGGAACGTGTCGTCGCCCACGACGTCGAACCCGAGCCGAACATACGCACCCTCGAGCACCTCCCAAAGCACACGCGAGGAACTGCCTGTCACGATCGGCGCCGCCGTCACCGGCGACGCCGGGCCCAGCGCGTCCAGATCGAACGCGAGCTGCCCGGCCTGAATCCGGTCCTTCGCGATCTGCACCAGCACGGCGAGCTGAGCGTCGTCATGCGCGGAGCCGATGTGTTCCACGATCGTGCGGACGCCGCGGTGCTTCCGCACGATCTGCACCGCCGTCGCGCCCGAGGAAGTTGGCACCTTCCGCACGAACAAGCCCATCCGAGCAGTCTAAAAGCCGTCCATTAGTGCCCCGCCCGGACACCAGCACCCCCGGAAAATCAACGAACTCCGACCCCAAAACCCCAAATCACGAAAAAGTGGCACGACTCAGGTCAGGGCTGGAACGGGCACTCTCGGGCCCAGGACGGGCACTCTCGGGCGCAGGAAGGGCTCCGGTCCTTCGTCGTGAAGAGGGGGTCAGGTGCCGAGCGTGCCGAGGTACAGCTCGGTGACCTTCGGGTCGCCGAGCAGCTCGCGCCCCGTTCCGGTGTATGCGTCGCGGCCCTGGTCGAGCACGTAGCCGCGGTCGCAGATCTGCAGGCAGCGCCGAGCGTTCTGCTCGACCATGATGCAGGTCACCCCGGCCTTGTTGATCTCGGAAACGCGGATGAACGCCTCATCTTGACGCACGGGCGAGAGGCCCGCGGACGGCTCGTCGAGCAGCAGCACCTTCGGATCCATCATCAGGGCGCGGCTCATCGCCACCATCTGACGCTCACCACCCGAGAGTGAACCAGCACGCTGTTTGAGGCGCTTGCCGAGCTCTGCGAAGATGCTCGTCACGAACTCGAGGCGCTCCTTGTAGGCGGACGGGCGCTGGTACAGACCCATCTGCAGGTTCTCTTCGATCGTCAACGTCGGGAAGACGTTGTTGTTCTGCGGGATGAACCCCACGCCGCGCGCGACGAGCTTGTTGGCGCGCAGGCCCGTGATGTCGTCGCCCTGCAGGGTGATCGAGCCCTCGCGCACGTTCACCTGGCCGAAGATCGCCTTCAGCAACGTCGACTTGCCGGCGCCGTTCGGACCGATGATGCCGATCAGCTCTCCCTGGTTTGCGACCAGCGAGCAGCCGTTCAGGATGTTGACACCCGGCAGATACCCGGCGTGGACGTTATCGACGAAGACGACGGGGGTTTCGGTGGCTACCGTGCTCATGAGCGGTTCTCCTCGTCTTCGGCAACGCCCTCGTCGACCAGCAGCGTCGCGTTTGCCTGAGCGGATGCCCCGGCATCCGTCGTCGGGTCGGCCTCGATCGCCGTGATACGCCCGGTGACGACGCCCAGGTCGAGCTCTTGGTGTGCGCCGAGATACGCGTCGATCACCGCCGGGTTGCGCATGACCGTGTGCGGGTCGCCCTCGGCGACCACACGACCCTCGGCCATGACGATGACCCAGTCGGCGATGTGGCGCACCATGTGCATGTCGTGCTCGACGAACAGCACCGTCATGCCCTCATCCTTCAGATCGAGGATGTGGTCGAGCAACGACTGCGTGAGTGCCGGGTTCACGCCGGCCATCGGCTCGTCGAGCATGACGAGCGTCGGCTTGGTCATGAGTGCCCGCGCCATCTCGAGCAGCTTTCGCTGACCACCCGAGAGGCTCGCCGCGAAGTCGCTCGACTTGGCGTCGAGCTTGAACTTCTTCAACAGCACCTCGGCCTGGCTGTCGATGCTCGAGTCCTGCTTGCGCCAAATCGCGGGAATGAGCGCCTGCCAGAACTTCTCGCCGCGCTGACCCGTCGCCCCGAGCTTCATGTTCTCGAGCACCGTCAAGAGGCCCAGTGCTTTTGTCAGCTGGAACGTGCGGACCATCCCCAACCGCGCGACGCGGAACGCGGGGACGCCCGACAGCGATCTGCCGTTGAAGCTCCAGTCGCCCTCGTCGGGCTTGTCGAAACCGGTGAGCAGGTTGAAGAGCGTGGTCTTGCCGGCACCGTTCGGGCCGATCAGTGCGGTGATCGCGCCGCGTGGGATCTCGAGATGCTCCACGTCGACCGCCGTGACACCGCCGAACGTGCGGCGCACATGATCGGCGACGATGATCGGATCGACCTTCTTGGCACCAGGCACCGCCTCGCCCACGTGCAATCCGGTGGTCTTGGGGCGTTCGACAGGCGCCGTGAGGGGCGCTCCCGAGGCCTCTTCGCCCAGCTGACCGGTCGTCGTGTGATCGGCGCCCGACTGCTCGTTACTTGACTGCCCGTTATTTGACAAAGGTCAGCTCCTTCTTGTTGCCGAGGATTCCCTGCGGCATGAAGATCACGAGCAGCATGAGGGCGACGCCGACGAGGATGAATCGAAGGGTTCCGGCCTGGATCTGCGACATGAAGGGAAGGACCCCGGCCGTGACGAGCGCCGGGAGGAAGTTGCTCAGGAAGGTCTGCAGCACCCAGAAGATGAGCGAACCCAGCAGCGGACCGAACACGGTCGCCGCGCCGCCGAGCAGCAGGGCCGTCCACACGAAGAACGTCAGCGACGTGACGTACACGCCGGGGCTGACGGCCGACGGCAGGGCGTAGACGATGCCGCCCGCCGCGGCGAGCACACCACCCAGCACCAGCGACTGCATCTTGTAGGCGTAGACGTTCTTGCCGAGCGCGCGCACGGCGTCTTCGTCTTCGCGGACGCCCTTCAGCACGCGGCCCCACGGGCTGCGCATCAGCATCCAGACCACCAGCACGGCGAAGCCGAGCGTCAGGAGGCCCATGATGCGGACCCACCACTGCGTCTCGTTGTACGTGAACGGACCGAAGCCGTAAGTGCCCTCGGGCAACGGGTTCGACGCCCGGAAGCTCGAGTGGTAGCCGCTCAGGCCGTCGGCCGAGCCGGTGTACTCGTCGAACGCGGTGGTCAAGAACAGCAGACGCACGACCTCCGCAGCGGCGATCGTGACGATAGCGAGGTAGTCACCGCGTAGGCGCAACGTCGGGATACCGAGGATGACGGCGAAGATCGCCGACGCCACGAGTCCCGCGATCGCCGCGAGCCACCATTCGAGGCCGAAGGTGAGCACGCCGATCGCGTAGCCGTAGGCGCCGATGGCCATGAAGCCGGCAATGCCCATGTTGATCAGGCCGGTGTAGCCGAAGTGGACCGCGAGACCGAGGGCGGCGAGTGCGTAGCCGATCGTCGCGGGGCTGAGGATCGACGAGGCCGAGTTCGAGAGGATCTGGAGCAAGTCCATGGTGCGCCTAACCTATTCTCTCGCGTCGGCCGAGGATCCCCTGGGGCCGGAACAGCAGGATCACGATGAGGATGAAGAGCGCGCTGGCGTACTTCAGGTCGGCGGGGATCCACAGGCTCGACACCTCGACGAGCAGGCCGACGATGATGGCGCCGACCAGGGCGCCGTAGGCCGTCCCGAGACCACCGAGGATGACGGCCGCGAACATCAGCAGCAGCACCTGCGATCCCATGTCCCACTTGATACCGGGACGGTAGTAGGCGTACAGGATGCCGGCGAGACCCGCGAGCCCACCGGCGATGACCCACACGACGCGGACGACAAAGTCGACGTCGATGCCGGAGGCGGCGGCGAGCGAGGGGTTGTCGGAGATCGCGCGTGTGGCCTTGCCGAGGCGGCTGCGCGTGAGCCAGACCGCGAACGCGATGATGACGATGATCGAGATCGCGATCGAGACCATGTCGATGATGCTCATCTGCACGGATCCGAACAGCTGGATCTTCGGCTCGGATGCGTAGGGGAGTTGGCTCGTCCCGCCACCGATGAAGAACTGGAACGTGTATCGGAGGGCGAGGGACAGGCCGATGCTGACGATCATGAGCTGAACGACACCCACTCGCCTTCGGCGCAGGGGTCTCCACAGGATCATGTCCAGCACGAGCCCGAGGCCCGCGCTGAGGATCACCGCCAGCGGGAAGCCGAGCCACACCGGCAGCGCGAGGCTGGCCGGTCCGACGAGCGTGAGCGCCACGACGGCGCCGAAAGTGACCATCTCGCCGTGCGCGAAGTTCGAGATGCCCGTGGTGCCGAAGACGAGCGACAGGCCGACGGCCGCGAGGGCCAGCATGAGGCCGAAGCTCAGGCCCTGCACGATGCGTTGGATGAGCTGGTCGGCGAAGCTCGTGACGCTTCGCTCACCCTCGCCGATGAAGAAGTTGACGGTGACGCGCCCACCGGCGCCCATCTCGACCTCTTGCTCGTTGGGGGTATCGTCCTCGTCGTTGACGACCGCGATGCCCTCGGGCAGCGTGTCCTCGTCGAGCGTGACCGTGTAGGTCTCGCCGCGCTCGGGAACGCCGACGCGCCACTGGCCCTCGGCATCCGTCTCGACTTCTTGCTCACCGCCGGGGCCGTCGATGACGAGTCGAATGCCCTCGAGGGGAGCACCGTCGAGCTGCACGTTGCCGCTGATGCGGTAGGGGTCGTCCTCGGCCGCGAAGGCCGGGGATGCGGTCAGGCTCATCAGCGCGAAGAGCACGCCGAAGAGTGCTCCTATGGTGAGCAGAGTCCCCCCGCGGGAACGTCTCGCCGTAGCGGTCGTGGGACTCACAGATCCTCCAGTCGGGCACCGTTAACCGATGGTCGCGTCGCATCGGCATCGATGGACGACGGTACGAGCGTAATGTGTCGGCATTGTTTCGCCCATCGCTCAAACGTCAGCCGTTACCGATGCGCAATGGGAACGCTCCCGGAGGAATGTTCGCACACGCGCGCCGCTTAGACTTCATCAAGCGGATGCTTCGCGTGGAAACACATCGATCCGCACCCCGATCTCACCGCACGAGGAGCGCGTACATGCCCGATTACGATCCGTTCGGTTTTGTCGGACTGACGTACGACGATGTGTTACTACTGCCTGGCCACACCGACGTGATTCCGAGCGAGGCCGACACGTCCTCGCGGCTGACGCGGCGGATCACGGTGGCAACACCCCTGGTGTCGTCGGCGATGGACACGGTCACCGAAGCCCGCATGGCGATCGCGATCGCGCGCGAGGGCGGCCTCGGCATCCTGCACCGCAATCTGTCCATCGAGGACCAGGCCTCGCAGGTCGACCGCGTCAAGCGCAGCGAGTCCGGCATGATCACCGATCCCATCACCACCCGCCCCGACGCGACCGTCGAAGAGGTCGACGCGCAGTGCGCGCAGTACCGCATCTCGGGTCTGCCCGTTGTGGACGACGATGGACGGCTCGTCGGCATCATCACGAACCGCGACATGCGCTTCGTCTCGGGCTTCGAGCGCCAGACCACGCTCGTGCGCGACGTGATGACGAGCGAGGGCCTCATCACCGCGAAGGTCGGCATCGGCGCGAACGACGTCATTGCGACGTTCGCCAAGCACCGTGTCGAAAAGCTGCCGCTGATCGACGACGACGGCAAGCTCGCGGGCCTTATCACCATCAAGGACTTCGACAAGAGCGAGAAGTACCCCCTCGCGACGAAGGATGACCAGGGTCGACTTCGTGTCGGTGCGGCGATCGGATTCTTCGGCGATGCGTGGGAGCGCGCCGAAGCGCTCCGCGACGCGGGCGTCGATGTGCTGGTCGTCGACACCGCCAACGGCCAGTCCGCGGGCGTCATCGACATCATCACGCGGCTGCGGTCCGATGCATCCTTCGCCCACATCGACATCATCGGTGGCAACGTCGCCACCCGCGAGGGTGCGCAGGCGCTCATCGACGCGGGCGTCGACGCCGTCAAGGTCGGTGTCGGGCCGGGCTCGATCTGCACCACCCGCGTCGTGGCCGGTGTCGGGATGCCGCAGGTCACCGCGGTGTACGAGGCATCCCTCGCCGCGCGTCCGGCCGGTGTGCCGGTTATCGCCGACGGTGGCCTGCAGTACTCGGGCGACATCGCGAAGGCCCTGGTCGCCGGAGCCGACACCGTGATGCTCGGCTCGCTCCTCGCCGGAACCGACGAGTCGCCGGGCGAGATCGTGTTCCAGGGCGGCAAGCAGTTCAAGCAGTACCGCGGTATGGGGTCGCTCGGCGCGCTGCAGACGCGCGGCAAGAAGACCTCGTACTCGAAGGACCGTTACTTCCAGGCGGACGTGCCCTCGGACGACAAGCTCATCCCCGAGGGCATCGAGGGTCAGGTCGCGTACCGAGGCCCCGTGTCGGCCGTCGCGTACCAGCTCGTCGGCGGACTCCGTCAGTCGATGTTCTACGTTGGCGCGCGCACGATCGACGAGCTCAAGGCCAAGGGCAAGTTCGTGCGCATCACCTCGGCAGGGCTGAAGGAATCGCACCCGCACGACGTGCAGATCATCGTCGAGGCGCCGAACTACAAGAAGTAGGGTCGGCGCGGCGCTGGGTCGCGGCCATCGATATGTTTGGCGCATGATTCGGCAGCGGAACCACCCGGCGGCCACGCAAGACACGCGGCGGCTCGAGGCGTTCACCGATGGCGTCTTCGCGATTGCCGCGACTCTGTTGGTGCTCGACCTCACGACCTACGCGTTCGGCGACATCACCTCGGATGCCGAGATGTGGGCGGCGCTCGCCGGTATGTGGGAGCTGTTCGTGAACTTCGCTCTCAGCTTCGTCTTGCTCTGCCTGCTCTGGGCGACGCATGTGCGGCAGTTCGAGCACATCGCACGCATCGACTTCGCGATCGTCTGGTTGAACAACGCCAGGTTGCTGTTCATCGTGCTCGTCCCCTTCGCCACCAGCATGACCACGGAGTACTCGGAATGGCTGGCTGGCCGGCTGTTCATGCCCGTCACCTTCTTCTTGGCCATTCTCTTCAGCTGGTTGCAGTGGGGCTGGGCGGTGCGTCAACGCGAGACGATGCTTCCCGACCTCACCGACGATGAAGCGAAGTCTCACGGACGGGGCGGATTGAGCGCCCTGCTCATCGGTGCGGTCGTGGTCCTCACCGCGCCGCTGATCGGATCGTTGGCCTTCGTCCTCTTCCTGCTCGACCCGCTGGTGACCCGGCTGCTGCGCGGCGCCGGCGACTGACAGCGCTCGCAATGCACGCTCGGCGGGCGTCACCGACCTGTCACAGACTGCTCGATCTCTTTCGCACATCGAGCAGTTAGTGACGGGTCGAGCTGGCCGCGGGCGCTGTCGGGGTCAGCCGGTAGGCTGGGTGGGTGAGCATGGAGATCGAGTTGGGGCGCGCAAAGCGAGCGCGACGCGCGTACACCTTCGATGACATCGCGGTGGTGCCCTCGCGGCGCACGCGAAACCCCGAGGATGTCTCGACCGCCTGGTCGATCGACGCCTTCCAATTCGACATCCCGGTGTTGGGCGCCCCGATGGACTCGGTCGTCAGCCCGCAGACCGCCATCATGCTCGGCCAGCTCGGCGGGCTCGGCGTTCTCGACCTCGAGGGTCTGTGGACGCGCTACGAAGACCCCGAGCCGCTCCTCGCCGAAATCGCCGGTCGCGAAGACGGCGACGCCACGCTGCGGATGCAAGAGCTGTACTCCGAGCCGATCAAGCCCGAGCTCGTCACCGCACGCCTCGCCGAAATTCGCGCTGCGGGCGTCACGGTCGCGGGTGCGCTCACCCCCCAGCGCACACAGGAGCTGTACGAGACCGTCGTCGCCGCCGGTGTCGACATCTTCGTCATCCGGGGCACGACCGTCTCCGCCGAGCACGTCTCGAGCGTGTCGGCCCCCCTCAACCTCAAGAAGTTCATCTACGACCTCGACGTTCCCGTCATCGTCGGAGGCGCCGCGACCTACACGGCCGCGCTGCACCTGATGCGAACCGGTGCCGCGGGCGTTCTCGTCGGGTTCGGCGGGGGTGCGGCGTCCACGACGCGGGCGACCCTCGGCGTTCACGCCCCCATGGCCACCGCGGTCGCCGATGTCACCGGCGCGCGTCGCGACTACCTCGATGAGTCGGGCGGGCGCTACGTGCACGTCATCGCCGACGGGGGAGTAGGCACCTCAGGCGACATCGTCAAGGCCCTCGCGATGGGCGCAGATGCCGTCATGCTCGGCGTTGCGCTCGCGCGGGCGACGGATGCCCCGGGTCAGGGGTTCCATTGGGGACCCGAGGCGCACCACCCCAAGCTGCCCCGCGGCCACCGCGTCCGCGTCGATCAGGTCGCCTCGCTCGAGGGCATTCTCTACGGCCCCGCGCCCGTCGCGGACGGCACCGCGAACCTGATCGGGGCCCTCCGCAAGTCCATGGCGACGACGGGCTACTCGGACCTCAAAGAATTCCAGCGCGTGGAAGTCGTGGTCGCGCCCTACTCCGCGGTGTGAACTGATCCGACGGATGAATTTGTGAGCGGTGTGAGCGCGACGTCCGGTCCCGGGCACTCAGCCCCCGGCGAGCCCGAGGTATTCCCGCCGACGCTGCGTGAGGTCATGCTGCGTCCGCAGTGGCTCCTGATGCTCGGGCTGTGCCTGCTCGTCGCCGCCGCGTTCGCATGGCTGGGTCAGTGGCAGCTCGAACGTGCGATCGACACCGACCCGCCCGCCGTCGGCGCGACGGAGGAGGTCCGTCCGCTCGATGAGGTCGTTGAGCCCGGTGCTTACCTCGAAGAGCCGTTCGTCGGTCAGCAGGTCACCACGACCGGAACCTGGGTGCCCGAAGACTTCCTGGTCGTGACATCGCGCTTCAACGATGGCGTCGAGGGCTACTGGGTCACCGGTCAGCTGCGGATCGAGGGCACGCTCAACCCGACCTCGATCGCCGTCGCCATTGGATGGGCGCCAACCCTCGAGCGAGCAGAGGCCGCGGCATCCGAGCTGTCCGAGAACGCCGCGACGACAGCGGCCGGCCTCACAACCCCGGTGACAGGCCGTGTGATCTCCGACGAGGGACCGAAGCTGCCGCCCCGCGGAGCCGATCCGTTCGAAATGACGCGGATGTCTCCCGCCGCACTGCTCGGCGAATGGCACGACGTCGATCAGCTGATGGTCTACCGCCCCTACCTCGCCCTGCTCGAGCCTGGCGGGACCGCGGAGGACGCCGGGCTCGTGCCGATCTCATCTCGGCCCCCAGATAAGGCTTCGACGGTCAATCTGCTCAACATCTTCTACGCCGCCGAGTGGGCCGTGTTCGCGGGCTTCGCCTTCTACCTCTGGTACCGCCTCGCGCGGGACGCCTGGGAGAAGGAACTCGAAGATCTGGAAGATGCCCGCGCCGAGGCATCCTGAGCCGTCCCATTCTCCGCCGCTGCGGGCGCCCGGGGAATGGCGCGCGAAACCGTGCCCGTCCACCGTCGGTAGACTGGGAACATGCCACGCGCCCCCAAACTCGCCTCGTTTCCGGTGATCCGAGGGGCGTTGAAGTTCTACCAGGTCGCCTCGATCATCACCGGCGTCGGGCTGCTGCTGCTCGTGGCCGAGATGATCCTGAAGTACACACCGATCCATCTCGAGCTGTTCCTCGGGGGATCCGGTGGGTTCCTGTGGTTCGCGACCGTCATCGTCGGCGCCGACTGCAACTGGAATTCGCTCTTCTTGCCGGGCAGCGGTTGCGAGTTGGTGTCGACCGGCGACGGGGTCAACGTCTCGCTCGCGATCCTCGTGGTGCACGGCTGGTTCTACGTCGTCTACCTCTTCGCGTGCTTCCGCATCTGGAGCCTGATGCGCTGGCCGTTCCTGCGCTTCATCGTGCTAGCCCTCGGTGGCATCGTCCCGCTGCTGTCCTTTTTCATGGAGGCACGCGTCGCGCGTGAGGTGCGTACGTATCTCGCCGAGCGCGAGGCATCCGAAGCATCCCCTCCTGTCTCCACTCCGGAAGGCCCGCGTTGACCGAAGCCACAGAAACCTCGCAGCGCCCCGTCTTGGTCGTCGACTTCGGCGCGCAGTATGCGCAGCTGATCGCCCGGCGTGTGCGCGAGGCGGGGGTGTACAGCGAGATCGTGCCGCACACCGCCACTGCGGCCGAGATCGCGGCGAAGAACCCGGTCGGACTCATCCTGTCGGGTGGACCGTCGTCGGTCTACGAGCCCGGTGCGCCAGCGCTCGACCCCGGGGTGTTCGATCTCGACGTGCCGACACTGGGCATCTGCTACGGCTTTCAGGTCATGGCCCAGGCCCTCGGCGGCGAGGTCGCACACACGGGGTTGCGTGAATACGGGGCGACGGATGCTTCGGTCCAGGGCGATGGGGGAGTGCTGCTCGCCGGCCAGCCCGCCGCGCAAAACGTGTGGATGAGCCACGGCGACCAGGTGTCGCGGGCGCCCGAGGGCTTTACCGTGCTCGCGTCGACGACAGCGACCCCGGTGGCCGCCTTCGGCAGCGACGAGCGCCGGATGTACGGGGTGCAGTGGCACCCCGAGGTCAAGCACACCGACCACGGCCAGCGCGTCATCGAGAACTTCCTGCACAACGCCGCGGGACTGCCCGCCGACTGGAACAGCGGCAACGTCATCGCCGAGCAGGTCGCCCGCATCCGGGAGCAGGTCGGTTCGGCACGGGTGCTGTCGGCCCTGTCGGGTGGTGTCGACTCCGCCGTCTCGACGGCGCTCGTGCACGAGGCCGTCGGTGACCAGCTCGTCGCGGTGTTCGTCGACCACGGCCTGCTGCGCAAGGGCGAGCGCGAGCAGGTCGAGCAAGACTATGTCGAGTCGACAGGTGTGCGGCTCGTGACGGTGGATGCCCGCCAGATCTTCCTCGACGCACTCGCCGGAGTCAGCGACCCCGAAGAGAAGCGCAAGATCATCGGCCGCGAGTTCATTCGCGCCTTCGAACAGGTCGAGCGCGAGCTCGTCGCCGAGGCCGCGGCAGACGGGGAGCCCATCCGGTTCCTCGTGCAGGGCACACTGTACCCGGATGTCGTGGAGTCCGGCGGTGGCTCGGGTACCGCGAACATCAAGTCGCACCACAACGTCGGTGGCCTGCCCGAAGACCTGCAGTTCGAACTCGTCGAGCCGCTGCGCACCCTGTTCAAGGACGAGGTGCGTGCGATCGGTCGCGAGCTCGGTCTTCCTGAGGTGATCGTCGGACGACAGCCCTTTCCGGGGCCCGGCCTCGGCATCCGGATCGTCGGTGAGGTTACCGCTGACCGCCTCGAAATTCTGCGTGACGCCGACGCCATTGCCCGCGAAGAGCTGACCCGCGCGGGACTTGACGGCGAGATCTGGCAGTGCCCGGTCGTGCTGCTCGCCGACGTGCGCTCGGTCGGTGTGCAGGGCGACGGTCGCACCTACGGCCACCCGATCGTGCTGCGGCCCGTCTCGTCGGAAGACGCGATGACGGCCGACTGGACGCGCCTGCCCTACGACGTCCTGTCGAAGATCTCGAACCGCATCACCAATGAGGTGCGTGAGGTCAACCGGGTCGTGCTCGACGTCACGTCGAAGCCGCCGGGCACCATCGAGTGGGAGTGAGCTGACGCGGGGTTCTCGCTCCCCGCGTCAGCATTCCAGGGACGGGGCAGGGCCGGAGGCGACCCCTCGGAGGCCGGGCAGTGGCCGGGTTTGCGCATTGACCGTGTTCGCAATTCAGTCTCCGCGAATCGAGGCGCGACTGTGGGCCCGGTGATTCCGCGGGTCGAGTGCTGCGCCTGCGCAGCACGGTGCCGGCGAGACTGAATTGTGACCGTGTGGGCTCAGCGCGCCGGCCAGGTTCGGCCCGCCCACGGGTCGTAGTCGGCCAGCAAGGGCCCCTGCTCGGGTCGTTGCTCCTCGGGCACATGCTGCAGATTGACCCGCACGCGGTACCAGAGCGACGAACTGCCGCGCATGCCGTCGACGAGTTCGTCCGCGGGATGGAGCGCAGCAGCCGCCTCGGGATGCTCCGCCCGCCACCGCCCGAGCGCCTCCAGCGCCTCGGGCTTCGTCTTGGTCCGCGCGACCTCGATCAGCGGCATCATCGAAACCCGCCGCCCCGATCCGTCGCCGGCGCGCGGCGGCTTCTCGGCGGGCCCCAGGCTTTCCGACAGTGCGAGCAGCCCGTCGAGCGACCCGGCCGCGTCGTCAATTCCCGCGTGGGGGTCGCCGATGTCGCGAAACCGCGGCACGACAGTCGCAACGGTGAACTCCTCGGGCCGGCGCGTCCGCAGCTCGTCCCATCCGAGGGGAGTCGACACGCGCGCATCCGGCAGGGGACGGATGGAGTACGCGGATGCCACGGTGCGATCTTTTGCGTTCTGGTTGAAGTCGACGAACACGCTCTCGCCGCGCTCCTCCTTCCACCACCGGGCGGTCGCGAGCCCGGGTGCACGCGCTTCCACTTCGCGGGCCAGCGCCTCGGCCGCGGCGCGCAGTTCGCGGAACGTCCAGAGCGGCTCGATCCGCACCAGGATGTGCAGCCCCCGCGACCCCGAGGTCTTGGGTGATTCTCGGGCACGCGTTTCTGGAAGAAGGCCTCGGCACCGATGCCCTTAACGAAGCGCTTGAGAACCATCGGACGACCGCCGGCACCCCGCAACGCCCCCTCGGCGACGGCCAGGTAGTACCGGACGATGTCGAGCTTGGTGAGCCCCGGCTCGGGGAAGACGACCTTGCTCGGGTTGCTGACGCGCACCTCGTGACCGTCGATCTCGAGGATCTCGGCGGGCGCTGAAGAAGCCATCACCTCAGGCTAGGCGGGACGGATGCCTGGGGCCAGACCCGCTCGTGCCGACCGCGCACGAAAACAGGCGAGCGCACGCACGCGAAAAGGGGGCCTCCCGAAACCGGACGACCCCCCATACAAATGCGGTGCTAGTTGCTGCCGCGAACGATCGCGATGATGCGCAGGATCTCGACGTACAGCCACACGACCGTCACCATGATGCCGAAGGCGCCCATCCACGCGAGCTGACGGGGGGCGCCGTTGCGGACACCCCGCTGGATCTGGTCGAAGTCGAGCACCAGCGAGTACGCGGCCATCAGGACGACGAAGACACCGATGATCAGGCCCCACGGGATCTCGATGCCCATGATGTTCAGCGTCTCGCTGCGCAGACCGAAGGCTCCAGGCGCAATACCCGTCCACATGAGGACCAGGTTCAGCAGCGAGAAGGCCAGGTATCCGACCATCGCGACGAGGAAGACCTTGGTTGCGCGCTTGGATGCGCGGATCTTCCCGCTCGCGAACAGCGCCAGCGTTACACCGACGACCGCGAGCGTCGCGAGGGTGGCCTGAATGACGATGCCCGGCAGCTGGAACTCGAAGATCGCCGAGATTCCGCCGATGAAGAGGCCCTCGAGGGCCGCGTACGCGAAGATCAGCCCGGGGCGGACCTTCTTGCGCGACGTGAAGATGATGACCATCGCGAGAACGAAGCCACCGAGGCCACCGATGATCAGCGGCAGGATGTTCTGGCTCGTCGACTCGGCGGGAGAGAGGGCGCCGAGCGTCCAGACCCAGCCGACGACGGCGGTCACGAGGAGGATGGCGAAGAGTCCGAGGGTCTTGACGACCGTGTCTTCGACCGTCATGCGGTCGGTCTGGTGGGCTCCGGCGGCGGGGGCCGCGTACGCACCCTCCATCTGCGCCTGGGTGCCGACGTCGAGACCTGCGCGCGAGGCGGAAGCCGTCGAGGACGCACCGCGGAGGTTCGCGGCCTGTGACCCACCGGGGTAGGTCTGGACGGCGCGGGGGTCCTGGAACGCCGGGTTGTTGAACGCGGGGTTATTGAGGGCCATGGCCTGGCTCACACTCCAAAATTGGGGTCCACAGCGGTGTGCTGTTTCTCAACGATATCTGACGCCCGTCGCGGGGTCGTGGTCATGGGCTGTGAGACGCCTATGAGGGCGTCCTGGCATCCGTCATTCGCGCGGTCGGGAGGATGCCCGCGGATAGCCTGGAAACATGCGTCTCGAGAGCCCGTCCCACGGGCCATTCGCCCGGTCGCCCGGCCGACCCCTCGTGATCGGGCATCGTGGTGCCCCGGGGTATCGCCCCGAGCACAGTCGGTCCTCGTACGACCTGGCCCTCGCGATGGGTGTGGACGCGGTCGAGCCCGACGTCGTGCCCACGAGGGACGGCGTGCTGGTCGTGCGGCACGAGAATGAGATCTCCGGAACGACGGATGTCTCGGCCCGGCCCGAGTTCGCCGACCGGAAGACGACGAAGTCGGTGGACGGAACCTCGCTCACCGGCTGGTTCACCGAGGATTTCACCTGGGCCGAGCTCGCGACGCTGAAGTGCCGCGAGCGGCTGCCGAAGATTCGGCCCGCCAGTGCGAGCTTCGATGATCAGCAGCCCGTTCTACGGCTCTCGGACGTGCTCGATCTGGTGCGCGATGCCTCGGACGAGCAGGATCGCGAGATCGGCGTCGTGCTCGAGATCAAGCACGCGACGTACTTCGAGTCCGTGGGTCTCGACGTCGCGCCGCTCGTAGAAGAAGAACTGCGCCGAAGCGGATGGGCCGATTCGGCCGCGCTCGTGATCGAGTCGTTCGAGTCGACCGTGCTCGAGCGGCTCCGCGGCCGGGGCATCCACGCGTCGTACATCTATCTGATCGAGGCGGCCGGGCGCCCCTTCGACCTCTACGTAGCCGGCGGAGATGACGCACCGACCTACCGTCAGACGGTGCACCCGGCGGGGCTCGATGGCCTGGTCGGCCGGTTCGACGGCATCAGTGTCGACAAGCGCGTGATCCTCGCGCCGAACAAGTTGGGCCGTATGACGGGCCCGTCCTCCGTCGTCGCGGACGCGCACGACCGGGGGCTGAAGGTTTTCACCTGGACGTGCCGTCCCGAGAACTCGTTCCTGGTCGCGGACTTCCGTGGGCGGGGCGGTGCCGCGGCGCTCGGCGACTACGAGGCCGAGTGGCGTGTGATCTTGGATGCGGGGGTGGACGGCGTGTTCGTCGATCACCCCGATCTCGGCATGGACGTCTTCGCACCCTGAGACGATCGCGCGAGGTCGTCGTCGGGGCACCGTGTCAACCCTCGACGCGCGGACGCCCGGGCTGTCAGGCTCGGTCCATGCGGCAGATCCAGATCGACATCGATGGGGGGCGCTTTCGCGTGTACTCATCGCTCGCGCCGCGCGCCGGGGTATCGGACGGGGACGCCCCCCTGCCCGTTGTCCTGATCCACGGGATCGGGATGTCGCATCGCTACTTCGTCCGGTTGCACGACGAATTCGCCCGCACGCGCGACGTGCACTCGATCGACCTGCCGGGCTTCGGGCGGTTCGGTCGCCCGCGGGAGCCGTTCGAGCAGGAACGGATGGCGCGGGCGCTCGCCGACGTCCTGGATCGGCTTGACGTGCCCCGCGCCGTGCTCGTGGGTCATTCGATGGGTGCGCAGTGGGTCGTCGAACTTGCGCGCCAGCGCCCCGACCTCGCGGCGAGTGTCGTGCTGATCGGTCCGGTCGCGGACGACGAGCATCGGACGCTTCGAGCGCAGAGCGCCGCGCTCGCCCTCGACACGCTGGGTGAGCCGCCGCTCGTCAACACGATCGTGTTCGCGGACTACATCCGGTGCGGAATGCCCTGGTACCTCACCCAGCTGCGCCACATGATGGCGTACCCGATCGAAGAGCGGGTCGCCGAACTCACGGCCCCGGTGCTCGTTCTGCGCGGGGGGAATGACCCCGTGGCAGGCCTCGAATGGTGCCGGCGATTGCGCGACCGTGCACGCGAGGGTTCGCTGATCATCGTGCCCGGCCACAGACACGTCGTGCAGTTCGCGGGGGCGCGAGCCGTGGCATCCGCGGTCGACGCCTTTCTCGCCCGCGGGCGCGGGGTCGTTCGCGGAAGCGCGCCGGCATGACGATCCGGGGTGCATCCCCGCTTGTGATGCTCGGCGCTTGGGTGCGCGACTACGCCTACGCCATCGCGGCGCAGGCGCGCGGGGTGTTCGACCGCACCGATCCCGCGACCTTCCGTACCGGGCACCGCACACCCCTCGTGGTGCTACCCGGGATCTACGAGTCGTGGCACTTCATGCGCCCGCTGATCGTGGCGATGCACCGGCGGGGGTACCCGGTGCACGTCGTCGGCGCCCTGCGCCGCAACGGCCGGCCGGTCATCGAGAGCGCCGTCGCCGTGGTGCAGTACCTGCGCGAGAACGACGTGCGCGGCGCGGTGATCGTCGCCCACAGCAAGGGCGGGTTGATCGGCAAGCAGGCGATGATCTCGGGCGCGACGCCCGAGCACGTGACGGGGATGCTGGCGATCGCGACACCGTTCGCGGGATCGCGGTACGCCCGGTTCTTCGTGAATCCTGCCCTGCGGGGATTCTCGCCCCGCGACGCCACGATCCGCGCCCTGCTGCTCGAGACGACGATCGACGCCAACATCGTGTCCGTTTACGGGCGCTTCGACCCGCACATTCCGGGCGGGAGCGCGTTGCCCGGGGCGCGCAACGTCGTGCTCGACACGATGGGGCACTTCCGCGTGCTCGCCGACCCGCGCATCCTGGAGGAACTCGAGACGCTGACGGCGTGAACCGGAATCGTGTCGGATGAACCCGGATGAGGATCGGGTGAACCGTCAGCCGACCGCCTTCTCGACGAGCTCTCGGATCTTCTTCTCGTTCGCGTCGGTGAACTCCGTCAGAGCGAACGCGGTCGCCCACATCGTTCCGTCGTCGAGCTGCGCGTTCTCGTCGAAGGCGAGGGTCGGATACCTCGTGTCGAACTTGGATGCCGCTTGGAAGAAACACACGATCTTGCCGTCCTTCGAATACGTGGGCATGCCGTAGCGGAGTTTGACGGTCATTTCGGGGGCGACGTCTGTGATCACTGAGTGGATGCGCGTCGCGATCGTTCGATCGGGTTCCGGCATCTCCTCGATGGTCTTCAGAGCGGTGCGCTCCTCGGCCGAGATCTTTGCGGCACCCCGACCCGCGCGCCCCTCGGCCCGGAGTTCGGCGGCGCGCTCCTTGACAGCGGCGCGCTCCTCGGCCGAGAGGGATGCGTTGGGCTTCTTCGCTGCGGGGCTCACGGCTTGTTCTCCTGAACGCGGATCGTGTTGCCGGCGGGGGCACGGAAGGCGCAGTCGCGCACCCCGTAGTCCTGATCGATCGGCTCCTGCACGATCTCGGCGCCGCGCGATTCCAGCGTCGCGAACAGGGCATCGAGGTCGTCGGTCGCAAGGTTCACACCGAAATACGTGCCCTTCGCGATGAGTTCGAGCAGCACGCGCCCCTCGTCCTCGGTGACGCCCGGGTTCGCCGTGGACGGGTGCAGCACGATCGCGGTGTCGGGTTGGCCGACCGGGCCGACCGTGATCCACCGCAGGTTCTCGTAGCCGACGTCGAGGCGGACTTCGAATCCCAGCACGTCTCGATAGAAGGCGAGTGAGGCATCCGGATCCGTGGCGGGCAGGAAGCTGGAGTGAATCGTGACGCTCATGAGGGCCAGGTTACCGACGGGCGCTGACGGGCACTTCTCGATTTCTGATCGGTCTGGTCACCTGTTTTGCGATGCACGGGAGCATGCCGGCGGTCGCATCCGCGCCGTGGTCCCGGTAGACGCTCGGGGATACGCCGACGAGCTCGGTGAAGCGCGTGCTGAACGTGCCCAGCGACGCGCACCCCACCGCGAGGCTGATGTCGGTAACACTCAGGTCGGTCTGCCGCAGAAGCATCATCGCCCGTTCGATTCGCCGGGTCATCAGGTACGAATAGGGCGATTCGCCGAATGCGCGACGGAACGTGCGACTGAGGTGACCGGCCGACATGTGGACGCTGCGTGCAAGGGCTTCGACATTGAGCGGCTGCGAGTAGTCCCGATCCATCCGGTCACGTACCCGCCGCAGAAGCGCCAGATCGCGAAGCTCAGCGGCGGCAGGTGGCGCCATCCCGACATGCTCTCAGCACCCGGGGCCGGATGTCGAGGGGTGAGATCGAGCGGGGCAGCGTTCGCATTCATGCGGTGAGAGCGGTACGCAGCGATCGGGGTCGCGCCTCTGTCGGCTCAGTCGCCCTGATCGACAACCGCGTCCTCGGCGTCTTCCATCGCCGCTGCGCCCTCTTCGGGCGATTCCGAGCCGGCATCCGCGGCGGCATCGTCGGCCTGCTGCGACTGCTCGTCGGCGTCGCGTCCCGATTCTGTGGTGGATTCGTTCATTTCGTGCTCCTTTATCGAGGATGTGATGGGGCTTGCTCAGATTTCGTAGGTGCTGGCGACGATAGGGCTCTCTTCGAGGTGTGCGAGTAGATCCGCGACGTCGTCGTAGACGGCGACGGCGCCCGCTGCGAGAAGTTCTTCTGAGCTGTACCCGCCGCTGCGCACCCCGACGCTCCGAACTCCCGCGCGCGATGCCGAGTAGATGTCCCACACGGAGTCGCCGACCAGCAGCGCACGCTCGGGGGTGACCTGAGCCCGCTCCACGGCGACGTTGACCAGATCGGGTTCGGGCTTGGCTGCCTCGACGTCCTCGCCGGAGGTGACCGCGTCCACGGCATCCGGAACATCGAGCACGGCGAGGAGCGCGTCCAGCTCTTCCTGGGGCGCCGAGGTCGCCAAGACGACGCGATGTCCGCGACGCGAGAGTTCGCCCAGCAACTCGCGGGCGGAAGCGAACGCCCGGAGTCGGTCGGTCGTCTCTGAGTAGTTCCGGGCGTGCGCCTGCTTCACGGTGTCGCCCACAGCTTCGGCATCCTCTCCGAGCAGGCGTTCCAGCAGCTTGCCCGAGTCCATACCGATCGCGCGGTGGATGCGCCACACGTCGACCGGATGTCCCGCTTCGACGAACGCCCTGTCCCAGGCGTCAATGTGAAGGTAGTTCGAGTCGACGAGGGTTCCATCGATGTCGAAGAGGACCGCGATCGGGTCGGCGGGGGGTGGGGACATGGTCCCAGCAAACGGCATCACGCGCCGGGTGCCGAGGGGCTGGCGGAATCCCCTCGAGTGTGCCAGTCGGTGCGCCTCGCATGCCTGCGAAAGCGCAACCCCCGCCAACACACAGACAGAGTGAGGTAAAACCATATGAGGGGGAATGTAACGACCTCCTGAAGGAGATTCTGTGCCCGGAAATGCCACCGCTCGCTTCAGCAACGTCGCGTTGCTCTCTGTTGCGAGCGTTCTTCCCGGTCGTGTGACGACCTCCGACGACATCGAAGACCGCCTGGCGCCGTCGCTGAAACGCCTGAAGCTCCGCAGCGGTCTGCTCAAACGCGTCGCCGGTGTCCTCGAGCGACGCAACTGGGCCGCGGGCGAGACGGTCGACGCGGCCACCATCACGGCCGGGCAGCGCGCGCTCGCGGAAGCGGGGGTTGACGCGTCCGAGGTCGGTCTACTGATCAACACCTCCGTTACGCGAACGAATCTCGAGCCTTCCGTTGCCGTCGCCCTGCACCACGGACTCGACCTGCCGAGCTCCGCGGTCAACTTCGACATCGCCAACGCCTGCCTCGGTTTCATCAACGGCATGTCGCTCGCCGCGACGATGATCGAATCCGGTCAAATCCGTTACGCCGTCGTCGTCGCAGGCGAAGACGCCGACGAGATTCAGGTCAACACGATCGAGCGCCTTCTGCTCGCCGAGAGCGATCGTGACGGCTTCATGAGCGAGTTCGCCTCTCTCACGCTGGGCTCGGGCTCCGCGGCGGCCGTGCTCGGCCGTGCCGACGAGCACCCCGAGGGGCACCGCATCCTCGGCGGAGTCACCCGCGCCGCGACCGAGTTTCACCGGCTCTGCGTCGGCAGCGTCGATGGCATGTTCACCGACGCGAAGGCTCTCCTCAAGGGCGGGCTCGACCTGGTCGTCTCGGCCTGGAAAGACGCCGCGCACGAGTGGGACTGGAAATCGATGAACCGGTACATCACGCACCAGGTCTCGTCGATCCACACGCACGCGATCGTCAAGGCGGTGAATCTGGATGCCTCCCGCGTTCCGACGACCTTCCCGCACTACGGAAACATCGGCCCGGCGTCGGTCCCGATCACGCTGGTCGAAGAGCAGGCGTCGCTGCGCAGGGGCGACCGGGTGCTGCTGATGGGAGTCGGCTCGGGGCTGAACACGGCCATGATGGAACTCGCCTGGTGAACGACGCTGAGAGGCGGACGATCGCAGGATTGCCTGATTTCGACATCCGCTTCAGTCGTACGCGCCTCGTGCGCGATCGGACAGCGGATGTCTCGCGCGAGTGGCACTATCTCGACACCGGCGACGAACTCGAGCGCGTCGCACGAGAGCGTGGCGTGGAGGTCGCGGGGACGATCCTCGCCGTGCACGGCAACCCGACCTGGTCGTACCTGTGGCGTCGCCTTGCCTCGGCGTCGCTGCGGGCCGCAGAAGCGGGCCAGCCGGCCTGGCGCGTGATCGCGGTCGACCAGCTCGACATGGGCTTTTCAGCGCGCACGGGGACGACCCGGACTCTGCCGCAGCGGGTCAACGACCTCGCCGACTTCACCGATGACCTGGGCATCGCGGGCCCGGTCATCACGCTCGGCCATGACTGGGGCGGTGTGATCTCGTTGGGGTGGGCGATCGATCACCCCGAGCTCCTCGCCGGAGTCATCACGCTGAACACGGCCGTGCACCATCCCGAAGGCGTGCCGATCCCGGCCCCGCTGCGCCTCGCCGGCGCTCGCGGTGTGCTCGCGGCGTCCACCGTCGCGACCCCCGCCTTTCTCGAGACGACGCTCGCGCTGGCCCAGCCGCCGCTCGCGCCGGAGGTCAAGGATGCCTTCCGTGCGCCCTATTCTTCGGCCGCGCAGCGGCACGGCATCGGCGCCTTCGTCGCGGATATCCCGGTGGATGCGTCGCACGGGAGCTTTGCGGAATTGCAGCGCATCGCCGCCGGCGTGGCGGAGCTCACGGTGCCCGCTCTGCTTTTGTGGGGCCCGAAGGATCCGATCTTCGGCGACCGGTACCTGGACGACCTGATCGACCGTCTGCCCCACGCCGATGTGCACCGCTTCGAGGGCGCGGGCCATCTGCTCGCCGAGGACCGGCCCTACGCGGATGCGATCCTGACGTGGCTCGGCGACAACGCCGAGGCGCTTGTTCTGGGAGATGCCGGCGGGTCGGATGTCTCGACCACGGATGTCTCGACCACGGATGTCTCGACCACGGATGTCTCGACCACGGATGTCTCGACCGTTGCGGATTCTGAGGCCGAGTCATTCACCCCGTTGTGGGCCGCGCTCGAGGCACGACGCGACGACGACGATGTCGCGATCATCGACATGGCGGTGAAGACGCGCGCGGGACGGCAGGGTTCTGAGCAGCTGAGCGGCGTGCGGCGCGTCAGCTGGCGGCAGCTCGACGACCGCGTCCGGAGCCTGGCGGCGGGCCTTGACCGCGCCGGGGTGAAGAAGGGGCAGCGCGTTTCGGTGCTCGTCCCGCCGGGGCCCACACTCACCGCTGTCGTCTACGCGTGCCTGCGCATCGGCGCGGTCGTCGTCGTGGCCGATGCTGGGCTCGGCGTCCGCGGACTCTCGCGCGCCGTGCGGGGGGCCTGGCCGGATGTCGTCATCGGCGAGTTGCCGGGACTTTCCGCAGCCCGGGCGCTGGGATGGCCCGGCATGCGCATCTCGGTCGCGCGCCTGCCCCGAGCATCCGCGAAACTTCTCGGTGTTGCGCACGATCTGTCGGAGATCGCTCGCACGGGCGCCGCGGCGCTCCGCTCGGGTGCCCTGCCCGCAGAGCCGGCGCCCGAAGATCCCGCGGCGATCCTGTTCACGTCGGGCTCGACGGGCCCCGCGAAGGGCGTCGCGTACACGCATCGTCAGCTTTCGGCGCTCCGTGATGTGCTCGCGGCTCACTTCGAGGTGAGCACCGACACGGGGCTCGTGACCGGTTTCGCGCCGTTTGCCCTGCTGGGGCCCGCGCTCGGTACCCGGTCGGCGACGCCGGATATGGATGTCTCGGCACCGCGGACCCTCACCGCGCGGGCCGTCGCGGCAGCGGTGCGGGCCTCCGATGCGCGCATCGTCTTCCTCTCGCCTGCAGCGATCCTGAACGTCGTCGCCACCGCCGGTGACCTGTCTGGCGACGATCGTCGTGCGCTCGAGGGCGTCAGGACATTCCTCTCGACCGGCGCTCCGGTCGGTGAGCCGCTGCTGGCCGCCGCGGCTGAGCTGATGCCCCACGCCGAACCCCACACTCCGTACGGCATGACCGAATGTCTGCTCGTCACGGACGTGACCCTCGCGGGCATTCGCGCCGTATCGGATGCCGCCGACCGCGGCGTCTGCGTCGGCTCGCCCATCGGGTCGAACCGGGTGCTCATCAGTGCGTTGGATGCCGAGGGCCGCGCTGTCGGGGCGCCGAGCGACGAGCCCGGCGTGCTGGGCGAGGTCATTGTGTCGGCCGCGCACCTGAAGACGTCGTACGACCGGCTCTGGCTGACCGACCGAGGGGCGGTCCGCGATATCCCCGCCGACGGGCGCTGGCACCGCACAGGCGATGTCGGCCATCTCGACGCGGATGGTCGCCTCTGGATCGAGGGACGCCTGCCCCACGTTCTGACCACCGCCGACGGTCCGGTCGCCCCCGTCGGGCCGGAACAGCAGATGGAGGGCGCGGCAGGCGTTCGGCGCGCGGCGGTCGTCGGGGTCGGCCCGGAGGGGCTTCACCAAGCCGTGGCCGTCGTCGAGGCCGTGCCATCTGTCGCACGCCCCGGCCTGGCCTCTCCCGAGCTGACCGCGGACGTTCGGGCACGCACAGAACTGCCCCTCGTCGCGGTGCTGGTCGTTCGACAGCTGCCCACCGACATCCGTCACAACTCCAAGATCGACCGCACGCGTCTGTCGGAGTGGGCCGAGCGCACCCTCGCGGGCGGACGGATGACTCGGCCGTGATCGTCGCGGTGACGGGGGCATCCGGATACCTCGGTCGCGCCGTTGCGGCGGAGCTGGCCGCATCCGGGCACGATGTGCGCACGCTGCAGCGTCGACCCTCGGGGGTCGAGGGGGTCGCCGACATCCGCGGCTCGATCACCGACGCAGATGCAGTCGCGCGCCTCGTTGACGGGGCAGAGGGCGTTGTTCACCTCGCCGCGAAGGTGTCGCTCGCGGGCGACCCCGCGGAGTTTCGTGCTGTGAATGTCGAGGGAACGCGGGCCGTGCTCGACGCCGCGGCGCGGGCCGGAGCATCCCGGTTCGTGCAGGTGTCGTCGCCATCCGTGGCGCATGCTGGTTCTGCGCTCGCCGGGGTGGGCGCAGAGCCGGCGTCGCCGACCGACGCCCGGGGCGAGTACGCCCGTACGAAGGCCGAAGCCGAACTGATCGCGCTCGACCGCGACTCGGACGCCATGCGGGTTGTGGCGGTGCGCCCGCACCTCGCCTGGGGGCCGGGGGACACGCAGCTGGTCGGCCGCATCCTCGACCGCGCGCGCCGGGGGCGCCTGCCGCTGCTCGACGGCGGACGGGCCTTGATCGACTCGACCTACGTCGACAACGCGGCCACCGGGATCGTGGCCGCGCTCCACCGGGCCCACACCGCGCGAGGACGTGCGTTCGTGATCACAAACGGCGAGCCGCGGCCGGTCGGTGAACTCCTTGCGGGAATCTGCCTAGCCTCGGGCGTGCGGCCCCCGCGGTGGAGCATCCCCGCGGGTGTCGCGCGCACGGCGGGATCGCTGATCGAACGGGCCTGGGCGCTCCGGCCGGGAGAGGACGAACCCCCGATGACTCGTTTCTTGGCCGAACAGCTGTCGACCGCGCACTGGTTCGATCAGCGCGAGACACGTCAGGCCCTCGATTGGGCTCCGACCGTCAGCATCGACGAGGGGCTCCGTCGCCTCGCGGAGTACTCCGCCCCCTGATCGGAGGGTCACGCCCTGCTCGCCAGGGCAGAACGGCGGGGATGGTGCACGCCGTCCGCGATGCGACCCTCGTCGCGCACCCCGGCCGGGTGACGGCACTCGTCGGACCGAACGGGTCGGGCAAGACGACGCTGCTGCTCATGCTGGCCTCGCTTCTCATTCCCGACGCGGGTGAGGTGCGGATCGGGGGAGTGGACCCCGTCTCGGATCCCCAGGGAGCTCGCGCGTTGCTCGGCTGGATGCCCGACGCGCTGGGGGCCTGGCCCTCGCTGACCGTGCGCGAGACGCTCGTGACGACGGCTCGGCTCTACCGGATTCCGCACGACAAGGCCGCGGTGCGCGTCGGCGAACTGATCGAGCTGGTCGGCCTCGCAGACCTCGCGGACGCTCCCGCCCGAGTCTTGTCACGCGGGCAGAAGCAGCGTTTGGGGCTCGCCCGTGCGCTCGTTCACGAGCCGAGTGTGCTGCTGCTCGACGAACCGGCTTCGGGGCTCGACCCCCGAGCGCGCGTCGAGCTGAGGCAGCTGCTGCGCCGGCTCGCGGCGGAGGGGCGCACGATCCTTGTCTCCAGTCATGTGCTCTCCGAGCTCGAAGAGGTCGCGGACGACGCTGTCTTCATGGTGCGCGGCGAAACCGTCGGCGCGGATCGTGTCGCCGCTGCCGCATCCAGGCTCAGCGACTGGCGCGTGCGGTTGACCGCGGCGGGCGGCGAAGGCGCGGATGCCGTGGGCCGCATCGTCGAGGCACGCCCCGAGTTCGACGGGGCATCCGTGCGCAGCGAGCGCCGCGACATCCTGATCCCGTTCGCGTCGGAATCGGATGCGGCGGCAGCGCTGGCCCGTCTCGTCGCCGCAGGCCTGCCCGTCGCGGAGTTCGCGCCCGCCACCGGCGCCCTCGAGCGGACCTTCCTCGATCTCGGTGAGGATCTCGATGCAGGCCCGGGAAACAGGCCGGGCACCGAGGGAGGGGAGGGGCAGTGATGAAGAACTTCGGCTCAGGCACCGCCACGGTCGCCGCCCTCGAGCTGCGGCAGCGCGTGCGCAGCGTTGCGTGGTACGTGCTGCTGTCGCTGTTCGCCGTGATTCTGCTCGTGGTCTCTCTGCTGGCCAGCATGGTCTTCTCGGGCTCGATGGACCAGTTGCGCGGTGCCTACTCGGTCGCCGTCTACATCGTCCTGCTGCTCGTGACCTTCGTCAGTCCGGCGCTGAGCGGCAACGCGATCAACGGCGATTGCGACCAGGCGACGCTTGCGCCCGTGCAGGTCACTCTGGTCTCGACCGCTCAGATCCTGACCGGCAAGTTCGTGGCCGCGTGGGCAACGGGTCTGGCGTTCGCGCTCGTCGCCGTGCCCTTCATCGTGTTCATGTCGCTTGCGGGCGATGTGCCGGCGGGAGTGGTCGCGGCGTCCCTCGGTGTGTTGATCGTCGAGATCGGCGTCATCGCCGCCCTCGGCGTCGGGTTCTCGGGCATCCTGAATCGTCCACTGTTCTCGGTCGCCACGACCTACTTGGTGGTCGCCGCGCTGACCATCGGCACCGTCGTTGCGTTCGGTCTCGGGAGCGCGGCCGTGCGCACCGAGGTGACGGACCGCTACCGCTCGTATGAATACACCTCCGAGGGCCTGACGACGACCAATCCGCCCACGTGTGCCCGTGGCAGGAATCGCAACGTGAGGTGCCGCGGTACGACCACGTGTGGTGGATCCTGGCGGCGAACCCGTTCGTCATACTTGCCGACGCCACTCCCATCGCCTTCTCGCGCGAGGGGTACCCCGTCGACACGTTCGGTCAGATCGCGTGGTGCGTGCGCGCCGCCCAGTTGCCACCCGAAGGTTCGTCGTGGGACGAGTGCGATTCGCGTGGCATGTACGCCCCGGGCGAGACGCCCGAAGAAGTGTATTCGCGCACGGTGCCGAGCTGGTTCGCGGGCCTCGGCATCCAGATCGTGCTCGCGGGCGGGGTGCTGTTGTGGGCTGGGTTGCGCACCCGCACACCGGCGAAACGTCTTCCCCGGGGTAGCCGCATCGCCTAGGCGTACTGCAGAACCCGCTTTCGGGTAAGTCGCGGATCAGCGCACGCCGAGGGCGCTGCGGGTCACTTCGACAAGCTCGGTGACCGGGGGGGGGGGGGCAGCGGGCGCGGCGGACGCGTGTCTCAGAACGGCGGTGGGTCTGAGGAGGGCGTGAAGATGACCAGCGCGGGCGGGGGTTTGTCGATGTAGACGTGGCCGCCGGGTGAGGTCCATTCGAGGACTCCGCCGCCGAGTTGTCGGACGGTCCACGCCGTTTCGCCCTTCAACGTGTGGTGTCGTTTGCACAAGCACGCCAGGTTGCAGACGCTGGTTTCGCCGCCGAGGGCGTAGTCGAGGGTGTGGTCCCGGTCGCACCGGTGGGCGGGTTGTCGGCATCCGGGGAATCGGCAGTGTTGATCCCGAGCCCGGAGGAACCGTTTCATGTCGGCGGACGGGGTGTATCGGTCGACCGCGAGAACACATCCCGTGATCGGGTCAGCCAGGACCCGATCCCACCCGGCCGCGTGCCCTGCGAGCTGGCGGGCCGTAGCCGGGTCGATCGGGCATCGGCCCACCAGCTCGGCGGGCTCGTCGGTCACCCCCGCGAGTGCGAGCGCGGGGACGGTGACGTTCACAATCCCGCGAATCGTCCCGAGACCACCGAACCCGTCCGACATCCCGGCGCCGGTTTCGACGGTGGGCGTCGTGGTGAGCACCATGTCGGCGACGAGGTCAGCACGAATCTGATCCAACGTTCGCGTGTCGGTCGGGTCGGCTTTCTTCAACGCCTGAGCCTGCTGCGTGATCCGGTCGTGCATCGCATGCGCGAGCACTGCGGGCTGGGTAGAGATGAACTCGGCCATCCCGTCGCCGATGTCCCGCACGCACGCACCCCGCGACGCTCGTGCCTGCTTGTGACGCTCCGCGAGCGGGCGCGGCTGCAGCGACTCGGCCAGACGCGCGAGCGATGCCCCGAGCCTCCCGGGCGTGGTCCCCTCGGCCCGCACCAGCGCTTCACGTTCGAACAGGGCGCGTGCGTCCGGGCCGGTGAGCGGGAGTCCGTGTTCCATGATCACCGCGACATGTCCGCCACTGACGCGCCCCTCGTCCCACGCCGCGAACGTGGCGGGGAACGACTCTTCCAATACGGCGGCGTCGTTCATGCGGCGTTGCACGGTTCGGTCTGACATGTTCATTGCGGCGCCGAGTTCTGCCGCCAAGGCACGGAACGGCAGCTCGGCTTCGCGCGACGAGGGGGACGCCAGTTCCGCGACCCGGCGCGCACCGACGTGCGCGGCTTTCGCGAACACTCGCGCGAGCGCGGCTTCCGTACGCGCCATCGCGCGCCGGGCTTCGATGCCCTCCCCGGCGAGCTCGCGCGCGATCACGTCCACGCCTGTCGTTTCGACGTCATCACAGCTCGAATGCATGTTCGAAACTCTACGGACAACCACCGACATCCGAACCCCGAAAAGCCCCCAAATCACGCCGAAATCACACCGGAGAGATGAGAGTTCTCACATCTCGCGACGCCTCGAGATCGCGGCCGTGGACCGCGGGATGCAGCAGACGGGCCCGCAGGCCGGTTCTCTATCGAATCGGATGACCGGCGCCCGACCTGACGCCGGGTCGGGCCGCTGTGCGCTCACGCGCGCACCTCGGTGACGAGGGCGAGCGCATCTCGTACCGCCCCGCGCAGAACGGGGAGTCGGGTCAGGGGCACAAGCCGTGCGAAGAGCTTCAGAGCCCGATCGAGAAGTCTCCGGGTGCGACGCTGGCCCTCGGACGTGTCGTAGACCCAGTACAGCGCGAGCAGCAGGTGTGCGAGCACGAGCGCACGAGGGAGCAGCGAGCGGATGTCATCGGGCAGGCCGGTAATCGCGGCACCGCCTACGGCCTCCGCGAAAAGCTCCTCCACGATCGCAAAAGCCTCGGCCGACTCCGTCGACAGCGGGTTGATCGGCGAGCGCGGCGAGACGGCGGCCGACAGGAACTCGCCCGCGTGCGCGTGATACGGCGTGAGCTGGTCGAGGCCGGTCGAGAATACGATCCGGAGGCGCTCGATTAGGCGACCTTCGTCTGCAAGAAGCGGCTCGGCCGCCGCGCGGTGCGCCTCCTGCACGTCGAGATAGAGCTCCTGAATGTGGTGGTTCTTCGACGGGAAGTGGTAATTCGTGGCTCCCACCGACATGCCGAGCTCGTCCGCGATCTTCCTGATCGTCGTCGCGTCGTAGCCGTTGTCACGAAACGACCGGAGCGCCGCCCCGCGGATGCGCTGCCGGGTCAGTTCGCCCTTTCCGGGTGGTCGGTCACGAGACATCCGATGTGCTGGGTCGGCGCGTCTCGGATCGTCCGGGGCTCTAGGGTTGCGGTGTGCCCATCAACGATCCGCTGCCCGATCGCCCCGCGCCCGACAACCCCACGGGCAAGCTCGTTCTTCTTCGCCACGGCGAGACGGAATGGTCGAAGCTCGGCAGGCATACGGGTCTGACCGACATACCGCTCACCGCACATGGCGAAGATCTCGCTCGCGGTGCGGGTGAGCTCGTTTCGGACTACAACTTCTCGCTGATCCTGACCTCGCCGCTCGAGCGTGCGCGGCGCACGGCGGAGCTCGCGGGCCTTGAGGCCGACGTCGACCCCCTCCTGGTCGAGTGGGACTACGGCGGGTTCGAGGGGCGAACGACCCGAGACATCCGTGCCGAACTCGGGTACGACTGGAGCGCTTTCACGCACGGTGTGATCCGCGGCAAGACCCCCGGTGAGACGGTCGAAGAGGTCGCGGGGCGCGCGTCGCGGGTGCTCACGCGGGTGCTGCCGGCGATGGTCGAGGGGGATGTCGCCCTCGTGGCGCACGGGCATTTCCTGCGCATCTTGACGGCGGTGTATCTGCGGATGGCGCCCCGTTTCGGCGCCCAGATCACCCTGGATGCCGGGTCGGTTTCGGTGTTGAGCTACTACCGCGAGCAGCCCGCCATCCTGTCGTGGAACTACGGACTCGCGCTGCCGATGGTGCCGTCGGAGTCCTGACGCCGCCTGCGCATCACGGGCAAACGCGGACTCTGCTCCCGGCGAACTCGACGACGTCGCCGATCTGCAGCTGCCGTCCGCGGCGGCGCTCGACCTCACCGTTCACGGCCACGTAGCCGTCGATGATCGCCTCTTTCACGAGTCCGCCCGAGTCGAGCATTCCTGCGAACTTCAGGAATGGACCGAGGCGGATCATGTCGCCACCGATCGAGATGTCGTCGACCGGAGCTGAATTCGTCATGCCGGAAGGCTAGCCGACGGAGGGGAGAAGATCGCCAGACGGCGGGGCGGAGGTCGCGCCTTGCGAGCGGATCGCCGCGGTCACGAGGAAGCGGATGGTCGAGGTTCGTCGGGGCAGCTGATCACTGCATCGGCACAAGGGCAGCGAGGACTTCTGCCGGCGCGACGCGGGCTCGGAAAGCCGGATCCACCAGGCGCTGACACCCATCGAGCTCCACGGTGAATGGTGCCGCATCAGGGCCAACCACGTCGGGGTGTACGACGACCAGCTGTTGAGCGCTGTCGGCACACGGTGCCGCGGCGGGGGCGCGTCGAGCCGCGGCGACGATCGCCCGCGCGTCGGTGGCGTTCAGCTCCCTCGCGCCGACGAAAACGCTGTCGGGGCCCACGACCGTGGGTGAGTTTTCGCGTGCAGGGGCTGCGGCGTATGTGCACACCCGGGCACCAGTGATGGCTGCGGGGTCGGGCCATCCGGGCATTTCATCGGGAATGAGCGCCACGCTGCCGCCGTGTTCGCTCGCGTCGGCGCGAGGCGAGTGCTCGTCACTCGAGAGGTCCTCATCACCGTCGACTCCCTGGAGAATCAGCAGTCCCGCCTGGCTCGCGCAGCCCGCCGCGGTCGCCGCCGCCGATTCCATCAGCGACGCGCTCGCGGTCGTTGTCTCGACAACGGTCAGGGTGTCGAGAGCGCTGTTGAGGCCGACGGACTTGGGCGCGCCGCATCCGGTCGAGGGCAACGCGACGCGCACGACAAGACCGTCTTCGTTCTCGACCCACAGCTCCGGCAGGATGTATCCGACGGTGGTGCAGGCACCGATCGATAGCGAGTCGCTGGGTGTGGCGAGTGCGGCCAGAACGGGGTCGAGGTCGCCCTCGAGGCGTTCGAGGACTGCTCCCGACCAGGTGCCGTCGGCATCCTGCCACGACGCGTAGGGGTCGCATCGCAGGATCGCGACCGCCGCGAAATCGGGCGGGACGAGCCCTGCTTCGGCGTATCCGTCGTCGTAGGTTTCGGGGCACGTGACGGCGTCCACCGGAACCGCGTTGACCCGCGGATCGGGGCCGACGCCGGGAATGACGCCGCACCCGGTCAGTGCCACGACGAGCGTGAGCGCCACGATTGTCGCCCTGCGTCGCATCACTCACCTCCGGTTTCGACGCTAGATGAGCGGGAGGAGCGGCGCGCAACAAGCCCATAACGATGGGGTCGCCGCGGCTCAAGCGGCTTTTACACTAGGCACCGTGTTGATCACGCTTCACAACAGGTCTCTGAGGCCCGCGCAGCAGCCGTCAGGAGCTGTCCGCGGCGGACGATGACGATCGGCGTCGCCGTGTCCGTAGGCTGACGGCATGATGGCGCGGACTGCGGACCCGCGGGCCTGCCCCACCTGTGGCGACCCGCTCACGTTCGAGATTCTCGATGATGAACGATTTCTCGTCGCGTGGTCGTGCATGAGCTGCGGATTGATTCGCACCACCGAGCCCGTCTAAGCGAGCGAGCAAGCGAGCGAGTGTCGACGTTGCGGGAGTAGTATGTACGCGATGTACCTGGTGTACATCGCTGAAAGGAAATGCCATGTCGATCGCCGTCGACTACCCCACGTTTACCCAAGCTCGGATTCACCTCAAGGACGTTCTCGACTCGAACGCCCGCGGCATCACTGTCACTGTGCGTCGCGACGAGCAGGTTTCTGCGGTCGTGCCAGCGAACCGCCTTCGTGAGCACTTCTTCAGCACCGTTGCGCCCCGTGTGCGGTTGCTGGCGGATGATGATCGTGTTGTCGCGCTCATGGAGGGGCGACCGTTTGTCTCCGAGGGAGCGGATGTCGATGGTGCGCTTGCCGATCTTGCGCTTACTTTGCGTGAGTACGCGGAGGATTGGGAAGATCGGTTGCAGCATGCGCCGAACCATTCGCAGCACTGGGCGCTTGTCCAGCTGATCAAGTTGTCTACGGACGACGAATTGGCGGAATGGTTTACGCACGGCGGTGAGTGAGAAGCATCCGCCCGCCACGCGCGAGGCCCACGACCAGTTCTGCGAGAACGAAAAGTGGACGTTGGTCCGTGGCGCTACCGGGAGACCTGTCACGCACCACAGGACGTATGAGCTCGACCTCTGGGACGGGCGAATTCTGCGGACGCGCATCTCCCGGCCCATCGACAAGACTGACTATGCAGCGAGCATGTGGTCGCACATCCTCAAGAACCAGCTCGAGGTGACGGCGGAGGCGTTCTGGGCATGCGTGAACAGAGGCGTGGTCCCTGATCGAGGAAAGCCGGATTCGCCCGACGTCACGAAGGCAATCCCCCTCTTCCTGCGCCAGGCGCTTCGAGAGCGTGGTGTTGACGACGCGACTATCCTCGCGCTCGATCCCGCGAGCGCAGCGGCACTGCTCGCGGCGACGTATCTCGATGAGCAGGTCGAAAGCGATGGCGAACCTCAGAAGTAGATGCGATGTTGGGAGCCCTTTCGGAGACCGGCCCTCGACGCGCGCTTTTCGCTCCGCCGCGCTCGTCCTTCACGGAACTAGCGTGTGAGGGTGCGCCGCCGCCGCAATTTCTCAACCGCCCAGCCATCCGCTGCCATGCGCGCTCGATACGCGAAGCGGCGGCAACGGCGAGTCGCCCGCGCAGACAACGACCTGACCGCCGAAGAGTGGTCCGATCTGCTCGACGCCTGGGGTGGCTGTGCCTATTGCCGGGCAGAGGGTCCGGCGCTGCAGCGCGACTGCATCATGCCCATCTCTCGCGGCGGCCGCTACACGCTCGAGAACGTGGTGCCTGCCTGCGCGTCGTGCAACGCGAGCAAGAGCAACGACGAAGTGACCGGATGGCTGCGGCGCAAGAAGCTCGACGAGCGCACGTTTCTGCTTCGCCACGCGGAGGTTCTGCGGGCTCTCCGGCCGTCCGACGACGTCGGTAGCGCCGGCTGACCGGTTCGCGCCCGCGATGGCCAGGCGCTACCGCGTCGGCGGGGCCGAACCGGGGGATACGACGCCCGCCAGCTCCCGGAACAGGTCGGTGGCGCGGTTGGTGTAGTCGCCGGTCTCGTCAAAGGCGCTCTCGTCGAACGTGACGACGACCGCGAGGGCAACGTCTTCCTCTGGCAGGTACGCCTCGACGGCCGCCGTGCCGCTGAACATCGGGTTCTGCAGAATCCAGTCGCCCATCATCACGACGCCGATTCCGTAGGTGTAGATCTCGGAGTGCGGGAAGCACGCCGGGCATCCGTCGACCGCGGTCGCGATGTCCCGGGTATCGAGATTCAGTTGCCGCTCGTGCATCTCGGGGGAGAGCAGCTCTCCGGTGCCGATGCCCTGCGCGGTGCGGATGAGGTCGTCGATGTCGGTGTACTGGACGGCGCCGCGCGTGATGGTCCACGACGGGTTCCAGAAAGTCGAGTCTTCGAGGAAGCCCGTGCCGGCGGGCACACCCAGGTAGGCGCGGCGTTCCGCAGTGAAGGCGTGCAGCGCGGGGCCGGGAATCTCGGCCGTGCCCGGGTCTGCGGTGTTGTCGAGTCCGAGCGGATCGAGCACGCGGTCCTCCAGCAGCTGCTCCATGGGCTGCCCGGTGATCCTCTCGAGCGCCAGGCCCAGCAGCACGTAGTTGGTGTGGGAGTAATTCCAGTTCGTGCCCGGCTCGTAGAGCAGAGGCCTCGAGGTTCCGTACGCGGCGAGTTCTTCCGGCGTCCACTGGCGAAATGGGTTCGCCTCCAGCTGCGCAATCAGCTCGGCATCCCAGAGGTAGTCGGCGTAGCCCGAGGTCATCTGTGCGAGTTGCCCCAGCGTGACCCGATCGGCGTTCGGCACGTCGGGCAGCCATTCCGACAGTGTGTCGTCGAGCGTGACCGTCCCCTCTTCCACGAGAAGCAGGAGCGCGGTCGCCACATACGAGATGGCGACCGCTCCGTTGCGGAAGTGCATGTCGGTGGTGGCGGGCACCCCGGTCATCGACTCCCCGAAGGCTTCCGAGATGATCGGTTGCCCGTCGCGGGTGGCCTGCACGATCACCGCGCGAAGGCCCCAGTCATCCATCCGCTCGGTGATCGTGTCGCGGATCTCGTCGGCCACCGCATCGGTGCCCGGGGCGTTGCTCGATGTTGAGGGCGACGTGGATGTGTCGTCTGTGGGCGGCCCGAAGGTGCATGCAGACAGCGCCAGGATGGTTGTGACCAGCACACCGACGGTGGACAACATCCGCGCTCGCCACATCCGCCGACGGTATCAGGTCACGGCGACGGCGCTGTTGACGACGAGGGCGCGCGATGTCCGGGCGTCCCGGGCCATCGGGATCAACAGCTACCGCTTACGCCGCGTCTCGTGCGCCCAAATCGCGATCTCCACGCGATTGCGGGCGCCGAGCTTGGTCATCAGACTCGCGACGTGAGTCTTGACCGTGCTCAGCGTGATGTACAGCTCGGCCGCGATCTCACTGTTACTCAAGCCACTCGCGACCTTGGCGAGAACCTGCTCTTCGCGCTCGGTGAGCGGCTCGATCGGCTGCGGCAAGGATGCCGCAGGCTCTGCCCCCGCGAACGCTTCGAGCAGACGCACGGTGACATTCGGCGCGATCAGGGCATCGCCGCTGGCGGCGGCACGAATCGCCTGGGCGAGCATCTCCGAGCCAGCGTCCTTGAGGAGAAAGCCTTTCGCTCCCGCCCGCAGCGCCGCGAACACATACTCGTCGAGGTCGAACGTCGTGATGATGACGACCGCGATCGGATGCTCGGTTCCCGGGCCGGCGATCGCTCGGGTCGCCTCGATGCCGTCGAGGCCAGGCATCCGGATGTCGAAGAGGCAGACATCCGGTCGAAGGCTGTGCGCGAGGGCGACCGCCTCGGTGCCGTCGTGGGCCTGCCCGACGACCTCGATGTCGGGCTGCGCGGAGAGGATCATGCTGAGCCCGGTGCGCACGAGTTCCTGGTCGTCGGCGACGAGCACGCGAATTGTCACGGTGCCCATCCAACACGAGGCAGCACGGCGGTGACCGCCCATCCGCCGCCTGGCGCCGGCCCGGCCTGACACGCACCGCCGAACAGAGCCGCACGTTCCATCATGCCGATGATGCCGAAGCCGGGAACCGGGGAGACCGCGGCATCGCCGTCGTTGGTCACGTTCACACGCACTCCGCCGTCATCCACGCTCACGACGACGTCGATGCGCGTGACCTGCCGCGCGTGGCGCAGGGCATTGGTCACCGACTCCTGGGCGAGGCGGAAGACGGCCGCGGCGACGGGCGGCGGGATGCGGTCACCGTCACTGTCACTGTCACCGTCGACCCGCACCGTGACCGCCGCGCCACCCGGCCGCTTTCCGGCGAGCTGGTGGATGTCAGTCAGCCCCGGGCTGGGCGCCAGGTCGGCGGACTCGTGCTGGCGCAGCACGCGCACCATCGACCGCAGCTCGCTCAGCGTGGTGGCAGCCTCGGCCTCGATCACTCCGAGGGCGTCGGTCGCGGCATCCGGGTCGTGCGCCGCCATCGCAACGCCCGCCTGCGCGCGAATCGCGATCGCTGAGACGTGGTGGGCGACCGTGTCGTGCAGGTCACGCGCCAGGTGTTCGCGCTCGAGCATCCGGATGCGGTCGAGGTCGCGCTGGCGGGACCCCGCGCGCGTGCGGAACACCGCGCCGAGCACCGCGACCGAGAGCAGCAGAGCGAAGCCACCGATCAGGTCGTCGAACCTGCCGTCGCGAACAAACGCGAGCGCGAGGCTACCGAGGAGTATCCCCGAGCCGAACACGAGGTCACGGCCGGGACCCCAGCGGAAGAGGGCGTAGATGACGACCACGACGAAGACGGCCGTGTAGGGCACCGAATCGGGCTCGACGAGCTGCAGTGGCGTCGACACCACGACGGCGATCACGAGCATGAGCAGGGGTCGCTGGCGTCGCCACAGCACTGTCGGGGCGATCGCGATCACACCCAGCACCGACAGGACGGGATGGGTGAGGTCGGTCCTGACGACTCCCTCGACGGCGGCGAGCGCCACGACGACGCCGAGCAAGACCCCGTCGCGCCACACGCGGCGCGGTGGTGCGGGCATGGCCGCCGGCGCATTCCACACCGAGCGGATGAGCCCGGTCACCACCTCATTGGCGCGCGCGGAGTGCATGGGCCCGCCTCACGATGATCAGCTCGGCCGCAACGCTGTTGATCACGAACGCCGCGGCAACCAGCACGGTTTCACCAAAGGTATCGACTTCGCCGACGGTGAGCGTCCAGAGTGCGAAGACGAGCGCTTGCGTTCCACCCGAGACGGCGATCGCGTAAGCGCGCGTCAGCCACGCGCCATGCGAGACGAAGGCGCGGCGGCGGATCGCGATCACCCCCATCACGAGGAAGCCCGTCATCGCGATCGCAAAGATGACACGGACCATCGCCAGGGCGAACTCGTCCGCCGGGCCGCCGAAGAAGACCGCCAACCAGAGGCTGGAGAGGGCCCCGATGAAGCCGGCGGGGATGAGTACGCGCCCGGCCGTGCGATGCCAGGTGCGCCGTATCCGCAACGCCGGCGAGAACTGAAACGCACCCACCAGGCAGAACACGCTCATCGCCACGACGTGGCCTATCAGCGGGATCAGGGGAGCGGTCGACGCTTTTCCTGCGGTCAGCTCGCCCAGGCTGAGAGCGCCTCCCAGCACGGGGAGTGCGCTGAGAAGTAAGAACCCCGTGATGGCGAGCCAGCCAGTGCGGGGACGCTGTGCGCCACGGGTGCGGGCGGGCGTCGCTGGCGGAGTACGCGTCGAAGTCATGCATCGATGCTCGTTTGATCAGGCGCGGTGCACATCGGTACGCAGCACGAGCGCAGGACCGTACTTTCGGCCGAGACGGTTTCGGCCATTTGCCCGATGCCGACGGCGGACGCGGCGGCGAGCATCGAGTCATGACAACGAAGACCAGCGCGACTGTTAGGACCAGCATGACGGCGGCCGTGTATCGGCACTTCGGCGCACCCGAGGTTGTGCGGATCGAGCAGCTCCCCATCCCGTCGCCGAAGCCCGGCGAAGTGCTCATCCGAGTGCACGCGAGCACAGTGAGCATCGCCGATCACCGGACTCGGGCCCGAGACATCCCCGCGGGCCTCGGAATGCTCGCGGCGCTGAGCATCGGATTCTTGCGCCCCAGGCGGCCCGTGCTGGGAATGGATGCCGCGGGCGTCATCGAGGCCGTCGGCCCCGGTGTGACTCGCTTTGTGCCCGGCGACCGGGTGATCGCGATGATGGGCAGCGGATTCGGCGGCCACGCCGAGTACGTGTGCGTGCCCGCGGATGGTGCGATCGCCCGGGCTCCCGAGAACCTGACCTTCGAAGAGGCCGTCACCCTTGTGTTCGGTGGCACGACGGCCCTGGGCTTCCTGTCGAAGGTGTCGATCCGCCCGGGAACGACCGTGCTCGTCAACGGTGCCTCCGGAGCCGTCGGCACCGCGGCCATCCAACTCGCGAAGCACCTCGGCACCCACGTGACCGCCGTGACGAGCGGCAAGAACACTGAGCTCGTGACGGCGCTCGGCGCCGACCACGTCATCGACTACACGCGACAGGATTTCGCCGCGAACGGCGCCCGGTACGACGTGATCGTCGACTGCGTGGGCAATGCCGAATTCGATCGGGTCGAGGCATCCCTCACTCCCGGCGGGGCACTTCTGCTCGTCATCGCCGATCTGAGACAGATGCTGCGCAGCCGCGGGCAGAGCCGGAGGACGGGAAAGCTCGTTACATCGGATGTCGACACGATCGGTGCCGAAGATGTCGCCCGCCTCGTCCGCCTCGCCGAATCCGGTCACTACCGGCCCGTGATCGACCGCACCTACGACCTCGCCGACATCGTCGAGGCGCACCGCTACGTCGACACCGGCCGCAAGCGCGGCAACGTCGTGCTGCGAGTCACCGCTCCCTGAAGACCCATCCCCCCGCCCGCACGAAGCGAAAGAAGAACCGATGACCAACCGCACGAACACCCCGAGACTGCTCGAGAACCCACCGATCCCCGTGCAGGCGAAGATCGCCGCCGCGTGGACGACCTTCATGTTCCTCTACGTCTACGTCGATGTGCTGGGCTTCTACAAACCCGGCGTCGTCGATGACATCCTGAATGGCGTTGTTTTCGAGTTCGACATCAGCCCGGGATTGTTGACGGTGTTCCTCGTGTCGGTGTCGATCCCTGCGCTGATGGTGGTGCTCTCGATGACGCTGCCAGCGCGGGTGAATCGCGCCACGAACCTCGTCGTGACGGCGCTCCTCATCCCTTATTCGGCCTTCAACGCCGTGGGGGAAACCTGGGACTGGGCCGCCTTTTACGCCATCGCCATCGGGATTGAGGTATTGCTTCTGGCCTTCATTCTCCGCTCTGCCTGGATGTGGCCCCGCGCCACACACCCCGCGCGCCTGGCCACCAGCTCGGATGGCGATCCCGCTCCGCAGCGCGTGTGAATCTGGAGTCGGGAGTGCCATGAACGGTCTCTCCTGGCCCGGTCTCCTGCTACTCGCGCGGATACTGACGTTGACGGACGTCGCAGGGCCAGAGGATAGAGAATTCTGCCACAGGGCACGGCGAGGGTGCGACGGGCCGACACCGCCGAGAGATGGTACTACCAGGCGACGGGGCCGTTGATGTCCGTGAACGTGCCGGTCGGTCCGTCGGCGGGGATCGTCGACATGGTCACGGCCGAGCGCGCGCCTTCTACAGGGGTGAGAAGACCGCGGTGACCGTTGAGGTCGGTGGCGACGAAGCCGGGGCATACGGCGTTGACGAGGATGTTCTCGGATTCGAGGTCGCGGGCGTACATCATCGTCACCGCGGTCAGCGCGGTCTTGGATGGTACATAGCCGAGGGCGATCGGGTCGGTGTTGCCGAAGTCGGAGATGGCGGCGAGAGATCCGGCGCTGCTCGAGACGTTGACGATGCGCGGTGATGACGACTTTCGGAGCAGCGGCAGGAAGGCGCTGGTGACGCGGATCACACCGAACACGTTCGTGTCGAACACGTAGCGGATGTGATCGATGTCTGCCGTGCGGGGTATCTGTCCGGCGAAGTCGGCGCCCGGTTGGTGGCTGATGCCGGCGTTGTTGATCAGTGCGTCCAGTCGCCCGTATTCGGCCCCGACTTTATCGGCGGCGGTACCTGCGGAGGCGGTGTCGGTGACGTCGAGGGTGACGGCCGTGACTCTCCCACCTGCTGCGCGGAGCTCGGCCGCGGTCTCCTCTCCGCGCTCGAGACTGCGTGCGCCGATGATGACGGTGTGGCCGAGTTGCGCCAACTGGGCGGCGATCTCGCGGCCGATGCTTTTGTTGCCGCCGGTGACCAGAGCGATCATGGAGTCAGTCATGGGGGTGTCCTTTCATGCCGCACACGATGAGCGGCGGGCGTTTGCGTGGAACGAGAGATCCGAACCACCACCCCAGCCTGATACCGGCTGATCGTATCTGGAATAATGCTTCGTCTGCTTTTTATGCTCTATAGTCCAGATGGTGGCGATAGACCGGCTTTCCGAGGTACTCGACCTCGTCGAGGTGCGCAGCGTCGTGTCGGGCGGCTCCGCTATCCGCGGCCGATGGCGCACGCACAGTTTCATTGAGGACGACCTCAAATTCATCGCCATCGTCCGAGGCCGCGCCACCCTGACGACCGACGGCGTCGGCACGCACTTCGAGCTCGTTGCCGGTGACGTCGCCGTGTTGAACGGGCGATCGTGGCTCACCCTCGAGGGCGGAGACGGGCCCGGCGAACCCGTGGTGGTAGACCCGCCATCCGCAGGATCCGCGATCGCAGATTCCGATGTCGATGCCGCGGACGTGGACATCCTGATTGGCGGGCGAGTCGATCTCAACCCCACCGGCAAAGAGGTTCTCCTTCGAGCGCTTCCGCCCGTGGCCCACGTCGGAGCATCCAGCGCCGTCGCCCCGCAGCTTCGAGGACACGTGCAGCGTCTGTTCACCGAGATCGTCGCCCACCGCGTCGGCGCGGACTTCGCGATTCGTCAATACGGGCAGCTGCTCATTCTCGACATCATCCGCGGATTCATCCAAGACACGGACATGCCTGCCGGATGGCTGAAAGTACTCACCGACGAACGACTCCGTCCCGCCCTGGCCCTGATCCACGAGCAACCCGCGCAGAGTTGGAGTTTGGAAGACCTTGCCCGCGCGTCGTCGATGTCTCGCAGCACCTTTGCGAAACGCTTTCGCGACGTAGCCGGCACCCCACCGCTGGCCTACCTGATCAATTGGCGCATGCTGCTCGCCCAACGCGAACTCCGCAAACGCGAGACCCGGATCGGCGCGCTAGCGTTCACCCTCGGGTACTCATCCGAGAGCGCCTTCAGCTCCGCTTTCAAGAAACAACTCGGCGAGTCGCCTCTTGCCTACCGCACGCGCCTAGCCGAGCGTCTCTGACCGACGCTCGCGGCGATCGCACGTCGATCGGGGCCTGCCCGTAAAGTTCGGGCATGGACTCTCGTACAGCCAGCGCCACGATGGCCGTATCGGCTGCTTTCCTCTTTACCGGCTGCTCCGCGTCGCCGGACTCCGTCGAGACGCCACCAACCGCCGAGGCGACACAAAGTGGTGCCGCCGCAGCCTCGGACTCCTCGACTCCGGCGCCGTGGGAGACGGCTCTCGCCGATCGCGAGGCGTTGTATGCCGAAACGGTCGCAACGTTCCCCTACGATTTCCCCGCCAATTACTCCTTCCCCGAGTCGCTCCCTCGGGGCAATCGAGCAGACATGGCGGGTGACGCGGCCGCCTACTGGTGGTGGGGATGCTCGACTCTGGAGTCCGCCTGGACGGACGTCGCGAACGGGGACATTGCTAACGCCGACGCGAAATTTGCGACCGTCATCGGTGCGATCAACGCGGGGGTCCCGGGCTTCGAGGGGTGGGAGACGGCGATTCTCGACAGCGGCAACCTGCCGCACGGTCCGAACATGGGCACCTCGGGCATCTGCAAAACCTGGCTTGCGAGCTTCGACGACGAGTAAGCGCGCGGATGGTGGGGGACGGCACGAGTCATCGTGACGGCGATGTTGAGGCTGCAGCTCACGGAAAAGATTGGCGGTCGATCGTGGCGCGGTCGTTGGACTTCACCGCTCGGTAACCTGCCGCGGGGATGATGCTCCCATGGCAACGCACAACGACTCCGCGCACTGGTTCGAACGCTGCGAGAAGTCCGTCAAGGACTGGCTTCTCGGCAATCCCGGGTCCGCCCTCTCGACGGAGGCTTTTGACGCCGTCGTCGGAGCGGGAGGTTCACCCGTGCGCATCGAGAGTCACGCTGGTGAGCGATCCGAGGCGTACTACCTGCACCCAGCAGACAGCGAGTACATCACCGAGCTGCGCGCGGCAGGGTTTGACGGCCGAGGGTAGCCCACTCGTCCGACGTCGTCGTGTGCGCTGGGGTAGGCCCACCGCCACATGACTCGTTTTCGATCCATTTCCCTCGTTCTGGGAGAAAATAGGGGGTGAGCTGCACCAACCCCGGCACCGAGTTCGAGGCGCTCGTCTATCTGACAGAGCGCCTTCAACGGCGCTTTCCGGACGCGGCGGAGAACGACATCCTGGCTCTCATCGCCGAAGAGTTGGAGTCGTTCGACGGTGTCCGCTTGCGCGACTATGTGCCCGTGCTCGTGGAGCGCAATGTGCTTCGCCGGTTGAGGGCATCCGTCGGTCTCGCGGCCTAACTCCCGCGAGAGTAGTCAGACCGCCGCCTCGACCCGGCGCTTCAGGGCCTGGTTGAAGACGGCGTAGCCGCCCTCGTTTCGGTTCTTGGCGAACGTGCCCTCGAGGGGGCGGGTGAGAGCGCCAGAGAAGGTCTCGGTGTTCTTGAGGTGCGTTGTGCCGTCCGTTTGGCGCACCAGGGTGAAGTTGTGTTCGCCGAGAAACAGTCCGGCGGTGAAGAGCTTCGCCGACCACTGCAGCTCCTGGGCGGGGGTAGCGGCGGTGACCTTGGACGTGAACCAGAAGCCGGGCATGCGCATCTTCAGTTTCGTGCCGAGCTTCGGCGCGCCGGTGATTCGAGAGAAGTTGCTCCACTCCCCATAGGTCGAGAAGTCGGACAGCACATCCCAGACCTGCTCGGGCGTGGCGGCGATGTCGATGGTGGTAGCGAAAGTGATGCTCATGATTGTCTCTCCAGCGATCCGGGAAGCGAGTAGGTGATCTGGCTACTATGACCTGCTCCTGTAACTATTGTCAATAGCTTAGAACTATTGACAATAGTATTCAGGTCCGACAGGCTGATGTGAGGATCGGACGAGCGATGCCGGGAGGCAATCATGCGCAGAGCAGGACTCAATCGCGACCGTGTCGCCGAAGAAGCGGCAGTGATGGCCGACGAGCTCGGTCTCGGCAAGCTGACCCTCGCTGGGTTGGCGCAGCGCCTCGGCGTGCGCCAGCCGTCTTTGTACAACCACATCGACTCGATGGCGGGCCTGCACCGAGACATCGCGGTGCAGGCGAAGAAGGACCTCGGCGAAGTCCTCGCTCGCGCTTCTGTCGGGCGGTCGGGGGCAGACGCGATATCGACGATGTCGCACGCGTACCGCGCGTGGGCGCTCGAGCACCCCGGGCGGTACGAGGCGTCGAACGTCATGCCCGCGCCCGGAGATGTGGAGGACGAGGCCGTCTCTCTGTCGGCGATCCAGGTCATCGCGGACGCGCTCATCGCCTACCGGCTCGAAGGCGATGACGCTGTCGACGCGATCCGGGCCTTCCGTTCTACTCTTCACGGTTTCGTGTCGTACGAGAGCGCGGGCGCCTTTCGATGGAGCGCGGATGTCGACCGGAGCTTCGATCGCCTGATCAACGGTTTCATCGTCGCCCTCTCGCACTGGAGCGACACGGGCGCCGCTCATCCGGCTCCCTAAGCTCGTCAACGCAGACTCTGTCAGTCGAGCATCTCGAGCGTCAGCTCCCAGAGCCGTTCTGCGGCCTCCGGAGCGAGCGCGTGCGGCACGACCCCGTGGAGCCCGTCGGTGATTCGCGAAACCACCTCGGCAGGGTGGCAGTCTTCCCAGTACGCGGGGGCGCCCGGGCCGAGATCGGCGCGAGTGGCGACGTACACCGATGTCGCGGCGCCCTGCTCGGTGGTCTTGACCCCCGTCACATACCGACGCTTCATGTCGTCGAGAATCGCCGGATCCCACCACCGCTGCAGGCCCGTCCAGACACCGCCGGGCATGACCGCCGACGCGGCGATGCCGTCATCTGTCCAGCGCCTCGTGACGTCCAGCGCGAAGAGCACGTTGGCCGTCTTCGACTGTCCGTAGGCGAGACCCGGGTCGTACGGGTCGCGACGGAAGTCGACGTCGTCAAAGCGGATTCCACTCGCGGCGTGCCCGCTCGAGGAGAGCGCAACCACGCGAGCACCCCCGGCATCCGCGAGTGCTGATCGAAGCCCCGTGGTGAGGGCGAAGTGACCGATATGGTTCACCCCGAACTGCATCTCGCGCCCCTCGCGCGTTCGCATTTCGGGGGTGTTCATCACTCCCGCATTGGCCACGAGCAGGTGCAGTGGCCCGACCCACGTATCGACCAGGCGTTGGACGGAAGCCAGATCGGCGAGGTCGAGCTCGGCGACCCGCACGGTGTCGGGGCCCGTGCTGCGTTCGATCTCGGACGCAATCCGTTTTCCCGCTTGGACGTCGCGCACGGCAAGCACCACGGTGGCCCCCGCGACGGCCAGCGCACGCGCTGTCTCGACGCCGATGCCGGAGGTTGCTCCCGTCACCAGGGCGGTGCGGCCTCGCAGATCGATGCCCTCGACGACCTCGATCGCGGTGGACTCGGCCCCGAAAGGCTCCCGAGAGAAAAGCTCACTGGACTTCATGGTCCATTCCTATCACGTGACTGGACCGATCGGTCCAACGAGGATAGGGTCACACCGTGGAGACGAAAATCACCGAGCGCGGGCGGGCTACCCGTCAGCGCATCATCGAGGCCACCGGCGAACAGATCCTCGCCTCCGGTATCGGCGGGACGACTCTCGACACCGTTCGGGTGGCGACACTCACGAGCAAGAGTCAGCTGTTCCACTACTTTCCGGGGGGCAAGGCCGAACTCGTGCGCGAGGTCGCCGCGTGGGAAGCGGGGCAGCTCTTTGCCGCGCAGGAACCCCATCTGCACGACCTCGGCACCTGGGAGTCGTGGACCGCATGGCGCGAGGCGCTCATCGAGTACTACCTCGGTCTTGGCCGTTGGGCCTGCCCCATCGGTTCACTTGCGACGCAGGCCGCGATGAGCGATCCGCTGCTGGAACGGATCATTGCCGACAGCATGGACGGATGGCGAGACGCGCTCGCCGCGGGCGTTGCCAAAATGCAGGCGGCGGGCCACGTCGATCCTTCCGCAGACCCCGTCCGGATAGCCGTCGTCATTCTCGCTGCTATCCAGGGCGGCCTCGTGATGAGCCAGCCGCTACGCGCCGCATGGCCGCTGGAAGCCGCACTCGACTCGGCGCTCGACCCCCTTGACCGAGCCTCCACGACCGCCGCTCGTCGACAGAGCTGACCCGCTCGCGGCCAATAGCCCTTTGTGACCGAACTCGCACGAACCACCAATACGGGAGGAACACCATGAGTAACTCGGAAAGCATCGGGAGAGATGCCGCCAATTCCCTTGTCTCGAAGTGGGTCAGCATGTGGAACGGTGACCTCGATATTGCGGGTGACATCATCGCCGAAGACAATCGCGTTCACGCCGCCATGTTCGACGGCGGCGACGGCAGCGCTGTCGGGGGAGTGTCCGGGATGAAGGATCTCGTCGCCCAGATGCGTGCCCTCATGTCCGACCTCACCTTCTCCGTCGAGGTCGGACCGATCGTCGACACTGACCACATTGTCGTTCGCTGGGTCGACGCTGGACACTACGGCGGCGGCATCCCGGGAGCTGGAGCACCCGTCGGCAGCGAGGTGACGTTTCACGGCACCGACATCCTGCGCATCGCAAACGATCAGGTCGCTGAATACTGGCTTAACGCCGACACGCTTGACCTCATGACCCAACTCCAGGTCGGGAGCTAGCTGTACTTCCCCGTGAGGTTGTGAACGCGGGCTGAGGGGGTTTGGCCGCTGATGCCGGTGTGGGGTCTGTGGTGATTGTAGTGATGGATCCAGGTGTCGTAGGCGGCGGCGCGCTCGGCTTCGTTGGCGTAGGGCTTCGCGTAGGCCCATTCGGTGGCGAGGGTGCGGTTGAAGCGTTCCACTTTGCCGTTGGTCTGTGGGCGGTAGGGCTTGGTCCACTTGTGTTTGATGCCGTCGCCGAGCGCGGCGGCGAAGGCATGGGAGCGGTAGCAGGAGCCGTTGTCGGTCATCACGGCGGTAACGGTCACGCCGAGGCCGGTGAAGAATGCGTTGGCGCGTTCCCAGAAACCGGCGGCGGTCTCTTTGCGTTCGTCGTCGAGGATCTCCGAGTACGCGACCCGGGAGTAGTCGTCGACGGCGTGGTGCAGGTAGCGGTAGCCGCGTGAGCCTGCCGCTCCTGCGCGGGCGGCTTTGTCGCGGGCGACACCGGCTTTCCGATCCTGGGTGGATCCGCGGCCGTGGACACGCCACCCGCCACCGTCGGGAATCCGGCCCTGCTTCTTGATATCCACGTGGACGAGCTGGCCGGGCGCGGCGACCTCGTAGCGTTTCGGTGTGGGCTTGCGGACGGGGAGCCCGGTGGACTGGTCGATGTACGCCAGCTTCGGCATCCCGTAGCGGTCGAGGACTCGTCCGACCGTGGAGCGGTGCAGCCGCAGGTGATACGCGATCCGGTGCGGACCCCACTGGCGGGTGAACCGCAACGCGACGATCCGCCGTTCCGTCCTCTGCGGAAGCCGGTTCGGTGATCTCTGCGGTCTCGAGCTGCGGTCGATCAACGGCAGCCCGGACCGGTAACGGTCCGCCCATCGCTTAGCCGTCGCGGGCGAACACTGGAACCGCTCCGCGGCCCGCCGCAACGGCCACCGCTTGTCAACGATGAGAACAGCAAGACGGCGACGCCCCTCTGGAGTCAAGGGCGCGTTAGCGTGAGTCACGAAGACCTCCGTGGTCAGGATGGTGAGTGTGGTAACCCACATCCTGCCCGGAGGTCTTCGCCTACCTCAGATGTTCACAACCTGCCGAGGAAGTACAGCTAGCGGGGGTCAAGCTCACCCTGCGGGATGGACCCCGGCCCGCCCTGCCGCAAGGCGGCGGTGCCGTTCTCGAGCAAAATCTTGTGCGCGAGGACCCGAGCCGAGGGCACGTTGCGATACCGAGAGCACGAGCCGCGTCGCGGTCACGACGGGCAGGACCGTTCGGCGCACACCGAGCAGCTGTCGGTACGGCCGCGGCAGGCTCGCGACAGCGGCGGCGAAAAGCACGCGATAAGCAATTCGCATCGAACCGGTGAAGGGAACGTCACGCAAAAACCGCACCACCTCGTCGACGCGCTCGTCGCGGCGGAGCTCTCCACTGACCAAGAACTCGCGCATCCTCTCGCGCAGATCGGCCTCGGTCTCGGGGGGATTCTCCAGACGCATCAGGCGCCCCGCCGTCGCCCACTCGCGCACATACTCGTCGGCGCCCCCGGGAATCGGACCGCCCCAACGCTCGTGCGCGCCCAAGAACGCCTCCGTGAACGCCAGATGCACCCATTCCACGAGACGGGTGTCCGACGCCGAATAGGTGTGAGGGTCGGCACCCGTCATGTAGGTTCCCGCGACTCGTTCGTGCATCCGGCCGACACGCGCCGTCTCCTGCTGCGCCTGCGCCGTCGAGCCGTACGTGACGCAGATGATCCAGCGCACGGTGCCGGTCAGGCGACCGATCGGATCCTCGCGGTAGCGCGAGAAGTCGTGCACGCCGGCCATCGCGCCGGGGTGAAGAGCTTGGATGAGTAGCGCCCGGATGCCGGCGACGAAGGTCGCGGTTCCCGCGTGGACCGTCCATGCCGCGCCCCCGTCGGGGAAGTACCCGTCGTCGGCGCCGTCGGCGAGCTCACGCACCCATCGCGGCGTGCCGTCCGGATCACCCGCGAGCGCGGTGAGCAGCCGCGCGCGAAGTGGGGGACGTTTCATAGTTCCAGCGTGCCACGGGCTTGGGGCGACGGGGCGAAAAGAGCGCCAGCGAGGTGGGCCGAACTCTTTGGCCGAGAATGAGTACGCACGAGATTCGCGTGATTCCCGGGTTCTCGGGCCCTTCGAAGTAGACGCGACGGCGGGAGTCGAACCCACAACACGACCGGGTATGAACCGGTGCCCGGGACCACCCGGATCGCCGCGATACCGCCAACGTAGCGGGCCCCGCATCCTCCTGTCCCGAGTCTTACGTCCCGTTTCGCGATGCGACGGCGGATGACGCGAGCGACGGCTCGAGAATCGCCGCGCGCAGCGTATCGACGGACACGGTCGGCACCGCGTCGAGCGGGAAATGACAGGCCCGCCGCGCGAGATCGCGACCCGCTGCGCCTGGCCGTCCGAGAGCTCGAGGGGGTCGCCGGCGCAGGTGGGTGTCCGGGCTCAGCCCCACGAGCTCAAGCCTCCGCGATGGGACGACCGCCGAGCGCGGCGTGAGGCCTGGCCCTGGGTCTCGGACGTAGTCTTCCACCAGCCGGAAAGCTCTTGGCTGTGCGAGGGCGCCGGGGAGCCTAATAGAGGACGACCTCATAGAAGAGGACTCGGACCGCGAGGCCGGATCCTCGTTCACTTTCTCGGAGTCAGGAAAGAACATGACCACCACACTCGATGACCTGCAGAAGATGCTCTCGGTGGACGGCTACACGCTGTCCGTGGAGACCGATCAAGACCGGACGAACGCCGTTATCACGGCCGGCGAGGGCGTCTGCAGCGACTGCCTCGTTCCCAAGGTCGTCATGACGGGAATGTTGGCGAAGGCGCTGGACGTCCCGGCCGAGACAATCAGCCTCGAGTACCCCGGCGACCAGACCCACTGACATGGCCGTCGCGAGTATCGTCCGATTCACGTTCCGGCCCGAGGTGCGGGACGAGATCCCGGCCCTTGTCGATGACATGCTGCGCGCGACTCGGGCGTTCGACGGTTTGGAGCGGCTCGACATCCTTCTCGACGACTCCGATCCCGATACCTGGACGCTGTACGAGATCTGGACGGACCGCGCTTCCGAGGACGCGTATCGCGCCTTCCGCGCGACGCCGGAGGGTGCGATCCCGCGGCTCGGCGAGGCGCTGGCGGCGCCACCGATCCCCGAGAACTTCGTCATCCGCGCCTAGACCAGAACGGCGTTGCATTGCAGCGCGGACTGTGTTGTTGTCTGGCGGTGTCAAAGGCGCGGCGGCGGGTGTCGACGATCGTCTTGCCGAGGGGCGTCAGGGAGATCGGCACCAGCGCGAAGTCGGCGATGCACCGCAGTCGCTGAGCCTGTCGAGGTGTCGCGTCGTGCTCGGGGGACGCCGACCCGACCCGCGGCGGTGTCGGCGCGCCCGCCTAGACTTGATGGGACATGACCGAAGCCTCCTCGCCCCTCGCAATCGGGTCACACGACCCCCTCCTGGGCGATCTGCTCGATGGGCTCAACCCGCCACAGCTCGAGGCCGTGCTCTACCGCGGTCAGGCGTTGCTCATCGTCGCGGGTGCGGGTTCGGGCAAGACGCGCGTGCTGGCGCACCGCATCGCCGGTCTATTGCGCACGAAAGAGGCGTGGCCGAGCCAGATCCTGGCGATCACCTTCACCAACAAGGCCGCCGCCGAGATGCGCGAGCGCGTCCACGCGCTCGTCGGCGAGGTGTCGCGGGGTATGTGGATCTCGACCTTCCACTCGGCGTGCGTGCGGATCCTGCGCCGCGAGGCCGAGGCGTTCGGATTCAAGAGCTCGTTCACGATCTACGACTCGGGTGACTCGCGGGCCCTCGTCAAGCGCCTGATCAAAGAGCACGAGGGCGACAGCTTCGGCCTCACTCCCGCCGGGGTGAAGAGCCGTATCTCGAAGCTCAAGAACGAACTCGCCGATGCCGAGTCGTACGCGCGGACCGCCAACATGAGCGACCCGGCCGAGCGGATCTTCGTCGAGATCTTCGCCGATTACCAGCGTTCTTTGCAGCGGTCGAACGCGTTCGACTTCGACGACCTCATCGCGCAGACGGTGTACCTTTTCCGCGCGTTCCCGAAGATCGCCGATACCTACCGTCGCCGCTTCCGGCACATCCTGGTCGACGAGTACCAGGACACCAACCACGCCCAGTACGCCCTGATTCACGAGCTCACGCGGCCGCTGTCGTCGGACGAACCGGCGCCGTTCGAAGGCTCCGGGGGCATGATGATCTTCGAAGCGCCGGCACCCGCGGCATCCGATGGGATTGAAGCCGCGTCGCTCACGGTCGTTGGCGACTCCGACCAGTCGATCTACGCCTTCCGGGGCGCAGACATCCGAAACATCAGCGAGTTCGAACGCGATTACCCGGGCGCCAAGGTCGTGCTGCTCGAGCAGAACTATCGCTCCACCCAGACCATCCTGAACGCCGCGAACGCGGTGATTTCGCACAACTTCGACCGCAAAGACAAGAAGCTGTGGACGGATGTCGGGGCCGGCGAGCAGATCGTCGGCTTCACCGGCTACTCCCAACACGACGAGGCGCAGTTCGTCGCCGACGAGATCGAGACCCTTCACAAGGCCGGCCTGGCCTACGGCGACGTCGCCGTGTTCTACCGCACAAACTCGCAGAGCCGTGCGCTGGAAGAGATCTTCATCCGCTCGGCGCTGCCCTACAAGATCATGGGCGGCACCAAGTTCTACGAACGTGCCGAGATCAAAGACGCACTGGCGTACCTCGTCGCGGTCGCGAACCCCGCCGATGACATGGCCGTGCGGCGCATCCTGAACAAGCCGCGGCGCGGTATCGGCGACGTCACGGAGTCGGCGATCGCGCGCTACGCGACGAGCGAGGGCATCTCGTTCCGCGACGCGCTCGCCAACGCGTCCGCACTCGGTGTCGGACCCAAGATCCAGGCCGCGATCGTGCACCTCGATGCCGTGCTGGTCGAGGCATCCGCTCTCATGCTCCCCGCGAGCGGCGAGCTCGCCCCGGCCTCGGCGGTGGCCGACGGGCTCGCGTTGCTGCTCAACAAGTCGGGGTTCATGGATGCGCTCCGCGCGAGCCGTGACCCCCAAGACGAGGCCCGGCTCGAAAACCTCGACGAGTTCGTCTCGGTCGCCAAGGAGTTCGCGCGCAACAATCCCGAGGGCACGATCATCGACTTCCTCGCCGAGGTCGCGCTGGTCTCGGACGCGGATGACCTCGAGGATGCGTCGGGTTCCGTTTCGCTCATGACGATGCATACGGCCAAGGGTCTGGAGTACGACGCCGTGTTCGTCACGGGTGTCGAAGAAGACCTGATTCCGCACCGGATGTCGGCGAACGAGCCCGGCGGGCCCGCCGAGGAACGGCGCCTGTTCTACGTCGGCGTGACGCGCGCGCGGAAGCGTCTGTACCTGTCTCTCGCGATGACCCGCGCGCAGTTCGGCGAGGTTACGGTGGCGATGCCGAGCCGCTTCCTGCAGGAGATTCCGCCCGAGTTGATCGATTGGCGGCAGTCGCCCGGCGATGTGAATTCGCGCGGCCGCGGGGCGGGCCGAGCGCTCGGTGGCGGGTATGGCGGTGGTGGCTTCAGCGGTGGCGGTCGCTCTGGCGGGTCGGGCTCTTCCGGCGGAAACCGGTACGGCTCGGATCTGGTGCCCACGTCGACCGCGCTCGACCGCTTCCCGAACCGCGTTCCGGCACGGGTGCGAGACAACGGCGACCTCGAACTCGCTGGCGGCGACCGCATCCGGCACGACGATTTCGGCGAGGGGCGCGTCGATGCCGTCACGGGCGAGGGCGCGCGCCGCGTGGCGCACATTCGCTTCGACACTGTCGGTGCGAAGAAGATCCTGATCAAGATCGCGCCGATCGAGAAGATCTAGCCTCCGCCCGCGCCCTGCGTACCCTGCGTACCGTCGGGGTGAGCAATCAGGACAAGACTTCGGAAGAAGTGGCGATCAACCCCGCCCTGGGGAAGGTTCGGGCCCTCCGAGGCAATCTCGCCGGAGTATTGTCCACGCGAAGCGCGAAGCGCGAAGCCGGGCCCTGGGGTGCGGTTCATGCCCGGGTTAGTCTGGTCCGATGGCTGTGTTCTCGAGACGTCCGAAGCGTGGCGACACGCCCGACACCACGAATGCCGCATCGGAGGAAGCACGCTCCGCCGAGGAATCCGAAGCCGCGACATCCGAGCGGGACGCGTCGAACGACGCGCCGGCCGAGGCCGCGCCGCAGGTGGGCATCTCGGTCTCGACCTATCGCGGTGGCGGGGGAGAGGTCGGCCGTCCGACGACACTGCCGGATGCTTCGGCACACCCGTCGACGGCAGGGTCGTCCGCCGCTCCCGGCGCAAGCTCCGCACCGAATCCGCGAACGGGAAATCCTGCCGGGCCCGCCGAGGCCCCGCTGCAGACGGAGACGGTGCCGGGCCTGCGAGACAACGTGTTGCTCGCCCAGGCGCTCGGGAAACTCGATTCGCCCGCCAAGCCCGAGCAGTTGCTCGACGTGATGCGTCAACTGCTCCAGAACCACCTGTTCCTGCGGATCAAAGGTGATGCCCGCGCAATGCTCGCCGAGGGCCGTGAGCTTCCACTGGCTGTCGCCCGCCGCGGCGACGACGCCTACGTGCTCGTCTACAGCACGGGTGCGGCGCTACAGGCAGCGCTGTCGGCCGATGGTGATTCGGGCACCTCTGCGGTCGGCCAGCCGGCGCTGACGATCCTGAAGCACGTCGTCGCCGGAACATACGCGGGTGTGATCGTGGACGGATCGTCGGGCCCGGCGCGTGCCGTGCTGCCCCGCGCCGTCATCGAGGCCGCGGTCAATCAGGCCGACCCCGAGCTGCTCATCAAGACAGCGCTCGCGGCTCCCCGTACCCCCGAAACCGCGGCGACCGTCGCGACAGCGCTCACCGAGGCGCCGTTGTTCGTCGCCGTGAACGAGACGGGCGCCGCGACCGAGGGCGAGGCGCCGCGCTTCGGCGTCGCTGAGTCCCGCACGGCAGACGGTCGCCGCCTGATCGAGGTCTATTCGCACCCACTCGAGGTGATCGCGCGCGGCCGCGGCGACCGGCCCATGCCTTTCCTGCCCGAGCAGCTCGGTGCGTCTCTGCGCGACCATCCGTCCGTCGCCGGCGTGATCGTGGATGCGGCGGGACCGTGGATCATCCTCGATCGGGATGCTCTCGCCCCGGTGATCGCGTTGCCGGCGCCGCCACCGCCCGCGACCCCGTCCGCGGGGTCTGATGATTCGCCCGAGGCGTCGCCCGCGTAGCCGCTCGACGGGTCCCGCATGCGTGGGACCGCCGGGACGGATGCCGGCGGGATGAGAGCCCGTGGAGGCATCGGTCCAGCGGCGCAAGGGGGTGTCGCAAGCCCCGGCACCGCCCTAGGGTCGGACCATGGCCAGCGAGCGCATCACCCTGACCGTTCCCGGACCGGACCCCGACGGCGCGGGTGACCGCGACGTGGGGCTCTCGAGCCCGAACCGCGTGCTGTGGCCCGAGGTCGGCATCACCAAGCATGAGCTCGCCGAGTACATGATCGCCGTGTCGGCGCCGTTCCTCGCGGCGAACGGCGATCGGCCGGTCTCGCTCGAGCGCTACCCCGATTCGGTCGCCGGCGAGAGCTTCTTCTCGAAGAACCCGCCCAAGGGTGCGCCCGACTACGTCGAGGCTGTCACTGTCACCTACAACAGTGGCCGCAAGCATCCGCAGCTCGTCCTCACCGAGACGGCCGCCGTGCTGTGGGCCGTGCAGATGAACACGATCGTGTTCCACCCGTGGGCGTCGCTCGCGGGCGACACCGACAACCCGGTCGAACTGCGCATCGACCTCGACCCGCAACCGGGCACCGACTTCGCCGACGCTGTCGTCGCGGCCCACGGCCTGCGCGAGGTCCTTCGCGAGGCGGGGCTCGAACCGTGGATCAAGACGAGCGGCAACCGCGGCCTCCACGTCTTCTGCCCGATCGAACCCACCCATGAGTTCCTCGATGTGCGCCACGCCGTGATCGCGGCCGCGCGCGAGCTGGAGCGCCGCATGCCCGACCGTGTCACGACGAACTGGTGGAAAGAAGAGCGTGGCGAGCGGATCTTCGTCGACTTCAACCAGGCCAACCGAGACCGCACGATGGCCGGCGCGTACAGCCCGCGCGCGCTCGCTACCGCGACGGTGTCGACCCCGGTGACGTGGGATGAACTCGACGGGGTGGACCCCGCATCCTTTACCGTCCGTTCGATTCCCGAGCGACTCTCGACGATCGGTGATCCGTGGGCGGGGCTGCTCGATCGGCCCGGACGTGTCGATGTGCTGCTGGAGTGGTGGCAGCGGGACCTGGATGCGGGGCTCGGCGAGTTGCCGTTCCCGCCCGAGTTCCCGAAGATGCCGGGCGAGCCGCCGCGCGTGCAGCCGAGCCGCGCCCGCAAGCCCGACGCCTGAGCCTCGTCGTCAGGCCAGCACGCGCCCGAGATCGTACGCCGAGATCTGCTCGAGCTGATCGAAGCGACAGGATGCCGGATCCCGGTCGGGACGCCAGCGCTCGAACTGCACGGTGTGCCGAAAGCGCATGCCCTCGAGCTGGTCGTAACGTACCTCGAGCACGCGCTCGGGTCGGAGCCGAACGAACGAGACATCCTTCGACGCCGAAAAGCGTGACCGGTCGGTCGCTCCGGTGACCGCATCCCCGGCGTCATCGCGCTCGACGAGCGGCGCCAGCTCCTCCACCAGCTCGAGCCGCCGTTTGTCACTCCACGCGGCGACACCGCCGACGCCCCGCAGCACCCCTGACGAATCGTAGAGCCCGACCAACAGCGACCCGACGCCCTGCCCGCTCTTGTGGATGCGGTACCCGAGGGCCACGACATCCGCCGTCCGCGCGTGCTTGATCTTCAGCATCGTGCGCTTTCCCGGCGCATACGGCTGGTCGAGCGGCTTGGCGACCACGCCGTCGAGACCCGCGCCCTCGAACTCGTCGAGCCAGCGGCGGGCGAGCGAGGCATCCGTTGTCGTCCGGGTCAGGTGGATCGGATGCGGCACCCCGGCCAGCAACGTTTCGAGCCGCGCGCGCCGCTCGGCGAACGGCGCGTCGAGGAGCGTCTCACCGCCGACGGCCAACAGATCGAAAGCGATGATCATCGCCGGGGTCTCGGTGGCAAGCCGCTGCACGCGCGAGTCGGCGGGATGGATGCGCTGCGACAGGGCCTCCCAATCGAGGCGCTGCGAGCCATCCGGTCCGACGGCGACGACGATCTCGCCATCGAGCACGACCGGTTCGGGCAACAGTCGCGCGAGGGCCTCGACCAGTTCGGGAAAGTACCGCGTGAGGGGCTTTGCGCCGCGCGAGCCGAGTTCGACCGACTCGCCGTCCCACGAGGCGATGACACGAAACCCGTCCCACTTCGGTTCGAAACTCAGGCCCTCACGATCCGGGATCGCGGGCACCGCCTTCGCAAGCATCGGTGAGGGGATGTCGTGTGACATGGGTTCCCTCCTGCAGTCCGCGCGGGGCGCGGGTCGAGCATCCGTCCGCTGAGGCTAGACCGCTTCGGACCGTTTCTGGCGGGCCCAACGGGCGGGCTTGTCGGGGCCGTCCCACACCTGGATCGCGCCCCAGACGACGGCGGTGATCGGCACGGCGAGGACCGCGCCCAGCACGCCGCCGAGCACCGTGCCGATGGTCAAGGCGATCAGTACGACGAAAGGATGCAGCTTGAGCGTGCGGCCCATGAGTACGGGCTGGAGGAAGTTGCCCTCGAGCTGGTTGACGAGCACGACGACTCCCACGACGAACAGGGCATTGATCAGACCGTTCGAGACGAGCGCGACGAGGGCGGCAAGGATGCCCGCGAGCGTCGCACCCACGATGGGGATGAATGCAAGAAGGAAGACCAGCACGGCGAGGGGCAGAGCGAGGGGAACCTGCAGGATCCAGAGGCCGATGCCGATGCCGACCGCATCGACGAAAGCGACCGTTGCTGTGCCCCGAATGTAGGAGCCGAGCGTCGAGACCGTCTTGTTGCCGACGCGGCGCGCGCGCGCGTAGTTCGCGCCGCGGAAGGGGCGCAGCATGAACTCCCAGAGCTGCGGGCCGTCCTTCAGGAAGAAGAAGAGCACGACGACGAGCAGGATGAATCCGGTGATGAAGTTGGCGACGATGCCGACGCCGGCGATGGCTCCCGAGCCGAACTGCGCGCTCGTGACGAAGTCCTGGGCGCTCGCGATCCACTCGTCGATCTGGTTCTGGTCGATGTCGAAGGGAAGGGTGCTGGCCCAGTCGAGGACGTTTTGCAGCCCCTCCTGCGCCTGGCTGTAGAGCATGTCCCACTGGTCGCGGACGGCCCAGACGATCAGCCAGCCCACCCCGCCCAGCAGCGCGACGATCGCGAGGAGCGACACGAGCGTGGCGACGATCGAGGGAACGCCGCGGGTCCGCATGAAACGCATGACCGGATAGAAGGCGGAGGCGAGGATCAGCGCCAACACGATCGGGATCGTGACCAAGGTGAGTTGGCGGATGCCCCAGATGAAGCCGATGAGGACGATCACCACGACGATGATCTGGACGGCACGGATCGCGAGCTTGCCGAGCCCGTCCGACCACAGGCTAACCGGGGTCGCGATCTCGTCGATCAGGGCCGAGTCCTTGGACTCGTCTGACGGGGGTGCGCTGCGGCCGAAAAGTCCCATGAAATGAAGGTACCCGCGACCCGCGACATTCCGCCGGACCTTGTGCTCGGCGTACGCGGACGGTAAAAGCTCTTCCCGCTAGACGAACGCGCTCATGCCCGTGATGTCGCGACCGATCAGCAGCGCCTGAATCGACTCGGTGCCCTCGTAGGTGTGGATCGCTTCGATATCGGCGAGATGCTGCATCACGACGTTCTCGAGCAGGATCCCGTTGCCGCCGAGCAGATCGCGCGCTGTCGATGCGATCCGACGCGCGGCCCGCGTGTTGTGGAACTTGGCGAGCGACGCCTGCGTCGGGCGAAGGGCGCCGGATGCCTCGAGGTCGGCCAGGTGACGGCAGTACAGCTGCATCGCGGTCAGTTCGTCGAGCATCTGCGTGAGGCGTTCCTGCACCATCTGGAACTTCGCGAGCGGCTTGCCGAACTGTATGCGCTGTAGGGAATACGACAGCGCGGCTTCGTAGCAGGCCGTTGCGTGCCCGAGCGCCGACCACGCGACACCGGAGCGGGTGGCGTAGAGCACCGTCGAAGCATCCTTGAAACTCTGGGCACCCGGCAGCACAGCGTCGATCGGTAGTCGCACGTCATCGAGGGTGATGTGCGCTTGATGGATGCCGCGCAGCGACACCTTGCCGAGAATCGGGGTGCCGCTGTACCCGGGGCGGTCCTGCTCGACGAGGAAGCAGCGGACCGCGCCATGCTCGGATGCATCGGGGTCGTCGACACGCGCCCAGACGAACGTGATGCCGCCCGAGGCGCCGTTGCCGATCCACTTCTTGGCGCCGCGGAGCACCCACTCGTCGGACTCCGCGTCACGACGAGCCGTCGTCTCGAGCGAGACCGAGTCGGATCCGTGGTCGGGCTCGGTCAGCGCGAAGGCGCCGAGCACCTCGGAGGTCGCGAGGGGGCGCAGCCAGCGCTCCTGCTGTTCGGGACTGCCGAAGAGCGCGAGTGTGCGGAGCGCGAGGCCTCCCTGCACGGCGAGCATCGTGCCGAGCGATCCGTCGCCACGCGAGACCTCCATATTGACCAGGCCCGCGGCGAGGGGGGAGAGGTGCGTGATGTCCGGGTGGTCGATGCCGTCGCCGAGCAGATCGAGTTCGCCGATGCGCCTCGCGACCTCGAGGGGGTACTCGGCACGGTCCCAGGCCTCGCGCATCGTCGGCGCGACCTCGTCGACGAGCGTCTTCGCGCGATCCCAGACGGCGCGGTCTTCGGCGGGGATGTCCGCGAACACCGCGTAGTAGTCGGTGTCGAGGCGCTGGGAGACGTCGTAGTGCGGGACGCGCTCGCCGGGGAAGGTGTCGTTCGATGCCGTGGTGGGTGCGGTGCTGCTCATGCGCTCAACGGTACTCCCACGACATCCGGTTCCACCACGCGCGGTACGGAGTTTCACCTCGCGGCTGTGTCGCTACGAGCCCGAGCGTGCCCGTTGCGCGGCCCGAGCGGGCATCTTTCGCGCGGGATCAGTCGAGCGACGTGCGGATGCGGCGCGCGACCTCGGCCGCGGGCGTTGCGCGCGGGAACACGGCAATCACGATGTCGTCCGCCGCTGCCGGCGCCGGGTCGGGGTGGACCCCGTAGCGACGGAGTGCGTCGTCCAATGCGGCCTGCAACTCGGACAGCGGCACGCGCTTGGTTCCGCGGAGCAGACGCCGCAGCACGTGATTGTGCAGGGCTGTCACGAGAGCCGCGAATCCGACCGCGTCGAGCGGATCGATGCCGGGCAGGGCCGACCGCAGATATTCGTCGAACAGGCGCTCGTATCGGAAGACGGTCACGATCTCGCGGTCCCGAAGCGCCGGTACCTGCCGCACGATCTCGTAGCGGCGACGCGCGACCTTCGGGTCGTTCGCGAAGTGCCGGAAGACACGCTGGGTTGCCTCGCAGACCGCCACCCACGGATTCTCATGGCCGCGTTCGAGCCAGGTGCGGAGGTCCGCGAGCAAGATCTCGTGATCCGCGAAGACGACATCCTCCTTGCCCCCGAACTGTCGGAAGAAGGTGCTGCGGGAGACGCCCGCGGCGCGCGCGATCTGCTCGACCGACGTCGCTTCGAACCCCTGCTGGGCGAAAAGCTCCAGGGCCGCGGCGACGACGACGGTGCGCGCGGCGGACGGTGACGGTGTCTCGCTCATGTCGATAGCAGCCTAGACCCAATACCGTTCAATTAGTGTGTGGCGCGGTAGTTTGGGGGTATGCCCCGTTCTGGTTGGAGGAAGCCCGTCTCGGATCGGCAGTTGCCGGATCTGGGTGTCGGTGGGTCTGCTGATGAAGGTGTTCCCTGCTGATGTGGTCGACGCGGTGATCGCGGAGTGCGGCAGGACGGTGGCAATCCCCTGGAACCGTGGAGACGTGATTTTGTCTGATGCCCATGCCTTGCTGGCATCCCGCTCGTGGCCTGTGCTCTCGCCCGGAGCGGGGGTCAGGGCTGGCCGGAGGCCACCCGGAGGGCTTGGCCTTGACGCCCGTAGTACGACTCGAGTTCGGCCCGCGAGAATCCCATGCACCGATCCTGCCGCGGACGCGTCGATGCACCCTCAGCCGGCGAGCTGACCGCGGCGCCGCGTGAGGTACGCGACCTCGGCGGAGTTGCCGATCGGCACACCTACCGATTCGCACCACCGTTTGCATCAGGTCCGCCGTACCGAGCCGACACTCAGCTCGCCGCACCGGTGGAGGTCTCCACCCAGCTCCCACCGACGTCTGTTGAGGCGTAGACGACAGCCCGGTCCCCGGTGAGAGTGCCCGCGTAGAGGATGCCGCCGTCCTCTGAGCCCTGATCCACCGATGAAAGGGGTGTGGGGGCGGCGTGTTAATGCCGAAATGTCCTTCTGACGCGGGAAAATACTGGTGATTGAAGCCGTATTGACCCTGGCCGGAAGGACATCTCGTAGGTGAAAGCATCTCACAGGATCACGCCGGTGTTCGATGACCCGAATCTGGTGTCGCATGCCGGCTTGCTGCCGGTGCTCGCACTGGCCGAACGGGCCGGGCTGTCCGAGCTGCTGGCTGAGCACTGGACGGTGCCCTCGCCGAACCGGGTGATCAAGGCGCGGACCGTGATCGGCGGGATGCTGGCCGGGGCGGACAGCATCGACGATCTGAACGTGCTGCGCGCCGGGTCGATGGCCCGGCTGATCGGGCAGGTGCGGGCACCATCGACGATGGGCACCTTCCTGCGGAACTTCACCCACGGCCACGTCCTCCAGCTCGCCGCGGTGAACCGGCGGCTGCTGACCTCGCTGGCCGCCCTGGTCCCGGGGCTGGTCGGGTCGGGCGGGCCGGTGCTGGTGGACATGGACGACACCATCCGCGAGTTGCACGGGTATCAGCAGCAGGGCGCCGCGTTCGGGTACTCCAAGGTGAAGGGCCTGAACGCCCTCGCGGTCACGATCTCCACCGATTCCAGCGCACCGGTGGTCGGGGAGTTCTCACTGCGCCGCGGGAACGTCAAAAGCGGCGACAACGCCGCCTGGCACCTCGCCCGAGCGCTGGGCACCGTCGAATCTGTCGCACCGGGACGGGACGTGCTGGTCCGCGGCGATTCGGCGTTCTGCACGTTCGAGAACGTGCAGCAGACGATCCGCTCGGGAGCATGGTTCTCGTTCACGATCCCGCACTGGCCGACCGTGACCCGCGCGATCGCAAGCATCGCCGAGGACGCGTGGATACCGATCAGCTACCCGCACGCGATCCCGGACCCCGACACCGGAGAACTGATCAGCGACGCCGAAGTCGCCGAAGTCTCGTTCACCGCGTTCACCTCACGCCGCAAGGACGAGCAGGTCACCTGCCGGCTGATCGTCCGCCGCGTGAAACGGCTGAACCAGCACGCCCGGCATGGGCAGGACACCCTGTTCGACACCTGGCGGTATCACGCGTTCATCACCAACAGCACCCTGACCGCGGTCGACGCCGACGCCCGTCACCGCGGCCACGCGATCATCGAGCAGGTCATCGCCGAACTCAAAAACGGACCCCTCGCCCACCTGCCCTCCGGGAGCTTCCCCGCCAACGCGGCATGGCTCGGCTTCGCCGTCCTCGCGTTCAACATCTCCCGAGCCGCCGCCCACGCCGCCGGCACCAGCACCGCACGGATGAGCACCATCCTGCGAACCCTCACCGCGGTGCCCGGCAGGGTCGCATCCACCGGCAGGCGTCTGATCCTGCACCTCCCCAAGCGATGGCCCTGGCAGCAGGCATGGGCTCGGCTCTGGGAACTCGCGACGGGGACCTCCCCACCCGCGAACGCCTCCGCCTGACAACCCCAGCCCACCACGGGCGCGACCGGAACCCAAGTGGAACGAACGGGATCACGAGGCCCGCCACTCACACACGCCCCACGGCCACCAGCAGGCCAGGAATCCAGTCACACGCCGATACTCCACCCAATCGGTGGATCAGGGCTGAGAACGCCACGGCGGATGCTCCGGTGGGGAGGGTGATGGAGCTCCAGGTCGCGCCTCCGTCGCTCGTGACGGTGCCCCCGGACATGCCCACCGAGACGATCCGATTGCGGTCCCGCGGGTCCCAGGCCGCCGCCATCGGGCCCTCCGCTCCCCCAAGCACGGTCCAGGTCAGTCCGCCATCCTCGCTCAGCAGCAATCCATTCATCATGTCGGGCGCGACGAGCCGCTGCGAGTCATCGGGATCGACCAGGATCGTGCCCATGACGCTCTGCCCCACTTGCGGATTCCGGACCTCCCAAGCGTCCCCGCCGTCGGAACTCGCCAGCAGACCGGCCTGCGTGGAGGCGAGGTAGACGGTGTCACCCGCGGCGCCGATCCCGTGGACGTCGGATACGGCGTCCTGACCCGTGCGGAGCGTGAAGCTCTCGCCGTCGGCCGAGGAGTAGAGGCCAGGGTGCCCCCCGACGAGAAAGCCGTCGGTTGTCTCGGCCCAGCCCATGGGATCGCCCCCCTCCAGACTCTCGAGCTGGGCCCAGGTCTTCCCCCCGTCGGCGGACGCCGCAGCCCCGTCATGCCCGCCGACGAAGAGCCCGCCACCGGTCGCAGCCAGCACGTGCAGGTCTCCGCCCACATAGGGGGCCGGAGACGCTTGCTGCCCCGCACCTCCGGCGACGAGGGCACCGGCTACGGCGGCTCCCGCGACCGCGACCGCAGCCCCGCCGACAACCCATGGAAGCACTCGCCGGCGTCTCCTGCTCGCTTCGGTCCGTTGCGCCCGTGCAAGCGCTTCCCTGCCTGCAGCAGCCCTGGTCTGTGTCACCGCAACACCCTTCTGCCCGCGATTCCGCGGCACCTTCGCAAAGTCTCGACATGCTTCCCCGCCGACTCGGAATGCGGGGCGGCTGGACAAGCGCCGGTCTATATCCTAACTTGCTTGGGAGATGTTGCGGGACTGCAGACGCGAACGGCGTGGCTGCAGGGCCTTAAGATGCGGTGCAAGGACGCAATCGCCGACCGCATCGTCGAGGAGCACCTTCGCAGCATCGACGGCGTGATCTGCAACAACATCACCGCGCTCTCCGCTAATCGCGCCCTGCTCTCGCAGAACATGCTCTCCCAGCTGCGAAACCTGGTCGAAGGCGTCGCCGTGCTGATCCACACAAAGGACGACTCCACCGAGCATGACTACGCCGCCATCGAGGCTGGTCTCGCGTTCATGAAGACGCAGGGCCAGTTCGGTTTCTCAACCGCTTCTACCGGCTGCTCCAGCCGAGTGCTTCTCACTACACATTCGATGGTGACTGCTCCGAGCGCTGATGATCAAGTACTACGAGTACCTTCACCGTGTTCGCGACCTCCTCAGCAGGACTTATGGGCTCGACGTATTGCACAACTTAGAGGATTTTCCGGTCGACCTCGACCCTGCGCTGCGGGAATATCACCAGAAAATCGTTCGGGGTCGAGCTCATCTGCCAGGTCCTCCGACCGGCAGTGAGAGGATTCCTGACCTCACGCGGCTTCCGCGCCGCGGTGAACCGAACCCCATCCGCCAGGCCGCTGCAGGACGATCTCCTGGTTCCCGAGATCGCCCGCCTGCATGCGGAGAACTACGGCGTCTACGGGCGCCGAAAGATGGATGCGCTGATGCAACGACAGGGCTGGTCAATCGGGCGGGACCAGACCGAGCGACTCATGCGGAAGGCCGGTGTCCGCGGGGTGCGCAAGTTGAAACGGGTATTCACAACGAAGTCCGATCCCGCCGCGCAACGGCCGACGAATCTCGTCAATCGCAGGTTCAACTAGGGGCCGCACCGCGGAAGACGCGGCTCGGCTCGTCGGGTGGAGCCGCGCGACGCTGTACCGGCATCAGCAAACGCACGCGTCACGCGCCGCGACGATGTAGTGGTCTTGGATGGCGAGGAGCGGTGGCGGATCCTTCGGCTGCATGTCGAAGACCAGATCCCCCTCGCCGTCCTCGCCCGGGATTCCGGGATCAGCGCAAGAACACTTCAACGCTGGCACCAGATCTACCGCGACGGCGGCCCCGCAGCGCTGGACCCTCATCCCCGGAGCGACCAGGGAGTGCGACGCACACGGCCCGAGACCGTGGCGTTCATCGAACGCCTGGCTCTGACCAAACCTCGCCCCGCCCTCGCTACCCTCCATCGCCTCGCCGCCGCAGATGCGACGCAACGAGATCTCCCTGCGCCGAGCTACTGGAAGGTCAGGGAGATCGTGTTGGAACTTGACCCGGCCCTGGTCACGCTCGCGTTGGAGGGGCCGGCGTCGTACCGGGACAAGCACGAGCTCGTGTTTCGTCGCCGCGCCGAGCACCCGAACCAGACGTGGCATTCCGACCACACCGAACTCGACATCCTCATCGTCGGTGCCGACGGGAAACCTGTTCGGCCCTGGTTGACGACCGTGCTGGATGATCACTCCCGCGCGATCTGCGGCTACATGGTGTTCACGGGTGCACCCTCCGCGATGAACACCGCCCTCGCACTCCGGCAGGCGATCTGGCGGAAGACCGACCGCGCCTGGGCGATGTGCGGGATCCCCGACGTTCTCCATGTCGATCACGGCTCCGAATTCACCAGCCACCACCTAGCTAGAACGCACCGCCATCGCGCTGCACGTCCGGATCATCCATTCCACGGTCGGTCGGCCGCAGGGGCGGGGGAAGGTCGAGCGATTCTTCCGTACCGTCGACTCCGAGCTTCTGGCAACATTGCCCGGGCATCTGAGCCGTGGCACCAGGAACCCGAAGCCAGTCAAGCCCCTATAGGGTCGAGCTCATAGTATGTCGACACAGTCGAATACCGTGGTTTCCTACCGCCGAAACGAGCGGACAATCCACGACGCATAGCGGGCGTTCTTCGGTCCGGCCCAGGGCACGGGCCGAAGGTGCTCGGGGCGTCATTCGGCGGCTCCTCGCACTCGAGGGTAGGCGGGGTGGACGCGTCGTTGGCCGGTTTGCGCAGGGACTCATCATCCGGGAAGTCCCGCCTGTCAGCCGGCCACGAGCGGCTACGGAGTCCACGCGGTGGACCATCGCCGATCCCCAGACGTCTGCGCGACTGCCCAGCCCAGGCCATCGAGATGCAGTCCTAAGGTGGTTCGGATATAGTGTGAGAAATTGTCCAAGCCGCCATAAGGATGACGTGCGCACGATCGCTGCTGTTGATGTCAAAGCGGGATTGGGCATGCCATCCGGCCGGAAATGCAGGGCACTCCCCTCCGTTCCTTCAGTGGTGGCGGGGCATGCCGACTCACTGTCGGGCGGCGTCATCCACCTCGCCGCGATCGCCGTAGAGATCCAGCGCACACCCGTTCTTCGCGGGCTGGATCTCACTCTTGCGCCCGGGCAGATCACGGGGATCACTGGGGCAAACGGATCCGGCAAGACCACCCTGCTGCAGCTGGCGGCGACCCTGCATCGTCCGGCGGCCGGAGCAGGTCGCATCCTGGGTGCGGATCTGCATGGCGTCGTGCCGGCGGATGTCCGTCGCTCTATCTGCCTAATCGGTCACGAGGCGGCCCTGTACCCGCAGCTCACACTGCGGGAGAACCTGCGGTTTGTCGCAGCGGTGTTCGGGCAGCCCCGACAGGTCGCGGACGCCGCATTGGACACCGTCGGCCTCGGCCGCGCCGCTGACCGACGGGCCGGCCACTGCTCGCACGGCATGCTGCGACGCGCCGATTTAGCGCGAGCCCTGATGAGTCGGCCGTGGCTGCTCCTGCTCGACGAACCCCACGCCGGACTGGACTCTGCTGCCGCCGATCTCGTGGAGTTCCTGATCGACGACGTGCGCGGCCGAGGTGGTGCGGCCCTCATCGTCTCCCACGATCGTGCGCGGCTGGTGCCGCTCGTCGACGACATCGCGGAGCTGGCCGACGGAAGACTCGTTTCAGCCGGAGCACTACCGTGACCGGTAAGCTCCGGATGTGCACGGCGATCGCCGGCAACCGCTTGCGGCTGGAACGTCGGGCCGGTGAGGCCCTGCTCGTGATCGCCCCCTTCGGGGCGATCGCCCTGCTGATTATCCCGATGGCGGTCGGAACGGATGTGCCGTTGCTGCGGCAAGTCGGGCCGGGGATGTACTGGGTGGTGCTGCTGCTCTTCGGTGTGATGGTCATCCTCCGGCAGAGCTCGCACCAGACCCCTGCCCAAGCCCGCCTGCTCACACTCGCCGGTGTCCCCGGCGCGGTCCGGATGTTAGGCAACGCCATCGCGACGACGGTGCTGCTGCTCGGATTCGGCGCTGTGCTGGCACCGGTGGCGGTCCTGCTGTACGACCCGGTGCTGGCGGGCTGGGCCTGGTTCCTGGCGCTGCTGCCCGGTGTGGCGACCGGCCTGGCCTTGCTCGGTGTGATCGCCGATACGCTGGTGCACTGGATCCACGTCCGCAGCACACTCGGGCCCCTGCTGATAGTTCCGCTGGCGCTTCCCCTGCTGCTGGGGGCGACACAGGTCCTGGAAGCGGTCGCCTTCGGGCGCTCGCCGCTGCCCTGGTTGCTGCTCATCGCGACCGTCGATCTGATCCTCTTGCTGGCAGTGCTGTTCGCCGGCCACTTCCTGGAGTAGCTGCATGAAACGTGTTCTCGGCAAGATGCTCTCCCCGGCTGCCGTCATCGTGACGATCGGCGGTGTGGTCGCCGCGCTCATCGCTCCACCCGATCGGCTGCAGGGGAATCTGCAGAAGCTGATGTACGTGCACGTGCCGGCGGCCTGGCTGGCCTATCTAGCCTTCCTGCTGACGCTGATCGGCAGCATCGGATGGCTCTGGCGCCGCACCGAGCGCTGGGACCGGCTTGCGGCGGCCGCCGCCGAGGTCGGTGTATTCTTCACTGCGCTGACGATCGCCCTCGGCGCCATCTGGGGTAAGCCGGTGTGGGGCGTCTGGTGGACTTGGGACGCTCGCCTGGTCACCACCGCCCTGCTGCTGTTCGTCTACCTGGGCTACCTCGCTCTGCGGCGCGCGATCAGTGACCGCTCCGACCGGGCCCGCCGGGCGGCCGTGTTCGGGATCGTCGCGTTCGTCCTCGTGCCGGTTGTCCACTTCTCCGTGCTGTGGTGGAGGACTTTGCATCAGCCGCCCACCGTGCTGCGCCCGGGGGATCCGACGATCGACCACACCATGCTGGCGGTGCTGCTGCTCAACATCGTTGCCTTCACCCTGCTCGCGGGCTGGCTGCTCCGGCAGCGGTATCGCCTCGGTGTAGAACTCGATCAGCTCGAAGACGCGGTGGCAGCGCATGACTGGAAACTGGCCGGCCAGTCGATCGGTGCACCACAGCTGAAAGGACCGCGCTCTCATGTCTGAATGGTTCTGGGTGGGTTGGGGATTTATCACCGCCTACGGCTCTATCCTCGGCTACTTCGGCGTGCTGCACCTCCGCCGCGCCAGGCTGCGGCGAGAGGCGGAGCGCCCACGATGAAGTATCGGCTTATCGTGATTCCGGTGGCCGGCGCCATTCTGATGCTGGTCGGATTCCTGCTGTTCGGCAACCTGAACCAGAACCTGGTGTACTACCTGACCCCGACCGAGGCGGCGGCTCAGAAGAGCTCCGCGCCGGCGGGAGAGCGATTCCGGCTCGGCGGACTAGTAGCGGAGGGCAGTGTGGTGCGCACGGACGAGGAGACTCGGTTCACCCTCGTCGACGACGGCGCGGCGATACCGGTGCGGCTCACCGGCGCCCCCCCGCAGCTCTTTGCCGCGGGTATCGGGGCCGTGGTTGAGGGCAGCTGGCGTGCCGGTGCCTTCTACGCCGACACGGTGATCATCAAGCACGACGAGGAGTACGAAGAGTATTCGGTGCCACAGGACAGTGCGGAATATTCGACCCGAGCGGTGACACCGTGACGGCGGCGGTGGGCTGGACCGCCGTAGTCCTGGCGCTGGTCAGCTCCCTGTCACTCACGGTGCTCGGCTGGCGGGCCCAGCGCCGACCGGACGGACCGGTGCGGCTGGGTCAGCTTCGACTCGCCGTCCTCGGGATGGTGGCCGGGGCCGTGGTCGCGTTCGGCGCGCTGGAGTTCGCACTCGTCACCGACGACTTCTCCGTCTCCTACGTCGCGGAGAACTCCGCGCGGGCTACGCCGCTGCTGTTCAAGATCACGACCGGCTGGTCGGCGCTGTCCGGCAGCATCGTGCTCTGGACACTGGTGCTGGCCGGTTATACAGCCGTCGTGCTCCGGCAAGTGCGCAGCGTCGAGGACCGGCTGGGCACCGGTGCGCTAGCCATCATCGGCGTTGTTGCCGCGTTCTTCTTCGGGATGATCGCCACCGTCGCGAACCCGTTCGGCATTCTCGCCGACCCTCCCTTGGACGGACCCGGCCCGAACGCTATCCTCCAGAACCACCTGATGGTGCTCATCCACCCGCCCATGCTGTACCTGGGACTGGTCGGGTTCACCGTGCCGTTTGCGTTCGCGATGTCCGCCCTGCTGATCCGCGAGGGCGGAGTCGGCTGGCTGCGCCGCACACGCCGCTCCAACCTAGTGGCGTGGACGTTTCTGACCGGTGGACTGGTCTACGGCGCGTGGTGGTCGTATGAGGTGCTGGGCTGGGGCGGCTACTGGGCCTGGGATCCGGTTGAGAACGCCGCCCTCATTCCCTGGTTGCTGGCCACCGCTTTCATCCACTCGTCTGTCGTGCAGGTCAAGCGCGGCATGCTTCAGGCATGGAACTTCGTCCTCGTGATCGGCACGTTCTCGATGACAATTCTCGCCACCCTGCTGACCAGGTCGTCCTTGATCGCCTCGGTGCATAGCTTTACCCAGTCCGGCGTCGGCCCGGCTCTACTCGGTTTCTTCGTCCTCGTCGCGGGCGGCGGCTTCGCGCTATTCGCGCTCCGCGGCGAGCAGCTCGCCTCGAACCGGCATCCGGAATCAATCCTCAGCCGCGAGGGCGCGTTCGTCACCAACAACGTCATCCTCACCGTGTTCGCCTTCGTAGTGCTGCTCGGCACCGTGTACCCGGTCTTCGTCGAGGCCTTCAGCGGTGCGCAGGTGTCGGTGGGGCGGCCCTTCTTCGACCGGATGGCAGTGCCGCTGGCTTTCGCGCTCCTGCTGGCGATGGGGATCGGTCCTTTCACGCCCTACCGGCGGGCCGATGCGGCGGTGATGTGGCGCCGACTGCGGGTCCCGCTGCTGATCGCCAGTGCGGTCGCGGCCGCTCTCGTTCTCAACGGTGTGCGTGCGGTGCCTGTCGTCCTAGTCGCGTTCCTGGTTGCGGCGATTATCAGCGGGAGCATCCGGGAGCTGATCACCTCGGTTCCTGCGCTACGCCCGAGGCCGATGCTGCGGATGATCGTCAAGCGCCGGGGTTACTGGGGCGGGCAACTGGCGCATCTCGGAGTGGCGCTGTTGGCGCTCGGGATCGCCACCTCGGGAACCCTCTCGGACCGGACGAGCGTCATGCTTGAGCGCGGCGAGTCAGTGCAGTTCGATGGCTATACGGTCACCTACGAGGGCTCGTTCGAGCGGGTCGGCGGCGACCGGACCGCGACTATCGCACGTATTGTCTTCGAAGCGGACGACAAAGTCGAGTTCCGCGCCGAACCAGCACTGACCCAGTTCAACAACCAGGTGCAGGCGGTGGCCACGCCGTCGGTGTGGAGCACCCCGAGTCGTGACATCTATGTGGCGTTGTCTAGCCTGGAAGCCGACGAGATCGGGCTCAACCTCTACCGCTACCCCTACATGTGGTTGCTCTGGGCTGGCGGGACGCTGATCATGGCGGGGGGCGCGTGGGCACTCGGCCTCCGGCGTCGTAGTGGTGACGGCGGCACTGACTCCCGGCGGCAAGCAGATGCCGTGGTCGAGGGGAATCCTCATGCGTAACGGGCGTCGGCAGTGGGGGCTGGCCGGGCTCATCCTCGTGCTGCTCGCGGTCGCTGCGGCGGGGCTCTTCGGGGGGAATGCGGTTGAATCAGACCGCGCCCTCGCGCTTGAGCAGCGACTGCGCTGCCCGGTCTGCAAGAGTGTGTCGATCGCGGAGTCGCCGTCGGAGACGGCGACATCGATGCGCCGGATCGTCGCCGAACAGGTGGCCGCCGGACGCACCGACGAGCAGGTCATCGGCTACTTCACCGAACGGTATGGTGCGTGGATCCTGCTGGATCCCCCGGTGGAGGGGCAGACTTTCCTGCTGTGGCTGCTTCCGGCGGTGGCGGCGGGCACCGGCGTCGTCGTTCTGGCGACGAGAAGTCGGCGCCCGGTCGTCGACCCGGCCGAGTTGATCGGCACCGATCGCGACAGGGTGCAGGCGGCCCTGGCTGACTACCGGTGGCGTGCCGAGGAGGAAGAACCGTGAGCGGCGGCCGCCAGGCTCTGGAGCAGCGCCGGGATCAGGCGCTCCGGGACCTGCTGGAGCTAGAGCAGCAGGTCGACCGCGGTGAGCTGTCACCGGAGACCGAAACCTCCTTGCGCAGTACGTACGAGAGCGAGGCGGCGCGCGCGATTGCGGAGATCGAACGGCTCTCCGCGCACGATTCCGGGGAGACCTACGATTCGGAGCCCGGTGAGGACCGCGAATCCGGTGAGGACCTTGGCGAGGCCGATGAGCTGAGGGCCAGTCGCGGACGGCAATTGCTCCAGCCGCGCATCCTGCTCTACTCCCTCGGACTCCTTTCGGTCGTCGCGGCAGTGCTGCTGCTGCCCGGCAACCTTCTCGACCGGCCGGAAGGGGGATTCGTGACAGGAAACGAGGCACTGCAGAATCCGCTCGGTACCAGCGGCGGCGATGCCCCAACCGCGGCGGAGCTGGATAACGTCACCAACGAGGAGATGGAAGCGGTCGTCGCGGCGAACCCGGACGTGATCGGGATGCGCCTCGCGCTCGCGGACCGCTACGCCGCGGAAGGGCGCTACGACCTTGCTTTCGTGCACTACCGAAAAGCACTCGAGCGGGAACCAGGAAATCCCGCCTCGATGGCGCGTCTCGGCTGGTTGATGCTGCAGGTCGGCGATCCGGCGGAGGCGGCCCGGCTGGTCGATCAGGCGCTGGCGGCGGAACCTGAGTTGATGGAAGCGCTGTGGTTCAAGGCGAACATTCTGCTCTATGGGTTCGAGGATCAGGAGGGGGCCATCACCGTGCTCGACACCCTGCAGAAGCGGACGGACCTCGCCGCCGGTGTGCGGGAGCAGGTCGAGGAGTTACGGCGAATTGCGTCCGGCGAGGTCGTGGGCGGAACCGGATGATCCGGTCGCGTGCTACGGAGGCGACGATGTCGGCCTCCCCGCCACCGCGACGACGACGCTGGCTACGGTGGAGCGCCGCCCTCGTCGTCGTGGCCGCGGTCGGGATCGGAGCCCTTTTCGGGGCCCGGCTGGACCGGGACAATACCCTCGTGTCCACACCGCTGATCGGAGAGCCAGCACCCGAGCGCCAACTTCCCTATCTGGAGCAGGACGGTTCGGTCTCACTGAGCGACTTCCAGGGCGACGTAGTGGTGGTCAACTTCTGGGCGTCGTGGTGCGTGGCATGCCGTGAGGAACATCCCTCCTTGAACGCGGCCGCCGCCGCGTACCGGGACGCCGGGGTGCAGTTCATCGGCGTGGTGTACCAGGACCAGAAATCGACGGCGACCGCCTTCTTGGACGAGATGGGCCGCGGGGAGGACTACCTCTATGTGAGCGATCCCGAATCGAGACTGGCGATCGACTTCGGCGTGTTCGGCGTTCCGGAGACCTTCTTCATCGACCCGGAAGGACGGATCGCGGCAAAGATCACCGGGGCATCGACCCTGCCGCTGCTCAGCGGCGTACTGGACGAGATGCTCGCGGGCGAACGTCCTGACCCCACCATCTCCACCGGACCGGTGCAGGACGCGCCGGACGAGTAGTGTGCATCCAGTCAGATTGGCGGCCATCCCACCTTGGCATACCAGCTGAGCATCGAACTCATCCATTCTGTCCACAGACCGCTCATCACCGCGAGGCCCATCAGGACGAGCACGACGCCACCGGCGACCTCAAGCTTGCGAGTGTGCCGGCGCAACCAGCCGATTCGGGCGTTCCCACGCGCGACCGCCACCGCGAGTCCGAGGAAGGGCAGCCCCAGGCCCAGCGAGTAGGCGGCCAGGAGAACTGCCCCCTCGAACATCGATTCCGTGCTCGCGGCGGTCACCAGTACGCTGGCCAATACCGGCCCGATGCAGGGTGTCCAGCCGAACGCGAAAGCCGCCCCGAGCGGAGCCGCAGAACGTGGGCCCCGGCCGAGCTTCGAGAGGTCGAAGCTGAGCTGTCGCTGCAGGAGCGGAATCCGCAGTGCACCGGCGGTCACCAGGCCCATGATTACGATGAATGCACCACCGGCCAGCTCGAGCAGCCGCCCGTTCTGGGCCAGCAGCAGCCCCAGGCCCGACGCGGTGAGGCCCAGTGCGACGAACACCACCGAGAATCCGAGCACGAATAGGCCGGCGCCCGCAAGCACCTTCGATTTGGCCACCACGGCACCCGAACTCGCCATGCCGGAGACGTAGGAGATGTAGCCGGGCAAAAGTGGCAGGGTGCACGGTGCCGTAAATGACACCACCCCGGCCACCAGCGCCAGTGAGGACAGCGCGAAGAGCTCCAAACTCACCCACTCCTCTAAGAACCGATCGAGCCCACCACGCCGATGCTCCGAAAGTCTTCCGCCACCCGGAACGGCAGTATGAGCCAGTCTACGGTCCGCAGTCACCCAGGAACCGATGAGAGCGTGCAGTCGCGGGTCGTCTTGAGCGCTGGCAAGGCGTCTATTCGCTACCCATTCGCTCCAGGCTCGGGCCGATTCACGTTTACGACGTCATCTGCTTTATCTGAACCCGCTCCAAGGAGCGGTCGTGCTTGGCAACAGGTCGGTGCCTCGCTGCCGACGGCGTGCGGGGAGCCGGTCGTGATGGCCTCGTCGGTGGCGTGGTGCATGACGGTGGTCAGGTCGGTCGCGAGCTGGTAGGCGTCGGCGACCGGGAGCACCTGCCCCTCGGGATGGTCGGCCAGCCAGTCGGCGGCATCCTCATTGGAGGTGAAGAAGTGGACCTGGTTGCAGAAGGAAGACCGGATCGATGCGCCGTCGGGGTTGAGCACGGACACCACGGCGGTGGCCGGCCCCACGCGGGTGACGCGGTCGGGCTCGACGGCGATCGTGATCGGTTGCCCGCTGGCTGCCGAGACGGACTCCACCCGGGCGGCGCGCTCGAGCAGGGTCGGGAAGATCAAGGTGTCAAGGGCGCACCAGGTGTAGAGCTCCTGGCCGTCGACTGTCAACCGGTGCGGAGTGGGTCGCAGGGTGAGACCTTGGCCGACGATTCTGCCGGCGTCGTCGTATTCGGTATCCGGCACGGCGGCGAGCCGGGCACGGACCTCGGTGTCGCTGAGGCCGGCGGCCGCGGCCAGATCGGCGACCTCGACGGGCTCGCCGTGGGCGAGCAGCTTCAGAAGCGGGATCAAGACGACCGGGTCGAGGCCGTTCTGGCCGGAGTCGGCGAGCCGCTCCAGGAGGCGTCGGCTGGGGGTGTCATGGGGGGCGCTCATCGGTGTGTCTCCTTCTCTGATCGGAGTGCTTGCGCGTCAGGCGCAGCAGGACAGCTTGCTGACGTCAGTGGTGAAGGATTGGCAGGCGATCTTGATACCCTCCGCCATGGTCAGGTAGGGCGCCCAGGCATGGGCGACCTGGTCGGCGGTCATCTGTCCTTCGAGGATGTAGACCCCGGCGGCGGCGAACTCGCCGGCGTCCTTGGCGACCGCGGTGATCCCGAGGATCCGGTCGCTCTCGGCATCGCGGACGACCTTGATGAACCCGCGGGTGTCCCGGTTCACCAGGGCCCGGGACACGTAGTCGAGCGGCAGCACCCGGCAGTCGCACCGATACCCGGCGGCGATGGCCTCCCTCTCGGTCATCCCGACCGCGCCGACCGCGGGGCTGGTGAACGTGACCCGGGGCAGGTGGGTGTAGTCGATGGTCCGGCCGACGCCGGTGAAGGCGTTGTCGACAGCCATCGCGCCGTGCGAGGCCGCGACGTAGACGAACTCGGGGTGCCCGGTCACATCGCCGGCCGCCCAGATCCGCGGGTTCGAGGTGGCCAGGCCGTCGTCGACCATGATCGCCCCGTCGAGGCCGGTCTTGGCCTCGATGACGTCCAGGTTGAGCGCGTCGGTGACCGGATGGCGGCCCATAGCCACGAGCACCCGGTCGGCCCGGAACTCACTCGTGCCCCCGGACACCGTTGCCGTGGCCACGACCTGCCCTGTCGGGTCGTCGCGCCTGATGGCAGTGACCTCGGCACGGCGTACCACCCGGATGCCCTCGTCGGCGAACACCGATTGCAGCAGCTGGGACACCTCCGGCTCCTCGCGGGAGGCCAGGCGGGAGCGCACCAGCATGGTGACCGTCGCCCCGAGGTGGGCGAAGAGCTGGGCCAGCTCCAGGCCGACGTCGCCGCCGCCGAGGACCAGCAGTGAGTCGGGCACCTCGTTTAGTTCCATCGCGGTCGTGGAGGTCAGGTAGTCCACCTGCTCCAGGCCGGGGATCGGTGGGATCCACGGCTGGGCACCGGTGGCGACCAGGTAATGCTCGGCCTCGATCACCTCACCGCTGCCGTCCGGTGCCATCACTCGGAGAAGCGGCGCATCCGGGGTGCCCGTGAAGGTCGCCGCACCCTGCCGGATCGGCCAGTCGTAGGCCTCGGCGATGTCGACGTACTTCGCCGAACGCATCGACTCCACGAGCGACTGCTTGCCCTCGACGAGGGTGGGCATATCCACCGAACCCGCGTCGGCATGTATCCCCGGGAACCGGCCTGCGGCGTCGGCAGCGGTGTAACGTGCCTCGGCCGCAGCGATCAACGCCTTGGACGGCACGCAGCCGGTGTTCACACAGGTGCCACCGACCGTGCCACGCTCGATCATCACTACCGACTTGCCCAGTCCACGCGCGCGGATCGCGGCCGCGAACGCCGCTCCGCCTGAGCCGATCACCGCGAGATCAACCCTCGTGCTGCTCATCCAAATTCCTTTCCGATCAGCTTGAGAACTCCCTCGATGCCCCCATTCTGGACCTTCCAGTATGATGGAAGGTCAAGCCCTAGCTCGGAATTAGGAGATGCCATGCGGATCGGAGAGCTCGCCGACGCGGCCGGCACCACTACGAAGACCCTGCGGTTCTATGAAGAACAGGGCCTCCTCCCCGAGCCCGACCGCACGCAGTCCGGCTACCGTGACTACAGCTTGGAGTCTGTCGCCCGTATCGACTTCGTCCACCGCGGACAAGCTGCGGGCCTCACCCTCGCCCAGATCCGGCAGGTGCTCGACATCCGCGACGGCGGCGACGCTCCTTGTGAGCACGTCCGCGGCCTGCTCGACCAACGCTTGGCGGACATCGACGCCCAACTACAGCACCTCGTGTCGCTGCGCGAGACCCTCGCCGAACTGCGCGCCGAGGCCACTTCCATCGACACGGAGAGTTGCGCGGCAAACCAGATCTGCCAATACCTGTAGCGAAAGACGCCGTCCTGACACACCTCAAGGCGAGGTGGCCAGAAACCGCCTTGCAACCCCACACCATGGCTCGACGACAGATTCGACGTGGCAATCCGGCAACCCCGAGCCCGCGCCAGCAAGCCCGTGACGACGGGCATCGGCCCCCACCGCCATCACACCCAGGTGGTCCTCGCTTAGATTGCCACCCCGGGTCTGAGTTCAGTTGACATTCTCGCCGGCGGCTGGCGGAGGAGAACGCGTTCTTGAAAAAAGCCGCGGCTTCTTCGCGAGGGAGCAGAAGTGAGCGAGAAGTTCACGCTGATGCACGCGGAGAAGGCCTTCCACGCGGTCGAGTTCATGGCCCGGCTGCTCGGCGTGTCCCGCGCCGGCTACTACGCGTGGGTGGAGCGTCAGGGCACGTTCTCGGACCAGGCAGCGCGGCGTGCACACCTCGGGGCGATGATCCAGGACACCCCATACCGAATCGGATCAAGGCTCAGCTGGACCAGCCTCGGCGGGCCACAGGGAGCCATGGTGGTGACTTGGGATCCGGCCGACACCGACGAGATCGTCGTCGTCGGCATGAACTGCGCAGCGCGCAGCACCGACGGCGGGACCGGCTGGGAGGAAATCGCCCCCCAGCGACCAGCGCCGTGACCCTCTCGGTTGACGGCGGAACCTCTGCGCTGGCGCGCTCCGTCGAGCCCAAGCTGAGATCCGGTCGGAGGACGGTGGCACCACCTGGACGCCCACGATGTGACCACCTACCCGGGCGCATGCAAGCGGTGCGCCCGGCAATGTGAGACGCCGGAGCCGCCTTTATTGCGCCGTGCGGCAGGCCCGCTCGCACGCCAGCGGGAGGCAGGTTTGCGTCGCGTTATGACGCTCCTCGAGACCTCAACCGGACATCCCCCCATCGCTGAGCAGCGCACCGAGCGCCTGACGACCGCCGCCGCCTCGTGGGGTGAGCGGATCTCGGCGGACCCGACCGCGGCAGAGCTGACGTTCCGCGTGAAGGCGGAAGGCGAAGGCTCGGTCGCCTCGCGGGTCACATCGGGAAAGCACACCTTCGCGGTCGATGAGCCCGCCGCGCTCGCGGGGGACGATGCCGCGGCGAGCCCGGTCGAGTATGCCCTTGGCGCCCTGCTGTCCTGCCAGGTCGTCGTGTACCGGCTGTACGCCCAGGCGCTCGGCGTTCAGGTCGACGGCATCGCGATCGAGGCAGAAGAGGACCTCGACGCACGAAAATTGTTCGGGATCGAGGAAGGCGTGCGCGCCGGCTTCACGTCGGTACGGCTCGATGTCCGGATCTCCGGTCCCGAGACGGAGGAACGCTACAAGGAACTGAAGGACGCGGTTGACGAACACTGCCCAGTTCTCGACGTCTTCGCGAACCCGACCCCGGTCAGCATCACCGTCTCGAAGGCCTGATCCCGGGCCATCCGCCAAAGACACGCGGGTGGTATCAGTGCCAGCGCTGCCACATTTTCTCTTGTTCGACCCGCTACAGACCGTCCCGCCGTGTCTGGTACTCATCCGAGTCGATCTCGCCACGCGCGTATCGTTCGGCGAGTATCCGCCGTGCCGCGCCACTCCCATCGGCGGCCGCGGCTGAGGTGCTCCCCTGACTGCGAACCATTCTGACAATCAGCAGCACCAGCAGAACCAGCCCCGCGATGAGCAGGAGTGCGAGCAGGATCGTCCACACCCACATCCACCCCATACCGCCCGTCCACCCCATACCGCCCATACCGTCCATCGACATCATCTCTCCCATCATCTCGTCCATCATCGACATCATGCCGTCCATCCCGGACATGCCCTCCATCCCGGACATGTCCGACGGCGAGGGCGTCGGCTCGGGCGTCGGCGTCGTCTCAGAGTCCATCATCTGTTTTCTCCTTCTTTCGGGGTGTGATCACGTAGGCCTCAGGCGCCGGGCGGTTGCCGCAGATCGCTTCGACCGTCGGTGGAGGGCGAAGCGGATACGAGGTCATCGTCGACGTCAGAGTGAACATCTGGTGTCCGCGCCTCTGCTGAGGGTGCTGCAGCATCGGGGTCGCGCCCGGGAAGATAGACGCTCGTCTCCGGCCCCAGTCTGCGACGGCTCTGCACGATGATGAAGACGACCCCGAGGAGGGCAACAGTCATTGCGGTGACCATGTTGATCTTGACACCGCCCAGCAGGAACTCGGTCGGGTCGAGGCGCAGGTCCTCGAGCCACGTCCTGCCGATGCCGTACCAGACGAGATAGAGCCCGATGGCCTTGCCCCAACGCAGGTGGAACCTGCGCTCGGCGGCAAAGATGACACCGGCACCGATGAAGTTCCAGATGAGCTCGTACAGGAACAGCGGATGGAAGAGGGTGTCGGCGGGGAGCCCGGCTGGGAACGCGGGGTTGGTCGGGCTGACCTCCAGCCCCCAGGGAAGGGTGGTGGGGGCGCCGAACAGTTCTTCGGCGAAGTAGCAGCCGATCCGCCCGATGCCCTGGGCGATCAGCAGCGCAGGCGCGAGCGCGTCGGCGAAAGATAGGAAGCGGATGCCGGCCCGGCGACACCCGATGTAGGCTCCGAGCGCGCCGAAGATGGCCGCGCCGAAGATGGCGAGCCCGCCCTCCCAAACGAAGAAGATCTTCGTGAGGTCCGCGCCGGGGAAGAAGTAATCTCCCGGGTGAGTCACCACGTGGTACAGGCGTCCGCCGACGATGCCGAAGGGCACCGCCCAGATGGCGATATCGAGCACCACGCCCGACGGGCCACCGCGTCGCTTGAGTCGCCATGAGGTGAGCCAGATGGCCACTGCGATCGCTGTCAGAATGATCAGGGCGTAGTACGTGATGTGGATCGGCCCGAGCATCAGAGACTGCCCCGGGGGACGGGGGATACTGGTAATGAAATTCACGGCGTGGCTTTCTGTGCGTCATTCGGGTGGGAATCGGCTGGCGTGGAGGCGGAACGACCGACAGGGGATTCGGTGCCCGGCTCTGGCCGGAAGCGTTCAGTTGCACTGGCTGCACTGGCCAGGGCTCAACCGGCGAAGACGAAGACTGTTGGTGACCAGGAGGACAGAGGAGGAGGCCATCGCGGCTCCGCCGATCAGCGGCTTCAGGAGGCCCGGCATCGCGAAACGACCCGTGCCTTCGCAGTCGCATAGTTCACGGCCACGCCGACTCCCGGAATGCGATTGAGCTTCTTCGATCCGTATCTCACCGGATGCGCAGGTCATCCAGTCGCCGCGGAGTTCGACTCGTTCCGTGTTCACTGGTCTCCTTTCGGCGCAATGCGGCATGTTGCGGGCATCGGTACTGGTCTCGAATGGCATCAGTATTGGTCTCGAATGGAAGAGATCCGAACTCCCCGGCGACCCGCACCGACTCGTCCCACTGCCCGACAGCGAGTGAAGAGGGGGAACGGTTCGGCGGCGCCTTATAGGCCACCGCGCCCGTTGGAGGGCGACGGGCTCGAGTCAGGTTCGGCCGGGTTCTCGGCCTGCCGGAGCTGTTGCAGCTCTTTCCTCGCGGCCCGAAGCTGATCCTCGATGCTGGGCGACGATGCCGAAGCGCAGCAACCGCTCCCAGTTGAGCTGTCCATTCGTGCTGTGCCCGGCGCCTTCGCCGAGGAATGCATCTTTCGCATCGGACGGATGCAGACGAACCACATCAGACCGATCCCCGCTGCCGCTGCGGCGAGGGTGATCAGCACCTCCGGGGTCATGCCGAGGTGTGCTTGTCAGCGCGCGAGGCGGGGGCGGGGTGCCGCTCGTCGAAGGGGGCAGGTGCGGGTCGCAGCGCGGCGATCTCTGCACGCAGCTTGGCCAGCTCCTGTTCCTGGTCCGCGCTTGCGTGCGGCTTTGCGCTGTTTCCACGCATCATGAACCACATCATGGCGCCCATGACGAGCGGGCAGACGAGGACGAGCAGGAGGTACGACAGTTCCACGAGATGACCCTTCTGGTCAGTTGGAGGTGATATCGGCAGGGGTGAGAACGAGCAGCTGCGTGCGGAGCGCGCTTGGAAAACCGGACGTGGGCGATCAGGCCGCGCGCGACCATGAGGCGATGGTCGGTGGCGAGTCGACGGCCCGGTCGCTGCGCAAGTCGACCTCGTCGACGCGGGGTAGTGGGATGTCTTCATCGAGCTCGGCGAGCGGTTGCTTTCTGTCGGCGCACCACGTGCAGTCGGGCTGAATCAGCAGGATCGGGTTGATCACGTGACTCCCTCCTTCAGGTCGCTGAGTAGCTGCTCGACAGGAACGTACGTGGTGTAGTCGGGACACCGCCGTAGTGGGCACTCCACGGGATGGTTCCATTCGGCCCGACGAGGCAAGCGGTAACCGGCATGCCGCCGAACAGTACCTCGTCCATACACTCCGTTCGTGGCCCGCTCGGCAAAGAATGCAGGTGGGACCAATCTACTAAGGAGTTTAGGAGATAGGAGGACGTTTGTCCAGTCGGTCGTCGCACTACCGACGCGACGAGCGGAGCCGCCGGGTCAGGCGGTCGTGGTCGCGCTCGCTGCCCCGATCGAGTCGGCAGGGCAGATGGGGTGCTGTGCGGCCACCGCAGCAGGTCCGCTGAGAATCACCAATGGAAGCACCAGGGCAGCTGCGACGGCGGCGGAGCCGACCGCCCCCTGAGTTCGGCTGATCCGGTTTCGGGGTGGGATCAGCCGGCGGACGCGGGCGGCGGCATCATTCCCTACTCCGAGTGCGACACCGGGAGTGGCGCGCGGCGCACCACCGGATGTCACCAAGAGCAGAGCCTCGGCCAGAGTAAGCCGATCAGTCTTGACGCTCGCGATGTCATCGGCACGCAATTCCACCAATCGTGTGGTCTCCGTGGTTGCCGTGCGGAAGATCCTCAGGAATGGGAATGCGGCGGCGATCGCAGCGGAGAACAGCAGGACAAGATCGTGGCGCTCGCGCAGGTGGGCACGCTCATGTGCCAGCACCGCCCTGAGCTGACGATCGTCGAGGTTGCCGAGCGCGGCCCGCGTGATGACGGTACGATGGCGGCGCCCCGGGAGACAGTACACCATCGACTCGTCGGACTCTAGGATGACGAAACCATGCCGATGATCTGGCTGTCCGACGATGTCGAGGGTCCGGCGGTGGCTGTCCCGCTCCCTGACCATTCGCCGCGTCGCGATGGTGAGGGACCAGCCGATGCGTCCAGTCACGGCCAGGGCGAGCGCGACACCTGCTGCCCCGCTGGCGACGCCGCCGGTAGAAGCGTACTGCTCCCGGAGGGCCATGAGACAGGCGTTCAACCACTCTGCAAGGTTGCCAGTGACCGGCACTGTCGGGACGGTGAGGGCGACGCCCGCCAAGACGACGGAAGTGAGGATGCTCACGGTGGTCACCTGCCAGGCGATGATCGCCAGTCGTGGCGCACGGTCCACCCATGCGGCCGCCCGCAGCAACCGCGGGACCGTGGCCGCAATCAGCAGTGCGTAGCCGAGCAGGGTCAGTGCGGCGGTCATCCGCGCTCTCGCTGTTCTCGTGCCGAACCCAGCATGCGGCGCAGCTCATCCACCTCATCCGGCTGCATCCGCTCGACGAACCCTACGAGGGCCGCCGTGCTGTCATCGCTCAGGGCGAGGGCCTCGCCAACCAAGCCCGAAACATATTCATCGCGGCTCGCCGCCGCACCGTACCGGAATGCCCGGCCGTCACGACTCTTTGTCAGCCAGCCCTTGCGGTGCAGGATCTCCATCACGGTCTGCACCGTGGTGTACGCGAGCTCGCGTCCCATGCGGTCCAACACGTCGCGCACCAGCAGCGGCCGATCGGCATGCCACACCGCATTCATGATCGCGCTTTCGAGATTCCCGAACTTGGGCAACCGAACTCCTCACCCCTCGTCACTCTGGGCCATGCCGGATGATCAGGGATTACATCCTACTCCTGGCCGCGTTAGCAAGCGCGCGCTCTGCGCTGCGCTGACCCGCTCGCGCTCTCGGTTTGCTGTCCCTGCTTCACTGTTGCTCCGACGCCTATTGCGCACCGCACCGGGGATCTCGGGGCTGCCGTGAGAGTACCTGTGTTGTAACCTCCCCTGAAGATTTCGGACAGCGGGCTCTCCGAGTTGAGGATGAGGGCGCTACCACAGAGGGCAACATGTCGATATCGCGTAGGCGACTACCAGAGGTGAAGAAGAGAGCTTGCCTTGGAGCGAACTCCACGTCCACGGCAGTTGGGAGGGGGCGGACAAGTGCATACGACCGGAACGGGAAGGCCGATTTCCTCGACGTGATGAAGAGGGTGCCCGCGCCTACCCGGTGAACGACTCTGTGTGGTCACGGACAATGACCACACCCACAAGCACCAACACATCAACGACTGGCTCCCGGAGAATCCTCGTATCAGGATGCACTTCACGCCGACCTCAAGGGTAATGGAAAGCAAACGCGTTGACACCCATGGGGGGTAAGGGTATAGCGGCTGGGGCACCCACCCTAAACGGAGAAGCCATGAACTCGCGTTCAGGGTTGGACACCATGGCGGGATGGCCCGTCCATGATGAGAGGACGGCGATCGGCGCGCAGCGCGATCGCTCGGGTCTGCGACGGCTCAGAACTCAGCGGACAGGCTGCTGCAAGGTGCAGGGAGGTGGGGGCCATGGCTGTCGGTGACGTTCTGGTCATCGGGGGGGCACTGGCGCTGACGGCGTTCATCGCTTGGTTCTTCTTCGGGCCGAAGAAGTCGAGCAAGGCCGAGGTCGCCGACGGGGTGCAGGTCGTGACGGTGACCGTCAAGGGCGGGTACAGCCCGGACACGATCGAGGTCGCAGCGGGGGTGCCGGTGCGCCTGTCGTTCGACCGGCAGGAGAGCGGCGAGTGCTCCTCGCGCGTGGTGTTCCCCGACTTCAAGGTCAACCAGCTGCTGCCCGCGAATGAGACGACCACGGTGGAGTTCACCCCCGACGAGCCCGGTGAGTACACGTTCGCGTGCGGCATGAACATGCTGCACGGGCGCATCCGTGTCCTGGGCGGTTCGGACGCCGACGGTGGGGGCTCTGCCGTCGCGCTGGCCGAGCGTCAGGAGAGCGAGGGCGGTACGGATGTCCACGCCGATGGCGGCACGGGTGACCACGCGCAGGACGCGGTGGCGGCCGAACATGTACACGGTGGTGGCGCGCAGCCGCTGGCCGCGATGCCGACGCTGAGTGTGGCGGAAGACTCCGGAGATGCCGAGGAGCGTGAGCGTGCGGCGGAGATCAGGGATCTGCGCAATCGGGTCATCCTGGGTGCGATTCTGACCTTCCCGGTGCTTTTCGCGGTGATGGCGGTGAAGCTGTTCGGTGCCACGTGGGTGCCGCCGTTGCTGATGAACGACTTCTTCCAGCTTTTGCTGATCGTGCCGGTGTTCTTCTACACCGGCTGGCCCATTCACAAGACCGGGTGGCTGGCGTTGTCGCACCGGACCGCGGAGATGAACTCGCTGATCACGCTGGGCACCATCGCCGCGTTCGGTTACAGCCTCGTGGTCACATTCGCACCGGGCGCCCTTCCCGCAGAGGCGCGGGAGGTCTATTACGAGGTGGTGGGGGTGATCATCACCCTGATCCTGCTCGGCCGGCTGCTGGAGACCAAGGCGAAGGCCGGGACCGGGGAGGCGATCCGCACCCTGATCGGGCTTCAGCCCCGCATCGCGCGAGTGATCCGCGGCGGGCAGGAGCTGGAGGTCCAGATCGACCAGGTGGTCCGAGGCGATGTCGTGGTCGTCCGCCCCGGGGAGAAGCTGCCCGTCGACGGAGAGGTCCTCGACGGCGCCTCCGCGGTGGACGAGTCGATGGTCACCGGCGAGCCGATTCCGGTGACGAAGAGGACCGGTGACACGGTCATCGGGGCCACGATCAACCAGACGGGTTCGTTCCGGTACACGGCGACCAAGGTCGGCGCGGACACGATGCTCGCACAGATCATCGCGCTCGTGCGGCAGGCGCAGGGGTCGAAGGCCCCGATCCAGCGGCTGGTCGACAAGGTCTCGGGCTACTTCGTGCCCGCGGTCATCGCGGTCGCCATCTGGGCCTTCGTGGCGTGGGAGCTGGCCGGTCCGCCGCCGGCGTTCGTCTTCGCGCTCGTTGCCGCCGTGTCGGTGCTGATCATCGCCTGCCCCTGCGCATTGGGGCTGGCCACGCCGCTGTCGATCACCGTGGCCACCGGCAAGGGGGCCACGGCCGGCATCCTGATCCGCGACGCAGAGGCACTAGAGACGGCCCACAAGCTCGACACGGTGGTGCTCGACAAGACCGGCACGATCACCAGGGGCGCTCCCGCCCTGACCGACGTGCTGCCCGCCGAAGGGTTCTCCGAGGCCGAGCTGCTGACCTTGGTGGCCGCTGTCGAGCGGGCCTCCGAGCACCCGCTGGCGACGGCGATCGTGGCCGGAGCGGCCGAGCGCGGCATGGAGCTGCCCGAGGCGGCCGGGTTCGATTCCGTCACAGGGCAGGGCGTGCGCGCCCTGGTGGGCGGCCGGGAGGTGCTCGTCGGCAACCGGCGGCTGCTTGCCGGTGCCGGCATCCCGGCGGAATCCGGCGACGACGACCGGCTGGCCGCCGACGGCAAGACCCCGATCCTGGCAGCCGTCGACGGCCGCTTCGCCGGTGTGATCGGCGTCGCGGACACCGTCAAGGACGGCTCCGCCGCCGCCGTCGCGGCCCTGCGTGCCCGCGGGATCGACGTGGTGATGATGACGGGGGACAACCGGGCCACCGCCGCGGCGATCGCCCGGCAGGTCGGCATCGGCAGGGTCCTCGCGGAGGTCATGCCCCAGCACAAGGCCGCGGAGGTCAAACGGCTGCAGGGCGAGGGCCGCGTGGTCGGGATGGTCGGCGACGGCATCAACGACGCCCCCGCCCTGGCCCAGGCGGACGTCGGCTCCGCCATCGGCACCGGCACCGACGTGGCCATCGAGTCATCCGACATCACCCTGATCTCGGGGGCGCTGTCCGGGCTGGTGACCGCGGTGGACCTGTCGCGGGCCACGATGCGCAACATCCACCAGAACCTGATCTTCGCGTTCTTCTACAACGCCGCGGGCATCCCGATCGCCGCCGGCCTCCTGTACCCGGCGCTGGGCTGGACCCTCAGCCCGATGCTTGCCGCAGCGGCGATGGCGCTGTCCTCGCTGTCCGTGGTGACCAACGCCAACAGGCTTCGCAGCTTCACCCCGCCGACCGTCCCCGATGCCGCCCGGATCCCAGCCACCGACCCTGTAGTGGAGGTCGGACGCGAAGAAGAAGAGATTGAGGAACACATGTCCCAGAAGGTCACCGACCCCGTGTGCGGTATGAGCGTCGACCCGGCGTCCGCCGCCGGAAGCACCGAGTACGAAAGCCGCACCTACTACTTCTGCTCGAACGGATGCGCAGAGAGCTTCAACGCCGACCCGGCCAGGTACGCCACTGCGGTCCGCTGACCGGATCGGACGCCGCCACGGGTCACACTTCGTAGACGGTGGCCCCCGCCACGACCGTGCGCACGACGCGCGCTTCGAGGAGCGCCTCCGCGCCCTCGGTGAACGGGTCTCGATCGAGCACCGCGAAGTCGGCCGCGAGGCCGGGCGCGATGCTGCCGCGCACGTCGTCGTCGAGGCACGATGCCGCCGCGTCGCGCGTCGCGTGCACGACGGCGTCCTCGAGGGGCACCGCGTATTCGGGGTGGCTGGGCGGGAACGATCCGTCGAGCGCGGAGCGCCGGGTCGCGGCCACGTACAGGTTGGGCAGGGCCTCGTGCGGCGCGGTCGGGGCATCCGTCGAGAAGGCCAGGCGGGCGCCGGCATCCGTGAACTCGGTCCAGGCGAAGCCGCGGTCGGCGCGTTCGTCGCCGAGCATCGCGGCCCAGTTCGCCCAGATCGCCGGGTCGGCGTGCACGGGCTGCATCGACGCCGTGACGCCGAGTCGCGCGAGCCGCACGATGTCGGCCGGGTCGGCGTACTCGAGGTGCTCGATGCGGTGGCGCCGGTGGCGGTCGCCGTTCACGGCGTGGGCGTGCTCGAGGGCGTCGAGGGCGATGCCGCTCGCCGCGTCGCCGATCGCGTGCATCGCGATCTGCAGGCCGGCGGCGTCGGCTGCGACGACGACAGGCGCGAGGTCGTCGAGCGGCCAGATGGGTGCGGCGTTCGAGCCGTCGGCGTACGGATGCCGCATCGCCGCCGTGCAGGCGTCGATGACGCCGTCGAGCACGAGCTTGATACCGGCGACGCGCAGCCACGGGGTGCCCGCCTCGGCGGCGAGCTCGATCGCTCGGATCTCCCGCCGCCGGGCTCCGCGCTCGGCGTGCACGAGGAAGCCCTTGAAGCCGCCACGGCGCGAGCCCGGCGTCCACTGTGACAACGCCAGCTCCACCCCAACATCGGAGCGTAGATGGAAGTCATAGAACGCCGAGGCAGCCGCCAGCTTGCGCTGCAACGTCCGCTCCGAGACAGCGCTCTCCACCGTCGGGAGAACCGGGATGCCCGAGCCGCGCAGCCGCCGGGGAACCCGCAACCAGGCGACCCATTCGCCGATGTCCTGCAACTGCACATTCCGCCAATCCAGGCCGGTGTCGCCGAGCCACCCAAACAGGTCTTGGAGGTCATGGGCATAGGCCTTGATGGTGTTCGGCGAATAGCTCAGATGGTCCAGGTGCGCCAGAAACGCCTAAACAAGAGCTCTCCTCAATGGGGCGTTCGACCGCGAGGTCGAAGGAAACGACACGTGGGCAAAGCGCTTGAACGCGCGAACCGTCCACAACGCGGAGCTTGAGCTGTACTTCCACCCGGACGATGCCGCACTGGTTCCCTCGGAGTTGCCAACCCGGGATGACTCGTGACCGCCCCCGCCATCGAGGGCGCTACTCGTTATCAAGACCTGCGGGCCTTCTGCCGACGGTTCGACCGCGATGCGTCGCTCCAGATGCTCAGCGTCGCGTCGAGAGCGTGGGACGGCCACCCCACAGATGAACGCGGGCGGGTGAAGCCTTTCCTCCCGTGGGACATCGCCGGGGTCGCGGCAACGTTCCTGCAATGGGGCACGGCGGGAGGCGGCGCGCCAACACCGGACGAACTCCGACGGATGTGCTGGATGTTTCTCAACCTTGAACATCCGAGCCTCGGGGAGCCGGGGTCAGGGTTCGCCACGGTCCTACGCCTCATCTACTCGCAAATACCCTTCCAAGCGCCCGACGCGGGGGCGCATTGGGCGCGGGCTGTCGCCCTCTTCCGCGACACGGAGTTTCAGGAGGGCTACGTTCCCGAGGTCATGACATCGAGCTGGCAGAAGGAGTTGCTCGGCTGCTCCGTGGAGCAGTGGGTGTCCGTCGGGTTCGCTCTCCACGCCGCGCTGCTTCAGGGGAGCCACTATCCGTTCGAGTGGACTCCCGAGCTTGAACCGGCCCTCGAAGCGCTAGGAGGCTCAGAGGCCTTCGACCGTGTCGTTCGGCAAGGGTTCACCATGACGGTCGGCGACTACCGGGCACAGCGACGAACTCACGTCGAGCGCTTCGGCGGCACGACTGCCCAGCAGTTCCTCCGCGAGCCGTTCGCCTTCAACCCGCTGTTCAGCGCGCCACTGATCGAGGGCATCGCCGACCACTTCGTCGCACGTGCTCCACGAAGCGTCTCGCTTCGCGTGCGAGCGGAGCCGCGAGCGGATGTTCCCGGTGCTGGCTTTGCCCGCGGCGGTCGGCTTGCGTGGCGAGATGCCGGTGTACAGCAAGTCGAATTCGTCCGTGGCCGCATACTCGCGTGCGGGCACCCGTAACGCACCCGGCGTGAACCACCAGGCGTAAATGCCGCTTTCTTTCGGCGCCGTCCCGACTTCGAACACTCTGGCCAGTTCTCGTGGGTTGGATGCACCGGCATGCGCGAGTGAGCTGGGTGCGTGACCCCGCGCCTCGGACCGCGGAGGAGGAATTGCTCGCCGCAGCGAACGTGCCTCTCAACGTCGACCAGCACCTCCACGATCCGTTCTCACGCGAGCTGAATCGGCGGCGCATCGGCGCGAAGGCCGCTGCACGGTCCGAGGCCGTCTGACGTGGCGGCAGCGCTCACACTCCGATCGCCATGTGCAGCACGACGCTCCTATAGTCGCTGCGAGGCGAACGCGCTCGGCCCGAGTTGGCTACCCGTCAAGCTCGTCGGGCCGCATCGACTGCGCCGGCCCGTTGTAGGTGATCAGCTCAGGAAGTGCCTCAGAACGGTCGACGAGTGCACAGCTCTGAGCTGTCGGTTGCGCGACATGGTTGCGAGAATTACTCGCGTTTTAGTTGGCCACGGCGACTACGGCAAGGCTGATCGGGCGGCGTCGAGAGCCTCTATTTCTTGCGGGGCGCAGTTCTTCACGGCCCTCTCGGTGACCAACAGCAGTGATGAGGCTGTGGCGGTCTCGTCGTCGATGGGAAACCGGCCGGTCGGGTAGCGAGCCGAGAACGCGATGATCTCGTCAACGTCCGCGGCGATGATGCCCATGTCGGGGTCAGTCTCGAGGCACTGCGCGCCGATGTTATGCAGGGCGTTGTGGACCACCTGGATGTCAGCAGCAGGGGCGGTGCTCGAGGGCCCGTAGCTGGTGGCGCCAACCCACATGTCTTGCGGCGCGGGGCCACTGTTGATAAGTGTCGGCACCAGGATCGCCCCGGCGACGATTGGCGGGGCGAGGATGGCGGTGATCAGCGGCCAGCGTGAACGCTTGGGTCGGCCGGTCGTGAGACTCATTTCGCTAGCACCGTTCCACACTTGAAATCCTGCACGGAGCAGAGGGTTTGCGTTCAGACCCCCTGAACATGGATGCCCCAATAGTAATCGTGGTAAGCCCGCCGACGATGTTGATGGGGATGTGGCGTCGCAGAAGGGCGACAGCGGCTATCTCAGGGCCCAGCCCGACCGCCAGCATGCGGAACGGCAGCCCGAGCCCACGGGGTATACCGCGGTGAGGAGCGCTGCGCTTAGGGCTGAGCTGGGCCGATGCTTAGGCGGCGATCGCGGAAAGCGTCGGGCCACGCCGGGAAGGCTCAGCCCAGCCGAACACGATGCCAAGCAACGGGGCGCTGGCGAGCCCGGTGCTTGGAGTAGTGGAGAGTTTCGCGGTGCCAGATCGCCCGCCTGCGTGCGGAGAACTACGGCATCTACGGGCGCCGAAGATGCATGCGCTGATGCAACGACAGGGCTGGTCAATTGGGCGGGACCAGACCGAGCGACTCATGCGGAAGGCCGGTGTCCGCGGGGTGCGCAAGTTGAAACCGGTATTCGCAACGAAGTCCGATCCCGCCGCGCAGCGGCCGACGAATCTCCTCAATCGCAGGTTCAGCTAGGACCGGACGTAATATAACTACTATGAAGCGTAGTACAGCGTTAGAGTTACCCACAGAACCACGACCATGACCGCCCACCCAGAGGAGACTGCGTCGCCTCCTGGGGCATCCTTTTACCGTGGATCGGCGCCTCCTACACCACAGGTTGGGCTCGGCGCAGCGCAGGTCAGGCTCGGCGGGTCTACACCGCCACCAGCGACGACAGATCAGGGCACTGATGACGTGGAGCTGGGAGCGTTGCAGGTTTCCGCGTTCAATTGCAATGCCTTGGCAGAGGTTGAGCCGCATGCGTTGGGTTTGACCTACGAGTTCAACGCCGCGCCTGAGGGTGGCCTCCTGACTCGTGCCACTTTAGTGCCAATACCGTTCAATTAGAGTTACATCGGTGTAGTTTTGGGGTATGCCTCGTTCTGGTTGGAGGAAGCCCGAGTCGGATCGGCGGTTGCCGGATCTGGTGTCGGTCGGGTTGCTGATGAAGGTGTTCCCCGCCGGTCTGGTCGATGCGGTGATCGCGGAGTGCGGCCGGACGGAGCAGCGGCGCAGGTCGTTGCCGGCCCGGTCGGTGGTGTACTTCGCGATGGGGATGGCGCTGCACTCGGAAGGGTCGTATGAGGACGTGCTGGCGCTGATCTCGGACGGCATCGCGTGGGCGGATCGGGAGCAGGCGCCGGTGCGGCTGGCGAACAAGGCAGCGATCTCCCACGCGCGCGACCGGCTGGGTTCCGAGCCGATGGCGGTGCTGTTCGACCGGGTCGCGCAGCCTCTGGCGGGGCCGGACGCTGCGGGGTGCTGGCTGGCGGGGCGCCGGCTGGTCGCGATCGATGGGACCTGCCTGGATCTGGCTGACACACCCGCCAACGACGAGCACTTCGGGCGCCCCGGGGTGATGAAGGGGGAACGATCCGCGTTCCCGCAGGCGAGGGTGGTCGCCCTCGCCGAGTGCGGCACCCATGCGATCTTCGACGCGGTGAGCGGTCCGTACGCGACGAGCGAGAAAGCGCTGTCCGCCGAGTTGTTGGACCGGCTCACCCCGGGGATGCTGTGCCTGGCCGACCGTGGCTTCTACTCCTTCACCGCCTGGCAGACCGCCGCCGCGACAGACACGGACCTGCTCTGGCGGGTCCGGGACAACCTCAAGCTCGACGCGATCGAGGATCTGCCGGACGGGTCGTACCTGGCCGAGGTGTTCGACTCACGCACCGACCGGAAGCGCGAGCGGGGCGTCACCGTCCGGGTGGTCGAGTACACGATCGAGGACGGACGCGACACGGCAGGCCCCTACCGGCTGCTGACGACGATCCTCGACCCGCAAGAGGCTCCCGCCGCCGAACTGGCCGCCGCGTACGCGCAACGGTGGGAGATCGAGACCGCATTCGACGAGCTGAAAACCCATCAGCGCGGGCCCCGCCAGGTGCTGCGCTCCAAGACCCCCGATCTCGTGCTCCAGGAGATCTGGGGACACCTGTGCTGCCACTACGCGATCCGCACCCTCATGCTCGATGCCGCCACTCACGCCGGCCACGACCCCCACAGGATCTCCTTCGTCACCGCGCTCCGGATCAGCCGCCGCTCCATCGCCCAGCAGGGCGCTTTTCCCCCCTGACGCCGAAGACACTATCGTCCGGCTCTGGGCCCACGCCATCGGCGAACTTGTCCGCCGGCTCCTGCCCAGGCGACGCCCTCGCGCCAACCCCCGCGTCGTCAAGCGCAAGTACACCCGCTGGCACGTCAAACGCGCCCGGCACCGAAACTGGCCCCAACCCGACAGACCACCCCACGAAGCCATCCTCATCTAATTGAACGGTATTGAGCCTAGACCCGCAGTCGCAGAGCGGCCCGCGAGTCGCGCCCCCCTGTCAACCCCGTTGATTCATCCGTCGTCGCGAGGTGTGCTGGTTTCATGCCCCCGCTCTGGAAACTCGACCGCACCGCCCCGCCCGTCTCCGTCCCGTTCGCTCCGGCACGGCACGAGGTCGTCATTGTCGGGGCCGGCATTACGGGGCTGTCGACCGGTCTCATGCTGGCGACCCTCGGGCGAGACGTTGCGATCGTGGAAGCGGGCGAGATCGCAGAACTCGCGAGCGGATCGAACACGGGCAAGGTCTCACTGCTGCAGGGCAGCACGCTCTCGACGCTGCGCAGGCACCATTCCGCGTCCCTCGTGCGCGCCTATGTCGACGCGAACCGGGCGGGAGCCGAATGGCTTGCCGAGTTCACGGAGGACGCGGGAGTGTCGACGACACACCGCACCGCGTACTCGTACACGCCATCGCGGGCGGGCTTGGAAGCCATCGAGGCAGAGATCGGAGCCGGACGCGAGGCCGGCCTCGACATGCGGCGCGCCGACGAGCGAGAACTCGCAACGCCGTTCCCCGCGATGGCGGCGGCCGCGCTGGACAGTCAACTCGCGGTCGATCCGGTCGCTCTCACGGACGCCCTCGCTCGGGCGTTCGTCGCAGCGGGCGGCACTCTGCACACGGGCACCCGAGTGCGGTCCGTGCACGCCGTTCCGGAACCCCTCGTGCGGACGGATGCGGGAGCCCTCCGTGCGGATCGGATCGTGCTCGCAACCGGAACGGCCATCATGGACCGCGGGCTGACGTTCGCCAAGACACGCGGTCTGCGGTCGCACTGCGTCGCGTTCGACTATGACGGGGACATCCCGGACGGCATGTTCCTCTCGATCGACGGACCGGTGCGCTCCGTGCGCTCGGTCACGGCCGATGACGGGCCCGCGGGCGCAGCACGCCTGATCGTCGGGGGCAACGGTCATCCGGTCGGCCGCTCGCTCTCGGACACCGCGGAGATCGACGAGCTCGTCGCCTGGACCCAGAAGCACTTCCCCGGAGCGCAAGAAGTGGTGCGCTGGTCGGCCCAGGACTACGAGTCCCACAACCTCGTTCCCTTCGTCGGCGTCATGCCCCGCACCCTCGGGCGCGTGCGCTTCGCGACGGGATACGCCAAGTGGGGCCTGACGAACGGACCGGCCGCTGCCATCCGGCTCACGTCGGAGATCATGCGCGTGCCGTTCCGTGAACGGGCGTCCTGGATGATCGCGCTCGGCACGCGTTTGACCGTTCCGGCAGACCTGGCACGAGGCGCGCGCGAGAACGCACTGGTCGGTGCGGAAGCGGCGAAGGGATGGCTGCGGGCGGAGAGCGCGAGTGTGCCCGTGCCGCGCCCCGCCGAGGGGGAAGGCGTCGTCGCGCAGCGCGCCGGACATCCGGTCGCCGTTTCGAGTGTCGACGGGCAGACGCGCGCGGTGAGCGCGGTCTGCACGCATCTGGGCGGCATCGTGGCGTGGAATGACGCCGACCGAACCTGGGATTGCCCGCTCCACGCCTCGCGTTTCGCACCCGACGGGACGCGCATCGAGGGCCCCGCGGTCGAGGACCTCACCCCACTCGACGGGCCGCCCGGAGACTCACTCAGCGGGTGCCCGGCGTCTGCCGCCCACCCGACCAAGTAGTAGGCTCGGGGATTGGTCGATCTCTCGACATCAAGACTCTTTTCGAAGAAATCCCCCGGCGCGACAGCGAAGGACTGCAACGTGGATCTTTACGAGTACCAGGCACGAGACCTATTCGAGAAGTACGAGGTGCCGGTTCTCGCGGGCATCATCGCCGACACCGCTGAGGAGGCGAAGGCGGCTGCCGAGAAGATCGGTGGTGTCGTCGTCGTCAAGGCCCAGGTCAAGGTCGGTGGCCGCGGCAAGGCCGGCGGCGTGAAGGTCGCCAAGACCCCCGAAGAGGCCTTCGAGGCTGCGCAGCAGATCCTCGGCCTCGACATCAAGGGCCACATCGTCAAGCGCGTCATGGTCGCGGCGGGTGCGCGCATCGCCACCGAGTACTACTTCTCGGTGCTGCTCGACCGCGCCAACCGCTCCTACCTCAGCCTTGCGAGCGTCGAGGGTGGCATGGAGATCGAGCAGCTCGCCGTCGAGAAGCCCGAGGCACTCGCCCGCATCGAGGTCAACCCGCTGACGGGTATCGATGCAGCGAAGGCCCTCGAGATTGCGCAGGCCGCCGGCTTCGATGCCGAGCTCGCCCCCAAGGTCGCGGATGTCTTCGTCAAGCTCTACGACGTGTACAAGGGCGAGGACGCGACACTCGTCGAGGTCAACCCGCTCGTGCTCACCGAGGAGGGCGACATCATCGCCCTCGACGGCAAGGTCTCGATCGACGAGAACGCCGCGTTCCGTCACCCCGACCACGATGCGCTCGAAGACAAGGACGCCGCCGACCCTCTCGAGGCCAAGGCCAAGGAGAACGACCTCAACTACGTCAAGCTCGACGGTCAGGTCGGCATCATCGGCAACGGCGCGGGGCTCGTCATGTCGACGCTCGACGTCGTCGCCTACGCGGGTGAAGCCCACGGCGGCGTGACCCCGGCCAACTTCCTCGACATCGGTGGCGGAGCATCCGCCGCCGTCATGGCCGCCGGCCTCGACGTCATCCTCGGAGACCCGCAGGTCAAGAGCGTGTTCGTCAACGTCTTCGGCGGCATCACCGCCTGCGACGCGGTCGCCAACGGCATCGTCGGCGCCCTCGACACGCTCGGTGCCACGGCATCCAAGCCCCTCGTCGTCCGCCTCGACGGAAACCGCGTCGACGAGGGCCGCGCGATCCTGCGCGATTACGCCCACCCGCTCGTCACGCTGGCCTCGACCATGGACGAGGGCGCCGACAAGGCCGCCGAACTCGCCAACGTCTGACCCACGGATCAAAGGACTGCAGAGAAATGTCGATCTTCCTCAACAAAGACTCCAAGGTCATCGTCCAGGGCATCACCGGAGGCGAGGGCACCAAGCACACGGCGCTCATGCTGAAGGCGGGCACCCAGGTCGCCGGTGGTGTCAACGCCCGCAAGGCCGGCACGACGGTTTCGCACACGGATGCCTCGGGCAACGCTGTCGAGCTGCCCGTCTTCGCGTCGGTCGCCGAGGCCATGGCCGCGACCGGCGCGGACGTCTCGATCGCCTTCGTTCCCGCCGCCTTCACGAAGGACGCGATGCTCGAGGCCATCGACGCCGAGATCCCGCTGCTCGTCGTGATCACCGAGGGTGTGCCCGTCGGTGACAGCGCCGAGGCCTGGGCCTACGCCCAGAGCAAGGGCAACGCCACGCGCATCATCGGCCCGAACTGCCCCGGAATCATCACGCCCGGCGAGGCACTCGTCGGAATCACCCCCGCGAACATCACGGGGAAGGGACCGATCGGCCTCGTGTCGAAGTCGGGCACCCTGACGTACCAGATGATGTTCGAGCTGCGGGACCTCGGCTTCTCGACCGCCATCGGCATCGGCGGCGACCCCGTCATCGGCACGACGCACATCGACGCGCTCGCGGCCTTCGAGGCCGACCCCGAGACCAAGGCCATCGTCATGATCGGTGAGATCGGCGGCGACGCGGAAGAGCGCGCGGCCGACTACATCAAGGCGCACGTCACGAAGCCGGTCGTCGGCTACGTCGCGGGCTTCACCGCCCCGGAGGGCAAGACGATGGGCCACGCCGGCGCGATCGTCTCCGGCTCGGCGGGTACCGCGCAGGCCAAGAAGGAAGCCCTCGAGGCTGCCGGGGTCAAGGTCGGCAAAACGCCGAGCGAGACCGCTGCGCTCATGCGCGAGGTCATCGAGGCGCTCTAGCACTCACACCAAGAAGGGCGGATGCCGCGGCCACAGCCGCCGCATCCGCCCTTCTTCGTGTGGCGGCGCGCCGCCCGCGGACAATATTCCGGTGGCATGTGCCCGGTCGGGCTGCGGGCGCGCCCGCCGAGCCCCGTTGAGACGATGTCGCCGGAGTAATGTCCGGGCGAGCCTGGGAGGGCGCCGCAGCCGCCGCGGGTAGGGTCGAGGACGCCATGCATCGCCTCATCGTCGCCCTGCTCAGCGCGCTCGACGCCCTCATCCAGGTCGCGGGGGGACTCGCGGTGATCGCCGCGCCCCTCACGGCCCTGTGGGTCTTCGGGCTGGGGGGTACCGCCGACTGGGCTGCGCTCTGGCCCTCGACGGCCGCGGTATGGCACGCGGGCAACCTCGTGCCGCTGCAGGTGACGCTCCCCGACACACTCATCGCCGCCGGGATCTCGTCGGATGCCGCATCCTTCGCCTTCTCGCTCGCGCCCCTCGGTTTCGCCGCCTTCACCATCATCTTCGGCGTTCGCTCCGGCGCCCGCGCGGCGCGCTCGGGCGCGTGGTTCACCGGATTCGTCTCGGCGCTTTTCGTCGCGGGGGCGCTCTCGACGGTGATCGCCCTCACTTCCAACACCGACGTCGTCTCATCCGTCCTGTGGCAGGCCATCGTCATCCCGGCGGCCTTGTACGCGGTTTCGGTGTTGACCGGCGGGATCGTCTCGGCCTGGCGGAACGGTGACGACGGTGCCGTCGACACGTTCCGGGACGCCCTCGAGCGCCGCGGCGCGGCCGACGCGGTCATCAGCGCGACGGCCCTCGGTGTGGCCGTCACCGTGGCCACACTGATCGGGGTGGGGGCCGTCGTGCTCGCGGGTGCCGTGGCGATGTCGGGTGGCGAGATCGCCGCGCTGTATCAGGCCGGTAACGTCGACATCCTGGGTGCGATCGTCGTCACCCTGGGCCAGGTCGCCTATATCCCGACGCTCATCGTGTGGACCATCTCGTGGATTGCCGGCCCCGGGTTCGCGATCGGCACGGGCAGCACCGTCTCGCCGGTCGGCACAGATCTGGCCGTGGTGCCCTCGATTCCCGTGCTGGGCGCCGTGCCCGACGCGTCCGATGCGTGGCTGCTGCTCGTCGCGCTCATCCCCGTCGCGGCGGGTGCGCTGGGCGGATGGTTCGCCCGCTCCCGCCTGCACGCCGTCGCCGACGGGCCCACGGATGCGATCGCGCCGCGTCTCGTGACAACCCTCGCAATGTCGGTCGTGTCGGCCCTCGCCACGGCCGGAATGGCAATCGCAGCCTCGGGGGCGATCGGGCCCGGGCGCCTCGCAGACGTCGGCCCCCAGGCGGGGCCCCTCGCCTTCGCGATCGGCGTCGAGGTGTTCGTGGGGGCAGCCATCCTGTTGCTGTCACCGCTCTCGCACGAGCGTTCGGCGGACGATTCCCCACCTGGGGGACACGGGGATCAGCCCGTCGCGGCGACGCCGGAAACGCGCGACCGCGCGTTCGTCATCGAGGATGATCAGCCGACCGCCCCCATCGCGCCTCTCGTTCAGGGGTGATCGCCCCGGGCGCGTCGCCCCGGCCCCGGTAGACTTGCCCGGTGCTCACGGTCGCGGTCCTCATCTCGGGCACGGGATCTAACCTTCGCGCGCTGCTGGAGGCCGCGAATGGTGCCGGCTTTCCGGCTCGGATCATCGTCGTCGGTGCCGATCGTGAGGCCGAGGGGTTCGCGCACGCCGACGAGTTCGGCATCCCGACCTTTCTGGTGCCGTGGTCGAGCTTCGATTCGCGTGAGGCGTGGGGCGACGAGCTGTTGCGCCAACTCGATGTGTGGAACCCCGACCTGATCGTGCTGAGCGGGCTGATGCGCCTGCTGCCGCCGGCTGTCGTCGCCGCGTACGCCCCGCGCATCGTCAACACGCATCCGGCCTTCCTGCCCGAGTTTCCGGGCGCACACGGCGTCCGCGACGCGCTCGCTGCGGGTGCGGAACAGACCGGCGCGAGTGTCATCGTCGTCGACGACGGGGTCGACACCGGACCGATCCTTGCCCAGGAGCGGGTGCCCGTCCTGCCGACCGACGACGAGGCGGCCCTGCACGAGCGCATCAAGCCTGTCGAACGCCGCCTGTTGATCGATGTCGTCCGCCGCATCGGAGCCGGTGAGCTCGATCTCGCCGTCGCATCCTCCACCTGATTTCACCCCATCTGTCACCAGGACCACCGTCCCCGCAAAGGAGCACCCCCATGGCCGGACCGAGCCACGACAAGTCCCTCTACCGCGACCGCGATGTCATTCCCGTTCGCCGCGCGCTTGTCTCCGTCAGCGACAAGACCGACCTGCTGGTACTGGCCGCGGCCCTCGCCGATGCGGGCGTCGAGATCGTTTCGACCGGTTCGACCGCGGCAACGATCCGCGACGCTGGCTACGCGGTGACGGATGTCGCGGCAGTGACGGGCTTCCCCGAGTCACTCGACGGGCGGGTCAAGACCCTGCACCCCGGCGTGCACGCGGGCCTGCTCGCCGACCTGCGCCTGGAAGACCACGAGCGTCAGCTCGCCGACCTCGACATCGCGCCGTTCGAGCTCGTCGTGGTGAACCTGTACCCGTTCGTCGAGACCGTTGCCTCGGGGGCCGAGGCCGATGATGTGGTCGAGCAGATCGACATCGGTGGTCCCGCGATGGTCCGCGCCTCGGCCAAGAACCACGCGAACGTCGCAATCGTCGTGTCGCCCTCGTCGTACCCGGCAGTGATCGACGCCGTCGCGTCGGGCGGAACGAGCCTCGGACAGCGCCGTGAGCTCGCCGCGCGCGCGTTCGCGCACACCGCGGCCTACGACTCCGCCGTCGCCACCTGGTTCGCCGAGGGCACCCTCGCCGAGGGGGAGGATCTGCCGGGTCATCTGACGATCCGCGCCGAGCGCCTCGAAACCCTCCGCTATGGCGAGAACTCGCACCAGCGCGCCGCGATCTACACCCGCACGGGCGGCCACGGCATCGCGCAGGCGACGCAGCTGCAGGGCAAGGGCATGAGCTACAACAACTATGTCGACGCAGATGCGGCCCTGCGCGCTGCGTTCGACATGGTCAAGCCCGCCGTCGCGATCATCAAGCACGCCAACCCGTGCGGCATCGCCGTCGGCGCTCCGAACGCGCTTGACCCGATCGCCAGCGCCCACCTGCGTGCGAACGAGTGCGACCCGGTCTCGGCGTTCGGCGGCGTGATCGCCGCGAACCGCCCGGTGACGCTGAAGATGGCCGAGAACCTGCGCGACATCTTCACTGAAGTCATCGTCGCGCCCGGCTTCGAGCCGCAGGCCCTCGAGGTCTTCGCCGAGAAGAAGAACCTGCGGCTGCTGCAGCTTCCGGCCGACTGGAAGCAGGAGCGGATGGATGTCCGCCTCGTCTCCGGCGGACTTCTGCTGCAGGACGCGGACCGGTTCCCCGACGACATCGAGTCGGTCGCTAAGGACTGGGAGCTCGTTTCGGGCACGCAGCCCGAGGGAGATGAGATGACGAACCTCATCTTCGCGTGGAAGGCGTGCCGCGCCGTGAAGTCCAACGCGATCGTGCTGGCGAAGAACTCCGCGACGGTCGGGATCGGGATGGGTCAGGTCAACCGTGTCGATTCGTGCCGCCTCGCGGTCGATCGCGCGGGGGACCGCGCACGCGGTTCCGTCGCCGCATCCGATGCCTTCTTCCCGTTCGCGGACGGCCCGCAGGTGCTGCTCGATGCGGGCATCGCGGCGATCGTTCAGCCCGGTGGATCCGTGCGCGATGACGAGGTCATCCAGGCCGCGCGCGACGCGGGCGTGACCATGTTCTTCACGGGCGAGCGGCACTTCTTCCACTGAGCAGGGCGAGCGTACGCACCCTTCGACAAGCTCAGGGGGCGTACGCTCGCTGAGCCTGTCGAAGCGTGCGCGTCGCACGCTCGCGCAGCCGTGTCCGATTTCCGCGAGCGGGTGGCCCCGGGGCGTGTCAGGCTGGGGGCATGAAGCAGTCCTTGAGTGCTCTGCCGAGGCATCCGTCGATGACCTTCGACGAGCGCTACCGCGCGATCTCGTCGCGCGACACCCGCTTCGACGGGCAGTTCGTGACGGCCGTGCGGACAACCGGAATCTACTGTCGCCCGAGCTGCCCGGCCCGCACCCCGAAGCCCGCGAACGTGTCGTTCTTCGCTACCTCTGCCGCCGCACACGAGGCGGGCTACCGCGCGTGCAAGCGCTGTCTTCCTGAAGCGGCGCCGGGTTCGCCGGAGTGGGATCTTCGCGGGGACGCCACGGGACGCGCGATGCGGCTCATCGCCGACGGGGTCATCGAACGCGAGGGAGTACCGGGACTGGCGTCGCGCCTCGGGTACTCGCCCCGGCATCTGACCCGGATGCTCGCGGCCGAACTCGGCGCCGGGCCCTTGGCCCTCGCCCGGGCGCAGCGTGCCCACGCCGCTCGCATGCTCCTCGTCGGCACCGACCTGACCGCTGCGGACGTCGCGTTCTCGGCTGGATTCTCGAGCGTTCGGCAGTTCAACGACACGGTGCGCGAGGTGTTCGGAATGACCCCGACCGAGCTCCGCGCGCGCGGCACGCGGGCCGGGGTGGCGCCCGAGGCTGGGGGCAACATCCGTCTCGCCCTGCCGTACCGGCTGCCGTTCGATGCCGCGGGGCTGTTCGCGTGGATGTCGGCGCGGGCGGTTCCGGGGGTGGAGGTCTCGTCGTCCGATTCGTTCGCTCGTACCCTGCGATTGCCGGGTGGGCCGGCGTGGTTCCGGGTGCGCGATGCGCCCGCGCAGGGGCGGCTCGTGCTTGAAGCCCGTGTCGCCCGCCCGGCGGACCTCGCCTCTCTCGTGGCCCGGGTGCGGCGGCTCTTCGATCTCGACGCCGACCCGCTCGCGATCGATGCGGCGCTGTCTGCCGACTCGCTGATCGCCGAGCGCGTGCGAGCCGTGCCCGGGCTGCGGGTGCCCGGTGCCGCGGATCCGCACGAAATATTGATCCGGGCGATGGTCGGTCAGCAGATCACCGTGGTCGCCGCGCGGACGGCGCTCACGCGACTGACCCACGAGCTCGGCGAATCGGTTGAGCCCTGGGAAGGAACCGAGCGGCTGTTCCCGACGATGTCCGCGATCGCCGAGCACGGCGCCGAGGTGTTGCGTGGTCCCCGTGCCCGGATCAGCGCCATCACGGCCGTCGCCGCGGCCCTCGCGTCGGGTGAGCTCGATCTCGGGCCGGGGGATGAGCCCGCGGCGCAGCGCGTGACACTGCTTGCGCTGCCCGGAGTAGGGCCCTGGACCGCCGACTATGTGCGGATGCGTGTGACCGGCGACCCCGATGTGTTCCTGTCGGGCGACGTGGCCGTGCGAACGGGCGCTGTTCGCGCCGGTCTGCCTAGCGATCCCCGTGAGTTGACCGCTCGTGTCGCGCCGTTCGCGCCGTGGCGGTCGTACCTGACCGGGCATCTGTGGCGCGCGGCCGCGGACCTTCCCGCGGCCGGTGCGCGGGCCGGGGCGAAAATCTCGAAGGAACCAGGCCCCCGAAACCCCGAATTAGGGCCCGCTTCGGCCCATCTGCCCCCGATATTCCTTCCGGATTTACGCCACACGAAAGGCAAGCCCGCATGACCGACCTCGCAACCGCCCTCATGGAGACGGTCGACACCCCGGACGGCCCCCTCGTCGTCGTTGCTGACGCGCAGCAGCGCGTACTCGGGTCGGGCTGGACGACGGATGCCTCCGCTGTCATCGCTCGCATTCACCCGGCCCTCCGGCCCAGCTCCGTGCGCGAGGCCCAGCTCGACGCTGCTGGCGTGGCGCGCGCGTACTACGGCGGCGCCCTCGGCGCCCTGGACGATGTCGTCGTCCGGCAGCAGGGCACCGAGCTTCAGCTGAAGGGCTGGAGTGCGTTGCGCCGGATCGTGCCGGGGGAGCCGCTCACGTACAGCGCGTTCGCCGCCGCCTTCGGCTCGTCGACGGCCGTTCGGGCCGCTGCGTCGGTGTGTGCGCGAAACGCGCCCGCCCTGTTCGTGCCGTGCCACCGGGTGCTACGCAGCGATGGATCGCTCGGGGGTTTCGCCTGGGGTCTGCCTGTCAAGGCGAGCTTGCTCGCCCGAGAACGAGGAGAGGCTTCGGTCTCGCCCCCGTCGTCCTGATCTCGTCGCAACCGGCGGGCTCGGGCCCGCATCCAGCGCGGGTAGCGGTCTGATGCTTGCCTCGCGCCGCGCGGGCGCATAGCCTGAAAGGCTGCCCGCACCGCGCCTCCGACCGGGATCCGTGCGCTGCAGCTCTTCCGCTCCGTCGCGCCGACTCGGCGATTCTGCACGCCCAAAAGGACCATGACTTCGACAGCTCCGACCCCAACGCCTCAATCGTCGACCGCTCAGCTGTCAACGCCACGCGCACTGGCGCGCCTCGTTCCGTTCGCCCGCCCGGTGGCCGGGCGCCTCGTGCTGGGCGGTGTCAGCGCCCTCATCGCAAGCCTGTTGGCCCTCACGATCCCGCTCGCCCTGGAGGTCATCGTCGCGGGCCCGATCGCGTCGAGGGACACCGGGCAGATCGTGTGGGGCGCCGTCGTCGTGCTCGGCCTCGGACTTCTCGAGGCCGTGATGGTCTGGGCGCGGCGCTGGTTCGTTCTCGGTCCGGCGACGAAGGTCGAGTACGACCTGCGTACCCAGTTCTACGAGCGTCTGCAGCGCCTGCCGGTCGCGTTCCATGACCGGTGGCAGTCCGGGCAGCTGCTCAGTCGCATGATGCAGGACATCAGCCTGATCCGGCGCTGGCTCGCGTTCGGCCTCGTGCTGCTCGTCGTGAACGTCCTGACGATCCTGGTCGGCTCGGTCATCCTCTTCCGTTGGCACTGGGCGCTCGGCACGATCTTCGTGCTCTGCTCGATCCCGCTCTGGATCGCCGGTTTCCGTTTCGAGAAGCGCTATGGCTCCCTCACCCGGCAGAGCCAGGATCAGGCGGGCGACCTCGCGACGGCGGTCGAGGAAAGCGTGCACGGTATCCGCGTTCTGAAGGCGTTCGGCCGGGGCGGTCACGCGTTGAAGAAGTTCGCGAGCCAGGCCGAGGGCCTGCGCGAAACCGAGCTGAACAAGGCCCGCGCGGTGGGTGTGATCTGGTTCTGGCTCGTGCTGCTGCCCGAGATCGCCTTCGCACTCTGCCTGGCCGCGGGCATCGTGCTCGCGCAGCTCGGCCAGTTGAGCGTCGCCGAGCTGTTCGCGTTCTTCGCCATGGCGACCGTGTTGCGGTGGCCGATGGAGTCGATTGGATTCCTGTTCTCGTTCCTGCTCGATGCCCGCACCGCGACGGATCGCCTGTTCGAGGTTTTCGATGAAGAGAACACCATCATCGATCCCGCGCGGCCGCGAGGAGCGGCGGAAGTCCGTGGCGAACTCGCGTTCCGTGACGCGCATTTCCGGTATCAGGATGCCGCGGACGGCGAACGCGACCTGCTCGACGGAATCGACCTGGTGCTGAAGCCGGGCGAGACCATGGCCCTCGTCGGGCTCACCGGCTCGGGCAAGACGACGCTCACGACGCTGCCGACGCGTCTCTACGACGTGACCGCCGGACGGGTGGAACTGGATGGCGTGGATGTTCGCGAGCTCACGCTGCACGAGCTTCGCGGGCACATCGGGATGGCTTTCGAGGACGCGACGCTCTTCTCCGCGACCGTGCGCGAGAACGTCCTGCTCGGGCGTGAAGACCTCGAACCCGGCAGCGCCGAGGCCGAGCGCGTGCTGCGCGAGGCGCTCGATGTCGCGCAGGCGACGTTCGTGGACGAGCTGCCCGACGGTGTCGACACGATCATCGGCGAGGAGGGTCTGAGCCTGTCGGGCGGTCAGCGCCAGCGCCTGGCGCTCGCCCGGGCGGTGGCCGCCAAACCCGCCGTTCTCGTGCTCGATGACCCGCTCTCGGCCCTGGATGTCGACACCGAGGCACTCGTCGAGGCAGCACTTCGTCGTGTGCTCGAGACCACGACGGCGCTGATCGTCGCGCACCGGCCCTCGACCGTCGCGCTCGCCGACCGCGTCGCGCTGCTCGAGGACGGGCGGATCACGGGCGTCGGCACGCACTCCGAACTGCTCCGCACGAGCGAGCATTACCGGCATGTGATCTCGAGTCTCGAATCGGAAGCGAATACGGTCACGGCCGACGGACCGGCCCCGATTTCGGATGCCTCGATCGCCGAGCCCGACCCCCTGGCAGCCGCATCGATCGTCGAACGTCAGGGGCCCGGTGTTGCCGGCCTCGGAGGGGTGAATCCGTGAGTACCGTCACCGGAACCGAGGGCGAAGACCGCTCGGACTACACGCAGGCCGAGAGTCGGCAGATCCGTCGCCGGTCGCTGCGTCTGCTCGGGTCGCTGCTTTCGCCCGTGCGCGCCAACCTGATCCTCGCGGCGACGGTGCTCGTCGTCTCGACCGCGCTGCGGGTCCTCGGCCCCGCCCTGATCGCGTACGGAATCGACACGGCACTGCCCGCGGTGCTCGATCGCGCGGACTGGATGCCGACGATCGGCGTCGTCGCGGTGTTCATCCTCTCGGCGATCGGTGGGGCGGTGCTGATCGGCTGGTATGTCGTCGTGACGGCTCGTCTGACACAGACGATCATGCTGGACCTGCGCATGCGGATCTTCCGCCACACGCAGCTGCTCAGCCTGGAGTTTCACGAGTCGTACACGTCTGGGCGCATCATTTCGCGCCAGACGAGCGACCTCGACTCCATCCGCGAGCTGCTGGACGGTGGTCTGAACGAGCTCGTGTCGGGCTTGCTGTACGGCGGGTTCACGCTCATCGCGCTCGTCCTGCTCGACTGGCAGTCCGGCATCATCCTCGTCGTGATGGGCGTGCCGCTCTGGCTGCTGATGCGCTGGTTCTACCGTCGCTCGCAGCTGGTCTACCGCGAGTCGCGCGTCGTGAGCGCGCAGGTCATCGTGAAGTTCGTCGAGACGATGACGGGCATCCGTGCCGTCAAGGCGTTCCGGCGCGAGAAGCGCGACGACGAGGACTTCGGCGAGCTCGCCAGCCAGTACCGCGACGTCAACATCCGGTCGATCCGTCTGTTCGGAACGTTCGAGCCGGGGCTGATGGCCGTCGCGGCGATGTCGGTCGCGCTCGTGCTGCTCTGGGGCGGACTTCGGGTCGCCGGTATCGCCGGCGGAGCCCTCGACGTCGGTGTCCTGCTAGCCGCGGTGCTGTACGTCCGCAACTTCTTCTCGCCGCTGCAGGAGGTGGCGTTCTTCCTCAACTCGTACCAGTCTGCGACGGCTGCGCTCGAGAAGGTGTCGGGCGTGCTCGAGGAGCAGCCGACGGTGCCCGATCCGACCAAGCCGGTCGACCTCTGGAAGGCCCGCGGTCACGTGCGCTTCGATGGAGTCGAATTCGGCTACGGCGGCGACCGCACGATCCTGCCCGACTTCACGCTCGACATCCCGGCGGGCCAGACGGTTGCGCTCGTCGGCACGACGGGCGCCGGCAAGTCGACGCTGGCCAAGCTCGTCTCGCGCTTCTACGATCCCACCCGGGGTCGCGTCACCCTCGATGACGTGGACCTGCGGGACCTGCACCCGAAGGACCTGCGCCGCGCGATCGTCATGGTCACGCAAGAGGCGTACCTTTTCAGCGGCTCGGTGGCCGACAACATCGCCTTCGGCAAGCCCGAGGCGACGTTCGAAGAGGTTCAGGCGGCCGCGCGGGCGGTTGGGGCGGATGACTTCATCCGGGCACTTCCCGACGGATACGACACCGACGTGAACAAGCGCGGTGGCCGTGTCTCGGCGGGTCAGCGTCAGCTGATCTCGTTCGCGCGGGCGTTCCTCGCCGACCCGGCCGTGCTGATCCTCGACGAGGCGACGGCGTCGCTCGACATGCCCAGCGAACGGTTGATTCAGGATGCCTTGCAGCACCTGTTGGCTGACCGCACCGCGATCATCATCGCGCACCGGCTGTCGACGGTCGCGATCGCCGACCGCGTTCTGGTGATGGAGCACGGCCGTATCGTCGAGGACGACACCCCCGGGGCGCTGATCGCGGGTACGGGGCGGTTCGCGAAGCTGCACGAGGCCTGGCGCGAGACCCTCGTCTAGCTTTCGTGGCGGCGGCCGGACGCGTGGGATGCTGTGTGCCATGAGCGTTCCCTCACCAGTGCTGACCGAGATGACCGATCCGCAGTTCGTGATGTCGGTGGAGGGCTACCGCATCGCGACGTACACGTGGGGCGACGAAGATGCGGTGCCCGTTCTCTGCGTCCACGGTTTCTCCTCGAGCTGCCGGGACAACTGGGTCGACACGGGCTGGGTTCGCGACCTCACCCGGGCGGGCTTCCGCGTGATCGGTGTCGATCAGCGCGGTCACGGGGCAAGCGACAAACCCCACGAGCCGCGGGCCTACACGATGGACGACTTCCTCGCGGACCTCGAGATCGTCCTCGACACGTACCTGGTCGAGGAGGTGCGTTACGTCGGATATTCGCTCGGCGCGCGTGTGGGGTGGCAGTTCGCGGTCGAGGCCTCGCACCGCGTCTCACGTGCGGTGCTGGGCGGCATTCCGGATGGCACACCGCTCGGGCGCCTGAAACTCGATGAAGCGCGGGCGTTCGTCGAGGACGGCGTGGAGATCAGCGACAAGGTCACCCGCAACTACGTCACGCTCTCGGAGCGGGTGGCGGGCAACGACCTGCGCTCGCTCATCGCGCTCGCCGAGGGCATGCGGCTGGGGGACGCGGACCCCGACCCCGCGCATCCGCCGCGCCAGCCGATCCTGTTCGCCACGGGCAGCGACGACGCGATCCTCGAGCGCTCACGCGTTCTGGCGGAAGCCACACCGAACGGTCGATTCGCCGAGATCCCGGGCCGGCACCACTTCAACACCCCGGGCTCACGCGACTTCCGGAATGCCGCGCTGGAGTTCTTGACCGCCCCGTGATGCGTTTCGTCTCGGCCCTGCGGGCCTCGCTCAACGACCGGCGTACCCCCGCTCGTTGAGCGAGCGCAGCGAGTCGAAACGATTGTCTGTCCTGTGACGCTAGATGCGGATCTGGGCGATGACCTCGCCGTACTCCGTCTCGCCCACGGGCGTGAAGCCGACGCGGCGGAAGAACGCCTCGGGCCCGTTTTCGCCGGCCTCGTAGATGACGTTGACGTGGTCGAGACCGCGCGAGCGCGCCTCTTCTACGAGCGACTTCACGGCGAAGCGTCCGACGCCGCGGCCCTGGTCGTCGGCGTCGACGTTGATGCGCCAGAGCACCGAGCGGAAGTAGTCGATCGAGGCATCGTCGTCGAAGTTCGCGCTGACGAAGCCGACGACCTCGTCGCCATCGGCGACAACGCGCTGCCATGACGTGGTCGGGTCGGCGACGGTGGCCGCGACGCCGTAGGACACCGGCGCGAGGAATTGTTCCTGCCCGGGCTTCAGGGACAGGTTGTTCACCGCCACGATCGTGGACGCGGACAGTTCAACCAATCGCAGCTCAGCCATAGCGACAGGCTAACGGCTCATCGTGTGAGTGCCCACAGTTCGATGTTGCGGAATGTGTCTTCGCCATGAACATCCCGCGCTGAACGAGGGTTCACGAGGCCGTTCTCCCGGGCGTCGGCGACGGTCAACTATCTCGACGTCGAGATACATTTCGGGCGCGTGGGATAGGGTGGACAAGACGTGAATGGAGACTTTCTGGTGACCGAATCGACCATCATCTACACCCACACCGATGAGGCCCCGGCCCTCGCAACGGCATCGTTTCTGCCGATCGTGCGTGCCGTCGCGCGTCAGGCGGGCGTGGACGTCGAGACGCGCGATATCTCGCTCGCGGCTCGCGTGCTCGCGGCTTTCCCGCAGAAGCTGACGCCCGAACAGCAGGTCGGCGACGCGCTGGCCGAGCTCGGCGGGCTCGCGACGCTCCCCGAGGCGAACATCATCAAGCTGCCGAACATCTCGGCCTCGATCCCGCAGCTGAAGGCGGCCATCGCCGAACTGCAGGCGCAGGGATACGACATCCCCGACTACCCCGACGAGCCCACGAGCCTCGATGAGAAGGACGTGCGCGCGCGCTACGACCGCATCAAGGGATCGGCCGTCAACCCCGTGCTGCGCGAGGGCAACAGCGACCGTCGCGCGCCCCTGTCGGTGAAGAACTACGCCCGCAAGCACCCGCACACCAACAAGCCGTTCCCCGCCGGGTCGAAGACACGCGTCGCGACCATGGGTCACGACGACTTCAAGAGCAACGAGAAGTCCTGGGTCGCCGCACACGACGATGTCCTGACCATTCGTCACACGGCGACGGATGGTACCGAGACGGTGCTGAAGAGCGATCTCAAGGTGTTGCCGCGCGAAATCATCGACGCGACATTCCTGTCGGGCAAGGCGCTCGACGCTTTCCTGGCCGAGGCGCAGGATGCCGCCAAAGCCGACGACGTGCTGTACTCCGTGCACCTCAAGGCCACGATGATGAAGGTTAGCGACCCGATCATCTTCGGGCACGTCGT